>DATFZM010000034.1:0-77078 GCA_035314465.1 Solirubrobacteraceae bacterium | reverse complement strand
ACTCGCCGTCGAGCAGCCGACCTGCCGGTGTCTTTCCGCTCATGTCGTAGGTGCCGAACTGCAGCACTGCGCCAACGAAGGGGTCGCCCACACCGCGATCGCGGAGCCGCAGCAGCGTCGCCATAGCCAGCGTCGCGCCCGCCGATATCCCACCGATCGCCAAGCGTGTAGTTCCAAAGCGGGTCTCGGCCTCACCCAAGAGCCAGAGCGCCGCCGTTTCGCAATCATCGGACGCGGCTGGCCACGGATGCTCTGGGGCCAGTCGGTAGTCCACGCTCACCACAGCGATTCCGAGGGCGTTAGCAAGGCTGCGATTGAGCGCGTCTCCGCGCGCCGCCAATCCCATGTAGAAACCGCCGCCGTGAATGTCCAGGTAGACCCCGCGTGCCGTCCCGGCTTCAGGAGCAATAATCCTCACCGGCACCCGCCGCCCAGCGACCTCAGCAAGCGCCTCGCCTAACGGGGGCGCGGACGACATCGCCGTGGCAGCGTCTTTAGCCCGCGCCACCTCCAGGGCCCGCGCCTCCGCGAGCCCCTCCGGCGTGCTGGGGTCAGGCTGAGATTCGGTGCTCCTGCTCGCCGCCCGTGCCGCGTAGAAGTCGCGGCTCTCCTCGACGTACGCCGCCAGCTTTGCGTCGATCAAGCTCTCCAGTCCAATCTGCACGAATCCCCTCCATTGCTTCTGAACGCTTGAGCATTATTGCCCACGAAATCAGGTGGTGAGGGTGATCATCAGGATCACGCCAAGGGCGATGAGCGCCAAGCCCGCCAGCTTCTCCGCGCCCTCTCGGAGCCCTTCGCCAGCTCGGCTACCCAACCGAATCCCGACCTGGGTAACGATGAACGCTTGGGCAGCGACTGCGATGACCAGCGCTGGGATCGGCAGGCGCAGAAGCCCGGCGCTGAAGCCGATCGCCAACTCGTCGAGACTGATGCTCGCGCCGAGCATCACGGCACCGAACATCCCACGCTGGGTTAGCGACAGCAGCCGGTCGTCCTCGCCCCTCTCGGTCAGGAGCATGTAGACGCCGAGGGCGGTGATGAGCGCTGCCGCGAGGTAGTCGGCTGCGCTTCCGATCGCGCGTCCGAGCGGCGCACCTAGCGCCACGCCGACGAGAGGCATCGCGGCCTCGAACCCGGCGAACAGGAGGGAGACGCGGAGCCGGTGCTCCCGCGGCAGTCCCGCGAGCCCTAGAGCTAGGGCGACACCAAACGTGTCGAGGCCCATCGGGACGACCAGCGCGACCAGCTTGAGAGTCTCGCCGGAGGTCACCCCCGGACCCGGCGATAACGCTCAACGGCGACACCCGCCCAAATCACCTCGACCACCCCGAACGGCCACACGCCGGCGAGAAAGGCGTAGACACTGGAGAGCAGGCAACCGCAGGCGAAGGCGAGGATGAATCGAGAGTCCCGTCGCTCAAGCGCGTACATGACCATCATGAACGTGACGACGATGACACCGAAGGCGGTGAGCATGGGGCCAGTCTGACGCCATAAACCGCGTGAGGGGCAACGAGTGGACTACGCAGGGTAGTCTTTTATTCATAACCATTTGGCTTGGTATCGTTCCTCGTGATGACCGTCGCCGTGCCCGTGATCTCCGAGCGCGAACGCCAGCCGGGCGGCTGCTGCACTCCGCTCGTAGAGCCCGACCTCACCGCTGAGGAGGCGCTCCGCCTGGCGATCGTGACGAAGGCGCTGGCCGATCCCACACGGCTCCTGATCGTGGATGCGCTGCGGAAGGCTTCACCGGAGGCGGTCTGCCAGTGCGAGCTTCTGCCACTCTTCGACATGTCCCAGCCCGCCCTGGCCAAGCACTTGAAGGTGCTCGTCGCCGCCGGGGTGCTGCACACCGAGCGTCGCGGACTGTGGTCGTTCTACTACGTCGATCCCGATGCCCTCGAGAACCTGCGCGCGTGGCTGAGTTAGAGATGGCTCCGTCGAGCTGCTGCTCACCAGACCCCCTGCGCGCCTGCTGCGGGCCGGATGAGAAAGCGGAGTGTTGCGCGAGCGACCAGGCGGGGTGCGGATGCGATGCCGGGCAGCGCGAACCCAAGCCCGCCGCCGACGCTCCAAAGTGAACGAAGTGCCGAGCCTGACTCGTCGCGCCACCGCCGAGGGACTGGGCGCGTTCGCGCTGGTGTTCGCGGGATGCGGCGCGATCGTCACCAACGCCGAACGCGCCGGGACGCTAGGGACCGTCGGAGTGAGTCTCGTGTTCGGCCTCGTGATCCTCGCCGCCATCGCCGCTGTCGGGCACATCTCGGGCGCCCACTTCAACCCCGCTGTGACGACCAGCTTCTTTTTGACCCGGCACCTACCGGGGCGTGATGCCGGCACCTACATCGCGGCGCAGTTCGCCGGAGCCACCGCGGGCGCTCTGCTGCTCTGGCTGGTCTGGCCCGCCAAGCCGGCTGATCTCGGGGCGACCGTGCCCTCCATCGCCGTCGGGCGGGCGGTGATCGTCGAGGGCTTGATGAGTGCTCTGTTGATGCTCGTGATCCTGAGCGTGGCGACCGACACGCGAGCGGCCGGTGCGCCGGCGGCGATAGCCATCGGCGCGACGATCGCCCTGGATGCTCTCTTCGGTGGTCCGCTCACGGGAGCGTCGATGAACCCCGCCCGGTCGTTCGGCCCGGCGCTGGTGTCCGGGCAGTGGAAGGATTTCTGGGTCTACCTCGCGGGGCCTCTGATTGGCGCGCCCCTCGGCGCGTTCGCGTACCAGTTCGTGCGAGGCGAGCACCCCCGACTTCCTAGTCCTGCGCCTGAGGCCGAGGACAGATAGTGGCCACCGTTCTATTCGTCTGCTTGCACAACGCCGGGCGCTCTCAGATGAGTCAGGCACTTTTCGAGCGCGCTTCCCACGGCCGCCACACGGCGCTCTCCGCAGGGACCACGCCGGCCGACCGCGTTCATCCCGAGGTGGAGGAGGTCATGCGTGAGCTCGACATCGACCTTGCCGATCGGCGGCCCCGCCTGCTGACAAGCGAGCTCGCCGAATCCGCCGACGTGGTCGTGACGATGGGCTGCGGAGACGCCTGCCCGTATATACCCGGGAAGCGGTACGTCGACTGGGACCTACCGGATCCGAAGGGTCAGCCCGTCGAGACCGTGCGCGAGATACGCGAGGAAATCCGCCGCCGCGTCGAGCAACTCCTCGCGGAGCTAGATAGCGTCGCGGCGTAAAGGGCGACGTTACGCCCAGACCCAGCCTTGAAGTCGCCCACGACTGTCGGCTGATCAACGAGAGCGGCCGGGTGTTATCTGCTCACGGCGGGGGTGGGCGTTCGGCTGGAGGACTGCTGGATGGCGGTCTGGGTGTAGCGCGCGGCGACCAGGCACGCGATCAGTCCCAGGAGGCGTCGCAGCGACGCCTCCGGCAGACGGCTCTGCAGGCGCGCGCCCACATAACTGCCTGCGAAGCCTCCGAGGCCCATTGAGATTCCGAGAATCCACTCGGGTGCGACGCTGCCGCCCTGGGTCGCCTGAAGGATCTCGAAGGTCGCGATCCCAGCGATGGAGGTCAGGAACGTTGCGAGTAGCGTGGCCGGTGCGACCTCATAGGCGGAGAACCCCGACGCGATCAGGACGGGGGCGAGTAGCGACCCGCCGCCGATGCCGTAGATGCCGCCGACGACGCCGACCGCCAGGGCGAGCAGGCAGATCAGTCCGCGACCACGCCGGCCCGGCTCGGGACGGCTCGGAGCCATTCGCTGAGAGCCGAGTAGGAGCCACAGACCGAGAGGCATCAGCACGCCGGCTGCGATGAACATGAACGCGCGTCCGCCGGAGAGGTACTCGACGCGGATGATCGCCCCGACGACGACACCCGGAAGCGTTCCGACGACCAAGAGCGCGCTCAGCGCGTTGAACAGTCGGCGCTCGTGCCAGAAGCGCAGCAGGCCACCCGGTACCGCGACGACGTTGAACATCAGGTTGGTGGGGGTCACCGCCGGGCTCGGAACGCGCAGAACGCTCAGCTGCACCGGCAACAGCAGGACAGCACCCGAAACGCCGGCCGGCGTCGTGATGAGCGCGATCAGAAAGCCGCAGGCAGCACCGGTCGGCCATTGCCAACTCATTCGGTGAACATAGCGAGTCGCCTCTAGAGGCGAGCCAGCACTCTGAGCTCGCGCGGTGTGCGCTGTCGAGCGTCCTCCGCAGCGACACACTCGAGCCCGTCCCTAGCGACGACCGCTTCGCCACGCAGCTGCATTCAGCTGGTCGGGCCGATGCGCCGCGGAACCCTGTGTGCGACAGTTCGGCTTCACCGCACAGACAACCGGAAAGGCCCACGATGACCGACTCTGATACCCCCGTCCTCGACATGCTCGCCGCAATGACCGCGGAGTCCCTCGCGCGCTGCGGACTGGACGAGAACTCGCTCCTTATCGCGCGAATTGCTGCCCTCGTGGCTGTCGATGCGCCTGCTGCCTCCTATCTCATGCACGTTGGCCCTGCGGCGGACGCCGGCGTCACAGTCGAGCAGGTTCAAGACATCTTGGTCGCCGTCGCGCCGATCGTCGGCGCGCCGCGGACGATGTCTGCCGCCGTGAAGATCACCGAGGCGCTGGGGATCGCCATCGTTGCGCTCGAGGCCGAGCTCGAGGCCGAGGAAGAGGAAGAGGAAGAGTTGTAGCCGCCCCGCCGCAAGGGGCGAGAACTGATGCCAGGAGGTCAAGGCGAGCACTGGGACCGGCGGCCGCGAGGCCCGCAGGCCCGGCGCTGCTCGCCCATGCTCACCGGGCAATCGGTCGGACCTTCTGGCTCGCTCAGGACCACGAGGCCGAAGATGCGGCATCACACCAGCGCAACCATTTAGTGATTCGTGATCCCTGAGTTCAGCGGCGCCGCGGTGCTGGAGCCTCGCTCGGGCGCGCAGCTGGCGCGCCGCGTGGCGTTGTTCGCCGTTGCGGGACTCTCGCTCTTCCTGCTGGCCCCGACGCTCAGCGAGGTCTTCGCGCAGTGGCCGCGACTGAGGGAGATCGAGCCGGTCTGGTTCGTCGTGATGGCAGCCTTCGAGTCCGGTAGCGTCTTCTGCGGGTGCGCCATGCAGCGCCTGGCCTTCCGCGCCGAGGCCTGGTTCCCCGTCGTGACCGGCTATCTCACCGGGGGCGCGTGCGAGCGTGTCGTGCCGGGCGGCGGAGCTGCGGGCGTGAGCGTCGAGTACGCCATGCTGGTGCGCGCAGACATACCAGGTGCGCGCGTGGCCAGCGGCCTGACCGCCTCGTCGCTGCTGACCTTCGCGGCCCTGCTCGCGCTGCCGGTGATCGCGCTCCCGTTCGTGTTGCTGGGCAGCACGGCGGTGTCAGAGAAACTCGTGGCTGCCCTGTGGGTCGGCGTTGGTCTCTTCATTGCGCTGTCCGCCATCAGCGCCGCGCTGCTGGGGAGCGAGCGGCTACTGCGTGCGGTCGTGGGAGCGTTGCAGCGCCTGCGCAACTGGATATTGCGCGGGCGTCCGCCCTCCCGCGACCTGCCCGACCGGGTGCTGCGTGAACGCGACGCGATCCTGGATGCGCTCGGCGATCGCTGGTGGCAGGCAGTGCTGTTCACGGTCGGCCTGTGGCTGCTTGACCTCTTCACGCTGATGGCCGCGCTCGCCGCCGTGGGCTCGCGCCCGTCGATCATTCCGGTGATAGTCGCCTATTGCGTTGCACAGATCCTCGCCCAGATTCCGCTTACCCCAGGGGGACTTGGCTTCGTCGAGGCGGGTTTGACGGCGACGCTCGTGTTGGCGGGCGTGAGTGCGGCCGAGGCCGCTCTCGCGACGCTCGCCTACCGGGTGTTTTCCTACTGGCTGCCGCTTCCGGTCGGCCTGGTGGCGGCACTGGCCTTCCGCCATCGCTACGGCCGGGATCTGGACGTGGCCGTGGAGGAGCCGTCGGGAAACGGCAACGCTGCATGACCGGCCAGGTGCGAGGTCGAGCGTGCGTGTGGCTCGACGACGATCGGGCGTAAGTAGCACACCGCCGCGCTGCTGCTTTCGCCGGGTGAGCGAGCGTTCCAGTAGGCGAGCTCGACGCCGTCGAGTTGGACGACGAGCACTCGTCCGGGCACCAACACCGCAGACTGCTGCTCCGCCATGGGAAGGAGCAGTCCAGGGAGCGCCGGAGGAGACGATTGGTGCTCGTCCATTGCGGCAGCATGAGCTGCGTCTGGCAATGCACTCGCATCCACGCGAAGCGAAAGCGCTGGATCCTGTTTGATCCCCTGTGGGCGCCGGTCGAAGATTGGAGTGGACCCGGGTGGTTCGACCTTCGGGCAAATGGTCGGGTCAGCCGGACGGCGCGCCGGGCGGCGAGGAGGAGGTTCCGCCGCCCGCGGGCGGCGGCGAGGCGAACGTCACGAAGGCCTGGCGTGCGAGCGTGGCGAGGCTCGAGGCCATCACCCCCTCGCTCGAGACGGTGAACAGCTGCTGGCCGATCACGAGCGAGCGATCGATCTGCGGGCTTGTGCCATTGACCGGGTCGTGGGCGATCCGCCCGACCTCTGTGATGCCGGATCGATCGACGCGAAAGCCGATCGCCCCGACGAACCCGCTGGTGGATTCCCCTGTCGACGCCTGGCCGCCGCTGGAGCCGGCCGCGGGCAGCGGCTGCGGCGGGGGCGGCACAGAGACGGGGGTCGTTGAGTAGATCGAGAGGGGTAGCACGGCGAGCGCGGTGGGCGGCCAGAACAGGAACGCGTGATGGTCGTACTGCACCTGCGATGAGGAGCCGCTCCCGAGACTCGCGCGCGCCTGCAGCCGCGGCGCGGCGGGGTTTGAGACATCGAAGAGCTCGAGCTGCGCGCCGGAGGGCTCGTTTTCCGGCCCTACTTCCTGCCCGATTCCGAGCAGGAGTCCTTCAGCGACAGGATGCAGGTAGGCCGAGTACCCCTCGAGCTCCAGCTGCCCGGCGACGCGTGGTGATGTGGGGGAGCTCAGGTCGATCGTGTAGAGCGGGTCGACGCGCCTAAACGTGACCACGTAGCCGGCGTCGCCGATAAAGCGCACCGAGTAGATCTGCTGGCCGGCGCCCAGGCCCGCGACCTGACCGACCGGCGCCAGCACGCCGCCATGGTTGGCGAGCACTGTCACGTAGCTCTGGCTGAGCGGCGGCAGCGTTGCGTTCCACCAGATCGGGAGGCTAGTGCTCGCCACCCGCAGGTAGCCGTTGTACTCGGACAGCGAGAACTGGTTCAGGAGGTAGCCCGGGACCCCTCCAGAGGCGATCAGCGTGGTGTGTTCGGGGTTGGTGGCGTCGAACTGATCGATCACGGTTTCCAGGGAGCTGGGTACGTTGGTCGCCGGCGTCAGGGGGTTGATCCATCTCTGTGTTGCCACGTAGAGGCTGCTGCTCGACCCGTAGACGACCTGTGCGTCGGCCATCAGCGCGGTGCTGTCGGTCGCGTACAGCCCGCGGTCGAGGTTGATCGTCAGGATCGACAACATGCCGATGCCCGAGAACTGCGCGGGCCGGCGCACGTCGGAGCATGCTGCGACCGGGCGCTTGTAGTGGTGGCCCGTGATGTAACTGTGGAAGCGCCGAGCGGGGACCCATCCCGACGTGTGTGCGCGCAGCGCCGGGGTGGTGATCGCGCGGGGCGCCGAGGAGATCACCAGCCGCGCGGTCGCGCCGTTCTGGCGGGCGTCCACGAATGTGCCTTCTACGGTCATTGTGCGCGCCACCTTCATAGCGGCAGGATCATGAACGTCGACTTCGGTGATCGTGGTGGTGGCGGCGTAGTAGTAGGGGGAGGGCGCGATCGACGGGACGGAGGTGACGGGAGACGTTGGCAGCGCGAGTGCGGCGGGGGCGATGCCTGAGAGCGCAGACGCTTGGCCTCCGACAGCGGCCGGGAGCGCGGGTACCGCGACGCCGACGCCGGTCGGCAGCACCTCACTGCCGGAGATCACGAGCAGGCGGCTGCCGCGCAGCAGCAGCTGCGCCCCGTATCCGGTCCTGCCGAGCGGAAGCGAGCCAGCCAGGTGCGGAGCCGGGCCGCTGGCGAGGACCGCGTGCAGCGTGCCCTGCTCGACGGCGAAGATGGTGGACCCGTCGGTCTTGACGATGTCCGGCTCTTCGATGCCCGGCTCCTGGTTGTTGGTCGTGGAGAAGGACATTCCGCTGACGGTGGTGCCCGCGTTTTCGACGGGCGCCGCCGCCTGGGGACTCGTGCTGCCCGACGGGGACGGCGCCGCGATCGACGGTTCGGACAGCGGTCGCGGCGAGGTCTCGGGCATGCCGTGAGTGACGGCGAAGTGAGTCCGCGCGTAGCCGACAAGGCGCGTGCACGAAGCAAAGGCGCGCGGACGCACGTGGGCGGCACCCCGGGCGGCGAGCGCGGGGGCCGGAACGGCGCCGAGCGCCAAGGTGACGGCGAGAATTGACGTCCGTCTCCGCTGCATCGCACCCATAACACTAGCCCGCGTGCGTGTTGAGCCCCCTCGGGCGTGTCAGCCTCAGCAGACGCCGCACTGCCTGCTTCGCCGGGCTAAGCGAAAGCGAGCAGGATTGCTACCGACAGCGTGCGAGCTTCTACGGATGGCAGCGGTCCGGTCGGTCCATACCGTTGCAAGCCTGGGAGCTTCGTATTACCAGCGCGAACGGAGAGCTAAACGATGCCACGGCCCGAGACTCAGCGCCGCGCGGCGCACAGGAGGACAGCGACTGCGAAGGGCCGTATGGCCGCGTGCCGTGAATCCCGGCTCGAGAGCGTAGTCGAGCGAATGAGGCCAAGCTCGGCCGCAAAGGCGATATCGCTCCTGGTGGCGGTCCTCGCCCTGGGTGCGGGCGCTGTCGTTCTGCCGGTGCCCGTGGTTGCCGCTGCGGCTGCTTCGCCCATCGTGAGCACGGGACGCGTCTCGAATGTGACGTTCTCCTCGGCTGTCTTGAACGGCTCCATCAACGCGCGTGGCCTGGCCACGAACTTCGCTTTCCAGTACGGCACCAGCAAGCGTTACGGCGCACAGACGCCTCTAGCTGCTGCGGGTAATGGGACCAGAGCAGTCACGGTGAGCCAGGCCGTTACGGGACTGCAGCCAAACACCCTCTACCACTACAGGCTAGTGGCCCTTGGGGCCATCGCGACGGCCGGGCAGGACCGCACGTTCTTGACGCCGAAGATCCCACTCTCGCTGGCGATCGCCGGCGTCCCCAACCCAGTCGTGTTCGGGAGCCCGTTCTTCGTCGCCGGTAACCTCTCGGGCACCGACGGCGGCGGACGCGGGGTAGTCTTGGAGGTCAACCCGTTCCCGTATCTCGGTGGCTTCAAGGCGTTCGGCAATCCCGAGGTGACGACCGCGACCAGAGGCTTCTCGTTCCCCATTGTGGGCCTGTCTGAAAACGCCCAGTTGCTCGTGGTCACGGTCAACAAGCCATTGGTTGCGAGCCCCGTCGTAGTTGAGAGCGTCGCAGTGAGGGTTGCCTTCCATGTGCAGCATGGCAGCCGCCCTGGGCTCTTCCACCTCTACGGCACGGTCGCGCCGGCCGAGGTAGGCGCCCTGGTCGGCTTTCAGCTCCTGAAGCCCGGGCACAAGTCCGTGAACGAGGGTGGCACGGTGGTGAAAGCCGGAACCGCGACCGTCTCGCGCTTCAGCCGTGTCATGCGCATTCCTCACCGCGGTCTCTACCGCGCGCTCATACAGATCCAGGACAGCGCACACGTCTTCAACTACAGCGCACCGGTTGTCATTCGCTGACGCTCCAGTCACGATCTGCCACGATCCCCACTAACGCACGAAGGAGACCGAAATGGGAGAGCACACCGACAAGATCACCGGACGCTTGAAGCAGGCTGTCGGAGCCCTGAAGGGTGATCGCGACCTCAAGCGCGAAGGTGAACGCCAGGAGCACAAGGGCGAAGTCAAGGGCCACATCGACCACGCCGTCGGCAAGGCGAAGGACGCAGCCGACGACCTGAAGGACAAGATGGAGAGTGCCGTCGACAAGGCATAGACCGCCGACGACGGCCTGAAGGAAAGGCGGAGGCGCATGCTCAGCACCGGGCTTGTCCCGCTCGCGGTTGGCAGCGGCGTCGTCGTGATCGTGGTCGCAATATGTGTCGTGCTCGTGGTGCTGTTGGTGACGATGTCGATGCGGGGTCGGCAAAGGCGACGCGCGCAGCGCCGTGGTGAGACGCGACGCAACCTCGATCAGGCACAAGAGCGAGCGGTGCGGGCAGAGCAGGGGCGCGACATCGCGCGGGAGGGCGGTGAGGACCTCGACCCAGACCGGTAGATCTCAGGCATCAAGCACCTATCTGTCTGCGACCCGTCTAACCGTACCCCGCCAAATTGAAGTCGCGGCGTGCCGCCCTCGCAGCCCGCAGCGGGTAGCCGGCCCAGCAGACTGCTGTCCCGGTTTCGCCTGGATGCGAGCGCGTATGCGGGCGTCGCTCGCTGTGATGCTCCGGACGAGATCCAGCGGCGGTCAGATGCCTTCGAACTCGCGCGTGCTGGGATGGCTGCGAGCGGCAAAATCGGCTAATCGCGTCGCGATCGGGGGGCTAAACCTTAGCCCGAGCATCGAGTTCGCCGGCGAGCTCGGCGAAGCTAGAGACGCTAATGTCGAAGCCCGGGTCGGCGGACGTGTCAACACTGCTGCTGGATCCAAACTCGAGTGGACGGGCGACAAATGCGGTCATCATCCCACGTCGCTGTGCGGCGATCAGAGCCAGCCAATGCGCCGAGATCATCACGATCTCGTTTGGACACAGTCCGAGACTTGCAATCGCCATCTGGTACACCGCCGCGTTTGGTTTGTATGCCTGCACGGTCTCCGCCGAGAGCGTGCGGTTGAACGGCAGGTCGGAATGGGCGATGAGAGCCGACTGGGTGGCGATACTCATATTTGAGAGAATCGCCAGAGTAAAGTTCTCGCGCAGCGCCCATAACGCGCTCGGAACATCCGCCCATGGCTCTAACGTGCGCCAGATCGCGAAGAAGTCGTCCACTTCTGCGAATGATGGCCTTCGGTCCCGCGAAAGAAGATCGGCGATTGAGTCACGCAGGATCGTGTCAGGCGGCGTCCATCGATTCTCAGAATTAGCGAGCGCCACTCGGCGGGCGTATCCCTCACATGCTTCGATTGCAAATGCGCCGGGATCGATGGTCAGGCCGTACTTCTCTGCCAGCGGCGGGACCCCGTCCGAGAAGGTGCCAAACCAGTCGAAGAGCGTGCCGATAACGTCGAACGTAAGAGCCCTTATGCCCATCGCGAGCGTCCTCCGGATCGGCGGTCAACCCCTCCATTAGATAAGCACCCAGACCAGCGTCGCAGACTTTCTGCCGGTATGCAGCGTGCGGCTTCGGGCAGGTTGAAAAGGAGAGTACGGCGCCTATGACTTCGATATCGCGACAGGGACTCGTGAGCGTCCAACGGCGCTCGGCGCCCCCTCGCGCCACAACCAGTGAGGTGGTACGTCGCCAGAAGCCTGACTTGGTGCGGCTTGTGGTGGAGTGGACGCGACCTGCATCTTCCCGGTCTCAGGGAGAGTGCTGCCGCGCTCGCCCGCTGCGCCATCGGTGCGCATCATCGAGCGCCTCCCCTGTGACCCGACTCACGAGAACCTCCCCGCCACTGAGCGCCGTGCGTGTCAACTCAAACTCGCCGAGGTTCTCGCGCACGTACTCAGCAGCAAGTTCGTTGGACTGCTCCGCGGATCCCTTGTCATGGAAGATGCTGATGGTCTCCACCGTGGCGTCGCCCGTGTCGAGCATCAAGTAGCCGACAAAGCCAGGCTCCTGGCTGATGGCGGGAGCGAACTCCTCATCGACGCGATGCATAAGCGCGTCAACCGAGCCGGCACCGATCGTGTAGTGACGCACGCTTGCGTACATCATCTCCTCCTATCCTCGCTCTGCCCTCTGCTTTACTCTCGGGCGCGGCTGTTGCTATCCGAGCGAACTACGGGTTGCGATCGGTGGTGCACGGCAGCTGCGCTGGCGGAGCGGGCCCACATCCGGAGCCAAGACCGGAAATAGTCGCCGGGCCGACCCAGGTCATCCGTCCCCTACGAACTCGCGCAGTGCGGTCTTGCCTCCCCCAATGAGCGGCTCGCCATGGGCGAACAAGAGGTTGTCGAAATCGAGGTCGAGCAGCCTGTGAAGCGACGCACGCAGCTCGGTCCGCACCGCCGCTGGGTCATCGCCCATGAGGAATCCGGGGACGAACGCAAGCCCGCCGCCCCGTGGCCGTGTAACACCGTCAGCGAAGGCGAGCGCGTCGCCGCCGGCGGTGCGGACGTGCAGCGCGGTATCGTCCGGGCAGATGGCTCCCAGCTTGTGCGCGGTGATCCCCGGTGCGAGCTCATCCCCGAAGGCGAAGCCTTCGACCGTCGGGCCCTGCTCGAACTCATGCAGGCCGGCGTCGCTGCAGCGGATCGGGCAGTCAAAGGTCTCCGCATAGCGTTCGCTGTGGCGGAGATGGTGGCGGTTGGTGAGGACGACCTGGCTGGGAGGTTCTCGCCCCTCAAACCACTCGAGGCCCTCGCGCGGCACCATCGGGTCGAGAATCACCCCTGCGGGCTCGAGGTAATACGAGTCAACAGGCAGCCCAATCTTCGGGTGGATCGCGGTCCAATGGTGCACGCCGGGAAGCACCTCGCGTATCGGCCGATGCGATGCGAGCTCGAGCACGAGCGGACGGAGGAACTGGGGCCCCGTGGCGCCAACGAGCTCGACGCCGCTACGGACCTGGCGGGCGAAGCGATCAAGCGGCGCCATAGTCAATACGTTATTGGTGCACGTGCTCGGGCACCTTCTCGAGCCGCCCATCATCGCCACGACATCTTGTTCGTCGAGATGCGCGTCCGGCAAGGAGGCTTCCCCGCGGCCCGTCTCGGCCAGGCGACCCTTTGCGTTCTCGACGAAGATCCGCCCGGCATCGTCGACCGCGAGCCCGCTCGAGCTGACCGCCAAGGATCCGGGTCGGCGCCGTTTGGCGCGATTGTCGAGCGGCGGCGAGATCGCTTCAGTAGCGCCGCGCGACTGCCGATACGGACATCGGAGGGTTTCCGCCCCTGACCCCGTCACCGATCAGATTGTCATGAGCACCACCACCGAGCAAGCAACAGATCAAGCAACAGAGCAAGCAACCGCCGAGGCGAACGAGCACGTCGGGGACGTCGAGGGCGAGGCTACGCCCACGATCGCCGTCGAGCTCGCCCTGCCCGAGGCTGAGGCCCTTCGCTCCTGGCTGCTGAAGCCCACGCAGGACGGCGCGACCTCGCTCGAGGACCCGCTCGTCAGCCGCGCGCTCACCAAACTCGCTATGGCCGTCGACACGGTCCGAGCCACCGTGAACGTCCGTCGAGAGCTCGAGCAAGCGGGCCTCGTCGTCGGCCAGCTGTCGGACGAGCAGGTGCGCGAGCTGGGACGACGCGTGGCCCAGGCCGCCACGGCGGGCATCCGCCCCTGAGGGCGGCTCAGCCGAAGGTAGACCTCCTAGACCTCCGCGGCCTCCTCGTGGCCATGCGCTGCGCGCTTTCGGGTGCGCGGACAGGGCGCAAGCGCGCTCGCGGTTGAGCCTCATACCCCGCCAAGGTTGCGAGGACCCTACAAACAGGGTCAAGCGCGGGGCCGCCAGCAGGTATCCGGCGACCGGCTATATCTGGACACACCGGCCCATGGTCGTGGGCGTCCGAGGGATGAACGATCTGCTCGCGGCTGGAGCGGCGCATTAAGTGATCGGGCGTCGGTAGGGACCTGCGACAACAAGGAGGAGCTCATGGCAGCGGACACACTTCCCGGCGGAACCTTCACGATGGCCGAGGATCTGACCGTGACTCGCGTGGGGTACGGCGCGATGCAGTTGGCTGGTCCGCACGTGTTCGGCCCGCCGGCCGATCGTGACGCTGCGGTGGCCGTTCTGCGCGAGGCGGTCGAGCTGGGTATCACGCACATCGACACGAGCGACTTCTACGGCCCGTACGTCACGAACCAGATCATCAAGGAGGCCCTGCACCCTTACCCGGACGGGCTGTGCATCGTCACCAAGGTCGGAGCGTTGCGAGACGCCGAGGGCGGCTGGAACCCGGCGCTCGCTCCCGAGCAGCTGCGGGAGGGCGTGTACGGCAATCTGAACAACCTCGGCCTGGACGCTCTTGACGTCGTCAACCTGCGCTTGGGGGCGTTCGACAGCCCGACTCCGGGCTCGATCGCCGGGCCGTTCACCGTGCTCGCGCAGCTGCAGCAGGAGGGATTGATCAAGCATCTCGGTCTCAGCACCGTCTCCGCCGAGCAGGTCGCCGAAGCACAGTCGATCGCGCCGATCGTGTGCGTGCAGAACTTCTACAACGTCGCCCACCGGGTCGACGACGACCTGATCGACTCCCTCGCCGCGCAGGGCATCGCCTACGTGCCCTACTTCCCGCTCGGCGGCTTCACTCCACTGCAGTCCGACGAGCTCGAATCGGTCGCAGCGCGTCTTGACGCGACGCCGATGGCCGTCGCGCTGGCGTGGCTGCTGCAGCGCTCTCCGAACGTCCTGCTCATCCCTGGCACGTCATCCGCCGCGCACCTCCGCGAGAACGTCGCCGCTGCTGGGCTGACCCTGGGCGAGGACGCGCTGACCGAGCTGGACAGCATCGCCGGCTAGGACAGCATCCCGCCACTGGACGGCCCAGCCGGCCGGAATTGGACAGGTACGCCATCGGGCCCCCGACACGCGCGGGCCGGCAGCCCGCGCCTTTAGTCTGTGCGCGTGGCCCATGCGACCCTGCAGGCGCCGCATCGTGGGGCGGCGGCGCCCACTACGGCAGAGCGTGCGCGCGCGCTGTCGGAATACTGGCCGCTCGCGCTGCTGATCGCGCTCGCGGCCGCGCTGCGATTCGCCACGCTCGATCAGCAGAGCCTCTGGTACGACGAGGCCGTCACCGCGGTGCGCGTGTTGCACCCCTCGCTGGGCTCGACCCTGAGCGCGGTCGTGCATGTGGAGAACACGCCGCCGCTCTATTACGTGGCCGAGTGGGGCTGGACGCGTGTGCTGGGAACCGGCGTGTTCGCGCTGCGCTCGCTATCGGCGCTCGCCGGCGTCGCGACGGTCGGCGTCACGTGGGCGATCGGCCGCGAGTTGGGCTCGCGCCGCGTCGCGATCGTGCTCGCGGCGCTCGTGGCGAGCAATCCGTTGTTCGTCTGGTACTCACAGGAGGCACGCTCATACGAGCTGTTCGTGCTGCTCGCATCGGTCGCGTTCCTGTTCTTCCTGCGGGCGCGCTCTGCGCCGACGCGGGGCAATCTCGTGGCGTGGGCCGTGTGCTCGGCGCTGGCGCTCCTGACGCACTACTTTGCCGTATTCCTGATCGCGCCCGAGGCGGCGCTGCTGCTCGCTGGGCGGGGACTCGAGCGGCGCGTGCTCGCCGCGGTCGCCGCCGTCGCGGCCACGTTCGTTACGCTGCTCCCGCTGATCCACGCCCAGGGAGGGCGCGGCACAGGTTGGATCGCCAACTGGCCGCTCGGCGGGCGTCTGGAAGCGGTCGCGCAGTACTACCTGCTGGGCGAGTCGGGGCGACCCCTGGGCCGCTCGATCCTGCTGCTGGCGGCACTCCCGATTCTCGCCGCGCTGCCGCTGGCGAGTCGTCTGAGACCGCGCGAGCGCGCCGGCGCGCTGCTGTGCGGGGCCGTGGGCGCGTTCGCCGTGCTCGCGCCGCTGGCCCTTGCGTTGGCCGGCTTCGACTACTTCACCCCGCGCTACCTCGTCGCGGCCTACGTGCCTCTGTCGGCGGCACTCGCGCTGTTGCTCGTCGCCGGCGAGACGCGCATCGGGGCCGCGCTCGCGATCCTTGTCTGCACCGGCAACCTGATCGTGGTGGCGGCCGTCGACACGCGCCCGCAGCTACAGCGCGGAGACTGGCGCGGTGTCGCCGACGCGCTGCGGTCCGGCCCCTCCGAGCGCTCGGTCGTGATCGCGGTGATCGGCGCGCTTCCGCTGCAGTACTACCAGCCGCAGCTGGCTCAGCTGACGTCGCGGCAGACGGTGCGCGTGCGCGAGATCGACCTCGTTGGCTACCCGCCCCTGCGCGCCGGCGTGACGCGTCCGCCGGCAGCGGGCTTCAGACTCGTGGAACTGCGCGCTGTCAAGGGCGTGGTGGTGCTGCGCTTCCGCGCGCCGCACGCCGTGTCGATAAGCGCGCGGCGTCTGCTGAGCCGCCGGCCGGTGCTCGTGGACAGCGAGGCACTTGCCTCGCGCGGCGCGAGCATCCGATGAGCGCCCGATTACGCATGCCGGTGGCCTCTAGCCACCCATTAGTAGTTTGCCGCACCGAGGCACGGCAAAGGACCCTGGCAGACTGCGTGCGCGCGACGTAACCTCGCGCCACCCTAGGGAGTCCCAGCCCTCGAGTGCTCACGCGCGAGCAGGCGAGAGGAAGGAGGAGGTTCAATGCCTGACCGCCGTGCGCCGATCCCCCGGGTCTTGGCGATCGACGCGGGCGGAACGATGACCGACACGTTCATCGTCGATCAGGACGGCTCGTTCGTCGTCGGCAAGGCGCAGACCACCCCGCAGGACGAGTCGGTTGGCTTCATGGACTCGGCATGCGACGCGCTGGCGCAGTGGGGCTCCTCGCCCGACGAGGCCTTCCCAGCGATCGTCTCTGGCATCTACTCGGGCACCGCGATGCTCAACCGCCTGTTGCAGCGCCAGGGGCTGCGGATCGGCTGCATCGTAACCGCCGGCCACGAGGACTACCTGCGCCTGGAGCGCGGAATCCAGACCTACCTCGGCTCCTCCTACTCCGATCGGCTTCACCTGGCCACCCACTTCCACAATGCGCCCCTCGTCCCGCGCGAGCGGATGATGGGCGTGCGCGGGCGCATCGACGTGTTCGGCGACGAGGTGCTGCCGTTGCGCGAGCAGGACGTCCACGATGCGGCGAGCGCGCTCATCGACGAAGGCGTGGAGGGGATCGTCATCTCGCTCCTGTTCTCGTATCGCAATCCCGTCCATGAGCAGAGGGTCGCTGCGATCCTCGCCGAGGAGAAGGCGAGACGGGGGATCGACGGCGACGTGCCGGTCTTCCTCTCCTCCGAGCTCTACCCGATGCGACGCGATCTCCCGCGCCTGAACTCGACGGTCATCGAGGCCTATGCGGCCGAGCCCTCGCGCACAACGTTGAAGGCCGTGCGCGACGTCACCAAGCGCCATCATGCGCCGTTCGAGCTGCGCGTAATGGCAGCCCACGGAGGCACGGTCTCGATCGAGGCCAAGGAGCTCGGGCGTACGCTCGTCTCGGGGCCGGTCGGAGGCGTGGTGGGCGGCGCCGCGCTCGCCGAGCGGATGGGCGTGCGCAACATCCTCTGCACCGACATCGGCGGCACCTCGTTCGACATCGCACTGATCACCGACGGGCGCTTCGAGATCACGCAGACGCCGGACATCGCGCGCTTCATGCTCAACATCCCGCTCGTCCGGATCGATTCGATCGGAGCGGGGACCGGGTCTTTCGTGCGAGTCAACCCCAACTCCAACCGGCCCGAGCTCGGACCCGACTCGGCCGGCTCGCGGATCGGCGTGTGCTGGCCAGAGGGCGGACTCGATACGGTCTCGGTCACCGACCTGAACCTCGTGCTCGGACGGCTAAATCCCGAGTACTTCCTCGGCGGCGACGTCGAGCTCGACGTCGAGCTCGCGCGCGCCGCGATCGAGCGCCAGATCGCCCGCCCGCTGGGACTGTCCATCGAGGCGGCCTCCGCGGGCGTGATCGAGCTGTTCGAGCAGACGCTCAAGAACGAGGCGGTCGGGCGCATCCTCGGAAAGGGCTACTCGCCCGCCGACTACACGCTGCTCTGCTACGGCGGCGGCGGACCCCTGCACGTGGCCGGGTACACCGAGGGCGTGATCTACCGCGACGTGCTCGTGCCAGCGTGGGCGGCCGGCTTCTCGGCCTTCGGCTGCGCATGCGCGGACTTCGACTACCGCTTCGACCAGACCGTCGACATGCCGCTGCTGCCCACCTTCGGCGAGCCTGAACGGGCAGGGATCGGCGCGATGATCACGGCCGCGTGGCTCGGCCTGCAGAACCGCGTAGCGATCGAGTTCGAGAAGTCCGCCATCGCGCGCGAGAGCATCCGCTTCACGCACGCGGTGCGGATGCAGTACTACGGCCAGCTCAACGACATCGAGTTCGTCTCCCCGCACGCGGCGCTGAGCGACGCCGCGCAGGTCGACGAGGTGATCGCCACCTTCGAGGAGGCCTACGCCAAGATGTACGCCTCCTCGGCGCGCTCGCCCGAGTTCGGCTACCTCGTTACCCACGTGATCGTGCACGGCACCGTGGACGTCGAGAAGCCCGCGCTGCCGGAGCTTCCCGAACAGCCCGGCAAGCCGCCCGTGAAGGCCGTGCGGCCCGTCCACTGGGGCCGTGCGAGCCGCGGCGGGTTCGTAGAGACGGAGGTCTTCCAACTCGAGACCGTGCAGCCGGGCCACTCGATCCACGGACCGGCGATCGTCGAGCACACCGCGACGACGCTGGCGATCCCCCCGGGTCGCCGAGCGCAGCTGGACCGACACCAGATCTTCCACCTCACCGACATGGGAGGTTGACGCCATGGCCATCGCCCAGGCGACACCGGAGAGCGAGCTCGGGCCGAACATCGGCTGGGACGGGCGCCGGCTGCAGGAGATGCTCGCCGAGTCCGAGCGGCTGTTCGCGGAGACCGGCCACTACTACGGGCTGCGCGAACTGACGCTGATGGCCTCCGACCCGATCGGTTACGAGAAGCTCTTCTCGAGGCTGCGCGGCGGCCTCGTCTCCGCGCGCGAGACCGCGCTCAACATCTCGGCCTCGCCGATCGTGCGCGAGCTGGGCGAGCTGTGCTTTGCCCTGTACACGCCGGAGGGCGATTCGCTCGCTCTTTCCACCGGGATCATCGTGCACGTCCACACGATGTCCGATGCGATCAAGTGGATGGTGCGCCACCGCTACGAGGACAACCCGGGCATCAGGCCGGGCGACATCTTCGCCAACAACGACCCCACGATCGGCGACGTGCACAACGCCGACGTCCAGACGTTCGTGCCGATCTTCTGGGAGGGCGAGCTGATCGCATGGGCTGGCGGCGTCACGCACGTGCTGGACATCGGCGCGAGTACGCCGGGCGGCGTTCCCGTCGGCCCGACCACGCGCTACGAAGACGGCATCGACCTCCCGTGCATGAAGATCGGCGAGCGCGACGAGCTGGCGCCGTGGCACCTGGAGCGCTGCAGAAAGCGCACGCGCGCGTCCGCCTACTACATGCTCGATGAGCGCACTCGGCTCGCCGGCTGCCACATGATCCGCGAGGCGGTCGAGCGCGTCCTGCTGGAGGAGGGTCCGCAGCGCTTCAAGGCCTTCAGCCGCGAGGTGATCGAGGAGGGCCGGCGCTCGTTCAAGGCGCGCATCCGCGAGATGACCGTGCCGGGCCGCTACCGCTCCCCGGCGGGCTTCGACGCGGAGTTCGCCGACAAGCCGCAGCTGCCCAGTCGCGCACGCCAGGACGTGATCATGCACTCGCCGTTCGAGGTGCGTATCGGCGGCGACGGGAGCTACGAGCTCGACTACGACGGCTGCTCGGCGTGGGGCTGGCACTCGATGAACTGCACGCCCTCGGGAATGCAGGGGGCGATCTGGGTGATGTTCACCCAGACGCTGATCTGCAACGACAAGGTCAACGACGGCGCCTACTTCGCGATCAGCACGAACTTCCCGGAGGGGACGATCGCCAACCTCGGCGACGCCGAGGGCTCGACCGCGATCGCATGGGCGTTCCTGCAGCCTTCGTTCACGGGCTTCCCCCGAACGATCTCGCGGGCGCTGCAGGCCCGGGGCTTCATCGAGGAGGTGCTCGCCGCCTACTCGGTCTCGGGCAACGTCCAGCAGGGCGGCGGCATCGACCAGTACGGCAGTTCCTCGGCGATCATGAACTTCGAGATCTCCGCACAGGGCATGGGCGCCAAGTACGTGCTCGACGGGACCGACTACTGCGCCGCGATGTTCAACCCGGAGGGGGACATGGGCGACGTCGAGATGTGGGAGCTGATCTCTCCGTTCGTCTACCTCTCGCGGCGGGTCAAGGCCTCCTCGGGAGGGCCCGGACGCCATCGCGGCGGCTCCAGCTTCGAGTCGCTGTTCATGGTCAACAAGACTCCGTTCTGGGAGCTGCAGAACATCGGCACGGGCCGCGTGCTCTCCTCGACCGGCCTGTTTGGAGGCTACCCGGGCGCAACCGCCTACATCCACAACATCCACGGCGCCGATCTGATCGAGCGGGCCAGGCGAGGCGAGGCCTACCCGGTTGCGGACGGCGACTTCGAGAGCCCTGCGCTGATGGAGATACAGGGCAGCTCACGCGAGTACAAGCAGGACGGGATGACGCTGCTCGCGCCGTTCGCCGCGGGAGATCTCTACCTGTCGGTGATGAAGGGCGGCGCGGGGCTCGGCGATCCGCTCCTGAGGTCCGCCGAGCGCGTCCGCGAGGACGTCGAGCAGGGCCACCTGCTGCCGCGCTTCGCCGAGTCCGTGTACGGCGTCTCCGACCGCGACGCGTTCCGGCGCCGGCGCCTTCAGCGCGCGATCCCAGTGCGCGAATGGGTGGCAGCAGAGCGCGAGCGCATTCTCGCCCAGGAGTTCCCGGCGGTGGTCAAGAGGATGTACGCAGAGTCGATGAGGCTCTCGCCGCGCTGGGCGGCGGAGTACCGCGGCTTCTGGGACCTTCCCGAGGACTTCGAGTATGACGTGGCGACGCCTACGGTCAAAGCCGAGCGCTCGCAGGTCGGCAGGCTCGATCCCGACGTGGCGGCGGACGCGTTTCTGGCCGCGTCCGACCCGCAGAGTGGCGAGCAGCCCTCGAGCGAGACCGGCGGAGCGCTCGACGAGGAGACGCTGGCCGCGCTCCTGGAGGAGCGGCTGACCCGGCGCGAGGTCAAGGAGATCCAGTCCGGCTACAAGGATCCGGATCGCTTCGAGAAGTGGATCGCGGTGCTGCAGGAGCGCGTGCGCTACGACGATCCGATCGTGCTGCCGGCGGGCGAGGGCATCAACATAGTGCGCCGCCGCTCCGACGGACAGCTCGTGCATCGTTGCGACTGCGGCCACGACTTCTGCGCCCACAACCGCAACTGGAAGATGGACGCGGTGGTCTATGTGCGCGAGACCGCCGAGTCCCTTCTGGAGATCTACCCAAAGATGGCCGGCCCTGACCCCGAGTTGCAGCAGATACGCGAGTACTACTGCCCCGCCTGCGCACGGCAGCTCGAGGTCGAGGCGCTGCAGCCCGGCTACCCCGTCGTGCACGAGTTCCTGCCCGACGTCGTCGGCTTCTACAGAGGCTGGCTCGGACGCGAGCCGCCGCTCTAGCGCCGTCGCCCGCACGCGCGCGGCGCCCGCGCCTCGTTGGAGGGCCGACACCGGCGCCTGTGTACCGTCGGGCAGATGACGCTCCATCGCCGGCGCGTGCTCACCGACAGCTTGCTCCGCTACCAGCAGTCCCCGCCCCAGCAACGACGCGAGCGCGTCGAGGCAAGCAGTCGAGACGTGCTCGAGCGCGGCTGGGTCCCCGCACCGGGCTTCACGATGCCCAACCGAAGGAAGTATCCCTGGCAGTGGCTGTGGGACTCGTGTTTTCACGCCATCGCGTGGAGTCGTCTGGGCGACGTGCGGGCGGTCAAGGAGTTGGAGAGCGTCCTCTCTCTGCAGCTCCCCAACGGCTTCGTGCCGCATATGGGCTATTGGACGAACCCCAGGCGCTCGCTCGCGCTGTGGCATGTTCCCGGCCGCTCGGACATCACCCAGCCGCCGATGTATGGACATGCAATGCGCGTCCTGGCAGCGCGCGGGTTCGCCGTCGAGCACCTTCATGCCGCCGCGACGGCAGGGCTCGACTACCTCCTCGATCATCGTCGGGATCCCGGCTCGGGTCTGATCCGCGTGGTGCATCCTTGGGAGACCGGATGTGACGACAGCCCCCGCTGGGATGGGTGGCAGGCGGCATCGTTCAGGGAGCGGCGCTGGAACCGCAGGAAGCGAGAGCTGGTTCGGTCGATTCGGTTGCAGGACGGCGCCGCGGTTGCGAATCCGGGGTTCGACGTCGCCTCGGCGGGTTTCAGCGCTCTGGTCGCGTTCAACGCTCGCGAGCTGGGCGAGTGCACCGCGAACGATCGTCTTCTCTCGAAGTCCGCTGCGCTGGCCGCGGCGATCGACGCCCATTGGGTCGACTCGCTACGCACGTGGAGCGACGTCTGCCTCGCCGGCCCAGCCAGCTCCTCGGCGGTGCGTACGCTCGACGCGCTGTTCCCGCTGCTCGTCAGCGGGGACTCCGGGCATGTTGACGCCGCTTTCGCGGAGATCTTCGATCCGCGCTCCTTCTGGCGAGCCCACGGACCGTCGGGGTCGGCTGCCGATGAACCCTCCTACGACCCCAGCAGCTACTGGCGAGGCGACGCATGGCCGCAGGAGGTCTATCTCGTGATGGTCGCCGCCCAGCGCCGAGAACGCCCCCTCGAGGCTGGCAGGCTGGCAGAGAAGCTGGTGCTGGGCTGCATCGGGTCGGGATACGCGGAGCGCTGGAATCCGGAAACAGGTGCCGGTCTCGGCGCCGTCCCGCAGGGCTGGGCGGCCCTTGCTGGTGAGGGCGTTCTGGTTCTCGAGGGGGGAGGCGACGCGAGCCTAGCCTGCTGAGTCGGCGAGCTGCTCGGCGTCGGCACGGCCCTCGTCGGGGTCGCGATAGTACGTGACCTGCATCGCCACACTCTCTGCCCACCGGCAAACCGTCGCGCCGCGCAGTCGAATCTGATCTCGGCTGCCGACCGAGCGCGCCATCGTGACGGCGACCGCGTACACGACGCCGTTGCCGAGATCCACCATCTCCTCGGAGGCACGGCGAAACTCCGCGAAGCTGCCCATCCAATCTTCGAGGAAGCCGCGGATCCGCCTGCGACCTTCGTAGGTTCCAAACCCCCAACGCGACGCGTCCCACACGGAGTCCGGGCTCACAAAGCTCATGACCGAGTCGACGTCGCCAGCGTCGGCCGCAGCGAACGCGCGGCGGGTGAGCTCCACTGGGTCGAACCTCGTGGACTCGTCAGGCATACTCCGCTGAGTATCCCGTACGTGCCCAAACGATGGTGAAACCATCGCGGACCGGGACGCGGCAGGTCCGGCTCTCCCTCAGCGACGCGACGGCCGCGAGCGATGCCCTCGCGCGCGCTCTTCAGCAGTCGACGCACAGCGCTGGCAGCATCTCGGGGCTGACCCCCTTCTCGATGCATGCCAGGTATGCGATAGCGCGATGTATTCCGTCGATTACGAGCAGGGTGCCATCGAAGATGCCTATCCGAACGACCACCTCCGTCGTCCACTGTTTGCTCGCCATGTCCTCCATGAAACGGTCAACCCGCAGATCGTCCGCTTGGTCCTCGGCCGCGTCGAGCACGTTGCTACGCTCCCGATATATCGCCAGCAGCTCGCCGACCGTCTTGTAGCTTCGGTCGATGTAGCCCATGAAGCAGGCGAACAACGTGGGCGTCTGCGCAAGTTCCACGGCCGAAAGGGGCTCGAGAGCCATGCGAGCATCGTCCGCCCCCGATCTGCGTGGCCATATGGTCCGCCGGCCAAAGATGGCCGGCGCCGTTGTTACATATGTCCGTACCGACAGGCACGAGCCGACCCAGGGGTAAGGGGCAACTCCCCCGCCGGCGTAGCGTCCTCGCGCGCCCAGCGCGCGATCGTCGCGCGCAGCCCTGGCACCGCCGCGATTGCGACCGGAGCCGGGAGCCAGACGGAGATCGCGCGGTAGGCTAGCACCGACGGCAGGACGAGCTCCGCGGGCATGCCGAACATGACCAGGACGCCCGCGATTCCCCCACTTACGGAACCGGGCACCGGCACGGTGTTGGCGAGCTGGCCGACGAAGTAGGCGAGCACGACCACCGCTACCGCAGGCGAGAGCCCAAGCGCGTGCAGCATCGCCCACAGGACCGCCGCGTCGAACATCCAGTAGGCCAGTGCTCCCGCGAGCCGGGGGTCGCCCGATCGCAGTAGTCCGCACGCGTCCCGAACGGCCTCTCCGGCCAGCCTGGCGCCTGCGCGCAATCGCGGCAAGCGGCTCCCGGCACGATCGTGCTGGCCAACGGCCTCCCGATCGGCGTTGACGAGAAACGCCAGCGTGAGAGCGAGCGCGATCGCGAGCAACCCCGCGCCGGCCGCGGCTGCGCTCAGCTCGGCCGGCCCACCGCTGCTCACGAGCCCCAGCGTCAGCAGCCCTCCCGCGGCGACCATCGCGCCGAGGAACACCGAGCAGAGCAGGACCAGAAAAGCGAGCAGAGTCCGCGTCGCCGCGGGGGTTCGCAGACCCGCGCGTCGCAGCGTCCACAGCGTCAGCCCCAGCCCCCCGGCTCCGGCCGTGGGGAGAAGCCGTGTGGCCGCCGCGCCGGCGAGTGTGATCTGAGCGCTCTCGCGAGCGCCGATGCGCGCCGTGGCACGACCCGCGACCAGGGAGAGGAGCCCGACGTAGCCGGCCAGCGATACGCACTCGAAGGCTACGCCAAGTCCGGCCCAGCCGGGCTTCACGCCGAGCCCCCGCCGCAGCCCATCGACGAAAGCGTGCACGCGGCCACCGCCGACGATCACGCAAAGCAGCGCCACCGCGCACACCGTGGCCGGGATCGCGGCTCGACGCGCGAGGGCGCGAACGTCAAGCGCCGGCAGCGGAGCCTCTGAGATGGTCTGGCTGGGTGCGAGCAGAACGGTCATCTGGGTAGTGGGTCGGGGAGATTTCGCGCCTGTGCCACTTCTACTCTCTCGCCGCTGCGACGGGTGTGAGATCGGTCATATGGCGGGCCGTCCAGCACCAGCGCCCGGGTGCGAGCGAGCCGGCGAGCGAGCCATATGGGTAGGACGCCCCGACGCCTGGATTCATCGCTCTTGGATCGAGCGCTACGCCGATCGGTCGGAGTGGCGCGATCGATACTCCTGGGACTGGCCCGATCAGTGTCGCGGGTTTGCGCGAGCGATCGCTTTGGGCGGGGCCGCCGGTCGCCCGGCCAGCGCGGCGAGGTGGGCGGTCCGCCGCGCCCCCCACCTCGCGTCTGCTCCACGACCCAGTCTGGCCCTGCTCGCCGGTTCACGGCGGCGATCAGGCAACTGGGTCGCGCACTACAGCACGGCGGGTCGACCTATCGGGTATCGGGACTCAGCGTCACGAGGATCGGCTCCCAGGGAGCCTTGGTCGACTGGTTTCGGCGAAAGCAGCCCGCCGGCCGCGTGGCTGCCGCCACGGGCGAGGCGCGTCGCTCGGCTTCGCGCTGGCTGAGCCACGCCGTGTATGGGTCGACGGGTACGGCGCGAGCGATCAGCGTTTCCGGGTCATGGCGGCTCGTCATCTGATCCGGACTGTCCTGGGCAAGCAGTCTGCCAAGTGACGAGCCAGTGTCGTAGTGAGGCGAGGAACCGCGTCGGGGCGAGGTGGGGGGGGCGGTAAGCGTTTGCACGTAACTATCTCCTGGGTCAGTTGGCCACGCTGTTGGGTGTGCGGCGGGCGACTCACATGTTGCGATCGCAGCCTGTGCGCTGCTTCTGCTGTCCTGAATCGCTCACCGCGCGCGGCAGTAGGATCGTCCAAGCATGCACCTTGCGCGGCCGCCGTCCAGCGCTGGTGGACGAACGGCCTAGCAATTGCCCGAAATGTGATAGGCGACTGCATCTCAGGTGCAATCAACCCGCCCGAGACGGGCACCGCGTGTCGTCCCTTTGGGCGTACACGGGGCCGACCGCGCGCCGAGCGCACGCCCCCGTCGTGGGCGAATGCCGCGCGCCGGCCACGTGGACTCGCGGCGGTGTCCGAAAAAGGCAGGACGCCCACACCGCAGCCCCAGCCGACGATGCCCAACCGGTGTGCGGGCGTGCCCAAGACGACGCTCTGCCCGCGGGGCAACAGCTGAGCGGATAGCGCCACATCAATTCGCGGACGCCGCCGCCGTGCACGTAGGCGGCGGCGTCCGCACGCCGTCGATCCCCGCTGCAGCGAACGACCCGGCCCCCTAAGCGTTCGTGAAGCGCGCGGCCTCCTCCGATCCTCCGGTCGCGTCGCCAACGCTGTAGGAGTGCGCGCCCGTGCCCGCCAGGCGCCCGCCGTCGACGATCAGGTACTCCTCGCGAATCGGCCTGCCGTCCAGCCAGCACTCGAGGATCTCCCGCGCGCCCGCCGCGTAGCGGGCTTGCGCGGACAAGCTCGTACCGGAGGTGTGCGGGGTCATTCCGTTGTGGGGCATCGTGCGCCAGGGGTGGTCCCTGGGGGCCGGCTGCGGAAACCACACGTCGCCCGCGTACCCCGCCAGCTGGCCGCTGCGAGACGCCTCCGCGACGGCGTCGCGGTCGCAGATCTTGCCGCGGGCGGTGTTGATCAGGTAGGCCCCGCGCTTCATACGCGCGAGCATCTGCGCGTCAAACAGGTTCTCGGTCTCCGGGTGCAATGGGGCGTTGATCGTGACCACGTCGCACACCTCGACGAGCGACTCCGGGGTAGGGTGGAACGTCGCTCCGAGCTCCTGCTCGACATCGGTGGGAAGCCGGTGGCGATCGGTGTAGTGCAGGCCGACGTCAAAGGGCCTCAGGCGCCGCAGGACGGCGGTCCCTATTCGGCCGGCGGCGACGGTGCCGACCTGCATTCCCTCGAGGTCGTAGGAGCGCGAGACGCAGTCGGCGATGTTCCAGCCGCCGTCGAGCACCCACTGGTGGGAGGGGATGTAGTTGCGCACAAGCGCGAGGATCATCATCACCACGTGCTCGGCGACGCTGATGCTGTTCGAGTAGGTGACCTCGGCGACCGTCACCCCGTTCTCGATCGCGGCCTGCAGATCGACGTGGTCGGAGCCGATGCCGGCGGTGAGCGCGAGCTTCAGCTTCGGGGCCTTCGCGATCCGCTCGGCTGTCAGGTACGCGGGCCAGAACGGCTGCGAGATCACGACCTCTGCCTCCGGCAGCTCGCGCTCGAAGACCGAGTCGGGCGCGTCCTTGTCGGAGGTCACGATCAGGCGATGACCGCGCTCCTCCAGGAAGGAACGCAGACCGAGCTCACCCGACACGCAGCCCACGACCTCGCCGGGGCGAAAGCCGAGGCCTTCCGGGGTCGGTGTGCTCTGGCCGTCGGGGTAGCGCTCGATTGTCGGGATGTCATCGCGCGGGTAGTTCGGCGGGTACCCGTCGACCGGATCGTTGTAGAGGACGCAAAGGACGTTAGCCATGGTCTGACCTCCTGGAGGTTGTCCGCCCGGTCGCTCGAGCGGCTGTCTTATGCATCAGGCAGCGCGGAGCATCGCCCGCGTGGGGGTGACTCTCCATCACCCCCATGTGGTCATTTGCGCCAGTCGCTCAAATGGGTATTGGCCTGACACCGTAACGAGCTGCGACGATATGGGCATGAGGCAGCGATGAGCACGGCGGCGATGGCGCAGGCGGCGCCCGACTTCATGGAGACCCTCGTCAGCCGCTATGACGATTCCGTGTTCGACGCGCGGCAGCGCGTGACCCGTGTTCGACTCGTGGTCAAGGGCGGCGATGAGTGGGACGCGGTCATAACCGACGGAGCCGCAGAGCTCGCGCCCGTCCGCGGGCAGCCCGACGCCGTGCTCACCGCCGATGCGCCGGTCTGGCGTGCTCTCTCGCTCGACCTTCGCGGCGGCCTGGGGGCCTATCGAGCGGGACGCCTATCGGTCCGGCGCAACATGCACGTTGGGGTGGGCTTCCTTGCGGCGACCAGCGGGGATGAGCGTGCCGGGCGCCTGAGGTTTCGCCGCATCGCCACCCGGCGGGCGCGCCTGTCGATCCTCGAAGCCGGCTCCGGCCCGCCGGTCTTGGCGCTGCACGGTCTCGGCGCCACGAAGGGCTCGTTGCTGCCAACCGTGGCGGCGCTCGCGCGGGGGTTCAGGGTGATAGCGGTCGACCAGCCCGGGTTCGGCGACTCGGACAAGCCGATCGGGGCCGCCTACGACGCGCGCTTCTTCGCCGCAGCCGCAATAGACCTGCTCGACGCGCTCGAGCTCGAGCGCGTCCACCTGATCGGCAACAGCCTCGGCGGGCGCGTCGCGCTCGAGGTGGGCATGCGCTACCCGAGCCGCGTCGAGCGCCTCGGCCTGCTCGCCCCCTCGCTCGCCTGGCGGCGCGCTGGGCGCTCGCTGCGCCCGCTCGTTCGCCTCACCCGGCCGGAGCTCGGGCTCGTGCAGCTGGCGCCGCGGCCGCTCGTGGAGGCGATCGTGCAGCGCATGATCCCCGACGCCGAGAGAGGCTGGGCCGCGGCAGGGGTCGACGAGTTCCTGCGCGCCTACCTCACGCCCTCCGGGAGAGCAGCCTTCTACGCGGCCGCCCGCCACGTGGTGCTCGAGGAGCCCCACGGCGAGCAGGGCTTCTGGACGCGCCTGCAGGGCCTCCAGCCGCCGGCGCTGTTCATATGGGGTCACCACGATCGGCTCGTGCCGCTCGCGTTCGCGCGTCACGTGGCCGACGCCCTTCCCAGCGCCAAGCACCTCGAGCTCGAGTGCGGCCATGTGCCGCAGATCGAGCTGCCGGGCCCGACCCACGAAGCGCTGGCGGCGTTCTTCGCGGGCCCGACTCGCTTTCGGCGAGCCTGAGCCGGTCAGGCGGCTCGCTCCTCGAGAAGCGCCTCCAGGCGAGTGAGCGCAGGCGGCGTGCCGATCGCGATGATCACGTCGCCCGCGAACAGGGTGGTCTCGGCCGGCGGCTGGGGCTGGAACTCCTCCCCGCGGCGCAGCCCGACGATCATCGATCCGCCGCGGATGTCTCCCACCGCCATGCCCAGCCCCTCACAGGCCTGGCCCACCTCGAGCTCCTCGAGACGGTACTCGACGTCGACGTCGACAACCCCGCTCAGCTGCCGGTGAAGGGCGAGCCTCGCCATCTCGGTGCCGCTCGCCTTGTAGGGCGATATCACGCGGTCGGCGCCGGCGCGCTTGAGCTTCTTCTCGGTGTCCTCCGCCGCCGCGCGCGCGACGATCGAGATGTCGGATCTGAGCTCGCGTGCAGTGAGCGTGATGAACACGTTGTTCGCGTCTGAGTCGGCGCACACGATGATCGATCGCGCACGAGCGATGCCCGCCTCCCGCAGCACCGCATCGTCGGCGGCATCGCCCTCGATCAGACGGATCCCGAGCCCCTGTGCGCGCTCGCGGTTGTCGGGGTCGGTGTCCACGACGACGTACTCCGCGCCGGCGGCGTGCAGGTCGCGCGCCACCTGGCGCCCGACGCGGCCGAAACCGCAGACGATGTGGTGGTCGTTGAGCGCGTCGATCATCTTCTGCGTACGGCGCAGATCCAAGAGGCCGCCGAGGTGCCCCGCGACGAACAGCTCGGCGACCGTGCCGAGGGCGTAGAAGAGCGTAGCGACGCCGAGCACGACGAGGGCAACGTGGACGATCTGGCCGGCGATGCTGTGTGGTTCCGGAAACACGCCGACGGTCGCCGCGGTGTCGAGCGCCCATCGAAACGCGTACCAGAAGCCCACCCCCTCGCTAAGCGCCAGGCCGGCCGCGCCGATCAGCAGCAGGCCGAGGACGATCGCCCCGAGCACGGCGATGCGCCGCGCGAAGATGACGAGCTGTCGCCGCGCGGCCGCGCTGGGACGCACTTCGCCCGCCGCGCGGTCAACGTCCGGCATCGCTACAGCAGCCCGCCTCGTCGCGGCAGCGGCGAGCAGGGCGTGGGGCGGCGCTCATCGTCGCGACGGCGCGGCTCGGGAGACCTCATGGCCGCAATCATCTTCGAAACCGCGCCGGCGCCGCCGCGAGCGCCGCCCCCGGCACGCCTAGATCGTCGTGTTTACCTCGACCGCTTCTTCGTGGTCTGCGTCGAGTTGAGCGCACGGACCGCAGGGAGGGTGCCGCCGCTACCGTACGCCCGTGCGGGTAGCCACTTGGAATGTGAACTCGGCCAAGCAGCGGGTGCCGCGGCTGCTTCCGTGGCTGGACGAACGCAAGCCAGACGTCGTCTGCCTGCAGGAGACCAAGCTCGCAGATGGCGCATTCGACGAGCTGCTCGGCGAGGCGCTGGCGAGTCGCGGCTACGCCGTCGCCCGCCACGGGGAGGCGCAATGGAACGGGGTCGCGATCCTCTCGCTTGCCGGCCTCGATGACGTCGTGGTCGGCGTCGACGGCGCGCCGGGCTTCCCGAACCCGGAGGCGCGCGCGATCTCGGCGACGTGCCGCGGGGTCCGCGTGTACTCCGTCTACGTTCCCAACGGCCGCGAGCCCGGGTCCGAGCACTACCGCTACAAGCTCGCGTGGCTCGGCGCGTTGCGAGACATGCTGGCCGCTGCCCCGGGGCCCACCGTGGTGTGCGGCGACATGAACATCGCGCCGGCGAACATCGACGTGTTCGACCCCGAGGCCTACGTCGGCCACACCCACGTCACGCCGCCCGAGCGCGCGGCGCTGGCCGAACTGCAGGCGCTGGGCCTGCGCGATGTCGTGCGCGAACGTTGGCCGACGGAGCGCGTCTTCACGTACTGGGACTACCGGGCTGGCATGTTCCATCAGGACCTCGGTATGCGCATCGACCTGGTGCTGGCCAGCGAGACGGTGGCGGCTAGGGTGCGGGCGGCATGGGTCGACCGGCAGGCCCGCAAGGGCCGAGGGCCGAGCGATCACGCGCCGGTGATCGTCGATCTCGACGAGGCTCCGGACGGGGACATCGGACCCGTTGTACCGCCGCCGTCCACTCCGGTCCTCAAGCGGGGCTCGGCGAAGCTGCCCCAGTCGCCCTGATGGGGCCCGACGGCAAGCCGGCGATCGCCGATCGAGATCGCAGCGCGCCTGGCCGGCGCGTCGGGCCAATCTCGCGCGTTCGCGGCGTCGTTCGCATCGTGGGATCCAACGGCGCGCTCAGCCGCTTGATGCTCGCCTTCCTGGTGATGACGTTTGTCGAGTACGGGGAGTGGATCGCCCTGCTCGTGTACGCGTACAAACGCGGCGGCGCCTCAACCGCCGGCCTCGTGGCGCTGGCGCAGCTGATTCCCTCGATGGTGCTCGCGCCGATCATCAGCGCCCACGGCGCGCGCATCGGGATCGCGCGGCTGCTGGCGTGCTGCTATCTGGCGTCGACCCTGATGCTCGCGGGCTGCGCCGTCGCGATCCTGCTGAACGCGCACGCGGTTGTCGTATACGCCGCCGCCGTCGGATTCACGGTGCCGCTTGGGGTGAGCATCCCGCTGCACAACGTGCTCACGCCGCTCGTGGTGCGCCATCCCGACGAGCTCACAGCCGCCAACGTGGCAACGGCCTGGTGCAAAGGGGCGGGCGCGCTCGGTGGTCCGCTTCTAGCGGGCCTGATGATCGGCCTGCAGGGCCCCGGTCTGGCGTGCGCGGTGCTCGCGGGCATGTGCGCCTGCACGCCCTTGCTCGCGCGGGTCCACCCGCTGCGGGCTGCGGCGCACGGAGGCGAGGAGGAGGAGGGCGGCCTTGCCGACCTGATCGCCGCCGCACGCGTGATCGCGGCGCAGCCGAACACAAGGGCGTTGATGGCCTATCGTGCCGGCGCGGCAGCGATCGAGGGCGCCATCGACCTGCTCGTCGTGCTCATCGCCATAAGGATCCTCGTGATCGGGCCGGCCGCCGCCGGCTACCTCAGCGCGGCTTTCGGGGCCGGCGGCCTCGCCGGCGCGAGCTTGGCCGTGCTGCTCGTGGGTCGGCGCCTGGCTGTGCCACTCGTCGCCGCCGCGTTGATCGGCGCCGCCGCGCTCGCGGCACTGACGCTCGCATCGACGACGCTGCTCGCCGTGACGTTGCTGCTAGTCGTAGGGGCATCTCGCTCGATGCAGTCGATCGCGGCCCAGACGCTGCTTCAGCGCTCCACGCCGCTTGACGTGATCGTCTGCGCGTTCGTCCTGATCGAGTCGATTCGCGACGCGGGCCTGGCCTTCGGGTCGCTCGCCGTGCCCCTGCTCGTCAGTCTCGGAGGCACCGACGCGGCCTTCCTCGGGATGGCCTCGCTCGCGCCACTCGCCGTGATCCTGACGCTGCCGCGCATACGCAGCATCGATCGGGAGGCGAGCATCCCCGTCGTGGAGATGGGCTTGCTCCGCAACCTCCACATCTTCTCAGCGTTGCCCGCCGCTCCGCTGGAAACGCTTGCCCGCGAGGCCTGCTACCTCACGTTCCCAGCGGGCGCCACTGTCATCAGCGAGGGGGAGGTCGGCGACCGCTACTACGCGATCACAGACGGAGACGTGGTCGTCAGCAGAGGGGGCTCGAAGATCAGGCGCATGGGCCGCGGCGAAGGATTCGGCGAGATCGCGCTTCTGCACCGTGTCAGACGTACGGCGACCGTCACCGCCGCGAGCGCCACCACCTTTCTCAGCATCGAGCAAGATGCCTTCCTGGCGGCGCTCAACGCCAGCACGCACGTACGCGAGGCGGCCGGGCGCGTCGCCGAGCGGCTGCTGGCCGTCCCGGAGTAATGGACCCTTTGGCGCTCAGCGGGACCGGATCGATCCGCTCGTTCGCGATCCGCGCGTCAGTCGTAGTTGGGATCGGCGCGCCACTGGCGCTCGGAGAACGCAAGGCACCCGTCGGCGCGCAGCTCGGCCGTCCAGTAGTACATACCCAGGCGGAAGAACGCCGGCTTGCGCTCGAGGCGCCAGCGGCCGGGCTCCTCTTCGTCGACCCCGGCGCCCTTCTCGCGCGCGAACGCCTCCACTTCGCGCCGGGCCGCCGCCAGGCGAGCGGGGTCGGCTCCGCCGAGCTCCTCCCCTTCACCGTCCATGATCCGATCGTAGTCTGACTCGCGCCCGCGAGGTGCCGCTCGAACGCGTCGCGGAGGTGCGCCGCACGCGAGCGGCCTTGGATGAGGTTCGCGCGAGGTGGGGTCTGCTCCCCGGGCGCCGACCGGCCAGGCGAGCTCCCGGCGGCTTCGGCGAGGAGCTCATATCCCAGGTGCCGCTCGTCGAAACGGTGCCCGGCGCGCCGGACGCGTCGGTGCGGCGAATCAGCGTCAAGGTCGGCTCGGCGACCGAGCAGAAGGGCAAGCCCATCTACCACGGGATGCTCCCCGCCGCGTGTCCGAAGGCCGGCTTCACCGTCGCTCGGAACTGACGTTCGGCGGGCTCGACGGGCTCGCACAGACGACCGTCACGGTGTCCTACAAAGCCCCTGTCCCCGCAAGTAGGCGCGCGCAAGCGTCCCGAGGCCTCTCGACGCGCCCTCGCGTGAACTACGATCTGCGCGATGGGGGTAGCAGAATACGCGCAGCCAGTGCCGGAAGCGAGCACGCCGAAGCTGTTCGGCCGCGTGATGGGGCTCGTCGCGCTGACGGTCGGCTTCGCCACGCTGGGCGCCTACGCTGGACGCAATCTGGGCGGCGCCGGGTGGTTCATCGCCTGGCTGCTCGCGCTGGGCTGTCTCGTCGGGCTGAACGTCGCAAACGCGCGCGAGCAGACCGGGCTCGCGCTGGCGCTGCTGTTCGCCTTCGGCCTGTTGATCGGCGTGAGCGTGGCCACCACGATCAACTACTACTCGGCCACGGATCCGACCGCGGTTCGGCAGGCGTTCGGAGCGACCGCGCTGTTCGTGGGCGGTTTGGGGGCGGCAGGGTACGCGGTCCGCCGCGACCTCTCCTTTCTCTACAGGACGCTCTTCTGGCTGCTCTTCGCGCTGATCGGCGCCGGAATCGTGTTGATCTTCGTGCAAATCCCAGGTGCGTACACGATCTACTCGATCGCCGGGCTGGCGATCTTCGGGCTCTATACGGTCGTCGACTTCAACCGCCTTCGCCGCGCGGGCACGAACGAGGCGATCCCACTGGCCGCCGGCATCTTCCTCGACGTGCTCAACATCTTCCTGCTCTTCCTGCGGCTGTTCGCCCGCAACAACTAAAGCGCTCCAGCGGCCCGGCCTACCGCCTCCCCTGGCCCTGCTCCCCGGGCCAGGTTCCGCCTGGTCAGGCGGCGACGCCCGGCCTGGCCGTCGCGCTCGACTCGAGCCTCACGCCCGTGCTCGCGAGCGTCGGCACGCCGCCGTCGACGATGTGGGCCACGTCCCTCGCGCCATGGTGCTTGAGAAGGCTCGCGGCGGTTCCCGCCCGAGTCCCGCCGGCGCAGATCACGGCGATCGGCCGCCCCGGGTCCACGCCCTCCGGTATCGAGCGGATGTCGTGCCAGGGGGTGGAGAGGGATCCCGGGATGTGACCGGCATCCCATTCGGCGCGCTCGCGGACGTCGAGCAGCTGGAGCTGCGGGTCCCTCGCGAGCCAGCCCTTCACGTCGGCCGCCGCGACGCGATCGGTGTGTTCTGCCGGATGCCGTTCCTGGCGCCAGTTGGTCATCCCTCCTGAGAGCAGGCCGCCGATCTCGCGCACGCCGACGGCCAGGGCCAGCTTCGCAGCGCGGCGGCCGTCCTCGTCGTCGCGCCCGATGAACACGATCTCGCGCTCGTGGTCGGCCAGCCAAGCCAGCTTGGACCCGAAGCCGGGGCTGAACGAGGGGATGCAGATCGACCCCTCGATGTGCACGTCGTCGAACTGCAGGTCGGTGCGCACGTCGATGAGCAGAGCTCCGTCCTGCGCCTTGAGCCGCACCTGATGGGGATAGAGCGCCTGGATGTCGATTCCCGCCGTGACGAGGGGGCCGCGGTTCAGGGCCACGATCTTCTCGAAGTTCGGCGGCTGGGGACCGAGCCGGGAGATCGCCTGTGCCACAAACTCCCGCGGCTCGTCGACCGCGAGCGCGGCGTTGTGGCGGCGCTCGAACCCGATCGTCGAGCAGATCTTCACGTCCATCGCGACGCCGCCGCACATCGATCCTCCGAGGTGTGCGGGCCAGAGCTCGCAGTGGTCGGGGAGCGAGAGCAGCCTGCGGTGCACCGAGTCGAAGATCTGGGCCGCTCCCTCGGACGCGTCGATCGCCAGATCGGTCCGCGCGACGTCTCCGACGAACAGGCTGTCCCCGCTCAGCACAGCCCACGGCTCGGGTCCGCGGTCGCTGTCGATCAGCAGGAAGGCGGTGTGCTCGGGGCGGTGCCCGGGCGTATGCAGGGCGCGGACGAGCAGCGAGCCGATCCGCAGCTCCCAGCCGTCGTCGAACGGCTCATGGTCGTAGCTCGGCTCGGCAGCGCGATGTATGTGTATGCGCGCTCCGGTCGCCGCCACCAACCGCCCGTGTCCGGAGACGTGGTCGGCGTGGTTGTGGGTCTCGAGCACGTGCTCGATGTTCACGCCGCGATAGCGAGCGAGCTCAAGGTACTCGTCGATCTCGAAGCGCGGATCGACCACCGCGGCGACGCCGGCCCGCTCATCGCCGATCAGGTAGGAGGCGCAGCCGAGGTCGTCGTGGGTGATCTGCTTGAACAGCATCGTGCTCGCTCTGGCTCGATCGCGCCAGGCTTGATTCCAGCGCTTGCCCGGCGACGTTACTGCAGCGCTCGCGCGCATGCTCCAGCCTGGACGGATCGCCGGTGCAGCGGTGCTCGGGAGCGCGCCGAGCCTCGGCGAGCGCTGCGCTGCACCCGCCGGGCCGGCGATCGCGTTAGAAGGCCGAGTCGATCTCGGCGCGCTCGAGGCCGACCGCACGTTCGACAAACGTCCAAAGCGCCCGGCGGCAGCCTCATGTTGAGGGGGGTGCGTGCCGAGGATGAAAGCATGGGAGGGCTCACGCCTTCACGTCCCTCGGTGGCGATCGCTCGATGACGCCTGCTTCGGCCAGCGCGCAGGCCAGCTCTGCGAAAGGCAAAGCAAGGCACTCCAGGCGCGCCAAGCATGGCCTGCGCGTGAGCAAGCACGCTAAGCACAAGCACCACAAGCGCAAGCATCACAAGGCCGCGCCGCGTCACGCGACGGTGACGCCCAACTCCGCGGGGCTCGCCGGAGCACCGGCCCCGCCGGCGATCCCGGTCAGCCCACCGCCGCCCTCATCGGCCCCGCCGCCGGCGCAGGTCACAGCGATCACGGCAGCGCAGGCTCGGCGCCTGCTGTGGCGCGCGGGCTTCGGGCCCGCCCCGGGCCAGGTCCAGTCGATCGCGGGACAGTCACTCGAAACGGCCGTCCACGCGCTCACGCGTCCCGCGGGCGCGGCGCATCTCAGCGGACCCGAACCGACGGACGACGAAGGCAACGCACTCGACCCCGCCGACGCATATGGCCAGGATCACTGCTGGTGGCTCGACCGCATGGTCCGCTCCGACCAGCAGCTCGTGGAGCGGATGACCTTCATCTGGCACGACTGGTTCGCGAACTCCAACGAAAAGGTCGGCAGTCAGCAGCGCATGCTCGACCAAAACAACCTGTTCCGCGAAATGGCGCTCGGCGGGTTTCACGAACTCTTCCTCGCCGTCACGACGAACCCGGCGATGCTCGTGTTCCTCGACGGCATCTACAACGACAAGCACGAACTGAACGAGAACTACGCCCGCGAGATGATGGAGCTGTTTTCGCTCGGCGCCGACCGCGGCGCGTATACCGAGACGGACGTTAAAGAAATGGCGCGGACGCTCACCGGCTGGACCGCGGAATGGACCGAAAGCAAAGGTTGGCAGAACTTTCACTTCGATTCCTCTCGCCACGACAACGGCAACAAGACCGTGTTCGGGCAGACCGGCAAATGGAACTACGAAGACGCCGTGCGGCTGTGCGTGACGCACCCTCTGCACGCGTCGTTCTTCGTCAGCAAGCTGTGGAGCTACTTCGTCCCCGCTCCGCCCGCCCCGGGGACCTTGGCGTCGCTGGAGGGGCTCTACACGACCTCCGGCTACAGCATCCAGGCGGTCGTGGAGGCGATCCTAATGCATCCGGACTTCCTCGACGGCTCGGAGCTCGTGACGCCTCCCGTCGTCTACAACGCCGCCCTGCTGCGCGCGATCGGACGCCCGATCGACACCACCGCGTGGGCGTGGCTGTCCGCCGCCGCCGGCCAGCAGCTGTTCTACCCGCCGAACGTCTCCGGTTGGGACTTCACCCACTGGCTGGACACGTCCACGGCGAAGGCGCGCTGGGAAATCGCGAGCTACGTCACCGCGAAGTCCTACCCCAACCCGTGGCCCGGGAAAGGTGAAGCCGCGTACAGCTCCACCGAGACCCCCGCCGAAGCGATCGAGCACGCATTCGCCTATTGGGCAACCCCCGCCCTGGGCGAAGAATCGAAGCAATGCCTCGAAAACTTCTCCGCGCGGTGCCTCAACGGCGTCATCACAGCCAGCTGGCAGAACAGCCCCTATCGCGCGCTTCGCCAAAACGCGTTGCGCATGCTGATCGCCACGTCCCCCGACATGCAGGTGAGCTGATATGCAGAGAAGCTGCTCCTGCAACGACTTCACGCGCTCGCAGCTGCTGCGGGCGGGAATCGCCCAGGCCGGTCGCGGCCTGCCCTCGATCGAGCCCGGCATGCCGCTGCCGGCTGGCACCGGCATGGACCGGCGCTCGTTTCTGCTGCGCTCGGCGGGCGCGATGCTGGCCGTCTATGGCGCCGCCGCGCTCTCGCCGCGTCAGCTGGAAGTGGGCATCGCCGAAGCCATGGCCGCGCCGCCCAACCAGCCGGTGCTCGTGTCGATCTTCATGGAAGGCGGCTGGGACGCGCTGTCCGTGCTCGCGCCGGTCAAGGAAGCGAAGTACCACGAACTTCGACCCACGCTGGGGCTCGCCGAAGGAGCCGGGCAGGTGTTCAGCGAGGACGAAGCGCTGATGTGGCACCCGCAGGCAGCCGGCCTGGCCCAACTGCACGGCGAAGGCAAGGTCACGGTCTTCCCGGCGATTGGCTATGACCCCCCCGACGAGAGCCACTTCACCAGCCGCCACTACTGGGAGGTCGGCGAACTGAACACAGAGACGCGGTCGGGCTGGATGGGCCGCTACCTGGACATCGCCGGCAACCCGAACAACCCGCTTCAGGGTCTCTCGCTCGACTACTCCCTGGCGCCCGCCCTCGCGACGACGAGGGTGCCCGTGGCCGCCGTGTCGACCCCGTCGGACTATCAGTTCTGGGCCTACGGGCTCGATGAACCCCTCACCGAACCGACGATGGAAACGTTCGGCGCTCTGGGGGCGCTCGCCGCCCCCTCGCCGGCCTTCGCGCAGGCTCGCGCGGCATCGCTCGACACGAGCATCATCCGCAACCAGGTCGCCCCCTTCGCCGAACACGAAGGCAAACCAGGCTTCACCTCGCCGGTTACCTATCCAACCTCGGGCGGCGACTTCCCGGCTCGTCTGGCCGTGCTCGCCGCGATGCTCGATGACGAAGCGCTCCCGATCAAATGCGTCTCGCTGAACGCCGTCGGCGGTTATGACACGCACTCCGACGAGGCCACCACCCTGAGCACGAACCTCGGCGAGACGGTCGAATCCGTCGTCGCGTTCCAACGCGACCTCGAAGCGCGCAAACTCGACCAGCGCGTCGTGGTTCAGTTGTGGTCGGAGTTCGGTCGGCGCCCGCGCGAAAACGGCTCGGGCACCGACCACGGCGCGGCCGGCGTGTCGTTCCTGATCGGCAGTCGCGTGAAGGGAAAAATGGTCGGCGGGTTCCCGGGTCTCTCGAAACTCGACGAAAACGAAAACCTGATCAACACCTCCGACTACCGGGCGATCTACGCGGCCATCCTGGGTCAGTGGTTCCAGACCGAAGCGGGCCTCGTGATCCCCGAAGCGGGCACCGGCCTCGAAGGCCCGAGCCACTACGGGCAGGTCCCCGGGCTGTTCACGTGATGCGCCCGGGCGCGAGGCGCATCTGGGTCCTGCTGCTCGGTGGCGCGTGCGCCCTCGGGCTCGCGACGGCGATCGCGACCGCGGCGCCGGGCCGCGGGCGCAGCCAGCGCCAAAGACCTGCCCGCAGCCATGCCTGCAGAGCTCAAACGCGCGCGCACGGACGCCGCGCCAGCCACCACAGCCGCTGCGCTCGATCGCGCCGCCACACCTCGCCGGCGCAGAGCCGTACGGGCGGCGTCTCATCTCAACCGGGCCCAACGCCGACGAGCCCGGGCCCGACGTCCGCGACCACGACCACCGCGACCTCGCCCCCGGCGACGGAAGCCTCGTCGTCGGGCTCGGGCGGGTCGGGCGAAACGGTCTCCGGGGTTCCACCGTCGGTGCCGCGCGTTCAGGTGACCGCCGTCGAGTACAGCTTCTCGCTCTCGCGCACCACCGTTCCCGCCGGCAAGGTGGTCTTCGAGTTCGTCAACCACGGACAGGACGAACACAACCTCAACGTCGCGCCGGGCGAAGGGCCGCCCGCGGGCTCGGTCGCGAACACCCGTTCGGGGGCCGTGGTCGACCAGACGATCGAACTGAAACCCGGCACCTACACGCTGTTCTGCTCGCTGCCGGAACACGAGAAGAAAGGCATGAGAGCCACGCTCGTCGTGGAATGAGCGCCCGCGTGCGCTCGCGCCGGCGAGCTCGCTCGCGACGCCCGCAGAGCGAGGTCGGCCGCGGTCGCCGACACGAGCTCAATCCCGATCGCCGACGCGCACGAGGCTGCGTCGGCGAGGGCGCGCAGCTCCGCCGTGTTGGTCGACTCGCCTCGCGTGCTGCCCGAGACCAGCAGAATCGACAGCGCCGCCGCCGATCAGGTCCCCGAGTGCTGGGCCTGCGGCTCCTCCTGGCTGAGCGCCAGAAGATCCTCGTCGCTGATCTCCGCGGCAATCGCCGGATGGTTGGATCGCATGTGCGCTCGTCCGGCCTCGAGAAGCTGCTCGTCGCTCTCCCCGCGCACCACGGTCCCGCACTCGCATACGATCACCCTGCTCACCGGCGCTAGTGTCGCACGGCGATGCCGGCGGCAGCCCACTCCACCCGCATCCAGCTCTGCGGTCCCCTGGTGGTGAGGATCTCGGGCGTCGACATCACGCCCGCGCTTCCGGGCGCGCAGGGCCGACTCCTGTGCGCATACCTGATTGCGCATCGCACCCGCGCGGTGAGGCGCGAGGAGCTCGTCGAGCTGTTGTGGGGCTCGGCGCCTCCGCCAGGGGCCGCCGGCGCGGTGCGCGCGCTGCTCTCGAAGCTTCGCCGCGCGCTCGCTCTCCCCGGCGAGGAGCTCCTGCCCGCAGCTCCCGAGCCTCAGCTGCGGCTGCCGACCGGCGCATGGGTGGATCTCGAGGCCGCCAGCCAGGCGCTTCACGACGCGCAGGCCGCGGTCTCCCAGGATCAGGACGTGCGCGCGTGGATCGCATCGCACATAGCGCTGAACGTGAGCTCCCGACTATTCCTGGCGGGCCTCGACGGCGACTGGGTGCTCGACCGCCGCGCGGCGCTGGCCGACCTGCAAGCGGACGCGCTGCAGGCGCTCGCCGCGTGCTCCATCCGGCTCGGCGGACCCGAGCTCGACACGGCAGTGCGGGCGGCGCGCGAGTTGGCTCGGCTCTCGCCGTTTCGCGAAACCGGCCACGCACACCTGATGCGCGCGCTCGCGGCTCAGGGCAACGCCGCCGAAGCGCTGCGCGTCTACGACGCGGTCCGCGTCCTGCTCCGAGAGGAGCTCGGCGCGGTGCCGGGGCCCGAGCTGCAGAAGCTGCACGCGGCGCTGCTCAACCCCCCAGGATCAGACACGTAGAGGTGGCATGCGCGAGAAGCGCTCCCGTGCGATCCGTGAGGCGACCCTGCGCAGTCGCGACCCGGCCACCGCGGTACACGACCTCGCCCTCGGCGCGCACCTCCCCCGTCTCGGGCGTGATTGCGCGGACGAGGTTGACCTTCGTCTCCAGGGTGGCATAGGCCTGACCGGCGCCGAGCGTCGTGTGCACGGCCGCTCCCGCGGCAGAGTCGAGCAACGTCATCGCGATGCCGCCGTGGACGGCACCGAGCGGGTTGCGCATCTCGGCCGTCGGCGTGCACAGGAAGACCGCCGTGCCCTCGTCGATCTCGGCGAGCACGAAGCCGATCAGCGCCTGGATCGGCGCCGGCGGGGCCGTGCCCTCGACGATCGCCCGCATCTGCTGCAGGCCCGTCGCTGCCGCGAGCTTTGGCATGGGCCCAAAGGTAGATCGAGCCCGTTGTCGGAGCGTTGGCGGTGCGCTGTGCAACGCGCCAGCGCAGCACGACGCGGCGCCAACGTCTCGCCAACGGCGGCCGTCTAGTCTCGCGGGCACGGCGTGACGCGGGAGCTAGCGATGGAGATCTACACGATCGGCTTCACCCAGACGACCGCGAGGGGCTTCTTCACCCGCCTCGCCGATGCACGCATCGAGCACGTCCTCGACATTCGTCTCAACAACAGCTCGCAGCTGGCGGGCTTCGCCAAGGCGAGCGACCTTCCCTACTTCCTCGAGGAGCTGATCGGCGCGCGCTACGAGCACGAGCCCCTGCTGGCGCCGACGAAGGAGCTGCTCGATCAGGCAAGAGGTCGCGGGGCGGACTGGCCGCGCTTCGCCGAGCGCTTCCTCGCGCTCCTGCGTGAGCGCCGCGTGGAGGAGCTGCTCTCGCCTTCGGACTTCGAGCGGCGCACCGCCCTTCTGTGCAGCGAGGCCGCGGCCGATCGCTGCCACCGGCGCCTCGTCGGCGAGCATCTCGGCGCGAGCTGGCCCGACGTGACGGTCATCGACCTCTGACGCGGAGCCGTCGCGGAGGGCTGTCGGCTGGAGAGGGGTCCTGACTCGCTGCACGCTCGATTGCAGGCCGCCGCGCGCCCCGCTTTGGGCTTGACAAGAGCGGGCGATCCGTTGCAAGGTCGCCTGCGGCGTGGCTGATTCGTTGCAAGGCCCACGTCACGCATAAAGAGGCTCTAAGAGCCCGTCGATGGGCCCGGGAAATGGCACGAAGTGCCTGCAAATCCATCGGAGGCCCGACATGTTGAAGTTCCCAGGCCGGCGACGCATCGTCGGCCGAAACCGAAAGATCGCCGGCCTGCTGGCAGTTGCGCTGGCAGCCGTTCTCGGCGTGGGCGCGTACGCGTTCACCGCCAGCAACACGGTCGCCGAACACTCGGCCGGTGCCGGCTCGGCAACGGTGAGCGGCTACACCGTCAACTCGCCCACGAACTACACGTTCAACGAAAGCGGCGAAACGATGACCAAAGTGACGTTCGACCTCAACAAGGCGGCGTCCGACGTCGCGGTCGCGCTCAGCAAAGCGGCCCCGGTGACGGCCAACTGGTCGGACTGCGGCGCCTCTGAAGCCGCCTCGCCCTGGGCGGTCACGTGCACATTCGCGAAACCGGTCCCCGACGCCGAAGGGCTGAAGCTGTCCGTCGCCGCAGTCAGCAGCGGTTCGGTCACGATCGAATAACGCTGACATCGGGATGGCAGGGAGTGGCCCTCCGCGGCCGCTCCCTGCCGCTCGCCAACGCCATGCGACCTCGTCACACCACGAAGCGCGTAATCAGCGGTCTCGGGTTGATCGCGGTCGCCGCATGCCTGTGGTTCTTCCTCGCGCCAACTGCTCTGGGCGGTCGCACGAGCTACATCGTCACCCACGGGGTCAGCATGCAGCCCCGCTTCCACTCCGGCGATCTCGTGCTCGTGCGCAGTCAGAGCAGCTACCGGGTCGGCGAGATCGTCGCCTACCACAGCAACGTGTTCCACACCGTCGTCCTGCACCGGATCATCGGCCGCGTCGGAGACCGGTACGTCTTCAAGGGCGACAACAACAACTTCGTCGACTTCGAGCACCCCGCTGCTAGCCAGCTGATGGGCGCCGTGTGGTTACACGTGGCAGGCGTTGGCTCCGAGCTCCAGTCGATCCGCTCGCCCGCTCTCGTGGGAGCCCTGATTGCGCTCGCCGCGCTGCTCTTCGCGGGCACGGCGTTCGCGCGCAGGCGCCGCCTGCGGGGCAGGGCCCGGCGCGCCGGCCGGACGGGACGCTCAGGCGCCACGCGGCCCGCGCCCGCCACCCCCACCGCGTCCGCCGGGCCCGCCGCGCAGAGCGCCCCGCTGGTGCCGGTGCTCGCATGCGGCCTCGCGGCGCTGCTTCCGTTCGCGCTGCTGGCGCTGATCGCCTTCACGCAGCCCGCGAGCTCGGTGCGCGCCTCGACGGTCCCCTACAGGCAGGTCGGCAGGCTCTCCTACAGCGCCCAGGCCACCCCCGGCCCGACGTACGCGAACGATCGCGCCGTCACCGGCGAACCGCTGTTCACGCAGGTCATCAGCAACGTGCGGCTCCGCTACGATTACCGCTTCCACAGCACGACGTCGCACGCGCTCTCCGGGACGGCGGCGATGGACGCTCTCGTGACCTCGACGAGCGGCTGGCAGACGACGCTCGCGCTCGCCGAGCCGCAGCGCTTCCACGGCGATCATGGAGTGCTCTTCGCGAGCCTCGACCTGAGCTCGCTGCTCGGGCTGGTGCGCAGCGTCGAGAAGGCGACCGACGTGGGCGGCGCCTACACGCTCGCGCTGCTGCCGCGCGTGCGCGTCTCCGGCCAGCTCGGCGAAAGGCCGCTGCACGCCACGTTCTCCCCGCAGATTCACTTCTCGCTCAACCAGGACGAGGTCCAGCCCGTGGCCGCCGGAGGAGGCGGCGCTGTCACCGGACCGTCCGCCGCGGCGCTGTTCCTGTCCTCTAGCGCCGGCTCGGCGACCGTGCGGCGCGATCAGCCGCAGTACCTCGCGCTGGGGGCCGCCCAGCTGGCGGTCGGCACCGCGCGCGCGATCGCGCTCGTGGGAATCGTGCTCGACGTGCTCCTGACGCTCGCAGTGCTTGCAATGGTGCGGCCGCGACGCAGGGATGAGACGCAGGTGATCCTCTCTCGCTACGGACGCATGATCGTGCCTGTCGCGCGCGTCTGGCAACTGCCCGGGGTGCCCGTGATCGAAGTCGCGGACATCGAGGCGCTCGTGCGCATTGCCGAGCACTACGAACGCTCGATCCTGCACGAGACCGAAGACGGCGGCGGGGCCTTCTGGGTGAGCGACGAGAGCGGCCAGTTCCGCTACACCCCGGCGCCGGGAGGGCTCGAGTCGCCCGAGGCTAGGGTGCAGCCCGCGCCGCCGCCGCAGCCCAGCGCAGCCGTCTACGCCGACGCCGACCCGGCGGCCTCGCCGAACGGGACGCCGAACGGGACGCCGAACGGAAGCGTCGGCAAGCTCGACGACCGCGACGAGACCCTGGCCTACGGCGAGCAGCCGGCCGCCGAGGCGACCTACGCCGCCGAGTCGCTGGAGTGGGCCGACACGGCCGTCAACGCCACAGTCAACGGCGGCGACGAGGACTGGCGCGCGGCCTGCGAGGCGGCGGGGGTCGTGCTCGACGCACCCTTGTTCCCCTGAGCCGTCGCGCCGCCCTCGGGCTGGTCTCGCGCGATCCTCGAGCCCGCCCGCCGTCCCTCGTTCGCGCTATCGTGCCGTCCCGCTCGCCGCGTCCTCAGGCTCCGGCGAGCGCGCGCCTCATCGCCTGGGGCGCGCTCGTCGCCCGCGCCCCCGTCGACGGTAGGCCGCCGCGCGAGCGTGCCCGGTATCGTTGCTGCGGGAAGGTCCGCTAGGAGGGGAGAAAGCATGTACGACTACGTGATCGTGGGTGCGGGCTCGGCGGGATGCGTGCTCGCGAGCCGGCTCAGCGAAGATCCGGACGTGAAGGTGCTGCTGCTCGAGGCGGGGCCGCCGGACGTCAACGAAAACATCCACGTCCCGCTCGGCTACCTCCAGCTCGGGGCGACGGAGGTGGACTGGGACTATCACTCGGCGCCCGAGTCCCACTGCGACGGCCGGCGCATCACGCTCCCGCGCGGCAAGGTCCTCGGGGGCTCATCCTCCATCAACGCGATGGTCTACATCCGCGGCAACGGTCTCGACTACGACGACTGGGGCGTGGCCGGGTGGTCGTGGGCCGACCTGCTCCCCTACTTCATCAAGGCCGAGGACAACGAGCGTGGCGCCTCGCAGCTGCACGGCGCCGGCGGACCGCTGCCAGTCAGCGAAGAGCGCTCCCACAACCGCATCTCGCACGCCTTCGTGGAGGCCGGCGTGCAGGCGGGCCTGGCGCGCAACGAGGACTTCAACGGACCGCGGCAGGACGGGGTCGGGATGTACCAGGTGACCCAGCGCGAGGGGATGCGCGCCAGCACCGCGGCAGCCTACCTGCGTCCGGCGATGGAGCGCCCCAACCTGACGGTGATGCCCCACATGCAGGTCCAGCGGATCGTCTTCGAGGGCACGCGAGCTGTCGGCGTGCTGGCCGCGCAGCTCGGCACCGCGCAGGAGTTCCGGGCCGAGCGCGAGGTGATCCTGAGCGCGGGCGCCTACAACTCGCCCCAGCTGCTGATGCTCTCGGGCATCGGCGAGCCCGAACACCTCACGATGCGCGAAGTCGAGGTCCTGCTGGAGCAGCCGGCGGTCGGGGAGAACCTCTCCGACCATCCCGCCACGCAGCTCGTATGGACGACGCCCGAGCCCGAGAGCCTGCTGCTGGCGCTCGAGCCGCAGGCGCTCGCCGAGTACGAAGCCACGCGGACGGGACCGTTCGCGTCCAACTTCGCCGAGGCCGGCGGCTTCGCGCGCGTCGTCGCCGAGGCTCCGGCGCCGGACACGCAGTTCCACGTCGTGCCGCTGCAGATCATCGACGAGGGTACCCGCGACCCCGAGGCGCACGGCGTCTGGGTCTCGCCCTGCCTGCTCACGCAGCACAGCCGCGGCTCGCTGCGGCTGGCCTCCAAAGACCCCTCGGCCAAGCCGATCATCCACAACGCCTTCTACAGTGTCGGCGACGACATGCAGCGCATGATCGCCGGCCTACGCCTGGCGCTCGAGATCTGTGGCCAGCCGGCGATGAGCCCCTACTGCGCTGAGCCCTTCAACGTGCCTGCCGAGGACTCCGAGGAGGCGCTGCGCGCACACGTGCAACGCACCACGTTCGCGATCTATCACCCGGTCGGCACGTGCCGCATGGGCGCTGACCCCCATGCCGTCGTCGACGAGCAGCTGTGCGTCAACGGCCTGCAGGGCCTGCGCGTCGTCGACGCCTCGGTCATGCCGACGGTCCCGCGCGGAAACACGAACGCTCCGACGATCGCGCTCGCCGAGCGGGCCGCGGACCTGATCCGGCACGGGCGCGCTCTGCTCGAGCCCGCCTCGACGGCCGCGGGAGAGACGGTGGCGCAGGCCGCAGTGGCGTAGGCCGCTCAGAGCTCGCCGAGGAAGTCGAGCAGCGCGGCGTTGACCGCGTCGGGCCGCTGCTGCTGGACCCAGTGCCCGGCGCCCGGCACGACTATCTCGGCGCGCAGGTCGGGCACCCATCCGCTCATCGCCTCGGCGGGCATGAACCCGCGCACGAGGTCCAGCTCGCCCGTGAGGAACAGCGCCGGCTGCTCTACGCGCCGCTCGCCGTAGGGCTCGGTGAGCGTCCAGTTGCGGTCGATGTTGCGATACCAGTTGAGCCCGCCGCTGAACCCGGTGCGCTCGAACGCGTCGACGTAGACCTGCAGGTCCTCCTCCGAGAGCCACTCCGGACGGCGCGCGGGACGCTGCTCCTCCTCGGCCCACTGCGCGGTCCATTGTCGCGACGTCGTGAGCGTGCGGCGGACGTCTCGCGCCAGCGCCTCGTCGGCGACGCCGGGCTGCTGGAACCAGACGATGTAGAAGTCCTCGCCCAGATGCGCGCGCAGGATCGGGATCGGCGCCGCGGGCGCGCGCGGCACGAACGGCACGCTCAGGCCTGCCACAGCGCGCACGCGCTCGGGATGGATCGCGGCCAGCCACCAGACGACGTTCGCGCCCCAATCGTGGCCGACGAAGATCGCGCTCTCCTCCCCGACGGCGTCGAGCAGGCCGCAGAGGTCCCCGCACAGGGAGAGCACGTCGTAGGCCTCGACCTCCTCGGGCACCGAGCTGCGTCCGTATCCGCGCATATCCGGAGCGAGCACGCGATAGCCGGCCTGCGCGAGCGCCGGGATCTGGTGGCGCCAGGAGTGGGCGAGCTCGGGAAAGCCGTGGCAGAGCACAAGCGGCGGACCCGATCCCTCCTCGAGCACGCTCAGCTCGATCCCGTTGGTAGCGATGCGCCGCTGGCTCACGACGCGGGAACGATACGCCCGCCGAGCTCCGGCACGAGATCGGCGACCGAGTCGATGATCCGGGACGGCCTGTAGGGATAGCGTTCGGCCATCTCCCTCGTGCTCACCCCGGTGAGCACGAGGATCGCCTGCAGCCCGGCCTCGAGCCCCGAGACGACGTCGGTGTCCATGCGATCTCCGATCATCGCCGTGTGCTCGGAGTGCGCCTCGATCGCGTTCAGAGCAGAGCGCATCATGAGCGGGTTCGGCTTTCCTACGAAGTAGGGGTCGACGCCGGTCGCGTGGCTGACCAGTGCGGCCACGCTGCCCGTCGCCGGCGTCGGCCCATCCGGCGAGGGACCGATGTGGTCGGGGTTCGTGGCGATGAAGCGCGCGCCGTCGACGATCAGGCGGATCGCCCTCGTGATCCGCTCGAAGCTGTACGTGCGCGTCTCGCCGAGCACGACATAGTCGGGTTCGCGCTCGCTGAGCGTGTAGCCGACGTTGTGCAGCGCGGTCGTGAGCCCGACCTCGCCGACGACGTAGGCCGAGCCGGCGGGACGCTGCGCCTGCAGGAACTGGGCGGTCGCGAGCGCCGAGGTCCAGATCGCCTCCTCGGGCAGAAGCAGGCCGCTGGCGCGCAGCCTAGCCGCCAGGTCCCTCGGCGTGTACATCGAGTTGTTCGTGAGGACCAGGAACGGCAGCCCGAGCTCCTGCAGTCGCGCAACGAACGCGGCGGCTCCCGGTATCGCCTGCTCCTCGTGCACGAGCACCCCGTCCATGTCCATCAGCCAGGCGCGGATCTCGCGCTCCTGGGAGCTCGACGGCGGTTGCGAGCCAGTGGCCACGTGGCCACTCTAGAGGCGCTGCGAAGTGCCTGACCTGCGACGCGCCATCGCCAGCCCCGACGCCGGCGCCGCCGGCGGCGATGGGATCGAACCTGGTGGACCCGCGCGCTCGGGCCGCTGTGATCGCGGCCGAGCTCGCCCAGGGGCGCGCCCTCGCGCACAAGCCGCCCGGAACCCGCCTCAGCGAACTGAACAACGTCCTCGGGTCTTACAGCTAGCCCTCGGTGCTGGCGCCGGTGCGGGCCTCGCGCACGAGCCTGCGCATGCCCTTCAGCCATCGCTCGGGGTCGGACCCCTTCAGCGCGAGGAAGCCGGCGACGTTCTCGTGCGGCAGTATCAGCAGGCGCTCCTCGCGGATTCCCGCCACGACGGCGTCGGCGACGTCCTCCGGTTCGATCAGGCCGCCGGCGGTGAGCGCCGCGGCGCCGGCTGGCTCCTCCATCGCGAGGTCGAGCATCGGCGTGCGCACGCCCTGCGGGCAGATGCACGACACGCGCACGCCCGCGTCGCCGTACTCGATCGCCAGCCACTCGGCGAGCGCGACGGCGGCGTGCTTGGTGACGCTGTACACGAGCGAGGAGACCTGCGTGAGAAGTCCTGCGGCGGAGGCGGTGTTGACGAGATAGCCCTCGCCCCGCGCGACCATCTCCGGCGCCAGCACGCGAGCGGCCCAAACGTGAGCCATCACGTTCACGCGCCAGGCCTCGTCCCAGATCTCATCGCCGGCCTCGGGACCGCCCATCGCGCCGGGCACGCCCGCGTTGGAGATGAACACGTCGATCGGGCCGTTGGCGGCGCTGGCGCGCTCGATCAGCTCGCGGATGCTGCTCTCGCTCCCGGCGTCGAGCGCGAGCGCCGTGGCGCCGAGCTCCTCCGCGATCCTCTCGGCCGCGGCAAGCTCGCGGTCGGCGATCACGATCGCGCGTGCGCACTCGTCGGCGATGCGTCGCGCGAGCGCTCGTCCGATGCCCCCGGCGCCACCCGTGATCACGACGTGGCGGTCTGAAAGCTCCATCCGGCGGTACTCTATGTCAGGGATGTCGGCCGAGGCCACCGTGGCGCCGGCGCCGCTGGCGCCGATCTGGGGGGAGCTGCGCTACAGCGCCGAGCTCGCTCGGCTGCTCGGCGACGAGGTCCTGCGCGCGCCGCGGCGTCGTGCCGAGGCGCCGCCCGTGTTCCTGATCCCGGGCTTCATGGCCGGCGACTCCTCGCTCGTGGTGATGCGCGCTTGGCTGCGTCGCCGCGGCCACCGTGTCGCGAGGAGCGGGATGCTCGCCAACGTCGATTGCGCTGGGCGGATCGTCGATCGCCTGCAGGTGCAGGTTCGCGCGCTGGCTGCCGAGAGCGGCCGGTCGGTGGTGCTGATCGGGCAGAGCCGCGGCGGTGCGCTCGCTCGCGCGCTCGCGGTGCGGGAGCCCGACAGCGTGGCGATGCTCGTCACGCTCGGCTCGCCGGTGCTGGATCCGCTCGCGGTCTCGGCGCCCGTGCTACGGACGGTGCGCCTGCTCGCACGGCTTGGCGATCTCCGTGTGCCGGGCCTGTTCTCCACGAGCTGCCACGAAGGAGACTGCTGCGCCGCGTTCCGCGACGAGCTCACGGCTCCGCTGGACACCGGCGTTGCGGCCCTGGCGATCCATTCGCGCAGCGACGCGATCGTCGACTGGCGCGCGTGCCTGGACCCTCATGGCGACCGCGTGGAGGTCGATTCGAGCCACTGCGGCATGTCCGTGCACCCGCAGGTCTACCGCGTGCTCGACAGGGCGCTCGGCTGACGGGATAGCGAGGCGAGCGGCGATGGAATGGATGAGCGCGATCGACTCGTCGTTCCTGCACATCGAGAACGGCAACACGCCGATGCACATCGGCGGCGTGAGCATCTTCGCCGGGCCGCCGCCGGCGTTCGAGGACCTGCGCGAGATGGTCGCCGGCAAGCTCACGATCGTCCCCCGCTACAGGCAGAAGGTGCGCTTCGTCCCCCTCGGCGCGGGCATGCCCGTGTGGGTCGACGACCCGCACTTCAGCCTCGACTACCACCTTCGCCACTCCGCCCTGCCGGCGCCCGGCTCGGATTCGCAGCTGCGCCAGATGGCCGCGCGCGTGTTCTCCCAGCACCTCGACCGCAACAAGCCGCTGTGGGAGCTGTGGATGGTCGAGGGCCTCGGGCGCGGGCGCTGGGCGCTCCTCTCCAAGGTCCATCACTGCATGGTCGACGGCGTCGCCGCGACGGACCTGATGTCGGTGATGTTCTCCGACACGACCGTGCCCGAGGCAGCGCGGCCGTGGGCGCCGGCGCCCGAGCCCTCGGGCCTGCAGGTGCTCGCCGAGACGCTCGCGCGCAGGCTCAGCCCCGCGGGCCAGCTCGACGCGCTCCGCGGCGCGCTTCGCACTCCCCGCTCGACGCTGCAGTCGGTTGCGGAGGCCGCGCGTGCGACGGCCGCCGCTGGGCCGAGCATGAGGCCGGTCGCGTCGTCGTCCTTGATCGGCGCGATCGGCCCGCACCGTCGCTGGAGCTGGGCCGACGCGCGCCTCGCCGACGTCAAGGCGGTGCGCGCCGAGCTCGGCGGCACGGTCAACGACGTGGTGCTGACGCTGATCACGAACGGCTTTCGCGAGCTGCTCTGCGCGCGCGGCGAGGAGATCCCGCTCGACGGCGTCGTGCGCACGATGGTCCCGGTGTCAGTGCGGCGCAAGGGCGAGCGCGGCGTCTACAACAACCGCGTCTCGGCAGTGTTCGTGGGGCTCCCAGTGGGGCTCGCGGAGCCGCTCGCGCGCCTGCAGAGCATCCGCGCGGAGATGGACGGCGTCAAGCAGACCAAGCAGGCCGTCGCGGGCGATGTGCTCAGCTCGCTCTCGGGCTTCGCCCCGCCGCTCCTGCTCGCGCTCGGCAGCCGTCTCGTGACGATCTCCCCGCGCTTGAACATGCACACCGCGACGACCAACGTCCCCGGGCCGCAGGAGCCCGTGCAGACGCTCGGGCGACGGATGCTCGAGTCCTATCCGTTCGTGCCCGTCGTCGGCTCGATCCGGATCGTCGTGGCGATCTTCTCCTACGACGGCGGCCTCTACTTCGGCGTCACGGGCGACTACGACGGCGCCCCCGACGTCGAAGCGCTGACCGATGGCATCGGCGCAGGGATGGCGCCGCTGCTGAAGCTCGCAGGCCGCTCGGCCGGCCGGAAGGCGAGCGCGCCCGCGAGCGCCGCGCGCGCCCGCGCACGTGCATCGGCGGCCGCGTCGTGAGGCGCCGCACGCCAGTCGCGAGAGCCCGAGCGGCGGTGCGGCGATCGAGCAGGTGGACGCGATGCGCTACGTGAACCTGGGCGCAAGCGGTCTGCGCGTCTCTCGCGTGTCCCTCGGCATGATGAGCTTCGGCAACGACAGCGACCGCCCCTGGGTGCTCGACGAGCACGCGGCCGAGCCGATCGTGAGGGCCGCGGTGGAGGGCGGCGTGACATTCTTCGACACCGCCGACACATACTCCGACGGCGCGAGCGAGGTCGCCACCGGGCGGCTGCTGGCGAAGCTGCTCACACGCGAGGAGGTCGTCGTGGCGAGCAAGGTGTTCATGCCGATGACGCCCGGCGAGAACGGCGGCGGGCTCTCGCGCAAGCACGTTCTCAGCGCGATCGACGCCTCGCTGCAGAGGCTGCAGATGGACTACGTGGACCTCTACCAGATCCACCGCTACGACAACCGCACGCCGATCGAGGAGACGCTGGAGGCGCTGCACGACATCGTTCGCGCGGGCAAGGCGCGCTACATCGGCGCGAGCAGCATGTTCGCGTGGCAGTTCGCGAAGGCGCAGGATCTTGCGCGAGCGCGCGGCTGGACGGCGTTCGTGTCGATGCAGAACCACTACAACCTTGTCTACCGCGAGGAGGAGCGCGAGATGATCCCGCTCTGCCTCGAGGAGGGGGTGGGCGTGATCCCGTGGAGCCCGCTGGCGCGCGGGCTGCTCGCAGGCAACCGCACGCGCGCCGGCGAGCGCCTCACCGCCCGCGCGGGCAGCGACTCCTTCGGCGACTACCTGTATGCGCAGCTGAGCGACTTCGACGTCGTCGATCGCGTCGCCGAGGTTGCCGCCGAGCGCGGCGTGCCGCCGGCGCAGGTCGCGCTCGCGTGGCTGCTGCACAAGCCCGGCGTGACGGCGCCGATCGTGGGAGCGACCAAGCGCGAGCATCTGGCCGACGCACTCGCGGCGGAGCAGCTCGAGCTGACCGACGGGGAGATCGAGCGCCTGCAGGAGCCCTACGTGCCTCATCCGGTGCTCGGTCACGGCTGAGAATGTGATCGCCGGTCGGCCGGCGGAAAGGAGCGCAGACGGTGCACGACATGAACGAGTTCAATCGCTCCGTGATCGAGGAGTTCCGCGCCCACGGCGGCAAGGTCGCGGGGGCCTACGCGCAGATGCCGCTGCTGCTCCTGACCACGACCGGCGCCCGCAGCGGCGAGACGCGGACCACGCCCGTGGTCTATCTCAGCGACGGCGAGCGCCTGATCGTGTTCGCCTCCAAGGCGGGCGCGCCGGAGAACCCGAGCTGGTACTACAACCTGCTCGCGAACCCGTCCGTGACCGTCGAGGTGGGCAGCGACACGCTCGAGCTGGAGGCCGTCGAGCTGGAGGGCGAGGAGCGCCAGCGGCTGTTCGAGCGCCAGGCCGAGCTGCATCCGCAGTTCAGCGAGTACGCGCAGCGCACCGCGCGCACGATCCCGGTCATCGCCCTGCAGCCCCGCGGGTAGGGCGCGCGGCGGAAGCGGGCCCCTCCGGCGCCCAGACACGGCCTGGGGAGGCGCGCCGGGGCGCGTGGGATAGGCTGGGCCGCCCATGCGAGCGGTCACCTTTCAGGCGCCGGGCGTCGTCAGCGTCGAGGAGCGCCCCGAGCCGGAGATCGTCGATCCCGAAGACGCCGTCGTCCGCATCGAGGCCACCGGGGTGTGCGGCTCGGACCTGCACATCTTCCATGGCCGCGTGAAGATCGAGCCGGGATTCACGATCGGGCACGAGTACGTCGGCACGGTCGTGGCGGCCGGCGACGCCGTCACGAGCGTCGCGGTCGGCGACCGCGTGCTCGGCTGCTTCCACACCGCATGCGGGACCTGCTTCTTCTGTCGCCGCGGGCTCTACCACCGCTGCCTGCAGTCGCGCACGTTCGGCCACGGAGCAACGCTCGGCTCGCTGCAGGGCACGCAGGCCGACATGGCGCTCGTGCCGCGCGCGAACCTCGTCCTGCGGCGTGTGCCCGACGGCATGAGCAGCGACACCGCGCTATTCGCCGGCGACGTGATGGGCACCGGCTTTCACGCCGTCGACGCCAGCGGCCTGCGCCCGGGAGACGTCACCGCGGTGCTGGGGCTCGGCCCGGTGGGGCTGTGCGCGGTGCAGGCCGCGCGCGCCGTCGGCGCCGCGAAGGTGTTCGCGATCGACACCGTCCCCGAGCGCCTGGCGGTGGCGCAGGAGCTCGGCGGCGAGCCGGTGCACCTGCACGAGCAGGACCCCCGCGCGATCGTGCGCGCCGCCACCGAAGACCGCGGCGTGGACGTGTGCATCGACGCCGTCGGGCACCCCGAGGCGCTCGACATGGCGATCCGGCTCACGCGCCCCTGCGGCAGCGTGCAGTGCATCGGCGTCTACGCCGAGCGCGCCGAGATGCACCTCGGACTGCTGTGGCTGAAGGCGCTGACGCTGCGCGGCGGCCAGGCCAACGTGATCGCCCACGTCGACCGTGTGCTCGCGATGATGTCCGCCGGAGTGCTCGACCCGACGCCGCTGGTGACCCACCACATGACGCTCGATGAAGCACCCGAGGCCTACGCGATCTACGACCGCCGCGAGGCCCTGAAGATCGTCCTGACGCCCTGACGCGCCACGCCGTCGGCGCGCGGGGACGGCGACGCAGGACGGCCCGGTCCAGCGAGCACGCCAGTCCTCCCCTCCGGCGAGCGCGAGCTAGTCGGCCCAGTCGAGCGAGCGCGCCACGGCCTTTCGCCACAGCGCGAGCCCTCGCTCGCGCTCGTCCTGCGCGAGCGCCGGCTCCCAGCGCCGGTCGCGCTCCCAGCGGCCCCGCAGCTCATGCTGGTCTGCGAAGAAGCCGACCGCCAGGCCGGCGGCGAACGCGGCGCCGAGCGCGGTCGTCTCGATCACCCGCGGCCGCACCACGGGCAGGTCGAGCACGTCGGCCTGGATCTGCATCAGCAGCTCGTCGGCGGTCATGCCGCCGTCGACTCTCAGCTCCGCGAGCGGCAGCTGCACGCAGTCGCGAACCGCGTCGAGGACCTCGCGCGTCTGCCACGCCGTCGCCTCGAGCGTCGCGCGCGCGAGGTGGCCCGCGCGCGCGTAGGCGGTCAGGCCGACGATCACGCCGCGCGCGTCGGGCCGCCAGTGGGGGGCGAACAGCCCGGAGAACGCGGGCACGAAGTACACGCCGCCGTTGTCGGGCACCGTTCGCGCGAGCTCCTCGATCTCGGTCGCGCTCCCGATCAGTCCGATCTGGTCGCGAAGCCACTGCACCGCCGCGCCCGTGACCGCGATCGAGCCCTCGAGGACGTAGCTCGGCTCGGCCCCCCGCACGCGCGCGGCGACGCTCGTGAGCAGCCGATCGGAGTGCACGATCTCGTCCCCGGTGTTCACGAGCAGGAAGGAGCCTGTGCCGTACGTGTTCTTGGCCTCTCCGCGCTCGAAGCACGTCTGCCCGAACAGCGCAGCCTGCTGGTCGCCGACCAGCGCCGCGACCGGCCGCCCGCGCAGCCCGGTCGTGGCGGCCTCGCCGTAGACCTCGCTCGAGGAGCGGATCTCGGGCAGCATCGCGCGCGGCACGCCGATCAAGCGCAGGCTCGGCTCGTGCCAGTCGAGCGTGCGCAGGTCCATCAGCATCGTGCGGCTTGCGTTCGTGACGTCGGTGGCATGCAGCCCGCCCCTGACGCCGCCCGTGAGGTTCCATAGCGTCCAGCTGTCGATCGTCCCGAACGCGAGCTCGCCGGCCTGCGCGCGCTCGCGCGCGCCTGCGACGTTCTCGAGCAGCCAGGCGATCTTCGGCCCGGAGAAGTACGTCGACAGCGGCAGCCCGACGTCCGGGCGCAGGCGGTTCGGCCCCTCGCTGCCGGCCAGCTCGCGCACCAGCTCGGCCGTACGGGTGTCCTGCCAGACGATCGCGTTGTGCAGCGGGCGGCCCGTGCGCCGGTCCCACACGACCGTCGTCTCGCGCTGGTTGGTGATGCCTATCGCGGCGACGTCCTCGGATGCGATCCCGGACTCCGACAGGGCGGCGTCGATGACCTCGCACGTGCAGCGCCAGATCTCCTCCGGATCGTGCTCCACCCAGCCGGCGCGGGGCAGGATCTGCTCGTGCTCGCGCCGCGCGATCGCCGCCATGCGGCCATCGGAGTCGAACAGGATCAGCCGCGTGCTTGTCGTGCCCTGATCGAGCGCTGCGAGGTAGCTCGGCACGAGCGCAGCCTACGCCACCCTGATGGGGCGGTTGGGCGCGCGTATATGGTGGGCGCCGGATGGCCGACGTCCCCCAGCAGAGTCACGCCGGTCGGGTGCGAGATCTCTTCCTGCCGGCCGCCGCGACGCGAGTGCTCGCCGCACGGGCGCCCGCGGTGGGCCTTCAGATGCTCGCGCTCGCCGCCCTGCTGACGGCCGCGCTGCTGCTCGGGCCGGCCAGCGCCTCGCGGGGGGCCGAAGGCGGCGCGAGCCCTGCGCCGCGCGCCGCCGGTCAACCCGCGCCGGGCGCTGCCGGTCAACCCGCGCCGGGCGCCGCCGGCCAGCCGCCAGCCGGCGCTCCGCCGGGCAGCTACCGGATCGTCGGCTGCCGCAGCCGCGGCGGCGTCTACCTGCACGGCCCCTCCCGGCGCGAGGTCGCGATCGGCTTCGATGACGGTCCGGCGCCGGACACCGGGGCGTTCGTGACGATGCTCGAACGCGCACGCGTGCGCGCGACGTTCTTCATGATCGGCGAGCAGGTGGCCCCGATCTACCGTCGCGTGCTGCTGCGCGAGCTGCACGACGGCGACGTGCTCGGCGACCACACGTTTACGCACCCCGAACTCACGCGCTCGAGCAACGTGCGCGGTCAGCTGAAGTCGACGATCGCGGCGATCCGCTCGTTGAGCGGATACACGCCGTGCGTCTTCAGGCCGCCATACGGGGCCTATGACCCGTCGGTCGTGCAGACGGCGCGCTCGCTCGGGCTCGCGACGGTGCTGTGGAACGTGGACCCGCGCGACTGGGCGCTCCCCGGGACCGCGTCGATCGTGCGCACGGTGCTGGCCGAGGTGACGCCCGGGTCGATCATCATCTCCCACGACGGCGGCGGTCCGCGCGGGCAGACGCTGGCGGCCTACCCGTCGATCATCGCCAGCCTGCGCGCGCGCGGCTACAGGATCGTCACGATCCCCGAACTCCTCGGCTTCCAGCCGGTCTACCGCCCGTGCGTCAAGCTCTGCGACGGGATCGGCCAGGCGCGAGCGGGGCTGCCCCGCGACGCGATCCTCGAACGGGCGCCGTGAGCACGCGCGGCGAGCGCTTACACTAAGCTGCTCCACGGAACGGCGCGATCTCGTTCCGTTATGCGCCCGTAGCTCAGTGGTCAACGGTTCTCTTCGGGGAGCCAAAGAGCAGCGGTCTTTCAAGCCGCAGGCCGCGGGTTCGATTCCCGCCGGGCGCACTCTCTCCTCCACGGCGCCGGGAGCCCGCCACTGCGGTGACACGGCGCCTCGGCCCTGCTGCGTGCTCTCGTCCGAGCGGCGCCTGCGGGCGCCCCGCAGCTCGCTGACGAGTTGCACGTCGCAGCACGTTGACAATTTGCGTAAATCATGGTTTATATATGCCTGGCGGGAAGGTACCCGCCCACTCGCACGAGCAGCATCGGGTGGCCGTCGCTGTTGGAGAGCAGTGGAAGGGTTGGAGAATGGGGACAGGGTCGAGCAGGATGCGAGACCGGGCACATGAGGGCGCGGACGCGCGCGAGCAGCGCCGCCGCGACGTCGCGGGCGAGGGAGTCGGAGCCCGATGACGGCGCGGGCGGCTGACTGCCACGAGCAGCGCATGTTGCGTGCCCTTCATGGCCGCTGGCCCTACCGCCGCTCGCACTCTCGCCACGATCACCATCTGCTCGTGCGAGTGTGGCCCCAGTCGCGGAGTTGGTGCCCCGGCGGGCGCCGCTATCCGCGGGCGGGGCTGTGCTCCTCCGCGCGGCGACCGCAGGAGGGGTGAGGGAGGATCGAGGGAGCCTACCCCTGCAGGCCCGGCGCGGTGGGACGGGCCTGCAGGGCTGGGTGCCCGCTGCCGTCCGTGACGCGCTCGCTCGCGCGCGCGTCGCTGTGCTGCGCCCGCTGCGCATGTTCGGCGATCGCCGAGATGATCTGAGCCCAGGCGCCGCGTGGCAGGTCGTGGCCCATGCCGGGGATCAGCATCAGCTGTGCTCCCGGGATCGCACGCGCGGTCGCGCGCCCGCCGGAGGGTGATACCAGTCGATCGGCGCTGCCGTGGATCACGAGCGTGGGGACGCCGATGCCGCGCAGCTCGACGGTGCGATCTCCCGAGGCCATGATCGCGGCGAGCTGGCGGCCCGTGCCGGCGGGGTCGCGATCGCGTTCGTAGCTCTGCGTGGCGAGCTCGCGGATGGCGTCGTCTTCTCGCGCGAAGCCTGGCGAGCCGATCGCGTGAAAGACGCGCACGACGTGCTCGATGAAGGCATCCCGCTCGCGCGGGGCGCGGCGCAGGAAGACCGAGTAGAGCGAGAGCGAGGGCTGCCCGCTCGTGCGGCTGCCGGTGTTGGACATGATCGAGACCAGCGAGCGCACCGAGCGGGGGTGACGCGCCGCCAGCGTCTGGGCGATCATGCCGCCCATCGAGGCGCCGATCACGTGCGCGGGAGCCAGCGCCAGCTCGTCGAGCAGCGCGGCTGCGTCGTCGGCCATGTCGCCGAGGTCGTACCGAGCGGCGCGCGGGGAGCGCAGCAGCAGCTGCGGGATCGTGGGCGGCGGCCCAGCGGTGTGGCTCGAGCGCCCGATGTCGCGGTTGTCGAAGCGCACGACGTGCAGGCCGCGCGCTGCGAGCTGTTCGCAGAAGTCGTTCTGCCAGGCGATCATCTGCGTGCCCAGCCCCATCACGAGCAGCGCCGTCGGGTCCGACGGCTCGCCGAACGTCTCGTAGCAGAGCGTTATCCCCCGGCCGACGTCGCTGAACTGCTCAGACACGATCCCGGGACTCTAGCGGGACACGGCGCTAGGATCGGGTTCAATGGCTGCAACACGCGAGCCGCGCGTCGCCGTCAAGAGCACCGACGAGGACGATCGCCGCCTCTCCATCGACACCGTCCGGGCGCTCGCGATGGACGCCGTTCAGAAGGCCAACGCCGGCCACCCCGGCACCGCGATGGCGCTCGCGCCGCTGGCCTACACGCTCTACAGGCACTTCCTCTGCGTCAACCCGGCCGACCCGGCCTGGCCCGACCGCGACCGCTTCGTGCTCAGCTCGGGGCACGCCTGCGTGCTGCAGTACTCGCTGCTTCATCTCGTCGGATACGACCTCGGCCTGGAGGATCTGAAGCAGTTCCGCCAGTGGGGCTCCCGCACCCCGGGGCATCCCGAGCGTGGCCACACGCCCGGGATCGAGATCACGACGGGGCCGCTCGGGCAGGGCGTGGCCAACGCGGTGGGCATGGCGCTGGCCGAGCGCTTCCTCGGCGAGCGCTACAACCGGCCCGGAAGCGCGATCGTCGACCACCACGTCTACGCGATCTGCTCCGACGGCGACATGATGGAGGGCATCTCCCAGGAGGCGGCCTCGATCGCCGGCCACTTCGCGCTCGGCAAGCTGATCGTCTGCTACGACGACAACCACATCACGATCGACGGCACGACCGCGATCTCGTTCGACGGCGAGGACCACGCCGCTCGCATGCTCGCCAACGGCTGGCACGTGCAGCGGGTCGCCGACTCCGAGAACGTCGACGCGCTGCAGGCCGCGATCGCGGCCGCGCGCTCGGAAACGGAGCGCCCCTCGTTCATCTCGATCCGCTCGCATATCGCCTATCCGGCGCCACACGCGGTGGACACGGCGAAGTCGCACGGGGCGCCGCTCGGCGAGGACGAGGTCAAGGCGACCAAGCGCGTGATGGGCTTCGACCCGGACGAGACGTTTGCGGTGCCCGAGCGCGTCTACGAGCACATGTCGCTGCGGGGCAAGGGCGCAGCCGGGCAGGAGCACTGGAGCGAACGCCTGGAGGCCTGGCGCCACGACAACCCGGAGCTCACCGCGGACTGGGAACGGGCGTGGGCGGGACGGCTGCGCGAGGGCTGGCGCGAGGCGCTACCTGAGTTCGGCGCCGGCGAGCAGCTCGCCACGCGCGTGGCCGGCCAGAAGGCGATGGCGGCGTTCTCGCAGTACGCGCCGACGATGCTCGGCGGCGCGGCGGACCTCGTCGAGTCGACCAAGACCGTGTTCGACGGCGGCGGCGAGTTCTCCAGGGTGCACGGCGGCCGCAACGTGCCGTTCGGGATCCGCGAGCACGCGATGGGGGCGATCGTCAACGGCGCGGCGGCGCACGGCGGGATCGTCAAGCCCTACGGCTCCACGTTCCTGGTCTTCTCGGACTACATGCGCGGCGCGGTGCGGCTCTCGGCGCTGATGGGGCTGCCGGTCGTGTGGGTGTGGACGCACGACTCGGTCGGCCTCGGCGAGGACGGGCCCACGCACCAGCCGGTCGAGCACTACGCCGCGCTACGGGCGATCCCGCGGCTGTGGGTGATCCGTCCCGCCGACGCCAACGAGACCAGCGAGGCGTGGCGGGCGGCGCTCGAACGCGAGGACGGGCCCGTGGCGCTGCTGCTCTCGCGCCAGAACATCGCGGTGCTCGATCGCAGCGAGGTGGCGCCCGCCGAGGGGCTGCAGCGCGGCGCCTACGTGCTGTGGGACTCCGCTCCCGACCCGCAGCTGATCATGATCTCGACCGGCGCGGAGGTGGGCGCGACGCTGGCGGCCGCGCGCACGCTCGCGCAGGAGGGCGCCGGCGTGCGCGTCGTCTCGATGCCCTGCATGGAGCTCTTCGAAGCCCAGCCGCAGGAGTATCGCGAGCAGGTGCTGCCCCGGGCCGTGCGCACGCGGCTCGCGGTTGAGCCAGGCGCGAGCATGAGCTGGTGGAGATGGGTGGGAAGCGACGGCGAGGTGCTCGGGCTCGACCGCTTTGGAGCCTCTGCACCGGGTACCACCGTGTTGAAGGAACTGGGCTTCGAGCCCGACAACATCGCCGCTCGCGCGCGATCCCTGCTGGACTAACGACCCCGAGGAGGAACGATGCCGGCCGATCCTGCCAGACCACTGCAACGCCTGTCGGCGCTCGGTCAGAGCGTGTGGGTGGACTTCCTCTCGCGCGCGTCGATCCGCGGCGGCCACCTGCAGGAGCTGATCGACGGCTCATCGGTCGTCGGCGCGACCTCGAACCCGACGATCTTCCAGAAGGCGATGACCGCGGGAGACGCCTATGACGAGCAGCTCCAGGAGCTGATCGCCGACGGCTGCGATGCGCCGTCCGCGTTCTGGGCGCTGGCCGAACAGGACATCAGGGACGCGTGCGACGTGTTCAGGCCGGTATGGGACGGCGGCTCCGGGCACGACGGCTACGTCTCGCTCGAGGTCGATCCGCGCCTGGCGTACGACACGCTGGAGAGCTATCGCGAGGCGATGCGGATCCACGGCTCGGTCGAGCGCCCGAACCTGATGGTCAAGATCCCCGCGACCAAGGCGGGGCTCGCGGCGATCGAGGACGTGATCGCGAAGGGGCGCTCGATCAACGTCACGCTGATCTTCTCGCTGCGGCGCTACGCGGAGGTGGCCGAGTCCTACATCCGCGGCCTCGAGCGGCTGATCGCCGAGGGCGGAAACGCGCGCGCGGTGGCCTCCGTGGCGAGCTTCTTCGTCTCGCGCATCGACACCGAGACCGACCGCCGCCTGGACGAATTGAACTCGCCCGCCGCCAACGACCTCAAGGGCAGGCTCGCGATCGCGAACGCGAAGCTCGCCTACCGCCACTACCAACAGGCCTTCTCGGGTCCGCGCTGGGACTTCCTCGCGGGCAAGGGGGCAACGCCCCAACGTGTGCTGTGGGCCTCGACGTCGACGAAGAACCCCGCCTACCCGGACACGCTCTACGTGGACGAGCTGATCGGCCCCGACACCGTCAACACGATGCCCGAGGAGACGATCGAGGCGTATCAGGACCACGGCGACCCGCGCCTATCGCTCGTCGAGGGCGTCGAGGAGGCCGAGCGGGTCTTCGAGCGCCTGGAGGCGGCGGGCGTGGACTACGTGGACATCACGGAGACGCTCGAGCGCGAGGGCGTGGAGAAATTCGAAGAGTCGTTCATCGCGCTGATGGCGGCGCTGGAGAGCAAGCGCAGCACGCTCGCCGCCGCCTGAGCCTCAGCGGTAGGGCACGGGGATCAGCACGCGGATCGTCAGCGGGCCGGAGGGGAACGCCTCGGCGCGCAGCGTGTACACCTGGAAGCTCGCGCCGCGGTAGGTGTAGCGGCCGCTTTCGGGGACGTTGCCTGGTTCGGGCCCGAGGCTGTTCTTGACCAGCGTCGATGGGCTGGCGGCGTTCGGCGCCGTGTACATCAGCACGCTCAGCCCTGCCAGCCTCCTTGTCAGGCGAAGGTAGCCCTCGTCGTCCTGGATCGAGAGGACGAAGTGCCCGATCGTATGTCCGTGCAGGCGCAGCGGGGCGTCGACGGGCGCGAGCACGTATGGGCCGCCGACGTCGGCGAGCAGGCGTTCGCGGTCGTACACGCGCATGCGCACGATGTGCTGGTTCAGGAGCAGTTCGACCGCGTGCCTGGCGGCCACCGGGTCGTGGCGCACGACAGCTTCCAGCAGCGGTGCGTTGGCCTGCACGCGGCGCACCTCGGCGAGCGTGCGCCTGCCGGCCTCGCCCTCGTAGATCAGCTTCGCAACCCGGCTGAGCACCTTGAACGTGGTCGCTTCGCGCGTGGCGCCGCACAGCGCGGTGGTCGAGGGCACGGACCTGAAGACGTACACCCGCAGCGGCCCCCACGGATAGGCGATCGCGCCGAAGGAGGCGTACGCGTAGGGCACGCCGCCCAGCACCGTGCTGCCCTTCGCCGGCAGCTTGCCGGGCGCCAGCGCGAGCGAGCCGCCCACGCTGCGCCCGTCCCTGCGCAGCGCCACGCGCCCTTGCGCGATCCCATCGGACTCGATCAGGAAGCCTTCATCGCTCCACACGCTCGCCACGTAGGTCCCGAGCGGCGCACCCGACGCGGAGGCGATCTGCCCGGTGATCGGGGCCAGAGCCGGACCGCCGGCCTGCGCGAGCACGGCCCCGCCGCGCAGCACGCGCACGTTCGTGACGTGCCCGCTGGCGACGAGCGCCTGCGCGGCGGCCTGCGCGGCCGCCGCGTCGCCGCTCGAGAGCGCCGTGCGCAGAGCCGCGCTGGAGGCGATCATCCGCTGGGCCACGAGCGTGCGTTCGCTGCGCACGCCCTCGCGGTAGACACGGCGCACGACGCGCGCGAGGTCTTCGACGACCGTCGCCTCGCAGCTGGCCTGCGGACCTTCGACGGCCGCCGTCGTGTGCGCGGCCGAGCCGCAGCCGGCGAGGGCGAGGAGCAGCGCGGCTATCGCGGCTGCACGAGCGCAGGGCGCTGCGGCCCAGCGCATCGTCATCGGCACACGCCCGCGCGCCGCGGCCTGCTGCTCTGCGTGTGCATAGCGGCACATGCTAGGGAGCGGGGGGCGTGCGGGTCCAGGTTGGTCGGCGGTCTGTTAGCGTCGCGCGCGTGCCGCTGGTGCTGATAACGGGGGCCTCGACGGGCATCGGCCGGGCGACCGCGCTGCACCTGCAGGGCGAGGGCTGGACCGTGCTGGCAGGGGTGCGCGACGCCGAGACGGGCGAGCGCCTGCGCGCGGAGGGCAGAGGTCCCTGGGAGCTGATCCCGATGCTCCTCGACGTGACCGACGCGGTGCAGGTCGCCGCAGCGGCGCAGCGCGTGCGCACCCTGACGGGCACAAGCGAGCTCGACCCGAGCGCAAGCGCGGCGGGCCGGCTCGATGCGCTCGTCAACAACGCCGGCATCGGCGTCGGCGGTCCGGTGGAGCTGATCGCCGCAGAGGACCTGCGGCGACAGTTCGACGTGAACGTCTTCGGGCAGGTGGCGGTAACGCGCACGCTGCTGCCGGCGCTGCGGGCCGCGCGCGGGCGGATCGCGTTCGTGTCCTCGATCGGCGGTCGCGTGGCGATGCCGTTCACAGCCCCCTACGCGGCCTCCAAGCACGCGATCGAGGCGTTCGGCGATTCGCTGCGCGTGGAGCTGCACAGCTCGGGCGTGCAGGTGACGCTGATCGAGCCCGGCTCGGTCGCGACGGCGATCTGGGACAAGAGCCGCGAGGAGGCCGATCGTCTGAGCGTGCCGCCCGAGCTGCAGGCGCAGTACGGGCACATTCCCGCGGCGATGGACAAGGTGCTCCAGGACACCGCCCGCCGCGGCGTGCCGCCGTCGCTCGTAGCCGAGACGATCGAGCGGGCGCTCACGGCGCGGCGCATGCGGGCGCGCTACGTGGTGGGCCGCGACGCGCGCGTGATGCTCGCGGTCAGGCGCTTGCTGCCCGACCTCGCCTTCGATCGGCTCGCACGCCGGGCGCTCGGCGTCTAGCTAGCCGCCGCCTGCAGGAGGCGGATACACGGCCAGCCAAGCGAACAGGCTCGTGGTCGCGGCCTGCGTCTGCAGCATCCCGGGCTCGGCGTAGCTCCTCGGCAGCACTTCGCCGTTCCACGAGAGCAGGTACAGGCCGTGGGCGTTCAGCGCGCGCGTCTGCGCATCGCGCGCGTTGTCGGCGGCGAGATGGTAGAGCACGGGATCCCCTTCCAGCCCGTAGAGCGCGAGCATCCACTGCAGGTAGATGGCGTCGTACTGAGGTGAGAAGTCGAGCAGGTAGCCGAAGCGGTCGAGCGCCGTCCGCTTGAGCTGCGCGGCGCGCTCGCATTCGCCGCTGCTCGCGGTCAGCCTGCAGAGGGTCGCCTGGGCGAAGATCAGCGGCGCCTCGATGTAGTCGATCGGGGTAGCGTCGAGGTTGCTGCCGGCGTAGAGGCCGTTTTCGGCGCTGAAGCCGCTCGAGTTGGCCCACTGCAGATACGTGCGCGCCTGCGCGAGCGCGAAGCCGGAGTGCGTCTGTTCGTAGAGCAGCGTCGCCAGCAGCGTCGCCGAGGCGAGCGCCTCGCCCGCCTTGTACGGGTGCGTGGTGTTCCACCAGATGCCGCCGCCTTCGCGGTCCCAGCCGACGGCTGCGATATAGCGCAGCGCGCGTTCGGCGTCGAGCAGGTAGCGGCGCGTGCCGGTCGCGCGGTAGGCGTTCACGAACGCAAGTCCCCACCAGCCGTTGTCGTCGAACCACGTCTCGGTGTCGGCTTCGCGGTCGCCCGGGTAGGGGGAGTAGCCGGGGAGCGGGCGCAGGCCCCGGTTGAGGTAGCGCTCGGCGCCGGCGGCGAAGCGCGCGAGCGCGTGGAGGTTGGCGGGGCTCGGCGCTACGATCGCGATCGCGTCGAGCGACTCGAACAGCGGCACGATGTCCCAGATCGTGGCCAGCGGATAGCGTTCGCGGTCGCTCAGCCGCGCGTCGTACCAGCCGCGGCGCTCATCGCCCCAGCGCCGCGCTTCGGCGACGCCCTGCTCGGCGAGCGCGAGGTAGCGGCGCTGGGCCTGGCTGAGCACGGGCAGCACGGTCGTCGGCCCTGACGAGGTGGCGCCCGAGCGCGGCTTTGCGGCGTGCGCGGGAGCCGCCGCGGCGGCGGCGATGACGAGAGCGAGGGCGAGGGCGGTGTTGCGCACTGTGCCCATAACCCGACGGTAGGGCGATCGACGCGTTGGACCTGCAAGGACGGACGCGTTGACGGGCGGGTGCGCCGCGCCGCGCCGCTAGCTTGTATGGGCGCTGTCCGCCCCGGAGCCCACACCAGCCGCGCCCCTGCCCGAGTGGGTGCACCCCACGGGGCCTGCCCATGACGATGCGCGCTCGGAACGGCGCGCCTGGCTGCTGGCGTGCTCGCTCTGCGTGCTCGGCGTCGCGGCGCTGACCGCGGCGCTCACCGGCCTCGTCGGCGGGACGAGCGCGATCGCGCCCCCGCCGGTGCCGGCCGTCGCGGCGACGCCTACGCCGGCGGCCACCTACGCGAGCCAGGTGGGGACGCCCGCCGAAGCGGCCCCCGCGGTGGCGGGATCGATCGTGACAGCCCAGCGGGCGGCGCAGCGGCGCGTTCTCGGCGCGCCCGTCAGCCCCGTCTCACGGCACTGGATGGAAGGCTTCTACCCGATCTACGCGACCGCCCAGAGCACGTTCGCCGTCAACTGGCTGCTGCTGTCGTCGATCCACGTGCAGGAGAGCGCCTTCTCGACCGCGCCGGGCACCTACTCGGGGCTCAACTTCGCCCACTGCTGCGGCGGCCCGATGCAGTTCAACGTGACCAACGGGCCGGTGAGCACGTGGGATCTCGTGCGCGACTCCTACGTCTACGGCCGCCGACCGAGCTCCTATGACCACATGACGCGCGTGCATCCCTCGATCTACGACGACTTCGACGCGATCATGGCCGCCGCGCACCTGCTCTCGGCCGACGGCGCGGGCTACCGGCTCGACCAGAGCGCCTGGGACGCGGCATACGACTACTACGGCCACGACCTCGTCGGCGTGCTCTACGCCGACGAGGTGATCGCGCGCGCGATCGGCTGGTCTCAGCACGGCTTCTGCATCAACTGCGGCGTGCAGCGCTCGATGATCGACGCGGTCGACGCCGCCTACGGCGCGCCCGTGCGCTCAGCCCTGCTCGCCGAAGCGCAGGCCGATGCGCGGGCCAAAGCGCGGGCACGGGCCCGCGCGAACGCTCGCCGGCGCGCGAGGCGCTCGCCGTCTGGATGAAGCGCTCCTGCGCGCCCTACGGCGGCGGGAAGCTGGACCTGAAGCCCGATTTCGCTTCTTCCTGATAGTGCCGGAGCACGCCCGAGTCACACACGCGAGCGGGCTGCTCGCCATCGACTTCACAGATTTGGGCGGCCAAGATCTCCGCGCCTCCATCGATCGCCTGTCCGGCTACCGAAGCGGGCTCGGACAGCGTTGCGGCTATCTGCTGCCAGGACATGCCGGAGACCACCGCCGGGTTCGCATAGGAGCCGCTCGTCGCCCACGAATCGGCGACATCCAGGAACGGAATACCTTCGACTTCGTAACGAGCGAGGATTTCCTGCTCACCCGCGGTGGGCGCCTGCAGCGGCGTCCAGGGGAATTCACACGTTTCGCTTCGGCAGGGCTGGTTGGTAGCGGCCTCAACGGGGACGAACGCGACGTAGGGACTCTTGTATTTCGCTTTGTAGAAACTCAAAGTGTGCGTTGCGCGGTCGAGGTCAGTGGTCGAGGAGACCTGCACCGCCAATGGCGAGAACGTGCCGAACTGTGCCAGCGCGACCGCCATCGACCAGCGCTGGACCCCGCAGAACGGACATCCCTCCGCTCCGAAGTAGAAGAGCTCTGGTTTCCCTTCAAGCGTCAGCGCTGGTCCGGTGATCGGCTGCGGAATCGCAGACAGTTCGTGTTCGTCGCTCGACAGGTAGTCGCTCGCGGCCAGTTCCACAGTTGACTGCGGGACGCTCGTCGTGGCCTTGCTGATCTGCTTGCTGAGCGTGCTGAATGCCGTCTTCCATTTCGAGATGGCGCTACCGGGCGCGCTCGTCGATCCCTGGACCTCTTCCAGCGCGATGTCGGCGAGGTCGGTCTGGGCTTCGCGTATTTCACCACTGACGCCGAGCACGGCTTCGCTCGAGACGCTGTGGTCGGTGAGGATGCGCCCCAGTTCCTGCAGGGCGGCCGTCGAGTTGGTGAAGACAGCGTCGCCCTCGGGTGGCGGGACGGCGTCGTTTTCATCGACCCACAGGCTTTCCGCGGTCGCGACAGCGAGGTAGTCGGCCGCAGCTCCGAGTGCCGCTTTGGCCCGGATATCGCCGCCGCTCTGCAGTGTGCTCGCGCGCGATCGCGCTTGCTCGAACTCGCTCAGCGGCGACACTGAAGCCAGCGCCGCGCTCGTGGTGAGCAGCGCCGCTGCACCCGCTACGGCGCTCGCCGCGGCGACGCTCCGAAGCAACCTGTACACGACTAGCCCCGCCTTCTCTAGCCCCGCCGGCGCGGACGGACACGCACCCCGTCCGCATGTCGATCGCTTTCCTACCCGATCATCGCCGGGCTGTCAACCGGTCTCGCTCAGAAGCTACCGCTAGGCCGCCTGCGCGAGCAGCTCGCCCGCGACGCGGTCGGTCGCGCTGCCGGCGCCGCCGAGCAGCCGCCGCGAGAGCTGCGCGCGCCGGAAGTAGAGCGGCGCGTCGTGCTCCCAGGTGGCGCCGATGCCGCCGTGCACGGAGATCATCGTGCGCGCGGCGGTGTCGAGCGCCCGCCCGCCGACGGAGCGCGCGGCGCTCGCGGCAAGCGCGAACTCCTGGGGGGCGCCGGTGCGCGCCCAGCCCGCGTAGTAGAGCAGCGAGCGGCCGTTGTCCATCTGGCGAAGCACCTCGGTGAGGGAGTGCTTGACGGCCTGGTAGGAGCCAATCGCGCGGCCGAACGTGTGCCGCTCCTTGGCGTAGGCGACGGACATGTCGAGCGCCGTTTCGACGCTGCCGATCGACTCCGCCGCGAGCAGCGCCTGCGCGAGGTGCCAGGCGCCGCCGAGCGCGTCGGCGTCGGCGTCGAGGAGCGTCGCGCTCGCGCCCTGCAGCGAGACGTGCCCGAGCGAGCGGGTGGCGTCGTAGCGGCGCACCGGCTCGACCTTGACGCCGTCCGCGGAGGCCTCGACGGCGAAGCCGACCGGGGCCCCGTCGAGGAGCGCCATGCCGACGAGCAGGTCCGCTCCGGGCGCGTCGGGGACGAAGAACAGCTCGCCCGTGACGGTCGCGTGTGAGCCGCTGCCGGCCGCTGCCGGCGCGGCTCCGCGCGCGGAGCCGCGGGCCGGGTCGACCGTCCAGCGGGGGTCTAGGTCGCCGGGCGGGCAGACGGGAAGGTAGGCGGCGCGGCGCTCGCCGGTGGCGAGCGGCGCGAGCAGCTCGCCGGCGCCGCTGCTCTCGCCGAGCATCGCGGTCGCGGGCAGGTGTCCGAGCAGCTCGATCGCGGCCAGCACGCGGCCGCACTCGCCGAGCACGAGCATCGCGTCGAAGGCGTCGAGGCCAGCGCCGCCGTGCTCCTCGGCGATCAGCAGCCCGGGCCAGCCGGCCTCGCAGGCCGTCGGCCAGAGGTCCGGCAGCGCGTTCTCGTCGCCGTCGAGTGCCTCGCGGGCCGCTTCGAGGGTCTTGAAGCGCGAGAGCGCGCCGCGGGCGGCCTCGCGCAGGAACACCTGCTCGTCTGAGAGGGCGAGGTTCACCGCGACGCTCCTTTGTTCGTGTTCGACGCGTTCATGCCGCGGCGCTTTCCTTCGAGCGCAGCTCCGAGAAGGGGATTCCCTTGTCCAAGCGCGGCTCGGGCGGCAGCCCGAGCACGCGCTCGCCCACCGTGTTGCGGAGGATCTCCTCGGTGCCGCCGGCGGACTTCAGCCCGGGCAGGAAGGAGATCATGTAGGCCCATTCGCTCTGCTCGTCGAGCGCGTCCGGGCCGAGCACGTCGGCGATCAGGTCCCCGGCGCGGATCGCGCCGTTGACGATCGTGACCTTCGCCAGGCCCGCCTCGGGGCCGGGGATCTGGCCGCGCTGGAGCGCGGTGAGCGTGCGGTAGCCGGTGAAGCGCACCGCGAGCAGTTCGCTGGCGATCTCGCCGAGCTGGTGGCGCACCTCGGGGTCATTCCGGGCGTGCTCGTCGCGCGCGATCGCGGTGGCGAAGCGGGTCGAGTTGTAGCCCATGCCCTCGCCGCCGAGGCCGATCGTGACGCGCTCGAACATGAGCGTCGTGAGCCCCGTGCCCCAGCCGTTGCCGACCCCGCCGACGACCGCGCCCTCTTCGAGCTCGACGTCGTCGAAGAAGACCTCGTTGAACTCGGCCTCGCCGGAGATCTGGCGCAGTCCGCGCACCGTCACGCCCTCGGCGTCCATCGGCACGATGAACATCGTCATGCCCTTGTGCTTGGGCACGTCCGGGTCGGTGCGCGCGAGCAGCAGCCCGTAGGAGGCGAAGTGGGCGTTCGTCGTCCAGACCTTCTGGCCCGTCAGCCGCCAGCTGCCGTCGTCCTGCTGGCGCGCGCGCGTCTGCACGGCCGCCAGGTCCGAGCCCGCGGCGGGCTCGGAGAAGAGCTGACACCAGACCTCGTCGCCGTGGAGCATCGGCCCGAGGTAGCGCGCCTTCTGGCCCTCGTCGCCGTGGGCGATGATCGTCGGCCCGAGCATGCCGACGCCGATCGCGTCGAGGATGCCGGGGACTTTCGCGCGCGCGATCTCCTGGTTGCAGATGACCTGCTCGATTGGGCCAAGCCCCTGGCCGCCGTACTCCTTCGGCCACGTCACGCCGGCGAGCCCGCCCTCGGCGAGCTTGCCCTGCCAGGCGCGCCGCGCAGCGATGATCTCGTCCTCGTCTAGGAGCGCGCCCTCGCCCTGCAGGATCGGCGCTTCGGACTTGTGCTCTTCCAGCCAGCCCCGCACCTGCGCCCGGTAGCCGGCCTGCTCGGGTGTGTCATCGAGGTCCACGTCTTCTCTCCTTTGGCTGACTGACCAGTCAATCCACTGCGCAGAACGGTACTCCACTGCGCGCGCTCACGCGTCGCGCGCCGGGGCGCCTAGGCGCCGGGCGGCATCGGCGGCTCGGCCACGGGCGGCAGGTGGTAGACGTCCTCGAAGCCGCGGTCGAGCAGCTTGCGCGCTTGGTTGCCCGGTTCGATGGAGTGCAGCACGACGACGCCCAGACGCACGCCGTCGCGTTCGGCGGTCGCGACCAGGCAGCGCCCGGCGGCGATCGTGTAGCCGGTCTTCAGGCCGGTCGTGCCCGGGTAGCCGTAGATCAGCAGCGGGTTGTTGTTGAGCAGGTAGAGCTTGCCGCCCTTGATCGGGAAGGGCAGCGCGGCGCTATAGGTGCGGGTGACGTGCGCGATCCGCGGCTGCGCGAGGTCCATACGGGCGAGCTCGGCGAGGTCGACCGCACAGGAGTAGTTGTGCGCGTCGTAGAAGCCGGACGGCGAGGAGTAGCGAGTGCAGCCGAGCCCGAGCGAGGCGGCACGCGTGTTCATCTCGGCGACGAACGCGCCGATGCTCCCGGCGACGTGCTGGGCGAGCGCTACCGCGGCGTCGTTGCCGGAGGGCAGCAGCAGGCCGTAGAGGAGCGTCTCCATGCGCACGTGTTTGTCGAGCGGCAGCACGCCCACCTTCGAGCCGCCCTCGCCGACGGCCTGGCGGGTGATCAGCACGCCCGCGTCGGGCGGCGCGGATTCGACGCTCAGCAGCGCGGTCATCATCTTCGTGAGGCTGGCGATCGGCACCCGCAGCGAGGCGTTTCGCTGCCACAGCACCTGGCCGGTATCGAGGTTGAACAGCAGCCCCGCGCGGGGAGGGCTGTGGAAGTAGATCTGAACGGGATCGGCGACGGGCTGCGAGAGCCCGCTGAGCGTCAGCGGCGGCCTTCCGAGGGGAAGCCCGAGGGCCGAGCGCGGCGGGCCGGCGGCGGCCGTGAGCGCCCGCTGCGAGCGGCCTCGCGGGGACGCGGCCTTGGCCTTGGCGGAGGGGGTGCTGCCGCCGCTGCCGAGCGCCATCGCGAGCCCCGCGGCGAGCAGCGCGAGGGCGAGAGCGACCGCCGCGATGATCCGCCTGCGCCTGCGCCGGCGGGCCGCGCGCGTGCGCCGCTCGCGGCTCTGGGTGGGGGTCATGAAGGGCGAGCTGCTCATCGCGGGTTGCGTAGCGCCCCGATTATCCCGACGGCGAGCAGCACAAGGATCAGTATCGAGATCAGACCAGCGACCGTGAGGCCCTGTTCGGCGATCGCCCCGATCGTGAGCGCTGCAAAGCCGACGATGAACAGCAGGGCGGTGAGAAGCACGGCCAGCCTCCTCGTCATGCGGCCCTACTCGCGCGCGCGGGCATCGGATGAGTAAACCGGGGGCGGCGGCTCGGGGCCGGGGCGGCGGTAGGCGAACAGCCTGATCGTGAGCAGGCCGAACGCGAAGCCGCCGATGTGCGCGAAGTAGGCGATGCCTTCGCCGCTGCCGACCGGGCTGGCGAGTCCAGCGGCGCCGAAGTAGAGCTGCTCGAGGAACCAGAAGCCGAGGAGATAGAAGGCGGGCAGCTCGATGATCGTGACGAAGAAGATGATGAACACGAGCGTGAGGACGCGCGCACGCGGATAGAGCAGGATGTAGCCGCCCAGCACGGCTGCGATCGCGCCGGAGGCGCCGAGCGTGGGCGCGGTGGAGTTCGGGCTGACGAGCACCTGCGCGGCGAGCGCGACAACGCCGCCGAGCAGGTAGAAGACGGGAAAGCGCAGGCGCCCGATGCGGTCCTCGACGGTGGGTCCGAAGATTGCGAGGAAGAGCATGTTGCCGAAGATGTGCAGGAAGCTGCCGTGCAGGAACATCGAGGTGAACACCGTCTCTCCCGTGGGCGGCTGGGAAGCGGGCGCGCCGCTGACGCCGGGCTGGCCCTGGCAGGCGACCGTGCTGAGAGATCCCTGGGTGACGAGTTCGCAGTGGTCGCCGGGGTGCGTGAGCTCATACGGGATCGCGCCGTAGCGCACGTCGACACGGTTCGTGGGGCCGCCGAAGAAGCTGCCGCCGTGCCTGATCGCGAGCAGGTAGGCGACCACGTTGATCGCGACGAGCGCAGCGGTGACGAGGGGGAACCGCGCGAGCGGGATGTTGTCGCGGAGGGGGAAGATCCGGCGAGCTTATCCGCCGCCCCACGGGGAGCCTCATGATAGGCCTTCATGAGCATGAAGGCACGTGTGAGGATCTCGAAGGGCGGGCGGATACTGCCTAGCCCGGATCTCAGCGGCGGCAAACGCGACGGTTATGTCGAGGGGGATCACCGCGAGACCGGACGACAGCATCGCGACAGCTGACCCCGACGACCCCGACGTTCTCGCCGCGGCAAGGCCTGAGGGGCTCGACACGGTCGCGCTCCCGGGACAGGTGTGAGGGGCCGGGGAAGAGGGTCTAGGCGAGCCCGGCTGCCAGCGGTCCAACGCCGGCGTGCGTCTGCGCGACGTGCTGGTCGGCGTGGTAGGAGGAGCGCACGAGCGGGCCCGCGGCGACGTGCTCGAAGCCGAGCTCATATGCGTCTGCTTCCAGCGCTGCGAACTCGTCGGGATGCCAGTAGCGCACGACCGGCAGGTGGTGTTCGGAGGGCCGCAGGTACTGGCCGACGGTGAGCACCGAGACGCCACTGTCGCGCAGCGCGGCGAACGCGTGCAGCATCTCGTTGTGGGTCTCGCCGAGGCCGACCATGAGCCCCGACTTGGTGATCACCTCGCCCTCTCCGAGCTCGGCGGCGAGGGCGAGCACGCGGCACGAGCGCGCGAACTCCGAGCCGCGGCGGGCGAGCGGGTACAGGCGCGGGACGACCTCGACGTTGTGGTTGAAGACGTCGGGCCGCTCGGCGATGACCCGCGAGAGCGGCATCTCCTGGCCCTGGAAGTCGGGCGTGAGCACCTCGATCTGGCACGCCGGGGCCTGGCGGCGCACCTGGCGGATCACGCCCACGAACGCGCTCGCGCCCTTGTCGGGGAGGTCGTCGCGATCGACCGACGTGACGACCGCGTGGCGAAGGCCCATGCGCGCGATCGAGCGCGCTACGCGCGCGGGCTCGAGCGGGTCGTGCCAGGTGGGCTTGCCGGTTCTGACGTTGCAGAAGCCGCAGCGCCGCGTGCAGGTGTCGCCGAGAATCATGAACGTCGCGGTTCCGCGCTCCCAGCACTCGCCCACGTTCGGGCAGGCCGCCTCCTGGCAGACCGTGTGCAGGTTCTCGGAGCGGATCATCTCGCTCAGCTCGCGATAGCGCTCGCCGCCCGGCGGCGGCACTTTGAACCACGGCGGCTTGCGCTCGCGCAGCGGGCGCACGTCCTCGCCGAGCACGCGCAGCACGTTCATCCCGCCGGGGTTGGCGCGCGAGCGGGTGGCGCTCACAGGAGCACCGCCTCTGCATCGGCGGTTGGGACGGGGATGGCGGCTCGCCCTGAGGCTCGCCGGGTGGGCTGCGTTGTTGCGATACCGAGCCGCCGCGGCGCGATGAGGCGCTGGCGCAGGCCGTGGGCGCGGGCGAAGCTGTATGCGACGCGGCGGCGAAAGCAGAGCAGCCGCGCATCGCACGCCTCGGAGTCGGGTCGGCGATGCTCGCCCTCGCTCAGGCTGGCGATCGAGGTCATGCTCACGTCCGGCAGCCCGCAGGCGACGATCCAGTCGAATGGCTCGAGGTCGTTTTGCACGTTGACCGCGAAGCCGTGCGTGCTCACGCCCCGCTGGATGTGCACGCCGATCGAGGCGATCTTGCGCTCGCCGACCCACACGCCGGTGTAGTCGGGCCCGTCCTCGGGCCGCGCGCGCGCGGGCACGCCCTCCTGCGCGAGCGCGTCGACGATCGCGGCCTCCATCGTGCGCACAAAGCGCCAGACGTCCTCCACGGCCATGATCGGGTAGCCCACGAGCTGCCCGGGGGCGTGGTAGGTGATGCGCCCGCCGCGGTCGCTGTCGAAGATCTCGAGCCGGCGCTCGCGATAGAAGGTCTCCGAGAAGAGCAGCTGCTCGGCGCCGGAGCGCCGTCCGCGCGTGTAGAGCGGCGGGTGCTCGAGCAGCAGCAGCGTGTCGGGCAGCTCGCCGGCCTGCCTGCGCGCTCGAACGAAGGCCTGAATCTCTAGCGCTTCGTCGTAGGCGACCACCCCGAGGTGGCAAACCCACAGCTCGTTGGCGGAACGCTCGGCGACGGTCATCCACGCACTAGCGTAGCTCCGTAGCATCCCCGCATCCGCGCCGGCCGTTGCCCGATTTCACAGCGTCAGCGCGGCCGGCGCCTGCAGCAGCTCGCGTACGCGCGCGGCGAACTGCGCCGCGTCGGCGCCGTAGAGCACGCGGTGATCGCATACGAACGTCAGCGCGAGCGTGTGCCGGACCGCTAGGCCCGCGCCGTCCGTGCCGGCGACCACGACGGGACGCGGCTGCAGCGAGCCCACTGACAGGATCGCCACCTGGGGCGGGTTGATGATCGCGTTGAAGTTGCGCACGCCGTACATGCCGAGGTTCGACACGGTGAACGTGCCGCCGCCGAGCTCGGGCGGCGTGATCGTGCCCGCGCGCACGCGCGCGACCAGCGCGCGGGCCTCGCGCGCGATCTCGCCGAGTGACTTCTCGTCGGCATCGAAAACGGTCGGCACCACGAGCGATTCCTCCGAGGCCACCGCCACGCCGACGTTCACGCGCGAGTGCAGCTGCACCGCGCCGTCGCGATAGGAGCTGTTCACGCGCGGGTGCTCGCGCAGTGCCAGAGCGCAGGCCTTGACGATCATGTCGTTGTAGGTCGGCACCTCGGAGCCCTCCTCGCCGGCCGCTGCGGGGCCGGGACGCGAGAGCCGCTTGAGCTCAGCGCGGAGCTTCACGCACTCCTCCATGTCGACGTCGACGACGATCGAGAAGTCGGGGATCGTCGCCTTCGACTCGGCCATCCGCCGCGCGATCGTCTGCTGCGTGCGCGAGAGCTCGACCGTGGTGGTCTCGCCCTTCGCCGTCGCGACGCCGGCGATGCTCGCTTGCCCGCTTGCCTGCGCCCGCCAGGATGTGCCGGCTCTCGCACCCTGAACGGCAGAAGCGGGTGTCCCGGTCGCGAGGGCCCCGGCGGCCGCGCCCTCAACGTCGGCCTTCACGATCCGACCGCCCGGGCCGCTGCCCGCGACCTCGCGCAGCTCCACGCCGCGCTCACGCGCGAGGCGCCGGGCCAGCGGCGAGGCGCGCACGCGCTCGGGGCTACCGGTGGCTGCGGAGGCCTTCCCGGCCGCGGCGGCTGCGCCGAACCCGCCGGTCCCCTCACCGGCAGAAGCGGGCGTGCTTGCACCGGCAGCCTCACGGGCAGAACCGGGCGAGGCGACCACGGCCGGCCCATCAGAGGCCGGCCCATCAGAGGCCGGCCCATCAACATCGTCGGCCGGGCGTGAGACCCCCGCCGGCGCCGCGGCGCCGACCACGTCCACGAGCGCGATCACCTCGCCGACCGCGAGCGTCGCGCCCTCGCCGGCGACGATCGTGAGCGTGCCCTCGAGGTCGGACTCGTAGGTCATGTTGGCCTTGTCGGTCTCGATCTCGACGAGTTCCTCGCCGCGCTGGACCGGCTCGCCATCGTGCTTGAGCCAGCGCAGGATCGTGCCCTCCTCCATCGTGTCCGAGAGACGCGGCATCACGATCTCGCGTGCACCCGGATCGGCGGCCATCAGCGCTTCGCGCCCTTCCCGTCGCGCGCGGAGTCGTGCTCGCCCTGTAGGCCGAGCACGGCGAGCGCGGCGCTCACGATCTGCGGCTCGTGCGGATAGGCGATGTCCTCGAGCGGCTTCGAGTAGGGCATCGGCACGTCCGCGCCTGTCACGCGCCGGACGGGCGCGTCGAGGTCGTCGAAGGCCTGCTCGCCGATCAAGGCCGCGAGGTTCGCTCCGACGCCGCCGTGGGGCCAGCCCTCCTCGACGATCACGCAGCGATTCGTCCTCGCGACCGAAGCGAGGATCGTGTCGAGGTCCAGCGGGCGCAAGGTGCGCGGGTCGATCACCTCGGCCTGCACGCCGTGCTCCTGCGCGAGCCTCTCGGCGGCCCGCTGCGCGGTCAGCGCCATCCGCGAGATGCCCACGATCGTCACGTCGCCGCCCTCGCGCACGACACGGGCCTGGCCGAAGTGCACGAGCAGATCCTCCCCGTCTGGCACCTCTCCGCGGGTACCATAGAGCGCCTCGTGCTCGATGAAGATCACGGGGTTCTCGTCGCGGATCGCGCTCTTGAGCAAGCCCTTCGCGTCGGCGGCGGTAGCGGGCACGGCGACGAGCAGGCCGGGCACGTGCAGGAACAGCGCCTCGAGGCAGTGCGAGTGGGTCGGACCGAGCTGGTGCCCGGCGCCCTGGGGCATGCGAACGACCAGCGGCACCTTCGCCTGGCCGCCGAACATGTAGTGGATATGCGCGGCGTGGTTGACGATCTGGTCGAACGCGAGCAGCGCGAAGTTGATCGTCATCAGCTCGACGACCGGCCGCAGCCCCGTCATCGCCGCGCCGACGCCCATCCCGACGATCGTGTTCTCCGAGATCGGCGTATCGCGCACGCGGCGCTCGCCGAACTCCTCGAGCAGGCCCTCGGTCACCTTGAACGCGCCCCCGAACACGCCGATGTCCTCGCCCATAAGCACCACCCGCTCGTCCCTCGCGAGCTCCTCCCGCAGCGCCGCGCCGAGCGCCTCGCGATAGCGCATCTGCGCCATCTAGAGCGCCTCGCGCTGGAGGTCCGCGCCGTCCTCGCCGGCCGCGAGCGCATCCGTGAGCTGCTGGGGTATCTCCGCGTCAGCCGCCCGCTGCGACGGGTCCCCCTCGAGCGCCGCTGCGGCAGCGTTCAGCGCCGAGCGATCCTCGGCGGTGCTCGTCGAGTAGCGGCCCCGCAGCTCGCCGTCGAGCACGTAAACGTCGTCGTAGAGCGACTCCGGCGCGGGGAACGGCGAGGCTTCCGCGAACGCCACCGCCGCGTCCACGCGCGCCATCGCATCCGCGTCGATCCGATCGAGCTCGGCCTGCCCGAGCACGCCCTCGGCGAGCAGCAGCGCGCCGAACGTGGAGATCGGATCGCGCTCGCGCCAGCGCTCGACCTCCTCCCGGCTTCGGTACTGCTCGGGGTCGGCCATCGAGTGCCCGCGGAAGCGGTAGGTGATCGCCTCGACGAGCAGCGGGCGGCGCTCCTCGCGCACGCGCTCGACCGCCTGCGCGAGCACCTCGTTCGTCTCGAGCACGTCCATCCCGTCGCAGCGCATGCCCGGCACGCCCAGGCTCTCGCCCTTGCGCTGCAGGTCGGTGACCGCCGAGTGGCGCCCGAGCGCGGTGCCCATCCCGAACTGGTTGTTCGTGACCATGAACACCACCGGCAGCCGCCACAGCGCGGCGAGGTTGAGCGTCTCGCCGAACGTGCCCTGGTTGGAGGCGCCGTCGCCGAACGTGCACAGCGTCACCTCGTCGGACCCCTGGTAGTCGCTCGACAGGGCGATCCCGGCGGCGATCGGGAGGTTGCCGCCGACGATGCCGTAGCCGCCCATGAAGCGACGCTGCAGGTCGAACATGTGCATCGAGCCGCCGCGTCCGTGCGAGCAGCCGTCGACGCGGCCGAACAGCTCCGCCATCACGTTCTCGGGCGGCGTGCCGCGCGCCAGCGCGTAGCCGTGCGAGCGGTACGTGGAGATCAGGTAGTCATCGTCGCGCAGCG
>DATFZM010000033.1:0-47655 GCA_035314465.1 Solirubrobacteraceae bacterium | reverse complement strand
GCAGCCTGCTCGATGAGCTCTTCAAGGAGGACGGGCAGACTCTCGGCTCGCTCGAGCGGCACCTGCCGATGACGCGCTTCGGCGTGATGAAGCACCTGAAGGTGCTCGAGCGGGCGGGACTCGTCACGACTCGGCGGCGGGGTCGCGAGAAGCTGCACTACTTGAACGCCGTCCCGATCAGGCTCGTCCACGACCGCTGGGTGAGCAAGTACGCAGAGCCGTGGGCCGCGATGCTCACCGGCCTGAAGGCGCGAATCGAGGAGCAGACAATGGAGAAGGTGTTCGAGATCTACATCAAGACGACGCCCGAGCGCCTCTGGCAGGCGATCACCGACGGCGAGATGCGCAGCAAGTACAGCTTCGGCGTCGGGATAAGCTCGGACTGGACGCCGGGATCGAGCTACGAGGCCGTTCACCCCGGCGCCCTCCCTCGGGAAGGACACCCCGACCCTCCCTGCGGGAGGACACCCTGGCGGGCACACCCTGAACGGCACACCCTCACCGGCGCAGGCAGGCAGGCAGGCGGGGGCACCCTGAAGGGCACAAGCAAGCAAGCGGGCGTGGCGATCAGCCGCGGCGAGAACCTCGAGGTCGAGCCTCCGCTGCGGCTAGTGCAGAGCTTCGACGCGCTCTGGGGCGAGGACGTGAGGGCCGAGGCCACCTCGCGTGTGACCTGGGAGATCGAACCGGTCGGCGACTCGTGCCGCCTGACCGTCACCCACGACCAGCTTCGCGAGGGCGCTAACGAAGAACTCTTCGGCGGCTGGCCGATGATCCTCTCGGGCCTGAAGACGCTGCTCGAGACCGGCGAGCTGCTGACCACGCCCGGGTCGCTGATGTACTCGGCGACCGCACCGCCGGCCTGAGCGCCTCTGCCTGGGCGGCGCCGACTCTCGAGGCGAGCGACGGCGTCGCCTAGGATGGCGCGCGTTGGAGCGCGAGCACGCCAGCACCCCTGAAGCAGCCACCGCAGCGATCGGCGAGCCCGAGCTGATCGACCTCCTGCACCTCGATCGCGCGCGCGTGATCAGCAGCTGGCTGGTCGGCGACGTGCTCGTCGATCCCGGACCGAGCAGCTGCATGGATCGTCTGCTCGAAGCCTTGGATGGACGCGAGCCGCGTGTGCTCGCGCTGACGCACATCCACCTGGACCACGCGGGCGCTACTGGATCGCTGCTGGAGCGCTTCCCGCATGCGCGCGCATGGGTGCACGAGCGCGGCGCCCCGCACCTCCTCGACCCGACGAAGCTGCTCGCCAGCGCCTCGCGTCTGTACGGCGAGCGGATGGAGACCCTCTGGGGCGAGGTCCTGCCCGTCCCCGCCGAGCGGGTCGACGTGCTGCGCGGGGGCGAGATCGTGGAGGGCTTTCGCGTGGCCTACACGCCGGGCCACGCCTCGCACCACCTCGCCTACCTGCACGAACCGAGCGGCTACGCGTTCGTCGGCGACGTCGCAGGCGTGCGCGTGGGCGCCGGCCCGGTCCTCGCGCCGACGCCGCCGCCGGACATCGACCTGCCGGCGTGGCGGCGCTCGCTGGAGGTGATCCAGGGCTGGCACCCGCGCATGCTCGTGCCCACGCACTTCGGCTCCTACGGGGACGCCGATGAGCAGATCGAGGCGCTGCGCGAAGAGCTCGCGCGTGTGGAGGCGCTCGCGAGCGAGCTCGACGAAGCCGGGTTCGTGGCTGCGATGCGCCGCGCCTTCGAGGCCGCGCCGGGCGCACGCGAGGCCGCCTCCTACGCCCAGGCGCTGCCACCCGGGCAGAGCTATCACGGTCTCGCCCGCTTCCTGGCACGGCGCGACGCCACCTAGCGTCCCGCGCGCGCGTACCCTGCGGCGTGTGACGCTTCACCCGCTCGCCCGCCAGTTCGCGTCCCTCGCCGATGTCTATGAGCGCGGGCGCCCCGAGCACGCCCCGGCCGTCGCGGGCGCGCTGTGCGCCGAGCTCGGCCTCGCGCGCGAGGCGCCGGTGCTCGACCTCGCTGCGGGCACGGGCAAGCTCACGAGGGCGCTGGTAGCGGCCGGGCTCGACGTGACGGCCGTCGAGCCGCAGGAGTCCCTGCGCAGCAAGCTCGCCGCGAGCGTCGGGCAGGAGCGCGTGCTGGAGGGCCTGGCCGAGGCGATCCCGCTGGCCGACGATGCGGTCGCGGCCGTGACGATCGCCGACGCCTTTCACTGGTTCGATCGATCCGCCGCGCTTGCTGAGATCACCCGCGTGCTTAGGCCCGCCGGCGGCCTCGCGGTGGTGAGCACGGTGCCCGACTGGCGGGAGGCCTCCTGGGCGCACGACCTCGGCGAGCTGATCAGCCAGGCGCGTCCGCAGCACCCCTACTTCGACGGGCCGCCCTGGCAGGAGGCGGTGCGCGAGGCCGGGGGCTGGGGAGAGCCGTGGGAGGTGCGGGTGATGAGCTCCCAGGCCGCCGACGCGGAGCAGACCCTCGCCTGGGTGTCCTCATTCAGCTGGGTCGCGGCGCTGTCCGAGGCCGACCGCGCGGAGCTCCTCGCGCGCGCCGCGGATCTGATCGGCGCCGGCCAGACGCCGGCGCAGATGCGGGTCCACGTGACCCTCGGTCTCGCGCTGCGGGTTTGACGACGGAGGCGGGCTCGCGCGGACGGCGGCGCGGGCGCGCGCGGCTGCTCCAATCAGGCTCGCCCGGCGGGGTCGATCAGGCGGCGCGCTCGAACAGCTCGACGAGCCGGTCGCGGCAGTAGGGCCACTGCTTGCGGTTGCGCCCGCCGCCCGGGTGCAGCGTGTCGAGCAGGGCCAGGCCGCGCATCGTCGCGGCGGCCATCTCGAGCAGGCTGTGAAAGCCCGGCTGCTCGGCGAGCTCGCCGAACAGCGTCCTGCTCAGGCGCAGCGTCTGGCGGTCGAGGTTGCGCTCGACCGGGGCCAGGCGCTCGCGCAGCTCAGGGTCGGTGCGCGCGTGCGTCCACAGATCGAGCGCGGCCTGGTAGAGCGGGCTGGCGTAGCCCGACCAGAGCAGGTCGAGGCCCTGGGCGAGGCGCTCGCGTCCGGGCGGGAGCTTCTCGGCGGCCGCCAGCAGGTGCTCGCCGCGGCGCTCGGCGAGGTGCTCCATCGCGGCGGCGACGAGCGCCTGCCGCGTCTGGAAGTGGTGCAGATGCGCTCCGCGTGAGACGCCCGCGCGCTCGGCCACGCGGCTGGTCGTCGTCTTGGCGTAGCCGTCCTCGACCAGGCAGGCGATCGTCGCGTCGAGCAGCGCCTGCCTGGTGGAGGCGCTGCGCTCAGCCTGGCTGCGGCGCGCGGCGCTTGCGGTGGCCGTCGTATGCATGGCTCGCCGTAGATAATACTTGCGTTCACGCATGAACGTTTGTGTGGTAGCGTTGCGCCGGCAGCAACCGCGACCCCCGCATTCCGCGGGACCACGACCCGGGAGGTCCGAGACATGGCAGCCGCAGAGGCGTTGGTGTTTGACGCGATCCGAACCCCGCGCGGGAAGGGCAAGTTCAACGGATCGCTGCATGGCACCAAGCCCGTCGACCTCGTCGTTGGCCTGATGCACGAGACGCTCGTGCGCAACGAGAAGCTCGACCCCGCACGCGTCGACGACGTCGTGCTCGGCTGCGTCTCTCCGGTGGGCGACCAGGGCGCGGACATCGCCAAGACCGCGGCGATCAAGGCCGGGCTGCCGGACACGGTCGCGGGCGTGCAGCTCAACCGTTTCTGCGCATCGGGGCTGGAGGCGGTGAACGTCGCCGCGCAGAAGGTCGCCTCGGGTTGGGAGGACCTCGTCTTCGCGGGCGGCGTGGAGTCGATGTCGCGGGTGCCGATGGGCTCCGATGGCGGCGCCTGGGCGATGGATCCCGAGACGAACTACGACACCTCGTTCGTGCCCCAGGGCATCAGCGCCGACCTGATCGCGACAATCGAGGAGTTCAGCCGCGAGGACGTGGACGCCTACGCGGCGCGCTCGCAGGAGCGGGCGGCAAGCGCCGAGGCCGAGGGCCGCTTCGCGAGCGCCGTGATTCCCGTCAAGGACCTCAACGAGAACGTAGTCCTCGACCACGAGGAGTTCATCCGCCCGGGCACGACGGTGCAGACGCTCGGTGGCCTGAAGCCGTCGTTCGCCGCGATCGGCGAGATGGGCGGCTTTGACGCGGTGGCGCTGCAGAAGTACCACTGGGTGGAGAAGATCGAGCACGTCCACACGCCCGGCAACAGCTCGGGCATCGTCGACGGGGCATCGCTGCTGACGATCGGTAACGAGGCCACCGGCAACGCCCTCGGCATGACGCCGAAGGCGCGGATCCTGGCGACGGCGGTGTCGGGCGCGGACCCGACGATCATGCTCACCGGCCCGGCGCCGGCGAGCCGCAAGGCGCTGCAGAAGGCCGGCATCACAATTGATCAGCTCGACCTCGTGGAGATCAACGAGGCGTTCGCGGCGGTCGTGCTTCGGTTCGTGCGCGACATGGGCCTCGACATCGAGAAGGTCAACGCCAACGGCGGTGCGATCGCGATGGGCCATCCGCTCGGCGCGACCGGGGGGATGATCCTCGGCACGTTGATCGAGGAGCTGCACCGCACCGGCGGCCGCTACGGGCTGGCGACGCTCTGCGTCGGCGGCGGCATGGGCATCGCGACAGTCGTGGAGGCGATCTGATCATGGGAGAGAGCACGACCATCCGCTGGGAGAAGGACGACGACGGCATCGTCCTGCTGACCCTCGACGACCCCGACCAGTCGGCCAACACCATGAACCGCGCATACGCCGAATCGATGGCCGCCACGATCGACCGACTGGAGGCGGAGAAGGACGACATCACCGGGGTCGTGATCACCTCCGCCAAGAACACGTTCTTCGCCGGCGGCGACCTCAACGACCTCAAGATGGCAACGAAGGACGATGCCCCGCAGCTCGCAGAGATGGTGAGGGCCGGGAAGGCTCAGCTGCGACGTCTGGAGACGCTCGGCAAACCCGTCGTCGCCGCGATCAACGGCGCCGCTCTCGGCGGCGGTCTGGAGATCTGCCTGGCGACGCACCACCGCATCGCGGTGGACGACCCGAAGGTGCAGATGGGATTCCCGGAGGTGCAGCTCGGGCTGCTCCCGGGCGCCGGCGGGGTCGTGCGCACGGTGCGGATGCTGGGGATCGTGGATGCGCTGATGCTGCTGCTGATGCAGGGTCAGCGCCTGCGCCCCGCAAAGGCGATCGAGGTCGGCATCCTCGACGAGGTCGTTGCGAGGCAGGACGAGCTCGTGCCCGCGGCCAAGGCGTGGGTCAAGGAGCGGGCCACACAGGAGGAGCCGGTCGTGCAGCCGTGGGACGTGAAGGGCTACAAGATCCCGGGCGGGACTCCTTCGAACCCGAAGCTGGCGCAGAACCTGCCGGCCTTCCCGGCGAACCTGCGCAAGCAGCTGAAGGGGGCCAACTACCCCGCGCCGCACCACATCATGGCCGCGGCGGTCGAGGGCGCGCAGGTCGACTTCGACAACGCGATCGAGATCGAGGGGCGCTACTTCGTCGACCTGCTCACGGGACAGGTCTCCAAGAACATGATCCAGGCGTTCTTCTTCGACATGCAGCAGGTCGGCGGCGACCGCGGTCGCCCCGAGGACCTCGAGCGCCACAGCGCGAAGAAGGCCGTCGTGCTCGGCGCCGGCATGATGGGCGCCGCGATCGCCTACGTTTGCGCCAAAGCGGGGATCGAGGTCGTGCTGAAGGACGTCTCGATGGAGGCCGCGCAGCGCGGCAAGGGCTACTCGCAGGGACTCGTCGAGAAGGCCGTCTCGCGGGGTCGCTCGACGCAGGAGCAGGGCGATCAGCTGCTCGCGCGGATCACGCCGACCGACGACGCCGGAGCCGCCGACGGCGCGGACCTCGTGATCGAGGCCGTGTTCGAGGATCCCGCCGTCAAGGCGCAGGTGTTCGCCGAGATCGAGCCGCACCTGCGCGGGGACGCGCTGCTGGGCTCGAACACCTCGACGCTGCCGATCACCGAGCTCGCCGAGGGTGTCTCGCGACCGGCGGACTTCATCGGGCTGCACTTCTTCAGCCCCGTCGACAAGATGCCGCTGCTCGAGATCATCAAGGGCGAGAAGACCAGCGACCAGACGCTCTACCGGGCGCTCGACCTCGCCAGGCAGATCAAGAAGACGCCGATCGTCGTCAACGACAGCCGCGGCTTCTTCACCAGCCGCGTGATCGGAACGTTTATCAACGAGGGCGTCGGGATGCTGCTGGAGGGCGTGCCGGCGGCCTCGATCGAGCAGGCCTCGAGCCAGGCGGGCTATCCGGCCCCCGTGCTGCAGCTCAGCGACGAGCTGAACCTCAACCTCGCGCGCAAGATCCGCGACGCGACGAAGGCGGCCGTGGAGGCCGAAGGCGGGACCTTCGAGGACCGAGCGTCGTTCCAGGTCGTAGACCGGCTGCTCGAGCAGGGTCGCGGCGGCAAGCTCGCCGGGGCCGGTTACTACGACTACGAGGACGGCACCCCCGGGGCCACAAGCAAGCGCGCGGGGCTCTGGAAGGGTCTCAAAGAGCTCTTCCCGGAGACCGACGACCCGGCCTCGCTCTCGCTGCTTGATCTCGAGGAGCGGATGCTGTTCATCGAGTCGATCGAGGCGGTGAAGTGCCTCGACGAGGGCGTGATCGAGACGGCGGCCGATGCGAACATCGGCTCGATCCTGGGCATCGGCTTCCCGGGGTGGACGGGCGGCGTGCTCCAGTACATCGACGGCTATCAGAACCCGAGCGACCCGGCAGCGTGCGGGCCGAGCGCGTTCGTGGCGCGCGCGCGGGAGCTCGCCGCGCGCTACGGCGAGCGCTTCGAGCCGCCGGCCTCGCTCGTCGAGATGGCCGAGCGCGGCGAGCGCTACGCCGAGCGCCGAGCGGTGCTCGCGGGCGCCTGATCGCCTGCGGCGCGCTCAATTCTGTCAACCGCTGCCGCTGGCGGTGCGCCGAGGCGACAATTGAGCGATCGCGAACGCCGCCATCCGCAACGCCGCGCTGTGCGCGCTCCTGTGCTTGGCCGCGCTCGCGGGCCCGCCGGCGGGCGCGGCGCGCGCGACGGCGACCGCGGCGGGCGCGGCGATCGACGGCATCTCCGACCAGAGCCTGCCGGTGTGGGATGGCTCCTTCGCGAGCAGCCCGCTCGCGGAGCTGCTCGAGAACCGGCTGCAGGGCCCCTTCCGGGGCGTCTCCTTCGCGCGCTACGTGCTGCAGTGGAACGCGCCGCAGGAGCTCAGCGGCGGCCCGAGCGCTGGCGGCGACTACCGCGAACGCTTCGAAGCGTGGCTCACCGACGTGGGCGCCGCCGGCCTGGAACCGGTGCTCGCGCTGACGAGCTACGACAGCTCCTATCCGAGCTCCACCGGCGCCTATGTCTCAAGCCTGCAGGCCGTGCTCGGGCGGGCGCTCGCGCTGGGGCACCCGATCGCCTACGTGGAGCCGTGGAACGAGCCGAACGATCAGGGACGCCTGCCCGCCGCGCGCGCGGCGGAGCTCGCCGACGCGGCGAACGCGCTGTGTGTGGCCCTGCGCACCTGCGACGTGGTCGCGGGCGACCTCGAAGACGCACCGCAGGCACCCGTCTACGAGCACGAATACGAGCACGCGCTGACGTTCACACCGGCGATCTGGGGCGTGCATCCCTACCGCGCGACGGCGCAGCGGCGCGAGGGCCCGCTGCTGGGCCTCGAGCGGGCGCTGCCGGGCGGGGGCGCGGGGACGCAGGTCTGGTTCACCGAGGTGGGCGCCTTCTACTGCCGGCACGGAGACGTGCTCGGGCAGGCCAGCCAGGCCGCCGAAGCGGCCTATCTGCGCGACTCGCTGCTCGGCGATCCGGCGCTCGCGCCGGCGCACGCCTTCTACTACGGCGTGACGTTCGCCGACGGCCGGCCGGCGCCATGCTCCGCTGCCGGCGGCGATGACAGCGAGCTCTACGCCCCCGGCGACCGGCCGCGCGCGGCCGCGCGGGTGCTGCTGGGGGGAGCGGGCGCGGGTCCGCTGGCGGCGTTCGGGCCGCTGCCAGGCGGCTAGCTAGGAGCCCGCGCTGGTGGCCACGATCTCCGCCATCAGCTCGCGCAGGTCTTCGTTGGCCTCGAAGACCATCCGCTGACGAGAGGCGCCGTTGCCGGCGCGCAGCAGATCCTCGATGCCGCCGAGCTCCCCCTCGCAGCGCAGATCGCGCGCATGCGGGCGCAGCTCCGACAGCAGCTCGGAGGTGAGCTCGCGCGCCCCGCGGCGCGTGAGCGTGATCGGGTCCAGCAGCTCGGCGTCGAGGCCGTGGCGGGCCGCGATCCAGCGGTTCTCGTCGAGCAGCTCCCACGGCTGGTCAAGCGCGTCCTCGCCGCGCTGATAGCGCTCGGTGAGCAGCTTCACGAGCGAGACGATCAGCGCGGCGAGGGCGATCGTGTGCGCGACGCGCGTCTGCGAGTCCATCGCGCGGATCTCGACCGTGCCGAGGCGCGGGTGGGGGCGCACGTCGTACCACAGGTAGGTGTAGTCCTCGATCATGCCCGCGTTCGACATCGTGTCCACCCGCTGGCTGTAGTCCTCCCAGCTATTGAAGCGCGGCGGCAGCCCGACGCGGGGAAACGCGCGGAAGATCGGCACGCGGCTGGACATCAAACCGGTGAGCGCGCCCCGCCACAGCGGCGAGTTGGCCGATAGGGCGATCAGCAGCGGCACGTGCACGCGCAACCCGTTTGCGACCTGGATCGCCTCCTCGGCGTCGGCCATGCCGACGTGCACGTGCATCCCGAAGACGAGCTCCTGGCGCGCGACGAAGCCGAGCGAGCGCACGAGGCCGCGGTAGCGGTTGTCGCTGACCACGCGCTGGTCCTCCCAGCGCGCAAACGGGTGCGTGCCGGCGGCGCCGATCTCCAGCCCGTGCTCTCGCGCGCGCTCGCGCACGAGCGTTCGAAGCGCTACGAGCTCGGCGCCAACCGAGCGCACGTCGGGGCACGGCGAGGTCGCGATCTCGAGCACGGACTCGAGCAGCTCGGGCTGGATCGCGCCCGACGGCGGCGCCTCGCCGACGATCGCGTCTATGGCGCTGACGAGGTCGAAAGTCGAGGGGTCGACGATCATCAGCTCCTCCTCGATCCCCACCGTGTAGCGCGGGCCGACGAAGTGATGATCCATGCGCGCACCCTACCCGCAGGGCCCGCGGGCGGAGCCTCGCCAGGGGCATATCCTCGAGGGATGCGAGAGCAGGCGAGAGAGATCCGCTGGGTGAAGCACGATGCCGAGCTCGAAGCTGCGCTCGCGCTGCGCGAGCGGGTGTTCTGCGACGAGCAGGGGGTTCCTCGCAGCGAAGAGATCGACGGGCGCGACGATCACGCACAGCACCTCGTCGCGCTCGACGCCGAGGAGGGCCGCGTCGTGGGCACGCTGCGGCTGCTGCTCGACGGCGAGACGGCGAAGATCGGACGCGTCGCGGTGGCGACCGAGGCTCGCAGGCAGGGGATCGCGCTGCGGATGCTCGAGCTCGCGCTGATACGTGCCCGCGAGCTCGGCTGCGTGCGCGCACGGCTGGCCGCGCAGCTGTGCGCGACCGAGCTCTACCGCCGCGCGGGCTTCACGGTCGAGTCCGCTCCGTTCACGGAGGCCGGGATCGAGCACGTGTGGATGGGCCGCGCGCTGCCGGCCGAGACCGCGAGCGGGCCCTCGCCCGCGAGCGCACGGCGTTAGGCCCGCGACCGAGCTCGCGCACGAGCGGTGTCGGGGGCGCGAGCCAGCCTGCGCCCGCGCTCCGTCGCGCCCCGGTGGCCTATGCGCGCACGGGCGGCTCACCGGCGAGCTCGCTCGCGAGGCGGCGCAGCAGTTGCTCGACGGCCGGATCGCGCATCGCGGTGTCGTCGGCGAGCGCCTCCGTGAGCAGTTCGCGGCGTGCCGCGACGGCGCGCTCGGCAAGCGTGCTCCCCTCGGCGGTGAGCGAGGCCGCTCCGTCCTCGCCGGCGATCAGGCCGTGCTCGCGCAGCTCGGAGACGACCGCTAGAACGCGCTCCGGCGCCACGCCGATGTCGGCGGCGAGCGCTCTGGCGCCGGCGACGCCGTGCTCCTCGATGCGCACGAGCGCCCAGGTGGCGCCAGGGCTGAGCGAGATGTTCGCCCGTTCGGCCATTCGTTCGCCGTAGCGCCGGCGCACGTCTTCGCCCGTCACTCGAGCGAGGCAGCGCTCGATCTCGGCCAGCGAGTCGAGCGAGCGCGGCGCCGCGAGGCCGTCGTCGAGGCCGCGGCTGGTGGCGGGAGCTTCGCGCAGCGGACGCTCCTCCAGCGTCCAGCTGAGCGCAAAGCCGACCCCGGCCACGCCGGCCGCGGCGAGGAAGACCGGCTGGAGCGCGTGCACGTAGGCATGCTCGTAGGTGCTGCGCAGCGCGGGTGGCAGGTGCGAGACCTGCGCCCCCGTCAGCCGCGCGCCGGAGGCGACCGCTCGCCCGAGCGGGCCCTTGAACGTGTTGTGCAGCTCCGAGGTCAGCCGGGAGGTGAAGATCGACCCGAACACTGCCGCGCCGAGGGAGCCGCCGATGCCGCGGAAGAGCGTTACGCCCGAGGTGGCGGCGCCGAGCACCGAGTAGTCGACGGCGTTCTGCACCGCGAGGACGAGCACCTGCATCACCGATCCGAGCCCGAGCCCGAGGATCAGCAGGTACACGAACGCGGTCGCGCTGCTCGTGCCGACGTCGAGGCGCGAGAGCAGCGCCAGGCCGAGCGTCATGAGCGCGGTGCCAGCGATCGGGAAGACGCGATATCGGCCCGTGCGCGTGATGATCTGGCCGGAGACGATCGACATCGTGAGCACGCCGAGCATCATCGGCACCAGGCGCAGACCGGCGCCGGTCGGGCTCGCGCCGTCGACGGTCTGGAAGTAGAGCGGCAGGAACGTAACCGAGCCGAACAGCGCGAAGCCCACGATCAGCGACTCCGCGCAGGCGACGACGAAGACGCGATCGCGCGCCAGCGCGGGCGGGAGCACGGGCTCCTCCGCACGCCGCTCGACGGCGGCGAAGAAGGCCAGCAGCACGAGGCCGAGCAGGGTGACAACGATCGTCTGGGCCGAGCCCCACGGCCACGTCGTCCCGCCGAGGCTCGCGACGAGCACGATCGCGCTGAGCGCCGCGGCGAGCAGGGCGGCGCCGAGGTAGTCGATGCGCGGGCGGGCGCGGCGGCCGGTCGCCGGGAGCGTGGCAGAGATCACGATCAGGGCGAGCGCGCCGACGGGAAGGTTGACGTAGAAGATCCAACGCCAGGAGAAGTTCTCGACGATCGCGCCGCCGAGCAGCGGCCCGGCGACGCTGGCGACGCCGAACACGGCCCCGAACAGGCCCTGGTAGCGGCCGCGTTCGCGCGGTGGCACGACGTCGCCGACGGCGGCCTGGACGAGCACGATCAGGCCGCCGGCGCCGAGACCCTGGACTGCCCGGAACGCGATCAGCTCGGTCATGCTGTTCGCCAGGCCGCAGAGCGCCGAGCCGATCAGGAACACGACGATCGCGCCCTCCAGCATGCGCTTGCGCCCGTAGAGGTCGCCGAGCTTGCCGTAGATCGGCGTCACCGCCGTCTGCGCGAGCAGGAACGCGCTCGTCACCCACGAGAGGCGGTTGAGGCCGCCGAGGTCGCCGACGATCGTCGGCAGCGCGGTGGCGACGATCGTCTGATCGAGCGCCGCCAGCAGCAGCACGAGCATCAGCCCGGAGAAGATCAGTCGCAGCCGCGGGCGGGACACGACGGCGGGCACGGCTGCGGAAGCCGACGCTGCGGACATGACGCAGCGGGATCGTAGATCAACCGCGCCCGCCGACGTGGGCCAGCGCGCGACGGACTAGCGCACGATCTCCACGGGCGTGCCGAGCGTGATCCGCGGCGCGAGCCAGGCGATGTCGGAGTCGTGCATGCGCACGCACCCGTGGGAGGGGTCGCCGGGGATCTTTTCCGGTTCGCCGAAGTCGCCATGTATGCCGATCACGCCGCCGCCGGGCCATTCCGAGAGCGTGGAGTAGTCCGAAGTGCCGAGCGCGTAGGGCCAGTACGGGTTGCTGCGACTGGTCAGGCGGAAGCGCTCCCGGATCCAGAAGTGGCCGGTCGGGGTCGGCGTGCTTGGCTTGCCGACGCCGACCGGCGCAACGAAGCGCCGCCTGCCGTCGTAGAGGGCGGTCAGCCGTCGCTCGCCGAGGTTCACGACGATCCGCCAGTGCGTCTCGTGAAGACCTCCGAGAGCTTCGCGCAGCACCCAGCCGACGCGGCCGTTCGGCCGCCCCGGGATCGGCATCCTGATCCAGGTGGTCCCGTCGACGACCCGGCTGGCGAGCAGCGCGTAGACCTCGGGAAAGCCGTCCTCGGTGAGCAGGTGCACGCGAGCGACGCGCCGCGAGTGCACATCGGGGCGGGTGAAGATCGACATTTCTTCGACCGGGTGTGCCCAGGTGGTGAGGGTGGTTTCGTTCGAGAGCCGTTCTTCGGGGGCGGCGGGTGCGCTCGTCGGCGCGGTTGCCGGCGGCGCGCCGATCGCCGATGGAGCGGAGCCCGCGGGGGCGGTGGCCTGCGGCGCCGGCGCGGCCCCCGAGTTCGCTGGGGGCGAGGGCTGCGCAGCGGTTTCGGCGCCCGCTCGGGAGGCGGGCAGGAGCGCGAGCGCGAGCGCCGAGAACGCCAGCGCGGCTATCAGAGATCGCGTCCTCATCCCCGGATTCTCCCACGCATGACGGGCGGCCGAGCTCATGCAGCCGCCCGTCATGCTCATCTTCGCCCCCCGCCGATCAGCCGGTGAAGCGCGGCGTTATCACCCGCGCCGCGCAGCGCGCGAGGGTCCTGTGCAGCGTCACCGCGGAGGTGTGGCTGGCCGGCGTGAACACCACGTGGATCGAGAGGTGGTGCTGGTTGCCGCTGCTCACCTTGATCCGCAGCGAGTAGCTGCCGTGGCTCGAGTGCGCGGTCGTCTTGAGCTTGTGGCCGTCGAGCGTATAGGTCACCGATGCGATGTCCTTGCCGCTCACCGACGCCACGTAGCCGCTGCTCGCCACGCACGCTTTCGAGCTGCTCGCGAGGTGCGCGGTGCCGAATGCGAGCACGCCGCTCGCCGGTTTCGGGGTGGTTGTCGTCGCGGTTGCAGTCGTCGTCGTCACTGGTGGTTCGGTGTGCGCTGCTTCGGTCCACGTCTGGGTGACCGAGTTCGATTCGTCCTTGACGGCGTGCGCGTTCGTGAACGACGCGACGATCGTGTCGGTGCCAGCCTTGCTCGAGCTGTACGTGAACGATGCCTTCCCGCTTGAGTCGGTCGTGCCTTCTCCGGTGAGGCCGGTGTTCGGCCCGGCGGTCACCTGGAAGTGTACAACCGTTCCCACAACCGGTTCACCGTGTTCGTTCTGCACGGACGCCGTCACCGTGTGCGATTCGCCGACTTTGTTCGTGCCCGTCGCAGGTGAGAGCGTAATGCCTTCACCGACGACCGCAGCCGCTCCGTGGGCTTCGAGCGCCCCGAAGAAGATGTTGTCGTTGTCCGACGGGTTGTCAGTTTCGAACGAGATCGCGCTTTCGCCGTCGCTCACGAACGGGAGGAGCGTGTAGAGCTCGTCGTCGCAGCTGTGCGGGGGCGGATAGCCTTCTTCCTCGCACTTTTCCGGCGTCGCTTCCGGGTTGATCGGGTCTTGCGGTGTGCGCACGTCGCCGATGCCGCCGGCGGTAATCAGCGTGCCGTTCGGGCAGTTCGTTCCCCAGTTCGGTTTGGGGGAGTACTTTTCGAAGCAGTCGTCCTGTCCGCCCGCCGAGCTGGTCATCAGTTTTCCATTGACCTTGACAGTGCTGTACTGGCTGTATTCGCCCTCTGGCACCACCTTCGCCAGGGCGCGCTTTGCGTCTGGGAGCTGTTCCCCTTCTTCGCCGAACACCGCCTGGTATCCGTAGGAGATACCCAGGCTGAGGTTCAGTGCGAAGTTCGGGTTGCCCTTTTCGACGGGTTCGGAGAGACCCACGTGGAAGGTGTCGCCGAGCGGGTTCTGGGCGCCGTAGAGCAGCGTGATGCTGCGCTGTTCGTTGACGGCCGGGTCTTCGAGGATCACGGCGAGGATCTCACCGTCGTAGAACTCGGTCCCGTTGCCCTCGGCGACTGTGAAGGTGATCAGCCCGGGAGCGGCAGGGTCGACGACCGGCTTGACGATCGATGTGACGTTCGCGACCGCGTTGTAGGAGTTGATGTCGCTCGTTATCGTGTGTCCCGGTTCCCATTCGACGGGCGTGCCGTCGAGCGTCACGTCGCCATTTTTAGGTTCATAGCCGGTTTCGCCGGTGCTGGCCGCGAACAGGTAGGCCGCGCGCACGGTCTCTCCGACGTCCTTCTTTTCGACCTTTATGGGGCCGCCTTCGGGGTTGTTGGTGCCCAACGCATCGACCGACAGCGCGAGGTGTTCGCCGGAAGCGGTCGCGTACGGGCTCAGCGGTTCCGCCGCGTTCGCGATCGTCGGTGCGAGCAGCGCGAGCGCGACCACGGCCGCTCCAGTGATCATCGAGCGGCGAAGCGGTCTCAACATGCCATCCATGGTGTCCCCAGTCTCGGTTGATTGCCGCAACGCCGCATGCCCCCCGTAGCGCCACTGCAAACGTCGCCCACCGAAGGTCCCTCCTCGGTGTGAAATGTGAAGGCTAGGCGTAAGCGTCTCTGACAGTCAAGCTGCGCGTGCACGCCCTGCAAGCTTGATTGCATCCCACACATTCACGCCATAGCGCTGTTGCGCTCACGTAAGACTACGACGATCGGCCTACGATGAACGTCGTGTCAAGAGCCTTCCGAGGTCGCTGAGCATCATGGCGTGCGTGTACTCGATCGAGGTCGCAACCGAGATCGACCTCGACGACCTGATGGTGTTGATGCGCGCCTACTGCGACTTCTACGAGACGGCGCCGGCCGACGAGGATCTGCTCGCCCTCTCGCGCCGGCTGATCGTCGAGCCCGAGCTCGAGGGGATGCAGCTGATCGCCCGCGATCAACGCTCTCGCGCCGCGGGCTTCGCCACGGTGTTCTGGAGCTGGGACACCACCGAGGCGACGCGCATCGGGATCATGAACGACCTCTATGTCGCGCCGCCGGCGCGGGGATCGGGGCTCGCGGAGCGCCTCGTCGGCGCGTGCCTGGCGCGCTGCGCCGAGCGCGGAGCCTCGCGCCTGGAATGGGAGACCGGTCCCGACAACCTCCGCGCGCAGGCGCTCTACGACCGCATCGGCGCGGTGCGGGAGCGGTGGCTCCTCTACACGCTCGCCGTCTCCGCCGACGCGAGCGAACGCGCGTGAACCATACGCGGCGCGCGGCGATGAGCGCCAGCGATACGCCGAGGTCGCTGATCTGGGCGACCAACCTCGACGTGCTGCCGGCCGACCGCGTGCTCGAGCGTCGCGACGGCTACCTCGTCGTGCGCTCGCCCAGCAATCCGATTCACTGGTGGGGCAACCTGCTCCTGTTCGATGCGCCCCCGGCGCCCGGGGACGGCGCGCGCTGGGAGGATCTGTTCGCCAAAGAGTTCGCAGCCGACCCGCGCATACGCCACCGCACGTTTGCCTGGGATGAGCCGAGCGGCGCCCTCGGCAGCGCGCGTGAGGAGTTCCAGCCCCGCGGCTATGACCTCGAGGAGACCGTCGGCCTGCTCGCCGGGGCCGGTGAGCTCGCAGCGCACCCGCGCGAGAACCGGGACGTGCTCGTGCGCGCGCTCGACCCCGTCGCCGGGCGCGAGGAGCAGCTCTGGGATGAGGTCATCGAGCTGCAGCTCGCCGGCTACGAGCAGCCGCTGTCCGAGGACATGCAGCGGGCGTTCCAGCGCAGGCGCCAGCAGGATCTGCGCGACCTGTTCCGCGAGGGGCGCGGAGCCTGGTACGTGGCGCTGACGCCCGGCGGTGAGGAGGTCCTCGGCAGCCTCGGCATCGTCGTCACAGGCGGGCGCGGGCGCTTCCAGACGGTCGACACCGCACGCGAGCACAGGCGCCGGGGCATCTGCTCGCGGCTCCTCGTCGCCGCTGCCCGCCACAGCTGCGAGCACCACGGCGCGCGACAGTTCGTCATCGGCGCCGACCCCGCCTACCACGCCTTCGCGCTCTACGAATCGCTCGGCTTCCGCGCGGTCGAGCGCGTCGCAGGCGTGTGCCGCGAGTTGCCCTCCGACAACGGCCATCAGGCCGCTGTGGGAGACGCAGCCGCCGGGGAGGGCGGCGCGGGCTAGTGACCTGAGTCGTCATTTCGCAGGAACATGTGCGGGGCCCCTCGAGGTCGACCTCACACGCAACGAGCCCAGGGAAGTCGGCCTTATTCCGCGACGCGGTGCCAGCTGATCTCTGACTCAGGTCACTAGGCCCGGGCGCTCGTCTGGGGGTCCAGCCGCGACATCGTCACTGCCGCCATCAGCTCCGAGTTGGCGCCGCCGAGGTAGAGGCCCTTGACCGGCGGCACGTCGGCGTAGAAGCGCCCGTGGCCGATCTTCACGTAGGTCTCGTCGGCGAGCTTTCGGTTGGTGGGGTCGGCCCCCACCCACACCGGCTCGCCGCCGCCGTCGCTGCTCGGGAGCAGCGCCTCCAGCCAGGCGTGCGTGTCAACCTCGACCGAATCGGTCCCCTCGTCGGCGGGCGCCGCCCACAGATAGCCCGACACGTAGCGCGCCGCGATCCCGCGCCGGCGAAGCAGCACGAGCGAGAGGTGCGCGAAGTCCTGGCAGACGCCCGCCCGCAGCTCCAGCAGGTCGCTCACGCTCGAGCCCACATACGTCGCGCCGGGGCGGTACTCGAAGCGCTCGGGCACGACCTCGCACAGCAGCTGCAGCGTCTCCAGTGGGCTGTCCGCATCGAGCGCGCGCTCGAGCTCCTCGAGGCCGGTCAGCGGCGGCTGGTCCTGCCACGGCAGCGCAAACTCTCCCGCCGCGTCGATGTAGGCGCCGCTGCGAAGGCTCTCCCAGCTGCCCTCGGGCGGGTCCGGATGCGGCGAGGTGACCACGCGCGCGCGCACGTCGATCGTCATCCGCTCGTGGGCCATGGTGATGCCGAACTCGAGCACCTCGGTGCCGAAGTAGTCCAGGTAGCGGCTCACGCGCGCCTCGGGCTCGATGCGCGTATGGAACTCGTCGCAGCGCTGCGTCGAGGTCGTCGCCGGGCGCACCCGTAGCGCGTTGAGGTTGTCGGTGACGGGCGCGTCGTACTCGTAGTCGGTCAGGTAGCGGATCGCGAAGTGCACGGCCCTCACCTCCGCTCGCCCGCCGACGCCGCGCCGGCGAAGTAGCGCTCGGCCACGTCCTGATCGATGCGCGTGAGCTCTCCCTGGACCTGTTCGCAGATGCCGGTCAGCTCGGCTCCCTCGGGCAGCGCGCGGCGCTGGAAGTCGAGGTCGGCCGCCAGGCGGCTCACGCGCAGCACCGGCTTGGAGTTGCGGGGGCCGACGTCGGCGGCCATGAATGCCTCGTGCAGGGAGTCCACGCAGGCGGCCACGCTATCGGGGTAGGCGCGCTCGAACAACAGGAAGCGCGCGACCGGATGGGCGTTCGGCGGCGAGGTCACGGCGCGCAGGTAGGCGTGAAAGCCGCCCACCGCCTGCAGCAGGATCAGCGCGTGGACGTCGGCGGCGGAGTCACCCGGCGGCAGCGCGACGCGCAGCATCCGCAGCACCATGTCGGAGGTCTCGATCAGGCCGCCGGCGTCGAGGAAGCACTTGGCTTCGTCACGCAGCATCGAGCGGTTCGCCACGCCCCAGATCAACGCGGTGCGCTCCTTGACGTACTGCGAGGCGTAGTAGGGGCCGGCGGGGGCGCTCCAACCGGGCTGGCCGCCGCCGCGCAGGCGCAGCGAGGTCGTGTTTATCGCCTCCCACATCTCCGCGCTGATCACGTCGCGAACCGTGCGCGCGCCTTCGCGCGCGCGTTCCACGCTCGCGAGCATCGAGCCCGGATGCTCGGGGTCGAGCGTCAGCTGGCCCAGCGCCTCGCCGCTCGAGGACTGCTCGTCGACGTCGCCGAGCATCGCGAGCAGGCCGCCCGATCCGAAGCTCACGCTCGAGAGCGATTCGGTCGTGCCCTGGATCTCTGATTGGAACACCGCCTCGGCCGCGCGCGCTGTGAACTCGGCGCGCGCGAGGTTGCGTCCCAGCCAGTACAGCTCATGCGCGATGCGCGCGAGCATCACCCAGCGGACGCCGCGATCGCCACGGGCGCCCAGCGCGGGCCGCGCCCCGATCGGGCCACGGGCGACCCCTCATCCGATCTCATCAATCCCCCAGCGACCCCTGTTGCTGTTGCTGCTGCTGGCCCACCCAGGCCCCGTAGCGCAGGTCGGGCAGCGCCGGCGGCAGCGTATCGGCGATCGGCGGGCCCGCGCGGTCGGCGTCGTCGCCGTCCTCGAGCACCCACGTGTCCTTCGAGCCGCCGCCGCGCGAGGAGTTCACGATCAGCGAGCCCTCCTCCAGCGCCACGCGCGTGAGAGCACCCGGCACGATGTCGATGCGCTCGCCGAAGACCGCGAACGGGCGCAGGTCCACGTGGCGCGGCACGAGCGTGCCGTCCGCCGCGACCGTCGGCACTGTCGAGAGCCGCACCACGTCCTGGGCGATCCAGCGTTCCGGGTCGGCCTGGATCAGGGCGCGCATCCGCTCGATCTCCGCCTCGTCGGCGTGGGGGCCGATCATCACGCCCTTGCCGCCCGACTCGCCGGTCGGCTTGACGACGAGGTCGGCGAGGCGCTCGAGCACATGCTCGAGCACTTCCGGATCAGAGAGCAGGTAGGTGCGCACGTTGTCGAGGATCGGCTCCTCGCCGAGGTAGAACCTGATCATCTCCGGCACGAAGCAGTAGATCGCCTTGTCGTCGGCCACGCCCGTGCCGAACGCGTTCGCGATCGCGACGCTGCCCGCGCGGTAGGCACGCACGAGTCCCGGGACGCCCAGCAGCGAGTCCGGGCGAAACTCGAGCGGGTCGACGAAGTCGTCGTCCAGGCGCCGGTAGACCGCGTGCGCGCGCTCGAGCCCGCGCGTGGTGCGCGTGTAGAGCACGTCGTCGCGCACGACCAGGTCCGAGGCCTCGACGAGCTCGACGCCCATCTGACGCGCGAGGAAGGCATGCTCGAAGTAGGCCGGGTTTGCCGGGCCGGGCGTCCACACCACGACCGTCGCCTCGCTCTCGGCGGAGGGCGCCACCGCGCGCAGCGCGCCGAGCAGCAGCTGGGGATAGTGATCCACGCGGCGCACCCGGTAGGAGCCGAACAGCTCTGGCACGAGGCGGGCCATCGCAGCGCGGTTCTCGAGCACGTAGGAGATGCCCGAGGGGATGCGCACGTTGTCCTCGATCACCTTCCAGCTGCCGTCGCTGTGGCGCACGAGGTCGCATCCCGCGACGTGCGTATACACGCCCCCGGGCGGTCTGATGCCGTGCACCGCGCGCGCGAAGTGCGAGCACGAGGCAACCAGGCGCCACGGCACGAGGCCCTCCCTCACGATCTCGCGCGCGTGGTAGACGTCATCGACGAAGTGGTTCAGCGCGCGGATGCGCTGCGCCAGCCCGCGCTTGATCGCGCGCCATTCCTCGCCGCTGAGCACGCGCGGCACGAGATCGAGCGGAAACGGCCGTTCGTGGGAGGAGCCGGCGCCGCCGCTGGTCTCGAACGTGATCCCCTGCTGCATGAAGATCGCATCGCGGCGCCTGCCCGCCTCCATCAGCCCCTCGGGCCCGAGCCGGCGCAGCTCGTGCACCAGCGCAACCGCCGCCGGGCGCGGCGTCCCGTCGGGCTCGAACAGCTCGTCCCGAAAGGGCGCATGCGGGTGGTAGGTCTCTGCGACCCTCGTCTGCACCCCCGAGCCCATCTGAGGATTCTCGCGGCGGCGTGCCATCGTCACATTCGACGGTTGGAGAAAGTGAACACGCCGCCGCTGCGCACCTGTAGCAAGCCCATCACGCCGATCCCTCGGCCAGCAGCGCCGCCGTGCGACGCGCCGTCGCCCGCGCCCAGCGCCCCGTCGTGAGCGCCCCCAGCGCCACCACCGCCGCGCCCCAGGCCGTGATCAGCCACCACGCGGCGTGGCTCGCGGATGCCAGCTCCGGCCCGAAGGTCGCGCCCGCCACCGCCGTGCCGAGGATCGACCCGGTCAGCGCCACGCCGAGCGTCTGGCCGACCTGGCGGCTCGTCGAGGCGACCGCCGCGGCGACGCCCGCCTGGCTGTCGGGCATGCCCGAGACCGCCGTATAGGTGATCGGCGAGTTCACCGTGCCGAAGCCCGCGCCGAAGACCGCATAGGCGATCAGCAGCAACGCCAACGGCGTGGCGGCGCTCAGCTGGGTCAGCGCCGCGGAGCTCACGACCATGCAGCCGCCCGCCACGATCAGCGGCCAGCGCGGCCCGCGAGCGCCCACCACGCGGCCCGAGATGGGGCTGCAGATCAACGCCGCGAGAGCCATCGGCAGCGTGCAGAGGCCGGCGTCGAGCGGCGAGTAGCCGCGCACGTCCTGGAGGTAGAGCGTGTTCAGGAACAGGAAGCCGCTGAACGCCGCGAACGCGCTCACCGCGATCAACGTAGCCCCGGAGAAGGGCGCGCTGCGAAAGAAGCGCAGCTCCAGCAGCGGGTCCTCGCGGCGCGGCTCGTAGGCGAGTAGGCCCGCCACCGCGCCGCCGGCCAGCGCAAACAGCGCGATCGTCTGCGCGGAGGCCCAGCCGGCCTCGGGCGCGTCGATGATCGCGTACGTCAAAGTCGCGAGCGCGACGATCACGAGCAGCTGTCCCACCGGGTCCACCCGCCGCGCCCGCGCAGCTCGGGATTCGGGCACGAACAGCGCCGTCAGCACGACCGCGGCCAGCGCGATCGGCACGTTGATCCAGAAGATCGCGCGCCAGCTCACCGACTCCGTCAGCGCGCCGCCGACGATCGGGCCGAGCGCGAGGCTGATCCCCACGACCGCGCCCCAAGCGCCGATCGCGCGGGCGCGCTCCCGGCGCTCGGTGAAGACGTTCGTGATGATCGACAGCGCCACCGGGTTCAGCATCGAGCCGCCCACCGCCTGAAGGGCGCGGGCCGCGATCAGCCAGCCGAGCGTCGGCGCGAGGCTGCACAGCAGCGAGCCGCCGCCGAAAAGCAGGAGCCCCGACTGGAAGACGCGCCTGCGCCCGAGCCGGTCGGCGGTCGAGCCGGACAGCAGCAGCAGGCTCGCAAGCACGATCGTGTACGCGTCGATCGTCCACTGCAGACCGGGCAGCGAGGCGTGCAGTTCGCGGCGGATCGACGGCAGCGCGACGTTCACGATCGTGTTGTCCATCGCCACGATCAGTAGGCTCATGCAGCAGATCGCGAGGATCGCCAGCCGGCGACGGTTGCTGAGCTGCGACGCATCCTGCATCCCTACGTCTTAGCTAACGCCGCAGGCCGCGCCAGCGGGGCCGCGGCGGGAGGTTCGGGAAGACGATGCCGGCACCGACGATCGAGCAGATCACACTGGCCGACGAGCCGTCGCGCTGGTCGGCGTTCGGCTTCACGCTCGCCGGCGAGTGCTGCCTGCTCGGCTCGGTCAGCGTGCAGCTGGCCGGCGAGCGCCCCGGCAGCGGGATCAGCCGATGGAGCCTGCGCGAGATCGACACCGCCGAGCTCGACGGCCTCCCCACCGCGATCGGCGAGCAGCCCGCGCCGGCGCCCGCGGGCGAGCACCCCAACGGCGTGATCGCGATCGATCACGTCGTCGCGATCACGCCCCAGCTCGACCGGACCGTCGCCGCGCTACAGCGCGCCGGGCTGGACCTGCGCCGCGTGCGCGAGGAGCCGACCCCGGCCGGCGCGCCGCGGCAGGCCTTCTTCCGCCTCGGGGAGGTGATCCTCGAGGTCGTGCAGGAGCCCGAGAACGTCGTGCACGAGTCCGGCGGCGCCGAGCGCCCGGCGCACTTCTGGGGGCTCGCGCTGCTCTGCGCCGACCTCGAGCGCACCGCCGCCGCGTTCGAGCCCCATCTCGGCATGATCCGCGACGCGGTACAGCCGGGTAGGCGGATCGCGACCGTCAAACGCTCGGCCGGGCTCGCCGTGCCGCTCGCGCTGATGAGCGCCGCAACCGAGGCAGTGGGATGAGGCGCCGAGTCGCGGGGAGGGGGCAGAAGCCGTGAGGGAGGAGGGCGCCAGCCAGGAGACGTGGGACGACGTCGACGCCTACATCGAGGACATGCTCCTCGAGCCCGACGATGCGCTCGAGGAGGCCGTCAGGTTCAGCGCCGCGGAGGGGCTGCCGCAGATCGCGGTCTCGCCGGCGCAGGGCAGGATGCTCCACCTGCTCGCGCGAATCCACCACGCCGAGCTGATCCTCGAGCTCGGCACGCTCGGCGGCTACAGCACGATCTGGCTCGCGCGGGCGCTGCCCGCGGGCGGGCAGGTGATCTCGCTCGAGCTCAACCCCCACTACGCCGAGGTGGCCGCAGCCAACCTCACCCGCGTCGGGGTCGAAGACCGCGTGGACATCCGCATCGGACCCGCGCTCGCGAGCCTCGACGAGCTGATCGCCCAGGAAGCCGGCCCGTTCGACCTGGTGTTCATCGACGCCGACAAGGCCGGCACGCCCTCCTACTTCCAGCACGCGCTGATGCTCACCCGCCCCGGCGGCGTGATCGTCACCGACAACGTCGTCCGCGGCGGCGCGCTCGCCGACGCCGACACGCAGGAGGCCGGCGCGCTCGGCATGCGCCGCTTCCACGAGCTGCTCGCCCGCGCCCGCGCCGACGGCAGCGTCAGCGCCACGACGATCCAGACGGTCGGCGTGAAGGGCTACGACGGCTTCACGCTCGCGCTGCTCGCCGACTAGCCGCGACGCGCGCCGGCCCGCCGCTGCGGGGCCGAAACGATAGCCTCCGCGCGATGGCGCAGGATTTGAAGCTGGGGCTCAACACGGGCTACTGGGCGGGCGGCCCGCCGCCCGGCGTGACGGAGTCGATCGCCGAGGCCGAGCGGCTCGGCTTCGACTCGATCTGGACGGCCGAGGCCTACGGCTCGGACTGCCTCACGCCGCTGGCGTGGTGGGGCGCCTCGACGCAGCGCATCAGGCTCGGCACGGCGATCGTGCAGATGTCCGCGCGTCAGCCCGCCGCGACCGCGATGGCGGCGATGACGATGGACTTCTTGTCAAACGGGCGCTTCATCCTCGGCCTCGGCGTGTCCGGTCCGCAGGTCGTCGAGGGCTGGTACGGGATGCCCTTCGCCAAGCCGCTCGCGCGCACGCGCGAGTACATATCGATCCTGCGCGACGTGTGGGCGCGCAAGGGTCCGCTGCAGGCGCCCGGGCCGCACTACCCGCTGCCGCTGCCGGACGGCACCGGCCTCGGCAAGCCGCTGAAGTCCTCGATCCACCCCCTCCGCGAGGAGATCCCCATCTACCTCGGCGCGGAGGGCCCGAAGAACATCGCGCTCTGCGCCGAGCTGTGCGACGGCTGGCTGGCGATGCTGTTCTCGCCGAGCGTCTACGACGAGCTCTATCGCCCCTCGCTGGAGGAGGGCTTCGCGCGCGCGGGTGCGCGCCGCAGCGCCGCCGACTTCGAGGTCTGCGCGACCGTTCCGATGATCGTCACCGACGACCTCGAGCAGGCCGCCGATGCCCTGCGCCCGTTCTACGCGCTGTACTTCGGCGGCATGGGCGCCAAAGGCGCGAACTTCCACGCCAACGTGCCGATCCGCATGGGCTACGAGAAGGAGGTCGCCGAGGTCCAGGAGCTCTATCTGAGCGGCAAGAAGGACGAGGCCGGCGCCAAGATCCCCACCGCCCTGATCGAAGAGCTGTCGCTGATCGGCCCGGCCGAGAAGCTCCGCGAGGACCTCGCCAAGTGGCGCGAGTCGGCCGTCACCACGCTGCTCGTCTCCGGCGACGCGCAGACGCTGCGCACGGCCGCCGAGCTCGTTCTCGGCTGAGGCGCGAGGGCGATGAGCGACCCGCAAGCACCTCCGGCCTCCGCCCAGCCCGCCGGCGATCCCGGCCCCGCGGCCGACTCGCCGAGGTCCCCAGCCCCCCAGCTCGGCGACTTCCAGTACGAGATCTACGCCCGCGGCCTCGCCGGCGAGACGCCGTCGCTGCCGCTGAGAGCGGACGAGCTGCAGTGGCGCGCGCGCGAGGTGCTCGACGCGGGCGCGTACGGCTACGTCGCGGGCGGGGCCGGCTCGGAGCTGACGATGCAGGCGAACCTCGACGCGTTCGAGCGCGTGCAGATCGTGCCGCGCATGCTGCGCAACGTCTCGATGCGCGAGCTCGGCACGAGCGTGCTCGGCATCGACATGGACGCGCCGGTGATGCTCGCGCCGATCGGCGTGCAGTCGATCGTGCACCGCGAGGGGGAGCTCGCGGTGGCGCGCGCGGCGGCCGCGCTGGGGGTCCCCTTCATCCTCAGCACCGCTGCCTCGCACTCGATCGAGGAGGTCGCCGCCGCGGCTGGCGACGCGAGCCGCTGGTATCAGCTCTACTGGCCGCGCGACCGCGAGCTGGCAGCGAGCTTCGTCGCGCGCGCACAGAAGGCCGGCTACGGCGCGATCGTGCTCACGCTCGACACGTGGATGCTCGGCTGGCGTCCGCGCGACCTGCAGCAGGCCTATCTTCCGTTCCTCAAGGGCGAGGGGGTCGCCAACTACTTCAGCGACCCCGTCTTCCGCGCCGCGCTCGATCGCCCCCCCGAGGAGGATCCGGGGGCGGCGATCGGAGTCTGGGCCCAGCAGTTCTCCAACCCCACCTTCACGTGGTCGGACCTCGCGTGGCTGCGCGCGCAGACCGAGCTGCCGATCGTGCTGAAGGGCATCCTGCACGCCGATGACGCCAAGCTCGCCCTGGAGGCGGGCGTGGACGGCGTGATCGTCTCCAACCACGGCGGTCGCCAGGTCGACGGCGCGATCGGCGCGCTCGAGGCCCTGCCGGCGATCCGCGCGGTCCTCGGCGAGCGCGTCGCGGTCCTATTCGACAGCGGCGTGCGCAGCGGCGCCGACGTCTTCAAGGCGATCGCGCTGGGAGCCGACGCGGTCTGCCTCGGGCGCCCCTACGTGTGGGGGCTCGCGCTCGACGGGCAGGCGGGAGTCGAACAGGTGCTGCGCTGCCTGCTGGCGGAGCTCGACCTGACGACCGCGCTCAGCGGCCACACGGTGCTCGCGGAGGTCGGCGCGAGCGCCGTGAAGGGCCTGTAATGCGCCTCGAAATCGGCTAGAGCGGCCGGTATCCTCTGCGGCGCATGGCCGCGAACGCCCCACTGCTCGGAGCCGGGCAGGCCGAGCCCGCCGGCGCCACGAAAGGCGCCTCCTCAGCGCCGACGCTCGGGGCGGCGCTGAAGCTCGTCATCTGGGACCTCGACGAGACGCTCTGGAGCGGCACGCTCAGCGAGGGCGAGGTGCAGCTCGACCCCGCCCACGCGGAGATCGTGCGCACGCTCAACCGGCGCGGCATCATGAACGCGATCTGCTCCAAGAACGACCTCGACGCCGCACGCGAGCGCCTGCAGGGCGAGGGCCTGTGGGAGGAGTTCGTGTTTCCCTCGATCAGCTGGTCGCCGAAGGGCGCCCAGGTCGCGCAGATCATCGAGGAAATGCAGCTTCGCCCGCAGAACGTCCTCTTCATCGACGACAACGTCACGAACCTGCAGGAGGCGCTCCACCGCGTCCCCGAGCTGCAGATCGCAGATCCGCGCGTGATCGCCGAGCTGCTCTCGCTGCCGCAGGCCAAGGGCAAGGACGACCGCGCGCTGGCACGCCTCGCCCAGTACCGCGTGCTCGAGCACAAGGCCGCCGACCGCACCGTCGCCAGCGGGTCCAACGAGGACTTCCTGCGCTCGTGCGAGATCCACGTCGAGCTCGGCGGCGACTGCGGGCAGGAGGCCGCGCGCCTGGCCGACCTAATCAACCGCTCCAACCAGCTCAACTTCACCAAGAGCCGCACGAGCGAGCATGAGCTGCAGGCGACGTTCGCCGACCCCGACCGCGACACGGGCTACGTGCATGTCCACGACCGCTATGGGGACTACGGCATCTGCGGCTTCTACTCGGTCCGCGACGGGCGGCTGACCGACTACGTGTTCTCCTGCCGGATCCTGCACATGGGCGTCGAGCAGTGGCTGTATGAGCGCCTCGGCAGACCCGAGCTGACGATCGTCGGCGACGTCGCCTCCTCGCTGCAGCGCAGCGAGCCGGTCGACTGGATCACGCTCGATCAGCCCGGCGCGCAGCGGGCCGGGCCCCAGGTCGTGGAGGATGCCGGCTCCTCAAGCTCGCGCGTCCTGCTCAAGGGCGGCTGCGATCTGATGCTTCTTAACAGCTTCCTCGGCGGCTCGATCAAGTGCGAGTTCACGTACCTATCCTCGACCGGCGCCGAAGTCCACGCCGATCACACCGAGGTGCTGCGACGGAGCTCGCGGGCCGTGCTCTCTGAGTTCGGACCGGTCATCGACCGGCTGCCGTTCCTCGACCGAGCCGCGTATGCCTCGCGTATCGTGCGTGCCCCGAGGTCTCTCGGCACCGTGATCTACAGCGTGCTGATGGATTACACCCAGGCCCTCTATCGTCTACGCGGCAGCGACTTCGTCGTTCCCTTCTGGCAGTACGACGTCGATGCGACCAGCCCGAGCAGTTGGCCGGCGCTCGAGGAGCGCTGGGGCGACGTCGGTATCGACAGGCCCTTCCTGGATTGGTTCGCACAGCATTTTGAGTACCTTGGACCGCTCTCGCCGGAGGGGCTGCAGGAGAACGTCCGCTGGCTCGCGGGGACCGTCTCGAAGGGGTCGCGGCTGGTGCTCGTCAACGGCGCCGAGATCGAGCTCGACAACGGGAGGGAGCTCGGCCGTCACCTGCGCCACCGGGAGATGAACGAGGCGCTGGAGGCCGTCGTCGCCGAGCTGCCCAACGCCGTCATCTGCGACGTGCGCGAGTTCGTCGTATCGACCGACGACCTGACCGGCAAAGACATCCGCCACTACGAACGCCAGATATACCTGCGCATCGCCGAGAGCCTCGCGACGGTCGTCGCGGGCGATCTCGAGGTCGGGCAGCGCCCGCTCGTGCGCCGGCTGCGCCGAGCGCGGCGCGGTCTCGCGCGCAAGCTGGAGCTCGCTACGGTGAGATTCCAACTGCGCTAGCCGCCGCACCCAGACATCACGGGCGCGAGGTCCCCCATCGGGTACCGTCGGGGCGTGTCCGCGAGCGCGAGCGCAGCGACGAAGCGCCTGACGCTGATCGCGTGCATTCTCGGCTCGGGCATCGCTCTGCTCGACGGGTCGATCGTCAACGTCGCGCTGCCGACGATCCAGCGGGAGCTCGGCGGCGGCCTCGCCGCACAGCAGTGGATCGTCAACGGCTACCTGCTCACGCTCGGCTCGCTGATCCTCGTCGGCGGCTCGCTCGGCGACGTCTACGGCGAGCGGCGGATCTTCCTGATCGGCGTGTTGGGCTTCGGAGCGGCCTCGCTCGGCTGCGCGCTCGCCCCGACGATCGGCTGGCTCGTGGCACTGCGCATGCTGCAGGGAGTCGCGAGCGCCCTGCTCACCCCCTCCTCGCTCGCGGTGATCGTGCACACGTTTCCCGAGTCCGAGCGCGGCCGAGCGATCGGCACGTGGACGGCCTGGGGGACGATCGCGGGAGTGCTCGGGCCGCTCGTCGGGGGCGAGCTGCTCGCGCTCGGCTCCTGGCGGCTGATATTCCTCGTGAACATCCCGTTCGTGATCGCCTGCGCGGCGATCATCCTGATCGCGCTGCCCGCGGCGGAAGCGCGAACCGCGCAGGCGCGCAAAATCGACATTCCCGGCGCGGCGCTCGGCGCGGCCGGGTTGGCGGGCACGGTGTTCGCCCTGATCGAGCAGCCGGTCTTGGGTTGGTCGAGCCCCGGCGTGTTGATCCCGCTGATCGGCGGAGTGGTCCTGCTGTTCGCGTTCATCGCCTATGAGGCGCACGCCGATGACCCGATGCTGCCGTTGCGGCTGTTCCGCAAGCGCAACTTCGCGGCCGGCAACATCGAGACGCTCGCGATGTACGCCGGCCTCGCGATCCTGTTCTTCTTCCTCACCCTGTTCCTGCAGCAGATCGGCGGCTACACGCCGCTGCAGTCCGGCCTTGCGACGCTGCCGGTGACCGTGATCATGTTCCTGCTCTCGCGCCGTTTCGGTGCGCTCGCCGACCGCTATGGCCCGCGCTTCTTCATGGGCGCCGGCCCGCTCGTGTGCGCGGCCGGGTTGCTGCTGTTCCAGCGCGTCGGCGTGCACGTCGACTACCTCGGCGCGGTCCTGCCGGCGCTGCTCGTGTTCTCGCTCGGCCTCTCGATGACGGTTGCCCCGCTGACCGCGGCTGTGCTCGCGGACGCGGCCGAGAGCGACGCGGGGATCGCCTCGGGCGTCAACAACGCGATCGCGCGCGTGGCGGGCCTGCTCGGCACGGCCGGTGTCGGCGCCGCGATCGCGGCGGCCTTCTCCAGCGACCTCGCATCGCGCACCGCCAAGATCCCGCTCGGGCCGGCCGCGAAAACGGCGCTGAAGGAAGCCAAGCGCCTGCCGCTCGGGCGCCCCAACGTAAGCGGCGTGCCCCCGCTGCAGGCGCACGTCGTCACACACGCCGCGAACCAGGCCTCGCTCTACAGCTTCCACGTCGGCATGGCGGTCGCCGCGGTGCTGCTCGCCGCCGGCGGGCTCGCGGGCGCCCTCGGCATCCGCAACCCACACGGCGAGGTCGCCGCCGCCGAATGCGCCACCGGCCAGCTCGTCGGCACCGGGCGTGACATCACCGAACGCGCCGCCTGCGAACACGCCACGGCCTAGCGCGCCGGCCGAGCACCTTTCCACACGGGGCGGCCGCGCTTCTTTCTCACCTAGTGAGGAAGCTTCCGGCGACTGCGGCGTCATTGGGGGAAGCAGCGCTTCAACCACCTCCCCCAGGAGAAAGGTAGACCATGCAAAGTGGAACCGTAGTCTCGGCGGCGCGCGACCTCGATGGAGCGGTCGCACAGTCAAGCGAAGAGTCCACCGGCGGCGTCAGCCGTCGCTCCTTCCTCGCCGGCGGCGTGGCGGCCGGCATCGGCCTCGGCCTCGGCCCGCTCGGGCACGTCGCGAGCGCGTTTGCGAGCAACGCGGGCGCGCTCAGCACCGGCGACACCGCGATCCTGAGATTCCTCGCGGCGGCCGAGCTGCTCGAGACCGACCTGTGGCAGCAGTACAACGAGCTCGGCGGGATCCAGGACAAAGAGCGGCCGGGCGGAAGCGGCAGCCCGGTCTACACGAGGGCGCTTCAGAAGCTCGATGAAGACATGCCGCAGTACATCCACGACAACACCGACGACGAGTTCTGGCACGCCGAATTCATCAACGCCTACCTGAAGTCACGGGGCGCCGAAGCGGTCGACCTCGACCGCTTCCGCACGCTGCCGAGCAGCGAAGCCTCGGGCGCGCAGCAGATCGGACGGCTGACGAACCTGATGGAATTATCCGTCGACACGAGCTGGTGGACGCGCTACCGGAGCGACAACAAGAACCCCGACTTCGGCAACAGCTTTCCGCCGGCGATCCCCGGCCTCTTGAAAGGCAAGTTCCCGGCGATCCCGCGCAACGACAAAGACCTGCACCCGCACGAACACATCCAGGCGATCGCGAACACCGCTGGCTTTCACTTCGGCACGATCGAGCAGGGCGGCACGAGCCTCTACCCGTCGCTCGCGCAGCGCGTGAGCGACCCGGAGGTGCTGAGGGTGCTGCTCAGCATCGGGCCGACCGAGGCGATGCACTTCCAGACCTGGCACGACAAGGCCGGCAACGCGCCGGCGCTGACGGACCCCACGAACGGGCTCGTGTTCCCCAACCTCAACGAACCGCCGTTCGGCGGCGAAGAATTCAAAACGAACCTGATCATGCCGGAGGCGACGATCTTCATAAAGAAGTCGCTGCCGGTGTGCTCGATCGTGCGCCCGACGAAGACCGAGGGCGCGGCCATGGGAGCCGTCAAGGCGCTGACCGCAGACGGGCTCTTCAACGGTCACTCACAGGAATTCTTCGAGGCCGTGAAGGAACTCGCGATCGCCGCCGACGCGGCCACGCGCGAATAGCGCCGGGCCCGCTCGCCCGCCGCCTGGCCCGGCGAGCGCCAGCCGCGGTCCGAGCCCGATCGGCTCGGACCGCGGCGGCGGTCCCGCGTACGTCAACCGAAATCGATCGGAGCAACCAATGTTCGGCCTCGACAATCCCATTCACATCATCTTCCTGCTCGTCGTGCTGCTGCTCGTCTTCGGCGCCAAGCGCCTGCCCGAGATGGGGCGCTCCCTGGGGACGGGCATGCGGGGGTTCCGCGATGCCCTCAGCGGCGAGGCGGCCCCCGTGGAGCTGGATGCGACTGCGGCACATGCGGAGGTCAAGGAGAAGGCGTAGGCATCATCGAACGGAGCATCGCCTCGACATGCTTGCGGTGCTTGCCGCATGCGGCGGAAAGATCTAGAGGATGCGAGAGTACTCGCGCATCGCCTCGATGATCGGCGCCAGGCGCCGTCCTCGCTCGGTGAGCCGGTACTCGACCGTGGGCGGGCTCGAGGGGATCACGGTGCGCTCCACGAGGCCGGCCGCCTCGAGGTCGCGCAGGCGCTCGGCGAGCATCCGCGGGGAGATCCCGGAGACGGCGTCGGCGAACTCGTTGAAGCGCAGCGCGCCCGACAGCGCCGCATAGATGATCGACAGCTGCCAGCGCCGCTCGAGGAGGTCCGCGGTCTCGCGGACCTCCTCGGGTACGGGCTCACACCTACGAGAGATGCGCGACATTGCGAGCCGGCTCCAGGGCGCGGTCGAGGACCTCTTGAACGGTCATCACCGGGTGGAAGGTCATGTGCTCACGGACCTCCTCGGGGATGTCGTCGAGATCGCCGCGGTTGCGCTCGGGCAGGATCACGTCGGTCAGGCCGGCCGCGTGTGCGGCGAGCGCCTTCTGCTTGAGCCCGCCGATCGGCAGCACCCGACCCTGCAACGTGACCTCACCGGTCATACCGACCGTGTGCTTGACCGGGCGACCGGACAGCAGCGAGGCCAGCGCCGTGACCATCGTCACGCCCGCGCTCGGGCCGTCCTTGGGGATCGCTCCCGCGGGGACGTGCACGTGGAACTCGCGGTTCTCGAACGCCGACTCCTCGATGCCCAGCTCCTCGGCGTGTCCGCGCACGTAGGAGAGCGCGATCCGCGCCGACTCCTTCATGACGTCGCCGAGCTGGCCGGTGAGCACCAGGCCGTTGCCGGAGGATCCGCCCTTCATCGCGGTCGCCTCGACGAACAGCACGTCTCCGCCGGTGCCTGTCACGGCCAGGCCGGTGGCAACGCCCGGGGTAGCGGTCCGCGCGGCCGACTCCTGGAAGAACTTCTGACGTCCGAGCGCATCGCGCACGGCCTCGATGTCGATCGTCACAGGGGTCCTCAGCGCGGCCTTCGCCTTCGCGGCCTTCGAGCTGCGCGGCTTCTTCGCGGTCTCCTCGGTCGCGGCGTGCTCGCCCGCCTGGGCGGCGTCGGCCGCCTCGGCGGAGCTCGGGGGCTGCTCCTCCGTGAGGCTCGACGCGATTCGGGTGGCGGTCTTTCTCAAGACCGTTCCCAGCTCGCGCTCGAGGTTTCGCACCCCGGCCTCGCGCGTGTACTCGGAGATGACCGTGCGCAGCACGTCGTCTGAGATCTCGACCTCGTTCTCGCGCAGGCCGTTGCGGTCGCGCTGGCGCGGCCACAGGTAGCCCTTCGCGATCGCGAGCTTCTCCTCGGAGGTGTAGCCGTCGAAGCGGATCACCTCCATGCGGTCGAGCAGCGGTCCGGGGATCGTGTCGGCGACGTTCGCCGTGGCCAGGAACATCACCTGGCTGAGGTCGAGTTCGACGTCCAGGTAGTGGTCGCGGAAGGAGTGGTTCTGCGCCGGGTCGAGCACCTCCAGCAGTGCCGCCGAGGGGTCCCCGCGCCAGTCCGCGCCGACCTTGTCGACCTCGTCGAGCAGGATCACCGGGTTCATCGTCCCGGCGTCCCGCAGCGCCCGCACGAGGCGTCCGGGCAGAGCGCCGATGTAGGTACGGCGGTGTCCGCGGATCTCGGCCTCGTCACGCACGCCCCCGAGCGACATGCGCACGAACTCGCGCCCGGTCGCTCGCGCGATCGACTCTCCGATCGAGGTCTTGCCGGTGCCGGGCGGGCCGATCAGGGTGAGGATCGCGCCCGACTTGGGGTCGGCCTCAATATCGCGGTCCTGGCGCAGCTTGCGCACGGCCAGGTACTCGGTCACGCGGTCCTTGACGTCCTCCAGGCCGGCGTGATCGGCGTCGAGCACCGCACGCGCCGCAACCGGGTCGAGGTGCTCCTCGGAGCGCTTGCCCCAGGGAACCGCGATCAGCCAGTCCAGGTAGGTGCGAATCATGCTCGACTCGCCCGTCTGCTCGCCCATGCGCTCGAGCCGGCCGAGCTCCTTCAGCGCCTGCTCCTTGACGTCCTCGGGCATGTCGGCGTCCTCGATCTTCGTGCGGTACTCCTCCGAGACCGACGCATCGTCCTCGCCCAGCTCCTTGCGGATCGAGTCCATCTGCTTGCGCAGGAAGTACTCGCGCTGCTGCTTCTCAGCGCCCTCCTGCACGTCCTCGCGGATGCGCTTGCGGACCTGCAGCTCGGCGAGGCTCTCGCGTTGCAGTTTCACGGCCAGCTCCAGGCGCTCGGTCACGTTGATCGTGCGCAGCAGCTCGACCTTCTGCTCGTAGGAGATCGTGGGGGAGTAGCCGGCGGAGTCCGCCAGCGCGCCGGGCTCGGCGATCGCGCGCAGGAAGGCCGCGATGCGCCCGTCGTCACCGCGCAGCTCGAGGATCTCCTCGACCGTCGCGCGGTACTCGCGCTCGAGCTCCCGCGTGCGCCCGTCCACGGGCACCTCGTCGGGACGCTCGTCGACCTCGACGCGAAGCTCGCCGCCGGGGCCGGTCTGGGCGGCACCGATCAGCGCGCGGTGCTCGCCGGAGAGGGCGACGGCGTGACCGCCGCCGGGAAGACGGACCTGCTCGGAGACCTCGGCGATCGTGCCGACGTCGAGGAACTCGTTGTCGTGGCGCGGCACGAGCACGACGCGCTGGTCCTCGCCGACGTCAACCGTCAGCGTGATGCCCATGTTGGGGAAGACGACCGTGTCGTCGAGGGGGATGAGCCGCAACCGGGGTGTGGGCTCAGAAGGCTGGATTGTGGGCTTCTCCGAGGAAGATGACATGAGTAACTGCTCCATATGAGGTTACGAAAGTGTAGTTAGTATAGCGCCGTGGCGAGGGGTGTCAAGGGGTCTGGCAGGGGCCTAGTCCGGCCACGGGTCCTCGACGCGCTTCTGCTGCTCGGGGGCGGCTCGGCGGTTTGGGCCCGAGCCGTCATCGCCACCCCCGGGCGCTTCCCGTAGCAGAGCGCCCGCAACACACTGAGGGCCGCTGCCCCGACGCGGCCCTCAGCAGTCGTAGGCCCGGTGCTCTAGGCCGGGCTAGGCGTGAGCTTGGACGGGGTGGTCGTGCTCGCGAGACCATCCTCGCGACGGCGCAGAGCACCTCCGGCCGCAAGGACCGCGAAGCCGATGCCGCTCAGCAGCAGCGCCACGCCGACGACGATCCCGAACAGCGAGATCTGCGATGCCATGTAGCTCGTGTTCAGCGCCGTCGAGAGCGCGGTCTCTTGGATCCACACGTTCCGCGCCGGGTTTTCAACGGGCTTGCCCCCCTGTTTCAGCGCCAGTGATTCCACGTCCGTTCCGGCGCCGTTCGCGGTTGCGTAGCGGGGCATCTGCGAGTAGAGCTGTCCGCCCGTAGCCTCGAGGGCGTGGATTTTCATGTACTGCGCGAAGCATCGCGCCGTTGACCCGTTGTTGACAGCTTGGTTCGCAACCGAGCAGGTGGGGATCGTGATCGCCGCCGGGTTCAGGCCGGCCTTCACGATCTCGCCCTTGATCGCCGTCGGCGTCATGTCGGGCGTTCCGACGATCTTCTGTTCAGTGATGCTGCTGTTGACGGTGCTGCGGCCGTTCGCGCCCATCACGATCGCAGCGATCCCGAACACGATCAGCACGGCTGCGGCCAATATCCCGCCCACCTCCGCTGCTTTCCTCATGACCTTCTCCCAGTTCGATCGGGGTGACTGACTTCGCAGCGCAGAGTCTCTGCGACGGCGGGAAAAGGATCATCCGGTCAACCTCCGGTGACAGGTCAGTAGAAAACCATGCGGCTCCTCCGGGTCGAGCCCGTCGAGGAACTCGACTCGACGCTTACTGCGGCCAGAGGTCCTCGACGGGCTTCTCCTGCTCGGTGCCGCTCGGCGGCGGTTCGGGGCCGATCCTCATCGCCATGCCGATCACGAGCATGAGCACGAGCAGCGCGATCACGACCGCCAACAGCCCGCGCACGCCGACGTTGCCGAGGACGGTCCAGCCCGCGATGATCACGAGCACCCCGACCATCGCCGGGACGCCGAAGACCTGGGACCCGAACACGCGATAGAGAATCCAGCCGATCAGTCCGAGGAAGAGGACGATGGCGCCGATGTTGAGGAACGCTTCGAGCAGTTCGCTCACAGTCGGAGGGTAGCGCCATGCGCCGAAGCGAGCCGGCGCCCCGTCAGGCCTCGAAGTCGACCTCCACGTTCTCCTCCTCGATGCGCTCCTCGACCTCGGCCGATGAGGTCAGCGCGCGCTTGTCGGCCTCGAGCAGGGGATTCCCGAAGAAGCTCCGCGGCCACAACCGCCGCGCCCGCACCACGTTGACCTCGGCTGCGAGCAGGGTCACCTGGGCGCCCAGGTAGAGCCAGGTGAGCAGGCCGAGCACGAACGCGAACAGGCCGGAGGTCTCCTCCGCGTGTCGCACTACGTGGTCGACGTAGTAGCCGCCGACGTGCTGGAGGATCTGCCACATGAACGCGGCGAGCACGACGCCGGGCAGGAGATCGCGGGTTGGAATATGCGCGGCGGTGAGGAAGCGGAAGGCGGCGAAGAACAGCAGCAGGTTGACGGCGAACGCGAGGAGCACGGGGCCGAGCACCGCTAGGAACGAGCTGCCGCCGCCGGCGGTTACGAAGCCCGCTGCGGCGGTAGAGACGATCGCGAGCACGCCCAGCAGGGCGAGCAGCACGACACCGCGCACACGCGAGGTGATGAAGTTGGGGCGGTGCTTGTGGGGCACGTACCAGACCTGGTTGAAGGCGTTCTGGGTCGCACCCGTGATGCCGAGGCCCGCGAGCAGCGAGCCGAGCAGCCCGATCACCAGCGCGATGCCGCTGCCTTTCAACGAGTGGACGTTTTCCTGCAGCTGGTTGCCGATGATCGGGAACTGGGAGAGGGTGGAGTGCAGCACGCTCTCCTGGGCGCTCGGGTTGCCCTGCAGGACGAACCCGAGGATCGTCACGAACACCAGCAGCAGCGGGAACAGGGAGAAGAAGCCGTAGTAGGCGATCAGCGCACCGAGCTGGCTGGCCTGGTCATCGCTGAACTTCTTGATCACCGCTGCGACGAAGCTGATTCGGGGCTGCTTCTGCTGCGCACGGTCCAGCGCGTGGAGGCGATCGTCGAAGCTCATCGCAGGTCTCGAATCGGCTGGCGGGGGACCTGCGCTGGCGGAGGAGACTGGGAGGGGGGTCGAATCGGCGCGGTGCTCGACATGCGTATGTGTCTACCCGAAACGAGGACCGAAGACGAGCGCTGCGCGCTCTCTGGCCGGGCGCTCGCGCCGGAAAGCCCCGCGACCCGGCCGAGGAGGTCGCGCTCGTGGCCAGCGCGAGGCGGGAGATGCTGCTGCGCGCGCATCGCTTCCGCCTGCGCCGCGAGGACCTCGAGGACGCCTACAGCCAGGCCACGCTGGAGCTGATGCAGCGCGCCCGCAGGGGCGAGGCGTTCGCGAGTCGTGCACACATACTCAACGCGCTCGAGCAACGCTTTCTTTCGCGGATCAACGACCGCAGGCGGGCGATCGCAGGGCGTAGCGCGATGGCTGCCGTGCTCGAGGGAGCCGCACGGTTCGGCCACGTCGGCGAGCAGCTCGACATCGCCGACGGGCGCGCCGGTCTGGAGGAGCTGGTCATGCTGCGCCACGAGCTCCGACGCGTGCAGATGCTCGCACCGCGGCTCACGTTGGATCAGCGCCTCGTGCTTGCGGCGCAGGTCGGACAGATTCCCCCGGTCGTGTTCTGCCGGCACTTCGGGTGGTCGGCAGAGAAGTACAGAAAGGTCGCTCAACGTGCGCGCGCGCGCCTGCGGAAGCTGATGCTGGCCGACGACGACGACGAGCCCGAGCCCGAGCCCGAGGCACCCGCTCGGCCGCCTCGCGCGAACTCGCGCGAACGCGATCGTCCCGGCCGTTCCGGTGCGTCGGAAGCTCACCCAGGGACCCGACCATGACTATTCGATCCCCCACTCATGGACGTGTCCCTGCGGGCCGCCGGCCGTCGGTTTCGCGACGACGGCTCGGAGATGCCCAACAGCGCGCGCGGCCGGGGCTGGGAGTTCTCCCCTCTCCTGACCCCGGCCGCCCGAGCGCTTGCGCGGCGGCGAGATGCTCGGACACCACGAGACGTCCAGCCCACGATCGACCGTCGGAAGGTCTTCCGATGCGCTCAACGACCAGCTCATCGGAGATGCCGAGCCGCTCACACCTCGAGGTGATCGGTCGTTGATCGGCTCGCGGGAGCAGCCGGGGGACGCCTACCGCGTCTACGACGAGGACGACTTTCTCGCCGCTGATCTGCTCGCGGAGGCCGAGCCGCCCGGACAAGACAGACGGGCCGGATCGCAGGCGCCCTCGGCGGCGATGCGCAGGGGTCGCGCGCTCGCGAGAGTCCTGCTCGCAGGGGGTCTTGGTGTGTTGCTCGGCACGCTCGCGGTTGCGGGACTGCGGTTGATGAACGCGCCGCGCACCCGGTCTGGGCAGGAAGGCGATCGCGCGACCACGGTCGTGGCATCCCAACTCCAACAAAGCTCGCAAACGCGGCATCCTCTTGCTCGCCTGGACACAGCGGGACCGCCGCGCCCGCCCGCGCGGCCTGCGCGTCACCCGCGCAGAAGGCTCGTCGGGTCGAGTGTGACGGCGAGCGTCTCGGGGTCTATCAATCGCGCGGGCAGCAGCCCCACTGGGGACCAAACCTCCACGTCGGACGAGCCCGTGCGTGAGGTGGGAGAAACAACTACGCCGAGCGCTGCCGGAGCTGCCAGCGAGTTTGGGTTCGCACCGTGAGGAGCGCGATGAGCGGCAGGTCGCCGCAGCCGTTGCAGATCGTCACCCGACCGCTGTGGAGGATCCGCGTAGCGCGCGAAGGTCCCAGATACCTGTTGTACGCCGTCTCGCTCGCCGGTCTCGCGGCGAGCGCAAGATTTGCGATCTTGCCACCGCGCGAGCAGGCGCCTTGGCAGTCCTCTCAACGAGTCGCGCCGCCTGCAGATCGCGCGGCGGAAGGCTACGCGACCCTCTTTGCCCGCACATACCTGACCTGGACCGCCAATGAACCGCAGCTGAACGCGCGCGCGCTGGCAAGCTTCACGGGTTCGGCCCTCGAACCCGCTGCCGGAGTCGTCGCACCCCGGACCGGCAGTCAGAGTGTTGAGTGGGCCGAAGTCGTGCAGGAGCGGGAGCCCGCGCCGGGCGAGCACGTTTATACGGTCGCAGTGCAGACGAACACCGACGGCCTGCTCTACCTCACTGTGAGCGTTGCGCGTGCCCCTGACGGCACGCTCGAGCTCGCCGGCTATCCGGCGTTCGTGGGCCCACCCGCCAGTAGAGGGGCCGAGGTCCCAGGCCTGCGCGAAGTCGACGATGCAAGCTTGTCAACCGTGGTGACGCGCGCTCTCCGCAACTACCTCGCGGAGTCCGCCGGCGAGCTCGCCGCTGATCTGTCGCCGCGAGCGCGCATCGCGTTGCCAACGATCGCGCTGAGCCTGCTTACGGTGCAGCGCATCGATTGGGCGCCGGACGGCAGGTCAGTCGTGGCTGTGGTTACAGCGCAGGACGTACGCGGAGCTCAGTACACGCTCCAGTACGAACTCGACGTTGCTGTTCAGCAGGGCCGGTGGGAGGTCTCCGCAGTGCAGACCGATCCGAACGCTTAACGAGAAACCGAGGAGATGCGATGAAGACCACGGCTTGCCGCGCCCTGACCATCCTGCTGGCAGCTGGAGCGTGCGTGCTGGCGCCGGCGCCTGCAGCGCTCGCCGCGGTCCAGGGAGGCCCGGTCCCCGAAACCCAGCGAGCCGGCCAAGGAGAAACGACGAGCTCACTGGAATCCGCGGCTGCCAAGGCGGGCGACACAGGTCGAGCGGTCGCGATGAGCCTGATCGGGCTCGCGTTTGCGGTTGCAGCGACAGTTCTCGCGTTCAGGCGCGACTTCAAGGAGGCGGCAGGCGTGTTCGCTGTCGGCATAGTGTCGGTCCTGCTCGCGACGCCAACTGGGGTTACGCTGCTGCGCGACACCGTTGCCTCGCTGTTCGGCGCGCAGTGATCGAGATCCGCTCATACCGCCGAGTGTTCGACCTCGAAAGGCGCATCTATCGACTTGATCGCCTGCGTCTTAATCCAGGCGGCGTACCGGTACGGGGAATCGTCTACCTGCTCGCGATTCTCACATCTCTCACTCTTCTCACACACGCGCCGCTGATCGGGGCGGCGCTCGATCACATTCCCTGGTACATCCTCGACGCTGCCCTGCCCGCCGCCACCGCTGCGCTGTTGGCGATGATCCGTCTCGAGGGCCGACCATTCCATCTGGCCGCGGTCGCGTTGCTGCGGTATCAGGCCGCATCACCGCGACGCGTAGGCCTCACGACGCGGCCCGCGCAAGGCGCACGCTGGCATCCCGACACGATCGTGATCCTGCCGGACGGCGGCGATGCGCGATTGCGGGCGCTGCGTTTTCGCGGGCCGGGCGCCGTCGTGGTCGCCGTTCACCATCAGCGTTCATGGCGAGTCCGCAGGTCTCTCGCGCTACGTCCCGGAAGCCGTGCGCCTCGCGCCGAAATGGTGATGCACCCAACGGCCCTCGCGGGCCGGCCCGCCAAGCGCGAGGTGATACTGCTCGCGCCGGGTGCTCGGTTGCGCGTGTCGGGGAGCGCGCGTGAGCGTCGGGCAGGATGAGCGCTCCCATCGCATACGTCTATGGGAATTGCGTGTTCGCTCAGGGCCTCGACGACGCGTGGGCCGCCTTCTCCATTTCACCCGCGACGTATGCGTGGCTCGACTCCGAAGCCAAGCGGACGCGGTTCCTGGCGCTCGTGGGCGCGCTCCAGGCCGTGGATGCCGACCTCCAGATCCTGCGTGTCGGTCGGCGGATGCCGAGCGGGTGCTATGCGGGCGACCCGGTGACTGCTGGAGTCCGTTCGCGCCCGCGCGCCTACGAGCGGTACGTGTCATCTCATCGCGAGCGCCTCGACGAGTTGGAAGCGGTGCAGCCCGCGCTGTTCGTGATCGTAAGCCTGCGAGAGCCAGAGCGGGACGTCGCCTCGTACTTGTCCCGTGCGGTCAGCCGTCACCCGCGCGACTGGTGGGCATGGGCGCGCCGGCGGATCGCCCACGACCGTCGGGTCCTGACCGTTGCGGAACTGGAGCGTGTGCGCATGCGCGCCGACCAGGTACACGCGCGCCTCGCTGATTTCCTTTCGATCCGACCCGCAAGAGGCGTCGAGCTGCAATGGCTGATCCGTCGAGCGTTCTGCCGGGGCCTCGGTGAGCCGCAGATCGAGGGATTACACGAGCCCAGCGCGCTGCTTTTCGAGCGCAACGGGCAGGCAGTGCTCGCGCCATTGGAGGCGGACGTGATGCGCTGGGCCGAGGGATGCGTCGTCCAAGAGCGCCGAACGCTGCGAATCGAATCAGAGCTCGGCACGAGCTGGCAGGCACAGCTCGTGATGGGCGCGTTGCCGGAGCGGGTCGATTTTCCCAGCGTGCGGGCGGAGCTCATGTTTCGCCCTCCCGAAAGCCTCGACTTCGGCGTGGACATCGCGCTCAGCGCGCGCTACCTGCCCAACGAGCTGGCGCTCCGCGTCGCGCGGCGGCGCATCCAAGATGCGGATCAGATCGTGCGCGCGGAGTCCGACGGTGATCAGGGTGTCTCGGATCTCGGCTTCGAGCGTACGCAGGAGGCGCGGGACCTGCTCGCCTATCTGCAGTCGTCGAGCAGGCCTCCCTTGCTGCGCGCCACTCTGGCACTGGCGATCGCCGCTGCCGATGAGGCCGAGCTCGAGGAGCGGGTGGAAATGTGCAGACGAGCCTATGGTGAGATCCGATTGCATCGACCGCTCGGAGATCAGCTCGAGCTGTTCACTCAACATCTGCCTGCGCAGCGCACCAAGGTGGCGGGCTATGACGAGATGCTCACAACTGAGCAGGTCGCCGCGATGATGCCCACTGCGACCCATGCCGCAGGCTCCCGGCACGGGTTCTACCTGGGTCATTCCCTCTCAGGTTCACGCCAGCCCGTTCTCTTCGATCTGCGCGAGGGCTCAGACAGCGATCGCAACACGACGGTATTCAGCGTGGGATCACTCGGGTCGGGTAAGAGCACACTTGCCCAGAAGCTGCTCTACGAGGCTTTTCTCCTCGGCGCTAGGGTGATCGACTGCGATCCCAAGGGAGACCATCGCTTTCACCTGCTGGAGGAGGTCGCTCCCCACGTCGAGTGTGTGACGCTACGTCCTGATCGGACCCTGCGCGGTGTGCTTGATCCGCTGCGCGTTGCGCCCGCCCATCTGCGCCAGGACGCGACCGTCTCCTTCCTACGTGACCTTCTCCCGGCGCGAGCTGAGCCCTCTTGGGAGACCGCCGTTCTCGGTGCTGTGGATCGAGTCATCGCTCGCTCGCGCGCACCGACCTGCCTTGAGGTGGTTGCAGCGCTCAAGGATGGCGACCCTACGGAGATACAAGTCGGTGCGACGCTCGAGATCTACGCGCGCTCGGGGCTGACGCAACTCGGTTTCGCCGACCCCGAGGTGAGGATTCCCGCGGTAGGCGAGCGGCAGGTCACCTATCTGCCGATTCGTGACCTGCCGGGGCCGGATCCAGCCGTCCGGCGATCCGAGTATTCGCAGGCGGAACGAGTAGGCGAGCAGATCGTTCGCCTGATAGCGATGTTCGCCGCGCACCTGATGAGCGCCGAGCGCTCGCGCCTGAAGTTGTTCTCATTCGACGAGGGTTGGCGGCTGCTGGGCGATCCGGTAGGACGCACGCTCCTTGGCCATCTCCAGCGCATGGGCCGCTCCGAGCTCGCCGTGCCGATCATCAGTACCCAGCTTCTCACGGACGCACTGGTGGGACAACGCGAATCGCTCGAGAACCTGATCGGCGCGACGTTCGTATTCGGGATGCGCTCCGACGCAGAAGCCGATCGCGCACTCGCGCTGCTCGGGCTCGACGGCGATGAGCCGCATGCGCGTCGCAGCGTCCTCGAGATGGAGGCCGGGCGCTGCCTGTTCCGAGACCACAGAGGACGCGTAGAGGCGATTCAGGTTGAGGTCGTGATGCCCACGCTCTTGCGTGCATTCTCGACCACGCCGAAGCGGGCGTGAGCCGCTCGCGGCTCGCAGCCGTGGTATGGGTGATCCTGGCCATCGCCGGCGCGTTCTCTCGCGGGGCGGCTGCCGCTGCGCCGCTGCCTGACGGGGCCGGCCGCGCTATTCCCGGAGCTGACGCGCCGCCGTCGGCGTCCGGGGCCTCGTCGAGCGCTCGCTCCCCGAGCGGCCCTCCTCTGACGACGGGGGAGACGGGCGTCGAACCCGCTGAAGCCGATTCGAGCACGACGGCCGGCGAACTCGATCCGCTCGTGGGCAATGGGCTCAGCAGCCCCTTTTGTCGCGGGACCCTCGGTGCGGCCGGGCTCTCGCCGACGAGCGCAGGTAACTGTGAAACGTCCGGGTTCATAGCCGCCCCGGCACCTACCGGGAACTACGGGCTCGACGTGCACATCGATACGGGAGTGCTCGGCCTCAGCGAAGGTGGCCTCTTGAGCGTCGTGCAGGACGTGGTGATAGCGCCGCTGTGGATGGGGCTCGTGTGGGGCGTTCACGCGTTGGTTGTGATGCTCGAGTGGGCGTTCGCGATCGACCTGTTCAACAGCTCCAGCGCGAGTGGTCTCGGGAGCGAGCTACGGCAGATGCAGGCTTCCTTCACCGCGCCGTGGCTCGCGCTGGTGTTAGCCGTCGGCGCAGTGTTGAGTGCTTACAACGGCCTCGTCAGACGTCGAGTCGCAGAGACGCTCGGCCAGGTGCTGATGACGCTGGTGATGATGGCCGCGGGCCTGTGGACGATCGCTGACCCGCGTGGGACCGTCGGCGCGATCGCCGGCTGGGCCAACCAGGCGAGCCTGGGCACGCTCGCCGTCGCCTCGCGCGGTGCGCCAGGCGCGCCGGCATCGGCGTTGTCCGACGGTATGAGCGACATCTTCGCGACGACCGTGGAAGGGCCCTGGTGCTACATGGAGTTCGGCGACGTGAGCTGGTGCCGCGACCGCTCTCGGTTGGATCCACGCCTGCAAAAGGCCGCCCTCGCGATTGCGGGCACCGAGCTTGCGCTCGTCGGGTGCCGACCCGACGCCCTGCACCTGCTTCCCTGCGCGCTGCGGGGAAGCGCGCAGGCAACGGCCCTGCAGAACAGCGCTCGGCTCCTGCGTGAGGCCCAAACCAACGCCGGACTGTTCCTGGCATTGCCAGCCAACGGTTGGGCACGCAACTCGATCAACGATCGCGGCTCGCTCCTCAGAGTCCTCTGTGGCGCCCCGGAAGCGACGAACTGTCGGGGTCCCACCGCCGCACAGGCCCAGTTTCGGACGAACGGCGGCACCTGGCCGCGACTCGGTGGACTGATCCTGATCGCGGCGGGGGCAATCGGAATGATGCTGCTGCTCGGCTATATCGCCCTACGCCTGTTCGTGGCGGCGATTCTCAGCCTCCTGCTTCTGCTGCTCGCGCCAGCCATGGCCCTCGCTCCGGCGCTCGGCGACAGTGGTCGCGAGCTGTTTCGCCGATGGGCCGGCCAGCTGCTCGGCGCAGTCGCCTCGAAGCTGGTCTTCGCGTTTCTGCTCGGCATCGTCCTTGCCGTAGGCGCTGTGCTCACGCGACTGCACGCGCTTGGCTGGTGGACACAGTGGCTGCTGAGCTCAACCTTCTGGTGGACCGCGTTCATCCGCCGCAATCTCGCGCTCGGCGTTGCGTACGGTGCACTTGGTCGGGAGCGCCTTCCCCAGAGCTCGCTCGTCCAACGCACCCGGCGCGCCCTCGACGCTCCCCGCCTCGCATTGGGAGCCGGCAAGAGGGCGAGGGCGCGCTTCCGGCGCCCGGCGCCCGACCGCCAGTCTCGATCCGCCGCGGCGGTTGTCCGTCGTGAACGCGCCGAAACGGAATTGCGACGCCAGACACGGCGAACGTTCGAGCACGACAGTCGCGAGGCAGGCGCGCTGCTCGGCCGCGCGCCCGACGCGCAGCGGGAGGTCGCAATGCAGCGCGCGCAGCTGAGCCGTGTGCGCCAGCAGACGACCGTCGCGAGGGAACGGGGCGAACGACGCCGCGAGCTGAGGCTCGAACATCGGGCGGGCCGAATCGAGAACGCGATCGCGCAGCAACAGACGGAGCTCGCGGCCGCGCGCTCGATACGGCGAGTTGGCCGGGACGACACGTACACCGCAGTCGGGCGGCGATTGAGTGGACAGACGCGGACTGGGGCTGAGTTCCAGCGTCGCGAAGCCTTCCTCGCGGCGCAGGCCGCCCTCCCGAGGGGGGTGCTCAGCGCGCGCGAGCCGACGAGCGGGCGCCGAGATTACGCCGCGCTCGCGGGGCTCGTTGGTCGCGGACCGCGCGAGTACCGACGACTGGACGCTGGGTCTCAGCGTAAGGTTCGCCTCGAGATCGACCGCGAGCTCGCTGTACGCCAGCAGCTCACCGCGATGACCGGAGATCTCGTCGAGGGCCCGCGCAATGTCCGGGTTAGCGCCAGGCAGAGACGCTCGGGCGATCAACACTTCGAGCGCAAGATGCGCGATCTCGGAGCCCAGAGGCCAGACCCCACGGCGATCGGACGCTGGCGGGCCGAGGGGCGACGGCTTGCCGCCACAGCAGGCGAGCAGCCGAGCGTGATGGCCGACGCGCGCGCGGTGGCCGCTCGCCGGAAACGCCAGCTCGGGTTCGATCGTCCGTGAGGCGCGCGCTTCCTGTGAGTGCTCCGGCAAGCGCTGCGCACCTGCCGGCGGTGATTCCCGCAACCGCTGCGACGCTCGCCATGTTGATCGCCCTCATCGCCGTCGTGGCGGCCGCGCTTGGCGTTGCTGTGCCCCTCGCCGGCGCGCCAGGCGAAATGGCCAACTCCAGCTCTGGCGAGGCTCCCTCGACATTCGCGTTGCACGACATCCCGTCGACGTACGTGCGGCTCTATCAGGCCGCAGCTCGGCGATACGGACTCGACTGGGCTCTGCTCGCCGCGATCGGAAAGGTCGAGTGCGACCATGGACGCGACCCGGATCCATCATGCACCCGGGAGGGTGCCGTCAACGCGGCGGGCGCCGGGGGTCCGATGCAGTTCCTTGCAGCGACGTGGGCACGCTACGGGGTCGATGGTGACGGCGACGGCCGTGTAGATCGCTGGGATCCGTCGGACGCGATCTTCGGCGCTGCGAACTATCTCCGCGCGTCCGGCGCTCCGGGAAATGAACGTCGGGCACTACTGGCCTACAACCACGCCGACTGGTACGTGCAAGAGGTGCAGGCGTGGGCCCGCCGCTACCGCGGCAAGGGGTCGAGACAACTTGGCACGTCAACGACGTCCGAACCGCCGCTGCTCGGGGGTGCTCCTGATGTATCTCTCGCTTCCCAAACTGACACCCCCGTCTCGTTCGTCGGAGGCGAACGCGCGATCCTCGCCCCCGGCGACGGCCACGTGGCGCTCGTGCCGAGCGGCGTCCCCGCGACGGTCCAAGCGATGATCGTCGCAGGCAACGAGCTACAGACGCTTCCCTACGGTCCGGCTGGACATCCTGATCCCCTGGGAGCCGCCCAAGAGGACTGCTCCAGCACCGTTAACTACGTCTTGTATCGCGCCGACCTACGACCCATCGCTGAAATTCTCAGGGACAACCCGCTTGCGCAGAACTACCTAGCGTGGGGTGACCCTGGGCCAGGGCGTTGGGTCACGATCTACGCCACCGAGGCTCCGACGCCGCACGTGTTCGTGGTCATCGCAGGGCTGCGCCTTGACACAAGCCACAACGGCACCGACGTTGGTCCGAACAGCGCCGAAGACGGCCCGCGTTGGCGGATCCTCGACCACGTCCCGACGTGGGCGCGGTGGTCGGTACGGCACCCGCCCGGCCTGTAGCGCGCGGTAACTCCCGAGCAGCCTGCTCCAACGGCGGAGCGTTCGCGCTCCGCGAGCCGCCGCACAACGGGCGCCGAGAGAGGGACGGCGCCCGCCGGCGGCGGATAGCGGTGCTGCTTAGGCAGCTTGCGGGCCCGGAGCGGGGCCTTCGTAGGCCGAGCCTGGGCTGGCCGATCCGGAGCTGCCCGGGTGGCTGCTCGTGCCCGAGCCCATGTTCGGGCACGGGTGTTTGCCATTCGGGGTCGATTTCGAGGGGTCGCTCGGCGTGGCCGGCATTGTAGGCGTGGTCGGCGTCGTCGGGGTGGGGGTCGTCGGCGTGGTGGGGGTCGTCGATGGCGTTGCCGTGTTGGTTGTGGTGGCTGACGTCGAGGCGCTCGGCGAGGCGGCCGCGGCGATGCCTGCGACACCTCCTGAGGCGATTGCGCTCGCGACGATCACGACACCGAGGCTCTTGCGGATGTGCATCAAGGAACTCCTAGGGTGGATGTGGTGAAGCCTCTTCGATGCTGCGCGCGGGGGGTAAAGGCTCGCTCAAGCGCCGCTGGGACTTCGGTGAGAGTTCGGTCGGACGCGCTGCGCGGCGCAGATGGGCGCAGCTGCTGGGCCTGTCGCGCCGAACCAGCGGGGGGGCGGGGCGGCGGAAGATCCTCGACGGGATCCCGATCGCCTCGAGGTCGCTAGGGTGGTCGCGATGGCGGACCGCGAGGTCGACTACCTGCTGATCGGTGGCGGTCTTGCCTGCGCGAACTGCGCGCGCTGGCTACGCGAGGAAGGCAGCGACGGCGCCGTGTTGCTGGTGGGCCGCGAGCAGGACCCGCCCTACAACCGGCCCGAGTGCTCGAAGGGCTACCTGCGCGGCGAAGAGTCGCGCGAGAACACCTACTTTCGGCCTCCTAGCTGGTGGGAGGAGCAGAGCATCGAGTTGCTCACCCGCACGAGCGTCACGGGCCTCGATGCCGCGAGCTGCACCGCGAAGCTCTCGACCAAGCAGGAAGTGGCCTTCGGCCAGGCCCTGATCGCCACCGGGGCAAACGTGCGGCGGCTGAACGTGGACGGCTGCGAGCTCGACCAGATCCACTACCTGCGCGCGCTCGGAAACGCCGATGCGATCCGCGCCGGCGTCGCCGACGCCGAGGACGTCGTCATGATCGGGGGCTCCTTCATCGCGTGCGAGGTGGCCGCGTCGCTGACGATGCTCGGCAAGCGCTGCGCGATCGTGATGCAGGAGGAGCGACCGCTGGAACGCAACTTCGGGCCGGTCGCGGGCGAGTTCTTCGCGTCGCTGCTGCGTGAGCACGGCGTGAGCATCCACGGCGGCGATGAGCTCGAGCGCTTCGAGGGCGCCGGCAACGTGGCCCGGGTGATCTCCCGTGGCGGCCTCGAGCTGCCCGCAGACGCTGTCGTCGTCGGTGCCGGGGTGACGCCCGACGTCGGTCTCGCCCAGCGCGCCGGCCTGACGATCGGGGCGCGCGGCGGAGTGCGCTGCGACTCGCGCCTTCGCAGCTCCGCCGCCGGGGTGTTCGCCGCGGGGGACATCAGCGAATACGAGTCGGTTATCCACGGTGGCGAACACATCCGCATCGAGCACTGGGACGTCGCGTTCAACCACGGCAGGACCGCCGCGCTGAACATGCTCGGCCACGACGTGCCGCACGAGGTCGTGCCCTACTTCTACTCGGTGTTCGCGGACTGGGGTGAACTCGAGTACGTCGGGCCCGCATATGAATGGGACGAGGAGATCCTGCGCGGCTCGCACAGCGACGGCTCGTTCACAACCTGGTACCTGCAGAGCGGAGTCCTAAAGGGAGCGCTCACGTGGGGCCGCTCGGACGATCTCGACGCGGCCAGGCGGCTGATCACGGAAGGCAAGACGCTCTCCGGCGCTGAGCGCGCGGCGCTCGCCGACCTCGACTCCGACCTCGAGGTGGTTTGACGCGGTCGCGAAGCATCTCGCGACGCTCGATCACGCGGGCCTGATCGAGCGTGCGCAGGCTCCCGGACGCGAGGTCAGCTACCGCCTGCGGCCCGGCGCGCTCGCACAGGCGAGCGCATGGATGGCACAGGCCGAAGCCGCATGGGATGACCGCCTGCGCAAGCTCAAGCTCACGGTTGAGGACTCCGGCTCGCGCGACGCCGGATAGACTCCCCGGCGTAAACGGTCGGTGGCCAAGGGAAGCCGGTGAGACTCCGGCGCGGACCCGCCACTGTGACCGGGGATGCCCGCCGTTGCGCGCATCGGCGCGCGGCCACTGATCCGCAAGCGGCGGATCGGGAAGGCGCGGAGGGGTAGGCCCGGGAGCCAGGAGACCTGCCTCCGACCCAAGCCCATATAGGCCCTCGTGGAAAGGGGTTGGCTCATGTTTGGATCGATTCGCATGCACTTGGCGGTCGCAGCCGCGCTCGCTGGGACGCTCTCGTTCGCCGCTTCGGCACTCGCCGCGCCG
>DATFZM010000032.1:0-65233 GCA_035314465.1 Solirubrobacteraceae bacterium | reverse complement strand
CGCCCTGGGCATCCGCCACCTGCGCACACGCCCCTACCGGCCGCAGACCAACGGCAAGGCAGAGAGGTTCATCCGCACGATGCTAAGCGGCTGGGCCTACGGCGCGCTCTACCGCGACAGCCGCGAGCGCACCGCAGCGCTGCCAGGATGGCTCGACCGCTACAACTGGCGGCGACCACACGGCGCCCTCAGCCACAAACCACCCGGAGCTCGACTACACGAGCTGAACAAACTCCTCGGGTCCTACACTTAGCGCTGCCGCATCGGCCGCCGTCGCGCATTCCCCGCCGCCGTGGCGCCGCCGCCCTCGCGCGTCCGCACGACGCCCTCGCGCGCGCTATTTGACGGTCAGCGTGCCGTACATCCCTGCTGCACGGTGGCCGGGAGCCTGGCAGAAGAACGTATAGGTGCCCGGTTTGAGGTTCACCGTCACAGCCGCGGTGCCCTTGGAGACGAACTGGCTCGCCCCCACCGTCGCGGTCTTGGAGGTGGCGCCGTTTTCGCCCGGTTCGACCGCGATGTTGTGCGAGACGCCCGACATGTTGGGCATTTCGATCGTGACCGCGCCCGCGCTTGCGGTGGCCTTGCTGGTCACGTAGACGAGCTGCCCGCTGGGACTGGCGGGAATCTGCAGCTTGCCCGCTTTCTCGACCGCGGGCTTGCCTGCGCCGGGCGCTTCGACGGCGCTCGCGAGCAGCCCCGTGTCCGGGCCGGCCTGGTCGACCGACCCCGCGACGTAGGCGGCGATGTCGCGCAGCGTCGTGCCGCTGGCGAGATCTTTGGGCATCGCGCCTTCGGGGTTGGGGATGTGGACCTGATCTTCGACGACGCCCCGCACGGTGCTGCGCTGGAGCCCTTCGGCGACGCTGGCGCGGAATGATTCGTCGAGGTTCGGCCCGATCACGCCTTTGGTGTTGGCGCGCGCGAGCGTGTGGCACGAGCCGCATTTCGCCACGAACGCCTGCTTGCCCGTGATCAGGTCGGCGTTGTTGCTGTCGGCGCCCTTGACCGAGCAGCCGGCGGCCGCGATCGCGAGCAGCCCGAAGAGGGCGGCCGCTCCCGCGCGCGCACCCAGCGTGCGCAGCGCGCGGGCCAGCGCGCGGGCCGCTTTGGGGTCGTCCGTCGAGCTCATCGGAGGGCGGAACACTATCCGAACGAGCGGCCGGCCCGCGCGAGCTCGCCCCGCCCGCGCGGCTCCCGTCACGGCTCGCTGAGGAGCTCGAGCTCGCCCCTCGCGGCCGCGATCACGCCCCGTGCGACGCCCTCCCAGGACCAGCGCTCGCGCACCGTCTCGACGAGCCCCGCGCGCACCGCTGAGCGCGTCTGCGGATCGGCGGCAAGCCACTCCAGCAGCCTCGCGGCGAGCGCGCGCACGGCGTTGTCATCGACCGCGAACGACAGCCACGCCGCAGCCGCCGCGGGCAGCGCACGCGCGAGCTCGTCGCTCACCTCCGCAAGGCCCGAGTGCGCGGCGCTGACGGGCAGCACCCCGCACGCCGCCGCCTCGGCGGCGACCATCCCGAACGCCTCGGGGAACGTGCTCGGCACGACCAGCGCCTCACACGCCGGGAGCAGATCCGCGAGCTCCTCGTGATCGAGCCGCCCGGTCAGCACGACGCGCCGCGGCAGGCCGGCGGCAGCGTCCAGGTATCGCTCGCGCTCGCTGCCCTGCAGGCTCGCGAGGAAGCTCATCAGGTAGCGTAGCGGCCGCTCGTCGTTCTCGCCCTCGAGCGTTCGCCCGGCATGCGCCAGCTCTAGCGCCGCGTCGAGATCGCCGCCCGACAGGGCCGCGATCAGGCGCTGCAGGCCATCGCGGTAGGCGCCGAAGCCGACGACCACCAGACACGCCGCGGGCTCGCGCGCGAGCACCAGCGGCCACGCCGCGAGCAGCAGGTCGACCCCCTTGCTCACGATCAGCTTGCCCACGAAAGCCACCAGCCGGTCGCGCTCGGGGTCGAGCGCGGCGAGCGCAGTGCCCGCGGCGGCGCTGTCGCGCGCGAAGGCGCTCTGGGTGCAGGCGCCGTACGCCGATCCGCCGCTCGAAGGCGCCCCGGTTTCGGCTTCCCCCCCGGCGAGCTGAGAGGCCGGCTCGGGCCTGAGGAGCCGGTCGGTGAGCTCTGCCAGGGCGGCCGCAGCGGCGGCCGCGCTCCGCGGCGCGAAGCGCTCGACGTCGACGCCCGGCGGGCCGAGCCGCGTGCGCGTCGGGAGCGTGGCGTCCTCGAGCGCCAGCCACAGGCTGCTCGCCGTATGATGGGAGCCGACGAGCACGGCCCGCGCCTGCGCGAGCCCCTCGCGGGCCGCCGGCAGGAAGCGCTCCGGTTCGGGCTTGACGGTGTACTCGAGCGCGCTGCCGTGCACCTTGACCGCGTAGGGCACCTCGCCGCCGAGCCCGCGGGCGAGTATCAGCGGCCCCATCACGAGATGGTTGGCCAGCGCGAGGTCCGGTCGCACGCGCTCCCGCAGCTCGCGCACGGCGGCGACGTTGCGCTCTACGTATGACGCGATCTCGGCTTCGCTGCACTGCGCAAACGTGCGCGCCTGCACGCCCTCGTAGCGGTCGGCGACGTACACCGGCAGCAGGCCGCCGATGTCGGGTCGGTAGACGGTGCAGCTGCCGCTGGCGAGCGCGGGCGAGCCCCGTTCATTGCGGGCGTGCGCGAGCTCGCGCACGTGCAGCGCGCCGGAGTCCCAGTCGCCGGCCGCGGCGACGAACGCGCAGTCGTCGGGGTGGCGCTCCTGACAGAGCAGGTGGACCTCGTGTCCGAGCCGGACGAGCGCCTCGGCCAAGCGCGCGTTGTAGACGTTCGAACCGGTGCCGCCGAGCAGGTAGCCGTGGAAGATCAGGATGCGCACCGCGGGCAGCCTAGCGTCGGCCGGTCGGCCACAGCTCAGGTAGAGTGCTGATCGTGAGCAACCAGCGCTACCGCCTCCGCGAGGCCGCCACCGGGCGCGAGCTCGTGATCGAGGCCGAGCCGGGCGAGACCTACGTCGATCGCGAATCGGGCCGCCAGCTCGAGGTCGTCGGCAAGGTGCTACCGCTGGCGCCCTCAGAGTCGAAGCTGCCCTGGTCGGTCGAGAACCTGCGCTTCTGCCCGTGGTGCGATCAGCTCGCCCAGAGAGACCTCAACGACTGTCCCACGTGCGGTCGTCGCATGGACCCGCTGGGCGCGCCGAGGACGCCCCGCTGAGGCGGTGAGAAGGCAGGACGTACCGGCGCGCGCGGGGCTGTCGGTCGGTGCGGTCCTGCTCGCGGCGCTCGTGATCGCGGGCTGTGGCGGCAGCAGCGTCTCAGACGCGGTCCCCAAGAGCACCCCCGACATCACGCCACCCTCGGACACCTCAGCCGAACAGGCCGCCGCGCAGACGACCTCCACGACCGGCACCTCGACGTCGAAATCGACGTCGACATCGACCACCGGTGGCGAATCGTCCTCCTCCGAAGAAAAAGGCAGCGGCAGCTCGGAATCCAGCGAATCCTCCTCAGGCGGAAGCTCGAGCGGCGCGGGCGGGGGCACGGCCGCGGGTGGGACCGAAAAAGAAGCCGCCAAATCTGAATCGAAAAGCGAAGCCGGCTCAAGCCCGACCGGCGGCGCGAGCGCCCCCTGATCCGGCGCTACGGCGTGGAGATCTCCGTGGCGCTGTAGGTCAGGCGCGCGGTCTGGTAGAGGCAGTAGTACTGCGTCGAGCTGCCGATCGCGGTCTGGCTGGACTGGCTGCTCGTGCTCGTGCACTGGCTCTTCTGGCGGCTGGCCCGCCATGAGGTGTCGTTGCCGAAGCCGAGAGCGAGCGCGGGGGCCCACGTGGGCACCGTCAGCGCCACCACGTCGCCCTTCTTCACGGGGATCGTGGTTTCGAGCGGGAACTGGGCGCTCTCGCCGAAGTACGGTTCAAGTTTTACCGTCGGGCTGGCGGCGATCAGCTTGTAGGTGAGGTGCGGCTTGGGCACGGCACGCAGGATCGCGATGCCGGCTTCCGCGGGGCCGCCCTCGTTGCTGTTGAAGAACTTGATCTGCGTGGCGTTTGGCTTGCCGAGGGTGATCGTCCACGCGACGATCGTGCCGCTGCGGGGCGCGCTCAGCGGGTTGTGCACGGTTGCGACCTTGACCTGGAAGCCGGTCGTGCGGCTGACGGCCAGGCAGGGCGTAGCGGGGCAGCTGGCGACGGTAGCTGGGGTGGTGGCGGGGATCACGCCGACTTCGGCGAGGGTGGCGGGCGCTGCGGCTGGAAGCGCCAGCGCGAGCGCGAGGCTCGCGGTGAGCGCTGGATATATGCGTTTCATCGATGCCATACAACACACGTCCGGGCCATATGTAGCGGTTTGAGTATTTCGCTAGTTGGCGCTGAGTTCCTGCGCTGCCGCGGCGATCTCGGTTGGATCGCCCTGGGATGGGACCCAGGGCAGGCGCAGGGGATCGTCGACGTAGCGCGGGATCACGTGCACGTGGAAGTGGAAGACCGTCTGCCACGCCGCCGCGCCGCAGGAGTTGAGCAGGTTGACGCCTTCGGCGTCCAGGCGCTCGGTCATGCGGCCGGCGAGCCTCTGCGTCGCGAAGGCGACGGCGGCGAGATCCTCGGGAGCTACCGTGAGCAGGTCCTCGGCGTGCGCGCGCGGGATCACGAGCGCATGACCGCGCGTTGCCGGCGCTATGTCCATGAACGAGACCGTGCGCTCGTCTTCGTCGACGATCGTCGCGGGCAGATCCCCGACCTGGATCTTGCAGAAGATGCACTCTCGGGCAGCCATCGGCGAAGCCTAGACGTTGCCGGCCCGTCGGCGCGCGTAAGCGATCGCCTGCTCGCGCGTATCGACCTCTCCCGCGTACTGCGCCCGCGCCAGCTCGCTCAGCAGCGCGCCGATCCGCGGGCCCCGCGGCATGCCGAGCTCGCGCGCGAGCTCGTCGCCGCGCAGCAGCGGCCGAGGGGGCCCGTTTGCACGCCAATCCAGGGCCGCGTCGAGCATCTGCCCGCCGAGTCGCAGATGCGATGCGATGGCCTCCTCGGCTCGCGCTCCACGCGTGGCCAGGCGATCGGCGAGCGAGAGCAGCGTTACGTCGACCTCCACCGGCGGGCAGGCGAGGAGGTAGTCGAAGACGAGGCCCGGGGCCAGCGGCTGGGGCTCGTGAACGAGGAAGCCGAGGCGCAGATGGTGGCGCACGAGGCCAGCGACGTGAGCCTGCAGGCGCTCGCTCGCGCGAAGCCTGGCCAGCAGCGAGCGGGCGAGCTCCGCGCCGACCTGGTCATGGCCGAAGAACGTCACGCGGCGGCTCACCCCGTGGGCCTCGCGCGTGAGCGGCTTTGCGGCGTCGTGCAGCAGCGCCCCCCAACGCAGGGCGCTGCCGCGCGTGAGGCCGTCGGCGAGCGGCTCGTAGAGGAGCGCCGAGAGCGCGCTCCAGCGCGGCGCGAGCAGCTCGCGGAGCTGGCCCCCCTCGGGGCTGCCCGGCCGCGTGATCTCGACCGTGCGGTCGAGCACCTCGAGCGTGTGCCCGTACACGTCGAGATGGTGGTAGCGGCTCTGCTGCACGCCGCGCAGCCGCTCGAGCTCGGGCAGCACGACCGCTGCCGCCCCGACGTCGGCCATCAGCTCCAGGCCCCGCCGCGGCGATTCGCCTGCGAGGAGGCGGCAGAGCTCCGCGAATATGCGCTCGGGCGAGACCTCGCGAAGGCCCCCCGCGCTCGCGCGCGCGCTGCGCATGGTCTGCGGGTCGGGCTCGAGCCCCAGCTCGACGACGACGCGCACGAGGCGCAGCACGCGCAGGGGATCCGCCGCGAAGGCGCCCGCGCCAGCCATCCGCAGTCGTCCCGCGGCGAGGTCGCGCAGGCCGCCGAGGGGGTCGATCGGGTCACCGCCGCGCAACGGTTCGGCGATCGCGTTGACGGTGAAGTCGCGCAGCGCGAGATCGCTTTCGAGGTCCCCGCCGCGAAGCGGCTCGACGTCGAGCTGCCAGGAGCCGTCGCGCGCCACGACGCGCCAGGAGCCGAACTCGCGCGAGAGCTCAAAGCACGCCGCCCGCCCGGCGGCTGCGGCGACCGAGCGCGCGGCCTGCCCGGGATCGCCGTCGACGACGACGTCGAAGTCGCTGCTCGCGCGACCGAGCACGCGATCGCGCACGGCCCCCCCAACGACCCAGGCCCTCTCGCCGGCAAGCGCCGTTCGGGCCGCCTGCAGGCCCGCGCTCATCCGGCGCTCGCTGCCCCCGCCGCTGCGCCCGAGACGCTCGTTGCTCCTGCGGCGGACGCTCCGTCGCGGTGATAGACGCGGGGCACTCGCCGCGTGAGCCCGCACGTGACCTCGTAGTTGATCGTGTCCATGCGCCGTGCGACCTGCTCGGACGTGATCCGCTCGCTCGCCTGGAAGCCGATCAGGATCGCCCGCTCCTCGCGCAGCTCGGCAGGCTCCTCCTGCATCCCGAGATCGACCGTCACGCTGTCCATGCTGACCGTGCCGACGAGCGGGTAGCGGCGCCCGCCGATGAGCACATCGGCGTTGTTCGAGAGGGCGCGCCGCCATCCGTCGCCGTAGCCGAGCGGCAGCACGCCGACGAGGGTTGGCTGCTCGGCGATGAACTGGCGCCCGTAGCCGACGCTCTCGCCCACCTCGCAGCGCTTGACGTCGGCGACGTAGGAGCTCAGCTCGAGCGCCGGCTCCAGGCCCCGGCTCGCCGGATCGCGCCCGAAGGGGTCCATGCCGTAGATCGCGATGCCGCAGCGGACCATGTCGAACTGCGCCTTGGGCTCGCGCAGCATCGCGGCGCTGTTGGCGGCGTGCACGAGCAGGTCGGGCTGCAGAGACTTTAGCTCGGCCGCCCAGCTGCTGAAAAGCGCGTGCTGCTCGACGAAGAAGCTCTGCTCGCCGAGCTCGTCGGCAGTTGCGAAGTGTGTCATCGCGCCGGCGAGCTCTACCCCATCGGTGGTGCGCGCGGCCTGCGCCACGCGAGAGGCCTCGATCTGCTCACGCGTGCCGAGACGCCCCATGCCGGTGTCGAGCTTGACGTGCACGCGCCCGCCGCCGGCTGCGCGAACCTGCTGCAGCTGACGCTCGCTCCACACGCACACCTCGCCGCCCGCCGCGAGCGCTTCGGCGAGCTCCACGTGGCTGAGCGCGCCCATCACGAGCACGCGCGGCTCGCGCAGGCCGGCCTCGCGCAGCTCCCGCAGCTCGGCGGCGTCGGCCACCGCGAGCCAGCTCGCCCCGCCGGCGAGCGCCGCGCGCGCGCTCTGAACGGCGCCGTGACCGTAGCCGTCGGCCTTGACGACCGCGCACAGAGCTGCGCCGCCGCGCAGCTCCGAGCACAGCCGCGCGCAGTTGCGCTCGATCGCGTTCACGTTCACGCGCGCCTGCGCCCTGCGCAGACGTGACTCGCTCGATCCGTCGGCCGTCGTCGTCGTCACCTGCATGCTCGCCTTATCATGACCGCTCCGCCGGCGCGGTCATGCGCTGCCGGGATGCTCGTGGCGGCTGCCGGCGCGTGCGGCGGGCAGCGCCGCGATCACGTCGGTAGCGATCACGCCCTCGACCGCTCCCAGCCGATGCGCCGCCTCCCTGCCCGCCTGCGCGTGCAACCACACACCCGCCGCAGCGGCCGTGAAAGCGTCCATACCCTGCGCGAGCAGCGCAGCGATCACGCCCGTGAGCACGTCGCCGGTGCCGGCCGTTGCGAGCGCGGGAGTCCCCGCTGCGCTCACCGCAACGAGCCCGTCGGCATCGGCGATGAGCGTGTCGTCGCCCTTGAGCACGACGACCGCGCGCGCGCGTCGCGCGGCCTCGCGAACGCTCTGCAGGCGCTCGCGTTCGACGTCGGCGCTGTCGCACCGCAGCAGCCGCGCCATCTCGCCGGCGTGGGGCGTCAGCACGGTGGCATGGCGGCGCGCGGCGAGCGCGTCGAGTGCGCCGGCGTGGGCGTTGAGGCCGTCGGCGTCGAGCACGAGCGGCACGGGCGTCTCGCGCGCGAGCTCGCGCGCGAGCAGCGCTGCCGACGGCGTGCGACCCAATCCCGGGCCGAGCGCGAGCGAGCCGCCACGGGCCGCCGTTTCGAGAACCGTCTTGGCGGCGTCCTGCACGAGCGCGCCCGAGCCGTCCTCGGCCAGCGCACGGGTCATCATCTCCGGCGTGCCGCTCGCGGCAAGCACGTCCTGCAGCGAGGCTGGAACGCAAGCGATCACGTAGCCCGCTCCCGCACGCATGCTCGCTCTCGCTGCCATCGCGGGCGCACCGGTGAGACCGCGCGAGCCCCCCACTACCAGCACCTGCCCGGACTTGAACTTCGTCCACGCGCGATCCCTCCGCGGCAGCTCCTCGACCACGCGCGCCGAGATCAGGCCGACCTCCGCCCGCGTCGGCGCGCCGCGGGGGATGCCGATGTCGACGGTCTCCACGGCGCCGGCGTGGGCCTTGCCCGGGGAGATCCAAAGCCCCGGCTTGGCTGCATGGAAGGTCACCGTGACGGTCGCCGGCACGGCCTCCCCGGCGACCACTCCGGTGGAGGCGTCGACCCCGCTCGGCACGTCCACGCTGACGATCTGCACCTGCGCGCGGGCGAGCGACTCGATCGCGCTCGCAACAGCTCCATGCGGCTCGCCCGAGAAGCCGGTGCCGAGGAGCGCATCCACGGCCAGCGCGCCGGGGCGCTCCAGCCCGGGCAGCGAGCCGGCGTGCCCCCCCGCCTCGGAGTCCGCCTGCTCTGGCCCTCGCGTCTGTGCGCCGCGGGCCGTAGCGGCCTGCTCGGGCCTCCCCCACGAATCGCCGCTTGGCTTGACGGGCGGCTCGCCCGGGAGGCGCTCGAGGTTGGAGCGAGCGTCGCCGGTGAAGTCGCCGGGCGCTGCAACGCAGACGACCGTCACCTCACGACCGGCCTCGCGCAACAGCCTCGCCACGACGAGGCCGTCGCCGCCGTTGTTGCCCTTGCCGCACACCACCGTCACGGGCCCGTCGGCGGCCACGCGCTCTACGGCGCGCGTCACCGCCGCGCCGGCGCGCTCCATCAGCTGCAGGCCCGCCACGCCGCGCTCCTCGATCGCCCAGCGGTCGATCGCCCGCATCGCCCCGGCGTCCGGCAGCGGCGTCAGCCACCCTGGCAGCGCGCGCTGGGGCGTCACTCCACCGTGACGGTCTTGGCGAGGTTGCGCGGCTGATCGACGTTGAGCCCGCGTTTGCGCGCGATCGCGTAGGCGAGCAGCTGCAGCGGAATCACGGCGAGCACCGGCTGCAGCATCCAGTCGCTGGCGGGCACCGTGAGCGTCGCGTCGGCGTGCGGCGCCACCAGGTCCTGGCCGGCGCTCGCCACGGCGATCACCCGCGCGCCTCGCGCGCGCGCCTCCTGGATGTTGGAGATCAGCTTCTCGAGCACGGGCGAGGTCGTAGCCACGCAGACCACCGGCGTGGCCTCGTCGAGCAGCGCGATGGGTCCGTGCTTCATCTCGCCGGCAGCGTAGGCGTCGGTGGAGATGTAGGAGATCTCCTTCAGCTTGAGCGCGCCCTCGAGCGCGATCGGAAGCCCTACGTGGCGCCCGATGTAGAGGAAGAAGTCCGCCTGCCAGCAGGTCTCGGCGACCGCGCTGCTGGCCGGCTCGCTGGTCTCGATCACTTCATCGATGCGGTGCGGCAGGCGCTTGAGCTCGGCCACCAGCTCTTCGATTCGCTGACGCGGCAGCGTCCCCCGCAGCTCGGCGATCCGCAGCGCGAGCAGATAGAAGACCGCGACCTGGCATACGAACGTCTTCGTCGCCGCGACGCCGATCTCGAGTCCCGCGCGCGTGTATAGAACGCCGTCGGCTTCGCGCGTGGCCTGCGAGCCGCGAGTGTTGGTAATCGCGAGCACGGTCGCGCCGCGCTCGCGCGCCAGGCGCATCGCGGCGAGCGTATCCGCCGTCTCGCCCGACTGCGAGACGCCGATCACGAGATCTCCTGGCCCGACGACGGGGTTGCGGTAGCGGTACTCGGAGGCGATGTCGATCTCGACGGGTATGCGCGCCCACTCCTCGATCGCGTAGCGCCCGATCAGGCCCGCGTGGTAGGCGGTGCCGCACGCGACGATCACGATCCTGCGGGCGTGGCCGAGGATCGAGTCCGACAGCGCACCCTCCTCGTCGAGGTCCACGCCATCGCCGCGAGCGGTGCGGTCGGCGATCGTTTCGGCGACCGCGTCGGCCTGTTCGTGGATCTCCTTGAGCATGAACGTCTCATAGCCGCCCTTCTCGGCCGTCTCCTCGTCCCAGTCGACCGTGATCTCAGGGCGCGTCACGGGCGCGCCGTCGGCGGTCACGATCGTCACGCTGTCCGGCCTCAGCACGACCAGCTCGCCGTTCTCGACGTGCTGCACCCGCCGCGTCTCGGAGAGGAACGCCGGCACGGCCGAGGCGACGAACTGCTCGCCCTCGCCACGACCGACGACCAGCGGGCACTCCTTGCGCGCGCCGACTAGGACGTCGGGCTCGTCAAGGCTCATCGCCACGAACGCGTAGTGGCCCTCGAGCTGGCCGTATGCCGCCCGCACCGCCTCTGCAAGGTCGCCCGCGTACAGCTCGGCGATCAGATGCGCGATCACCTCGGCGTCGGTCTCCGAGGTGAACCTCACGCCCTTCGCCGCGAGCCGCTCCTTGAGCGCCATGTAGTTCTCGACGATGCCGTTGACGACGACGTGCACGCGATCGTCGCTGTCGTAGTGGGGATGCGCGTTCTCCTCGCTCACACGGCCGTGTGTCGCCCAGCGTGTGTGACCGATGCCCGTGCTCGCGGGACGCCGCGCGACGGCGACCGTGGCTCCCGGCCCGTCCCCTGCGCGCGCGTGCGCAGCTGCGCGCGCTTGCACCTTCTCGCGCAGCATGCCGAGGTTGCCGACCGAGCGGACCGTCTCGATGCTGTCCCCGTCGATGACCGAGATCCCGGCCGAGTCATAGCCTCGGTATTCGAGACGGCCGAGACCGTCCAGAAGCAGCTGCTGGACAGGTCGCGAGCCGACATAGCCGACGATGCCGCACATCGGCCCGACGATACCAGCGCCGATCCGGGCGCTTCGGGCGCCGGCTGGCGCCGGCCCGCCATCGGGCGCTGCGGCAGGTCGTGGAGCTCCAGCGCTCGGCGGGCGCCGGACCGGTCGCCTAGGAGAGCTCGCGCCGCACTAGCTCCACGAGCTGCCCGCAGACCCGTTCGGCCTCCTGCTCGGAGGGCGCCTCGACCATGACGCGCACGAGCTGCTCGGTGCCGCTGGGGCGCACGAGCACGCGTCCTCGCCCAGAGAGCTGCTGCTCGGCGCTCTCGACCGCCGCCGAGACCTGCTCGGCCGCGGCCAGCGCGTCGCGGTCGCGCACCCGCACGTTGACGAGTCGCTGGGGCAGCTTCTCCATCGCGTCGCGCTCGCTCAGGTCGCCGCCCTCGAGCGCCTCAAGCGTGAGCAGCGCGCTCGCGATCCCGTCGCCGGTGGGGTTGAAGCGCATGTCGATGATGTGCCCGGACTGCTCGCCGCCGAGCGTCCAGCCACGCGAGCGCAGCGCCTCGAGCACGTACCGGTCGCCAACCTGGGTCACGGCCACGTCGACGCCCTCGCGGCGCATCGCGGCGTGAAAGCCGTAGTTGGTCATCACCGTCACCGCGACGCCGCCGCCCAGAGCCTCTCCGCGCTGCAGGTGAAGCGCGACGAGCGCCATGAGCTCGTCGCCGTCGACCACCGCGCCGCGGCGGTCGACGGCCAGAACGCGGTCGCCGTCGCCGTCGAAGGCGAACCCCAGCTCGTGGCCGCCGGAGACCACCTCCCGCGCGAGCCTCTCGACGTGGGTCGAGCCGCAGTCGGCGTTGATGTTGCGGCCGTCGGGTTCGTCGCCGAGCACACTCACTCGCGCCCCCAAGCGCCTGAAGATCTCCGGTGCGACGTGATAGGTGGCGCCGTTGGCGCAGTCCAGCAGGACGTCGCGTCCGCTCAGGTCGAGCTCGACAAAGCGCGCGTGGAGCTCGCGCAGATAGTCCTCGGCCGCGCCGCGCAGCTCGCGTATGCGCCCGATCGCCGGCGCCTCTCCTGCGCGCCCGCTCCCGGAGGTTTGCGCGTTATGTGCCGCGGCACCCTCGAGCTCGCGCTCGATCGCAGCCTCGGCCTCGTCGCTGAGCTTGTAGCCAGCGCCCGCGAAGAACTTGATGCCGTTGTCCTGGTAGGGGTTGTGCGAGGCCGAGAGCACGGCGGCGAGGTCGAAGCCGTAGCGCCCGAGCAGCAGCGGCGCCGCAGGCGTCGGCAGGATGCCCCCGAGCAGCGCTTCGCCGCCGGCCGCGCTCACGCCCGCCGCAACGGCCGCCTGCAGCATCTCGCCGGACTCGCGTGTGTCGCGCACGATCAGCACCCGCGGCTCCTCCGCCCCGGTCTGCCGGGTTGCCGCGCGACCGAGCGCGAGCGCGAGCTCCGCGGTCAGAAACGTCCCGGCGACACCGCGAACGCCGTCTGTCCCGAACAGGCTGCCGGCCATGCGTGCCCGCCTTGGCCGATCTAGCGCTTGGAGAACTGCGGGCGCTTGCGCGCCTTCTTCAGACCCGCCTTCTTGCGCTCCTTCGCGCGCGAGTCGCGCGTCAGGAACCCGCGGCGCTTGAGCTCGCCGCGGAGGTTCGGGTCGGCCTCGAGAAGGGCTCGCGAGACGCCGTGGCGCAGCGCCCCAGCCTGGGCTGAGATGCCGCCACCATGCAGTCTCGCGACGACGTCCATGCGGTCCTCGTAGCCCACCGTCTCGAGCGGCTGGCGGATGTTGCGCTGCAGCGTCAGGCGGGGGAAGTGCTGCTCGAGGGCGCGGCCGTTGATCAGGTAGGTGCCCGAGCCGGGCCGCAGGGTCACGCGCGCGATCGCGGTCTTGCGCTTGCCCGTCGCGCGGTAGCGAGCACCCGCGGCGAGGTCGATCGCCGCCGTGGAGATCGGCTCCACGAGCGCCACCTCGCTCTCCTCCTCCTGCTCGCCTGCCGCCTCGCCGAGCTCGGCCTCCGGCTCCTCGAGCGCGTAGGGGTCCTCATAGCCCTGCTCTCGCGCTAGCGGGTCGACACCCTCCGGCACGATGTCGACCTCGAGGTGCGCGCCCGGGACCGCCGGCTTCTCGCGCGGCGCCGCCTCCTCGACCGCCTCGTCCTCTTCGTCCTCGGCCTCGGCTGCCTGCAGCGCGGCCTCGTCCTCGGCCTCTTGGAGCGCCTCGAGCGGCGCGTCCTCCGCGGCGCCCGCGATCTCCATCGCCTCCTCGCTGGGAACGGCGTGCCCTTCGCCGGCCGCAGCCGCGACCGGGAGCTCGGGCGCCTCGGTCGAGGCGCCGGACTCCTGGGCCTCCTGGAAGGCCTCCAGCGGCGCATCCTCGGCGGCACCTGCGATCTCGGCAGCCTCCTGGCCGGGAACCGCGTGGGCGCTGTCCTGCTCGGGCGCGATCTGCTCGACCTCGCCGCCCTGGACCTCGGCCTCGGCGCCCTCGTTGTTAGCGGTCTCGTCGGTGTGCTCGTCGGCCATCAGGCGTCGATCTCCAGCGGTTGCGGTCGCTGCGCGGTGTGCGGGTGCTCGGGGCCGGCGTAGATCTTCAGCTTCGTGATCTGCTTGCGCGCGAGCCTGTTGCGCGGCATCATCCCTTTGACCGCCAGACGGATGATCTCCTCCGGGCGGCGCGCCTGCATTTCCTCGAAGGTGCGAGAGCGCAGCCCTCCGGGGTAGCCCGAGTGGCGGTAGTAGCGCTTGTCCTGGCGCTTGTTGCCGCTGACGTGGATCTTCTCCGCGTTGACGACCACTACGAAGTCGCCCGTGTCGATGTGGGGCGTGTACTCGGGCTTGCGCTTGCCGCGCAGTAGATCCGCGATCTGCGTCGCCAGGCGGCCGAGCGTCTTGCCGTTGGCGTCCACGAGCAGCCAGTTGCGCTCACGGTCGCTCGGCTTCGCCACATACGTCTTCGTCGAGGGGGTCATAGCGTGAAAAAGGCCGCGCTGGACGATCTTCGATCCCTCGCGCGGCGAAGCGCACATCATAGGCGATGTGCATCGCTCTCGCGGAGCAGGCGCACGCTACTCCCACTCGATCGTGCCGGGCGGCTTCGATGTGATGTCGAGGACCACGCGGTTGACCTCGCGCAGCTCGTTGATCATGCGCGAGGCGATCGTCTCGAGCAGGTCGTAGGGCAGACGCGCCCAGTCGGCGGTCATCGCGTCGTCGCTCGTGACCGCGCGCAGGACGACGACGTAGCCGTAGGTTCGCTCGTCCCCCTGCACGCCCACCGTGCGCACGTCCGGCAACACGCAGAAGGACTGCCACAGCTCGCGGTAGAGCCCCGCCTTGCGGATCTCCTGCTGGAGGATGTGATCGGCCTCCCGCAGGACGTCGAGCCGCTCCTTGGTCGCTTCGCCGCCGACGACCCTGATCGCCAGGCCGGGGCCCGGGAACGGTTGACGCCAGACCAGCCGCTCGGGCAGGCCGAGCTCGGCGCCGACGGCGCGCACCTCGTCCTTGAACAGCGCCCGCAGCGGCTCGATCAGCTCGAAGGAGAGGTCGTCGGGCAGCCCGCCGACGTTGTGATGGGACTTGATCGTCGCCGCGCCCGTGCCGCCTCCGGACTCGATCACGTCGGAGTACAGCGTCCCCTGCACGAGGAAGCGGGCCTCACCGCCGCCCGACCCGGCGAGCTTCGCCGCCTCCTCCTCGAAGACCCTGATGAACTCCTCCCCGATCGCCTTGCGCTTGGCCTCCGGATCCACGAGCCCGCGGAGCTTGGCCAGGAAGCGCTCCTCGGCCTCGACCGCGACGAGCGGCACCTTGAAGGTGTCGCGAAACGTGCTCACGACCTGCTCGCCCTCTTCCTTGCGCATCAGGCCGTGGTCGACGAACACGCACGTCAGCTGATCGCCCACCGCGCGGTGCACGAGCAGCGCGGCGACCGAGGAGTCCACGCCGCCGGAGAGCCCGCAGATTACGCTTCCATCCCCCACCTGCTCGCGGATGCGGCGCACCTGCTCCTCCACGATCGACGCCGCCGACCAGGTCTGCTCGCAGCCGCACACCTCGGTGAGGAAGCGCGTCAGGATCTGCTCGCCGTAGGGGGTGTGCACGACCTCCGGGTGGAACTGGATCCCGTAGATGCCCGCGCGGGCGTCCTCGACCGCCGCCACCGGCGAGCCGGTCGAGGAGGCGAGCGCCGTGAACCCCGGGGGCGGCTCGAAGACGGTGTCGCGGTGAGACATCCAGCATGTCTGCTCGCGGGGCATTCCGGCGAGCAGCACGCCCTCGTGCTCGACGTGCAGCTCCGAGCGCCCGAACTCGCCCACCTCGGCCTGCTCGACGCGGCCGCCGAGCTCCCGCACGAGCAGCTGCATCCCGTAGCAGATGCCCAGCACTGGCACGCCGAGCTGCAGCAGTCCGCGCTCGAGCGGCGGCGCCCCCTCGGCGTATACGGAGGCCGGGCCGCCCGAGAGGATGATGCCGCGGGGCTGCCGCGCGGCGATCTCGGCCAGCGGCACGTGATGAGGCAGCAGCTCGCTGAAGACCCCGCAGTCGCGCACGCGCCTGGCGATCAGCTGCGAGTACTGACCCCCGTAGTCGAGCACCAGCACCGCGTCGAGCGCGGGTCCTGCACCGTCCCCCCGCGCAGCCACCGGCACGGAGCTCGCAACGGTCCCCGCGTCGGTTGCCGGCGAGGCGGGGCTACTCATTTACGAGAGCGGCTACCTTCCCGTTCGTCGCGCCCATGCCCACGCCCTGATCGCGCTGCAGAGCCTTGCCCTCGGTCTGCAGCGCCGGCGCGACCACGACCTCGGCGCGGTTGAACTCGGCGAGATCCTTGTGGCCGCACGTCGCCATCGACGTGCGCAGCCCGCCGAACAGGTTGAACGTGCCGTCGTTCTCACGCGCGGGGCCCACGAGGATCTCCTCGAGCGAGCCGTTCTGTGTGGTCGCGACGCGCGCGCCGCGCGGAAGCGTGGGATGGAACGTCGCCATGCCCCAGTGAAAGCCCCTGCCGGGCGCCTCGTACGCGCGCGCCAGCGGCGAGCCGATCATCACCGCGTCGGCGCCGAGCGCGATCGCCTTCGCCACGTCGCCGCCGTTGCGCATGCCGCCGTCGGCGATCACCTGGCAGTACTCGCCCGTCTCGAGCATGTGCGTCGAACGCGCGTGCGCCACGTCGGCGATCGCGGTCGCCTGCGGCACGCCGATGCCCAGCACGCCGCGGGTCGTGCAGGCGGCGCCCGGTCCAACCCCCACGAGCACGCCCGCCGCTCCCGTGCGCATCAGGTGCAGGCCGGTGTGGTAAGAGGCGCAGCCGCCGACCACGACCGGAACGTCGAGCGTAGGGATGAACTCCTTCAGGTTCAGCGGCTCGGACACCGTCGAAACGTGCTCGCCGGAGACGACCGTGCCCTGGATCACGAGCACGTCGAGTCCCGCCTCCATCGCGACCTCGTAGTAGCGGAGCACGCGCTGCGGCGTCAGCGACGCGGCGACGACGACTTTCTGCTCCTTGATTTCAGCGATCCGGCGGGCGATCAGCTCCGGCTTGACGGGCTCGCGGTAGATGTCCTGCATCTCGCGCGTAGCGTCCTCCTTGGACAGCGCGGCGATCCGCTCGAGCTCGGTGTCGGCGTCCTCGTAGCGGGTGAAGATGCCCTCGAGGTTGAGCACCGCGAGTCCGCCGAGGCGCCCGATGACGCCTGCGGTCTCCGGCGAGACGACGCCGTCCATAGCCGAGGCGAGCATTGGCAGCTCGAACTGGTATGGGCCCAGCTTCCACGTGATGTCGATGTCGTCCGGGTCGCGCGTGCGCCTGGAGGGCACGATCGCGATGTCGTCGAACCCATAGGCGCGGCGCCCCTTCTTGCCGCGTCCGATCTCTATTTCCATCGTTGCATCCTCGCAGTCGCAGCGGACGAGAAGGCCCCGCACTCGGCGGGGCCAAATGGGGTGCTGCAGAGCGCCGCTAGGGCGTTTTCGGCGGAGTCGGCCAAGCCGTTTGAGCATAGCAACGGTAATCCGCGGCGAGCCCTTGGCTATGCTCGATTTTCCGATGACTGCCCGCGATCACAGCCGCTATCAGCCGCACGCGATCGAGGCTCGACGCCAGGCGGCCTGGCGCGAGCGCGATGCTTCGCGCACGCCTGCCCTGGTCGAGGACCAGCCGCACCTCTACGTCAAGCCCTCGGCTCCGTTCACGTCGGGCAACATCCACATCGGCCACGTTCGTAGCTATTCGATCGGGGACGCCTACACGCGTTATCGGCGCGCGCGCGGGGACGGCGTCCTGTTCGCCTTCGGCTTCGACGCGTTCGGCCTTCCCGCGGAGCTGGGTGCGATCGCCGGCGGCATCTCTCCCAGCGAGTGGGTGGCGAGCTGCGCCGAGCACATGACCGGCCAGCTCCAGCGGCTCGGCTTCGCCTTCGACTGGGAGCGCTCGTTCATGAGCTCGGACCCGATTATGTACCGCTGGTCGCAGTGGCTGTTCCTCGCGCTGCTGGAGGCCGGCCTGGTCTACCGGGGCACCGGGAACGTCGACTGGTGCGACAGCTGCCAGACCACGCTCGCCTCGATCCAGGTCGAGCCGGGCGGCACGTGCTGGCGCTGCCACGGGCCGGTGCGGCTGATCGAGCTGCCGCAGTGGTACCTGAAGATCAGCGCCTACGTGCAGGAGAACGACCAGCGCCTCGCCGAGCTCGCCGCCAACGGCATGTGGGACAAGCTCGCGCTGGACTCCCAGCAGGACGTGCTCGGGCGCATCGACGGCGTCGAGCTCGAGCTGCACAGCTCCGACGGCGCGGCCCTGACCGCGTTCACCCCTCACTCCGACGCGATCGCGGGCGCGCGCTTCGTGATGCTCTCCCCTCGCCACCCCGACGCCGACGGCTGGGCCGCGGAGGAGCACGTGCGCGCGAACCTGGATCAGCTGCGCAGCGGCGGCTGGGAGCGCAGCGCGCGCGAGGCCGAGCGGATCCCGCTCGTGGCCACCGAGCGCACCGTGATGGGCCCCGCCGGAGACGAGCTGCCGGTGATCATCTCGCCGCTGGTCGACTCCCGCTTCGGCCCCACGATCGTGCTCGGTGTCCCCTCGGCGGACCACTCGGATGCGATCGTCGCGGCGCGCCTGGGCCTGGACGAGGACGGCGGCGAGGAGCTCGGCCCGCCCGCGGTCTCGGGCAAGCCGGCCGTTCGCTACCGCGCGTTCGACTTCTCGATCGCACGCCAGCGCTCGTGGGGGACGCCGATCCCGATCGTCTACTGCGAGGACTGCGGGACGGTGCCCGTGCCCGCCGAGCAGCTGCCCGTGATGCTTCCGCTCGACATCCGGCCGACCGGCAGCGGCAACCCGCTGGCCGAGCTCGAGGAGTTCGTGAACACGACCTGCCCGGCCTGCGGCGGGTCGGGACGGCGCGAGACCGACACGCTGGACGGCCATTTCGACGCGCTCTGGCTGTGGATACCCGCATGTGTCCCGCCCGAGTCGCGGGGCGAGAGCCTCGAGGAGATCTTCGCGCTGGCGGACCTGCGTTACTGGTTGCCGTCGGAGCGTCTCGTGGCGGGCTCCGACAGCGGCAACTTCGTCTTCGACCAGCGCACCGTCACGAAGGCGCTGCGCGACATCGGCCCGCTCGCGTTCCTCTCCGACGGCGAGCCGTTCGCCGGCTGCCTCTTTCACGAGATGGTCATACGCGACAAGCGCAAGATGAGCAAGCATCTGGGCAACGTGGTCGACCCCGATGAGCTCGTGGAGCGCTATGGCGCGGATACCGTGCGCTTGGCCGTGGTGTATGCGGCGCGCGCGCAGCGCACGATGGACTGGAGCGACTCAGCCGTGCTGCGCTGCAGCCGCTACCTCGCGCAGGTGTGGGAGTACACGCATGCGAAGCTCGCGGAGTCCCAGGCGGCCGCGGGCGACGGTGAGGGACCGACCAATGCGAGAGGCGAGCGCCTACGCGACAACACCGAGCACCTTCGGGTGCGCCTGGCGAAATGGTGCGATACGGCGGTCGAGAAGATCACCGAGGAGATGGACGCGCTCGAGATGCACAGCGCGGTGCGGAACCTGATGCGCCTTTTCGACCGCATCAAGGACTTCGAGAAACGTGTGCTCGCACGCGAGCCGGAGCTCAACGCGGCAAATCGCGAGGCCCTGCTGAGGGCCCTCGAGCTGCACGCGCAGATGCTCGGCCCGTTCGCGCCGCACCTCGCCGAGGAGCTCTGGCTCGCGTTCGGCAACGAGGAGCACGGCGCACAGACGCCGTGGCCCGGCGTATCGTTGCGTGTACCCGCATGAACACACAGACCGCACAGAGCCCGGCTCACGGGTCGCGACAGCGGACGCGTTCATGCGCGACCGGCCTCGCCTGCCATCGTTGCGGCGGCAGCTACGCGTTGGAGTCGACGGTGTTCGCGTGCCCCGACTGCGGCAAGGGGCTCGACATCGTCTACGACTATGAGCTCGCCGCGCGGCACTTCCGCGACGTGCCTGCGTCCGAGCGGCCCGAGAACATCTGGCACTTCGAGGAGCTGCTGCCGATCGTCGACGTCGCGGCGCAGGCGCGCGTGGGCGAGTACTCCGGCTACACGCCGCTGATCCGCGCCGACCGGCTCGGCGCCGAGCTCGGGATCGCAAACCTGTACCTGAAGGACGACTCCACGTCGCGTCCGAGCCTCTCCTATAAGGATCGCGTCGTCGCCATGTCCGTGGCGCGGCTGCTCGAGCGCGGCGGCACCGAGATCGGCTGTGTCTCGACCGGCAACGTCGGCACGGCGGTTGCCTCGATGGCGGCGAAGGCGGGCGTGGACGCGTTCGTGTTTTATCCCAACCGCCTCGAGGACATGAAGGCGCGCGCCTGTCGCGCGCTCGGGGCGAAGGTCTGCCAGGTGGAGGGCAACTACGACGAAGCAAACCGTCGCTGCAGGGAGCTCGCCGAGGCGACGGGGATGGACTTCGCGAACATCACGCTGCGTCCGTTCTACGCGGAGGGCGCAAAGACGGCCGCCTTCGAGATCGTCGAGCAGCTCGACTGGCAGCCCCCCTCCCACATCGTCACGGCCGCCGCCGGCGGGACCCTCTCCTCGCGCTTGCACAAGGGCCTCGGTGAGCTGCAGCTGCTGGGCCTCTCGGAGACCGACCGCACGCGCATCCACATCGCCCAGCCGAGCGGCTGCAACCCGATCGCCACCGCGATCCTCGCCGAGGAGGCGGAGGTCGTTCCCGTGACGCCCGAGACCGCCGCGCACTCGCTCGCGATCGGCGCGCCCGGGGACGGATACCTCGTGATCGACGCGGTCCGCAAACGCGGCGGCACCGGCGGCTACGCGAGCGACCCCGAGATCTTCGCCGGAATCGACCTGCTCGCGGCCACCGAGGGGCTGCTGACCGAGCCGGCGGGCGGGACGACGATCGCCGTGCTCGAGAAGCTAGCGGCCGCTGGGCGCTTCGACGCCGACGAGACGGTCGTTGCGATCATCACCGGCAACGGGCTGAAGACGCTCGACGACCATCCCGCCAAGCCCTGGCCGGCGAAGATCCCCTGCGAGCTCGACGCGATGCTCGCCGCACTCGAGGACCTGCGAGACGGCGTTCCGCTCGCGGGCGACGCGCGCGGGTAGGCTTCCGTACATGGCCGACGGTGACCTCTCCGACCCGCTGCGCGAGCTGGACGAACGGCGACGGCAGGCTCGCTTCGCGGTCGACGAGGCAGGCGGCGGCGAGTCCGAGGGCTTCGAGCTGGCCGAGCAGGAACTGATCGATCACACCTCGCACGGCGACCAGCACTCGCCGGCGCGGATCATGCGCGATGCCGCGAGCGACGACGCGCCGGACGCCGAGGAGCAGCTCTACGGCGAGGCCGACGAGGAGCACAAGGCCGACTGAGATCGAGGCAGGGCGCGGCTCCAGGCGACGAGGTGGTGTCTCCCACCAGAGAACGGGTGCCGATCCCGTCGCTGACGACTGGACGCGAGCCCGAGCCGCTCCGGCGGGCCTTGGGGACGATCACGGTGCCCGTGACCGCGTCTTCTTCGCCGCGCTCGTTGGTGTAGCAGTGTCGTACCTGTTTATGTACGTGGTTTTCGGCAGCTCAGTGGCGCCGAGCGACGGCCGTCAGCGGAGGTCGTTGAAGAGCGTGAGCTCGCCGGCGAGGTCCTCATATAGGCGCCGGCGCAGGCGGGAGTGGATCTGGGAGATGCGGCTCTCGGAGAGACCCAGCCGCTCGCCGATCTCACGCAGCGTGGATTCGCGCACGTAGAGCAGCACCGCGACCTCGCGCTCCTGCCTGCTCAAGGTGGCGAATGCCTGGCGAAAGCGGGCCTTGGCCTCGCGCCGCTCCGCCTGTGCCACCGGGTCGGAATCCGTGTCGGTGCTCTCGACGAGGTCGATCTGCTCGGCCGAGCTGCTGTTCTCGGCGGCCGCGGGGCGGTTGAGCGAGCCAACCTCCGCGACGGCGACCTGGTCGAGGCGCTCGAGCAGCTCGACGGGCGAGAGGCCAACCTGCGCCGCGAGCTCGTCGCGGCTGGGCGGACGCTCGTGCGCCGCGGCGAAGCGCTCGCGGGCTTCGTTGATCGCGCGCTCGTCCCGACGCAGCGAGCGCGGCGCCCAGTCCTGGCTGCGCAGCTCGTCGAGCACGGCGCCGTGGATCCGGGTCCAGGCGTACTGCTCGAGCGTCGCGCCCTTGCTGGGGTCGTAGCGCTCGATCGAGTTGATCAGCGCCTCCAGTCCGCAGGACAGGAAATCCTCGACGTCGCAGTGCGCCGGGACAGCGCGGACCTTGCGATAGACGATGTGCCTGGTCATCGGCATGAACATGAAGATCAGCCGATCGCGAAGCCGCAGGTCTCCGGTCCGTCGGTACTCCTGCCAGAGCGACAGCACCTCAGGTGCCGGAGCTCTGACCGCCTGCTTCGTCGCTATTTCCATTGTCCTGCTCCGGTTTCGAGGGAACGGTTGGGGGCCCTACCGTCCGCCACAGCACATCGCTCGCGCCCGAGCGGGGCCCGCGCAATGCGGGCCCTGTGCGGCTGTGAGGGGCGGCCATGGGCCCCTATCGGCGCAACCCGTCCACCGACTTGAGGTCCGGGAGCGAGATCGCGCGGGCTTGCCCGCGCGTCGCACCTCGCCAGTGGCGTCGGCCACGGGTGGAAGGCTTTGGCCGTGGATCTCGCCGTGGCTACGCTCGCGCTGTTGATCTCCGCCTCGGTAGCGTCGCCGCTCGATCGCGCAGATCGCAGATGAGCGTCGCCGAGCTGATCGCGCTGGCGGTCGCGATCGGCCTGTTCGTGTACCTGGTGTATGCCCTGATCCGAGGGGAGCGCCTGTAGGTGAGCGTCTCGGGCTGGCTGCAGATCGCGGCGCTTCTAGTTGTGCTGACGACGCTCACGCGGCCCCTCGGCGGCTATATAGATCGGGTCTTCAGCGGTGAGCGCGTACTCCTGGCACGTGCGCTCAGGCCCTTCGAGCGCCGTCTCACACGCCTGCTCGCGGGCGCGCAGCCCGGCGGCCAGGACTGGAAGGAATATGCGCGCAGCGTTGTGCTGTTCAGCGGGGTGTGCTGGCTCGCGCTGTATCTGATCCTGCGCACGCAGTCGATCCAGCCGTTGAACCCTCAGGGTTTTGGCTCGCCGCCCTGGGACGTGACGTTCAACATCGCCTCGTCGTTCGTCAGCAACAGCTCGTGGCAGTTCTACGGCGGCGAGACGACGCTCTCGAACTTCTCGCAGATGGCCGGGATCACGGTGCACAGCTTCCTCAGCGGGTGCGTGGGGCTGGCCGCGGGGATCGCGATCGTACGCGGCTTCGCCAGCCACTCCGGCAAGCAGCTCGGCAACTTCTGGGTTGACCTGATCCGTGGGCTGCTGTACGTGCTCCTGCCGCTGGCGATCGCGGCCTCGCTGTTCCTCGTAGCGGAGGGGTCGATCCAGACGCTTGCCGCCAACGTCCACATCTCCACGCTCACGGGAGGCCAGCAGACGCTCGCGCTCGGACCCGTGGCGTCGGAGAAGGCGATCAACGTGCTGAGCTCCGACGGCGGAGGCTTCTTCGCTGTCAACTCGGCGATGCCGTTCGAGGACCCCACGGGATTGACCAACTTCATCGAGGCCCTGATGATGCTCGTGATACCCGCGGCGCTAACGGCGACGTACGGCAGGATGGTCGGCGACCGCCGCCAGGGGTGGGCGCTGTATGGCGTGATGGCCGTGATGCTCGCCGGCGCGGCCGCCGTCGCCTACCCGGCCGAGAGCGGGCCCTCGCCTGCGATGCGGGCGGCGGGCGTTCACGGCGTGAACATGGAGGGCAAGGAGCAGCGACTGCAGGCGCCCGGCTCGACGCTGACGGCTGTTGCGGGCACCACGTCGAGCGGTGGCACGACCAGCGCGGCGCTCGACTCGTTCAGCGGCCTCGGGGGTTCGATCCCGATGGCCGACATCATGACCGGCGAGGTGATCTTCGGCGGCGTCGGCTCGGGCTTGTTCGGGATGCTGCTGATGGTCCTGCTGGCGGTATTCATCGCCGGGCTGATGGTCGGGCGCACGCCCGAGTACCTGGGCAAGAAAATCGAGGCGGACGAGATCAAGCTGGTCACGATCGGCGTGATCCTGGTGCCGTTGATCGTGCTGTTCATGACCGCATGGGCGATCAGCACGCGTTACGGGCTGCGCTCGATCTCCAACCCGGGGCCCCAGGGCTTCTCGGAAACCCTCTACGCGTACACCTCGCAAGCGAACAACAACGGCTCGGCGTTCGCAGGCTACGTCGGCTTCGTCCAGCCGCATGCGCCCGGAAACGTAGGCGCCAGCGGGATCACGTTCGCCGACCTGGCGGGAGGGGGCGCGATGCTGCTGGGGCGCTTCGTGCCGATGCTGATCGCGCTCGCGGTGGCCGGGTCGCTGTCCGGAAAGCGCACGATCGTCTCGGGCGCCGGAACGATGCGCACCGACACCTTCGCGTTCGCCGGCCTGCTGATCGCGACGATCTCGATCGTCGCGCTGCTGACCTTCGTGCCCGCGCTGATGCTCGGACCGCTCGTGCAGGCGCTGACCCCGAGGCTCTTCTGATGCTCCGCGAGCTGCGCTCTGCGCTCGTAGCGGTCCTGGTCCTGACGGTGCTGCTCGGGCTGGCCTATCCGCTGGCGATCACCGGTGTTGCCCAGCTGCTCTGGTCCGGCGAGGCAAACGGCAGCAGGGTGCTCGAGCACGGAAGAACCGTCGGCTCTTCTCTGATCGGGCAGGACTTTGCCGCCGATTCGGCCTACTTCCAGAGCCGGCCGTCCGTCAGCGCTTATGACCCCGCAGAGACGGCGGCGTCGAACCTCGGGCCCAACTCGGCGCTGCTGGCGAGCGAGATCCGCACACGCGCCGCGCAGTTCCTGCGCCGCGAGCGCCCGTATGACCGCGGCTTGACCCTCGCGGCGATTCCGGCCGATGCCGTCACGGCGTCGGGATCGGGGGTCGATCCCGACATCTCGCTGGCGAACGCGCGCATCCAGGCGCACCGCGTCGCTGCGCTCAGGCACCTGCGGCTGGCGGCCGTGCTGCGCCTCGTGGCAGGGAGCACGCACAGCTCCGCCGGCGGACTGTTCGGTCCCGAAGCAGTAAACGTCCTGAACCTGAACATGGCCCTCGACGCGTTGCGGTCGCGATGATCCGCGGGTCCCGCCAGCGCTTGTTGCGGAGCGAGATCCTGCTGCCCGCGATGCGCTCCGCCGCCGGCAAGCTGCGCCCGTCGCTGATGATCCACAACCCCGTGATGTTCACCGTCGAGGTCGGCGCCGCGCTCAGCACGCTCCTGCTGCTAGCGCAATTGGCTCCCGTTCACGTCGGTGGAACGGCGGGCGACCCGCGCTGGTTCACGGCGGCGATTGCCGGGTGGCTGTGGCTGACCGCGTACTTCGGCAATCTCGCCGAGGCGGTCGCCGAGGGGCGCGGCCGCGCGCAGGCAGACGCGTTGCGGGGGATGCGAACGGACACCCCGGCTCGCCTGCGCGACGGGACGACCAAGCGCTCCTCCGAGCTGGCGCCCGGCGACGTCGTCGAGGTCGCCGCGGGCGAGCTCATCCCCGGCGACGGGACGATCATCGAGGGGATCGCCTCGATCGACGAGTCAGCCGTCACGGGCGAGTCGGCCCCGGTCGTGAGGGCGGCCGGCGGAGACCGCTCAGCGGTGACCGGAGGCACGCGGGTGCTCTCGGATCGAATCGTCGTCGAGATCACCCAGCACCCGGGTCAGAGCTTCCTGGACCGGATGATCGCGCTCGTGGAGGGCGCGCAGCGCCGCAAGACCCCCAACGAGATCGCGCTCGGGATCCTGCTCGCGGGCCTGACGCTGATCTTCCTGTCGGTCGTGATTACGCTCGGGCCGTTCGCGCACTACGCGCGCACGCCGATCTCCGTCGCCACTCTGATCGCGTTGCTCGTCGCGCTAGCGCCGACCACTATCGGCGCCCTGCTGTCGGCGATCGGGATCGCCGGAATGGATCGGCTCGTGGCACGCAACGTGCTTGCGCTCTCGGGGCGGGCGGTAGAGGCCGCCGGCGACGTCAACCTGCTGATGCTCGACAAGACGGGGACGATCACGTTGGGCAACCGCCAGGCGACCGCGTTCGTGCCGATGCCGGGCATCGAGGAGCGCGAGCTCGCCGATGCCGCGCAGGCCGCCTCGCTCGCGGACGACACGCCCGAGGGCCGCTCGATCGTGATCCTGGCCAAGCATTACGGCCTGCGCGAGCGCGACCTCGCGTCGGCGGGCGCGCGCTTTCTTCCGTTCAGCGCGCAGACACGGATGAGCGGGATCGACCTCGATGGCCACGAGCTGCGCAAGGGCGCCGGCACTGCGATCATCGAGCACGTCGAACACCGGTCCGGCAACGTGCCCCCCGAGCTCGAACGCGAGCTGGGGCGAATCGCGAGCGAGGGCGGCACGCCGCTTGCCGTCTCGCGAGACGAGCAGGTGCTCGGCGTGATCGACCTCCGCGACATCCTCAAGGAGGGAATCCAAACGCGTTTCGACGAGCTGCGGCGGATGGGCGTAAAGACCGTGATGGTCACCGGCGACAACCCGCGAACGGCCGGAGCGATCGCGCACGAGGCGGGCGTGGACGACTTCCTCGCTGAGGCGACGCCGGAGCGAAAGCTCGCGCTCATCCGCGACGAGCAGGGTCACGGACGGATCGTCGCCATGACCGGCGACGGCACCAATGACGCGCCCGCGCTGGCGCAGGCTGACGTCGGGGTGGCGATGAACACCGGCACCCAGGCCGCGCGCGAGGCCGGCAACATGGTCGACCTCGACTCCGATCCGACGAAGCTGATCGAGATCGTCGAGGTCGGCAAGCAGCTCTTGATCACCCGCGGCGCGCTCACGACCTTCTCGATCGCCAACGACGTCGCGAAGTACTTCGCGATCCTGCCCGCGGTGTTCGTCGCGACCTATGCGGTCGCCGGCAGCGCCAGCGGTCCCCTCTCGCGACTCAACGTGATGTCGCTCGGCTCCCCCCACTCCGCCATCCTGTCGGCCATCATCTACAACGCTCTGATCATTCCCACGCTCGTGCCGCTCGCGCTGCGCGGCGTGCGCTACCGGCCACTAGGTGCCTCCGCGCTGCTGTACCGCAACCTCGCGATCTACGGAGTCGGCGGGCTGATCGCTCCGTTCATCGGGATCAAGCTGATCGACCTGTTTCTCCACGGCGTGTTGGGCGCCTGAGCACCAGGTATGCCGCGCGGTCAGCACAAGGTGTTCCTGGGGATGGCCGTCGGGGTCGGCAAGACCTGCCGCATGTTGCAGGAGGGCCACTCGGCCGCCGCCGAGGGCAGGGACGTGACGGTCGGCCTGCTCGAGACACACGGCCGGCCGGAGACGGCCGCGATCGCCCGAGGGCTCGAGCTCATCCCCCGCCGAAGCGTCCCCTTCCAGGGCACGGTGATCGATGAGATGAACCTGCCCGGGATCCTCCGCCGTGAGCCCGAGATCTGCCTGATCGACGAGATCGCGCACTCCAACGCGCCCGGGGTCGAGCACGACAAGCGCTACGAAGACGTGGCGGACATCCTCGCCGCCGGGATCACCGTGTTCTCCACCGTGAACGTGCAGCATCTGCAGAGCGTCAGCGAGCGGATCGCCGAGAAGACGGGCATCGTCATCTCCGAGACGATGCCCGACCGAGTGATCGACGAGGCCGACGAGGTCGTCGTCGTGGACCTGACGCCCGAGGCGCTCAAGGCCCGCATCCTCGAGGGCAAGGTCTTTCCGGCTGGCAGCGTCCCCGTGGCGCTCGAGCGGTTCTTCACCAAGGAGAACCTCGACGTGCTTCGCGAGATCGCGTTGCTGCAGGTCGTCGAAGAGGTCGAGGCCCACAGGCTGACCGCCGAGATGCTGGGCCACGAAGAGCGTCTGATCAGCAACGTCGCGGCCGAGCGCGATCACCGCTTCCTCGCACTGGTCAAGCCCGACCCCAGCGCGAACCGCATAATCCGGCGCGCCTGGGAGATGAGCGAGCGCCTCGGAGGCAAGCTCGACGTGCTCTGGGTTGCGACCGAGCGGGACGATGACCCGGAGACGAACAGGCGTTTGGACGACCTGCGCCGCCTCGCAGCGGTATTTGGCACGCAGCTGGTCGTCGAGCACGACCGCGACGTGGCGCGAACGGTCAAGCGCGTTGCAGATCGCCGCGCGACGACTCACGTCGTGATGGGCGTGCCGCACCTGCGAGAACGGTTCGGACGATCGCGACGATCGCTGGTCGATGAGATCGTCGCAAGCGCCCCAACCCTGAACTTCGCCCTCGTGGGAGACGCACAACCGACCTCGAGCGACGCTCGCGCAGGCTAGCTCGCGGACGATCCCCCAGTCGCCCGTGTCGAGAACGCAGCCACTCGACAATAGGAAAGCCCCGCGTCTGCGGGGCTTTCCCTTAGCAGGCCGATAAGCCGGAGACTATTCATGAGGGTGACATCGGGGGAACGGGGCCTGCCCGAAAGGACATTTCATGCTGAGCGCCCTCGCCGATTTCGTGATCTTCTGCCGCGTGGAGCGGCGCCTGTCGGGGCCGACCTGCAAGGCGTATGAGCGTGACGTGCGCGCATGCCTTCAGCACCTGCGCGCCGCGGGCATCAGCGCCCTGAGCGATGTTCGCACGCCCGGTCTGCGGCGCTTCCTGGCCGCAGAGGCCGTCCACCGACCAGCACCATCCAGCCAGGCGCGTAGGGTGGCGGCCCTGCGCTGCTTCTTTCGCTTGTGCGTGGAGAGCTGGCACATCGAGCCGCTGTTCGGACACACGAAGTTCAACCGCCGTATCGATCGCTTTCAGCGCCGAGGAAGATCTGCCGTGCAACCCGAGTGGCGGCTTATCACCGCGACTCACAATCTGTTGAAGCTGCACAGCCACCAGATAGCGGCCGCTGGGGCCTGAGAGAGCCCGGAAGGCCACATCGAGCCGACCAGCGACTCACTCCCCCGGGCCCACCCCCGCACACCGAGAGCGCGAAATGCACCACAACCGACCCGCGCTGGCGAACGCCGGAAACGTTTGCGAAACAGCCTCCCGCCGAAGCAGTCGTCACCGAACGCCGGCACCTGGCCCCCTACTTGGACAGCCCAGTCGCCCGCAACGCCTCGGCGTTCGTGGCGCCGGGACACCAGACCCGCAGCGGCCCATGCGGTGAAGCTGCAGTCAGGACGCGACTGGCGCGCAACTGGCGCACACCCACAGGCGGTTTCGTCACATTGCCCTTACGCGTCCTCTTACTCGGGCTGGAGCACGAACAGCTCTACGGCGAGGTCTGGGTCTTGAGTGTTGGCACTCAAGAACGCCTTGACTTTGCGCCCGGTCAACTCCTCGATCTTGTCGATGAATAGCGCCTTCATACTGTCTTGCCAGTGCTGCCTGGCTTGCCGGACCTCGTACCATTTGCCCGCCTCGAACATCGTCTGCTCGCCCGGGGTGTATCCGCCAGTCAACACCACCACCACCAGCTCGGGCTGCACGTAGGAACGGCTGCCGAGCGGCCCCTTACCGTAGTGCTCCTTGTAGAGACGACTGAACTCGTTGGAGATCTTCTGGCTCAGAGCGCCATCGCCCCCCTCGGAGAACGCGCCCAGCGACGCGCTCTCTTCCGGCTCGGGGTTATGGCCCTCCATACGGTCCTTCTATCACAGGAGCTCCGGGCAGAAGGCGCCGAGCAGCTCGGAGTGCGGAGCGGCGTGAGTCGGTGAGGCCAAGGTCGAGGACAGTGACTATTCCGGCGTGCCTGTCGCGGAGTCCGCGAGGCTCTGCGCCCACGCGGCCGGGGCCTCAAACCCCCGACCCACTGGCTGGGAAAAATCGCTCGTAAAGTGCGGATCCCAGCGAGATAGGAGCCCCGCGGCACGGGAAAGCGAGTAGCGTCACCCTGGCGATCCGTCCGCCTCTCGATCACCGAGGACTCGGGAGCTGGGCGGGATGCCACACATTCCCCGGGATGAGGAGAGAGCCGTGCCACGGGTCACCGTGACGGTCGAGGCGGTCGGCGACCAGGATGGCAACGCGCGTGTCCTGCTAGACGAGCAGGTCGGGGGCGCCGACCTGGAGGACGAGCAGTGCTCAGTGCAGTTTCTTGAGCGCCTTGCCTGGGCGATCGAGGACGGCGAGAGGCTGGAGCGCGTGGTGTCCCCCGCCGCCATGGCCACAGAGCGCTGGGCCTTGGCGCGTCGATAACGCGCTCGAGGGGGTTTGTCCCTGCCCGCGCTGGCCATTGGGTTAGGCCGCGCTCCAGGCGCTACCCCTCTCGGCGGAGTCGAGCATCGCCGCGATCGCGTGGCGCTGACGCTCGGTCATCGAGCCGATCGTCTTCTTCTCGGAGATGGGTATCTGGGCGAGGAATTTGCGGCAGCGGGTCTGTCCCCAGCGCCGCTGGCTCATCAGCAGGTCGGCCACGGCCATGCTCTGAGCCTCCCAGCGGCAATCGAGGATCACCTCGGTGACGCTGATCTCGCCCGTCACCACGCGTTGCTTCAGTACGGCGCGGGCAAGGCGAACCCTGTTCGCGTGCTCAAGGGCGCGCATGTACTGCGGACCGGCAGGGGCAATCGTCGCTGTCGCGTTCATGTTGAGCATCCTCCCCGCTGCCGCCGCGAGGCCCCCCGCGAGGGCAACATGCTTGCTTGATTTAGACCAGAACGCGCCCGATATCGCCGTGTGATGCCCCCGACGAGTCGTAGCTGAAAGCCGGCTCATCACCCCCTCGATGGGCTTCTGGGGGTGAGCCCCGAACGGTCACGCAGAACGCTCGGGGAACCTACGTCACGGTGGTGCGACCTGTCAACGACGCCGCAGCGCCTCGCACGCTAGAAGCGAGCTTTTCGTTGGTCCAACACACTTGTGAAGAAATGGACAATCCTTGAGCCCCCTCCGGCCCGCTCCTGTTCAGCCACCGGAGGATGACCACAGGCGTACGTCATCCGGCTCACGCCCGTGCGACGCCAGCTGTTGTTGTCTCGATAGCGGCGGCGCACGCAGTGGTGTGCGGCCTCCAGCGTCCCAGCCGCCCGCGCCTAGGAGGACCCTGCGGCCGCCCGCCGGCGCCGGGGTCGCTTGGCCTCGGGCGGTCCCAGCTCCAAAAAGGAGCGCTCGATGCCCTCCGCGAGCACGCCTATGTCGGGCGCTGCCATGCGATCGGCATTCAGGCCGAAGACCATCTGGCCGGCGTACGTGAGGGCCGCGATGCCGATGGAGTGTCCTGCGAAGAGCGGTACGAGAGGGAGGACCTCGACGAGCGGGGCGCCGAACGCATACAACCGCTCCTCGGACCCGGGAACGTTCGTGATCGTGAGGTTGAACATCCGGGTGCCACCGAACATCGACCGCGCGAGCAATGCGCCGGCGAGCGGCGGCCCCATGTCGGCCAGGTCGACGATCGTCTTGCCGCCTGCGCGTTGCGAGCCGGCCTTGAGCTGCTCCGCGCGCTCGACGACGCGGCGGTAGCGCGCGATCGGGTCCGCCTCGCTCACCGGCAGCTCGACGAACAACGACGTCAGCTCATTGCCCAGTGTGTGCTCCTGGTCCTCTGAGCGGATGTTCACCGGCACCTGCGCCCGCAGATCGCCCGCGGATAGCGTGTCACCGCGGGAGAGCAACAGGTGACGCAGTCCGCCCGCGCAGAGCGCGAGCACGACGTCGTTGACCGTGCCGCCAAGACGCGTCTTGATCGCCTTGACCTCGGCGAGGTCAAACCGAACGCTGGCAAAGTGACGCATGCCGCTCATCGGCCCGTTGAGGCTCGACTGCGGCGCCCCGATCACCTCGTCACGCACGATCAGCTCGACGGCCGCCCGTACTCGATCGAGTGATTCACGCGGGTGCAAGGCCGCACCGACGCCTGCCCGCGCCCCGCGCAGAACCAAGCCGGGCGACAACCAGAACCGGCCATTGCCGTGCTCTGCGACCGCCTCGTCACCGCCCGGCAGCGGCTGCGAGTTCGCCGGAGCCTCCGGGGAGGCGTCGAGCAGGACGTACCCGATATCAACCGAGCCGACGCCATCCACGAGACAGTGGTGCGTCTTGGTCACCAGCGCCCAGCGCCCATTCTCAAGCCCGTCAAGCAGCGTCATCTCCCACAGCGGCCGGTGACGGTCCAGGCGGTGCGACCAGAAGTCGCCAAGCCACTCGTGAAGCTCGGCCTCGCCGCCCGGTGCAGGCAGCGTCGCGTGATGCATGTGGGCATCGGGGTCGAAGGCCTTTGCCGGCTCCCACGTCAACCACGTGAGCGGACCCGCATGCGAAGCAGAGAGCTGCTGGGCATAGCGCGGCAGCATGCCCACCCGCCCGCGTAGGTAGTCGCGAAACTCGGTGATGTCGGGCGTCTCGCCGCCGGGGAGCGGATCGAAGATGAGCGCCGCGCCGATGTGCATGTGCGCGGTCTCGTCGAACTGCTCAAGCTCGAGAAACATCGTGTCCAGCATGCTGAGCTGCTCACCCATGTCCCCTTCTCCCTCTGGCGTGATGTTCAGGCGTAACTTAGCGCGCTAGGGACCAAGCGGCATCGGAGCCCTGCCGCGGAGGAGGTCCGTACTCCCTCCGCGCTCGTAGCTCTAGCGCGCCCGCCGGCGACCCGCAGTTCGCAAGGTGGATGCCACGCAATAATCCCGCCACGCGGTCGTGACGCCGACGGACGCCGACACTCCGGCCGGGGCATGGCAGGCGCTACGCGTGGACTGGAGAGATGCTCGACATGCGACGGCCGAGTGGTGGCGCGCGGAGCCCGGGTGCGTGATGGCGATCGCCGGCGACCCCCCGCCTGACCCGCCGCGCCAGCTGGGCCCACGAGGCTTGTGACACTAGAGTACTCTGGGCCCCATGGGGCTTGAGGAGGTCACCGTCACTCCGCTGGACCCGGAGCGCTTGCGCACTGTCCTCGCCCCCGACGCGCTCGCGGCCTTCGAACACACACTTACCCGTGGACGCGAGCTCCTCGAGTCGCGGACATTCTGGAACGTCAACTCGACGGCCCAGGGCGGTGGCGTAGCCGAGATGCTGCGCTCACTGATCGGCTACACGCGCGGCGCCGGATCTGATTCGCGCTGGGTAGCGATCACTGGCGACCCCGCGTTCTTCCGCATCACCAAGCGCCTGCACAACCGACTGCACGGACACGAGGCGGACGGTGGCCCATTGGGCGAGACCGAGCGCACGGCCTACGCGCGCACCTGCGCTGCCAACGCTGAGTTGATGGCGCAGCTCGTTAACCCCGCGGATGTCGTGCTGCTGCACGATCCGCAGACGGCCGGCATGATCCCGCGGCTGCTCGAGACGGGCGCATCGGTCATCTGGCGCTCGCATGTGGGCATCGACCCGCCCAACGATCTCGCGCGCGAGGCCTGGCGGTTCTTGATCCCCTACGTCGAGCGCGCCCACGCCTATGTCTTTTCGTATCCACTCTATTTTTGGGACGGGCTCGATCCCGCCAAGCTGACGGTGATCGCGCCGTCGATCGACCCCTTCTCGCCAAAGAACCACGCGATGGCGTTCACCAGCGTGATCGCGGTGCTGCGCGCTGCTGGACTGGCCGCCGACCGCCACCACGACTATCCCAGAGCGGTCTTTGAGCGCCTCGATCGCACGGTCGGCCACGTGGAGTCCAAGGCGCGACTCGTCGAGGAGGGGCAACTCTGGCTCGGCGTCCCGCTGCTCGCGCAGGTCTCGCGCTGGGATCGACTGAAGGACCCTCTCGGCGTGCTCGCGGCGTTCGTCGAGTACGTCCGCCCGAACGACGAGCCACACCTGCTGCTGGCGGGTCCCGACGTGGCGGCGGTCGCCGACGACCCCGAGGGGGCAGAGGTGTTCGCGGAGGTCGAGGCGGCTTGGTCGCAGCTGCCGCGCCGGACACGCCGTCGTGTGCACCTCGCCCTTCTGCCGATGGCGGATGCCGACGAGAACGCGGTGATCGTCAACGCCCTGCAGCGGCGCGCCGACGTCGTTGTGCAGAAGAGCCTCGCAGAGGGCTTTGGCCTCACCGTCTCAGAGGCGATGTGGAAGGGCCGCCCGGTTGTCGCCTCGGCGATCGGCGGCATCCTGGAGCAGATCGAGGACGGCCGCACCGGTCTCCTCGTCGCCCCCGGCGACCTGCACACTTTCGGCGAGCGCGTAAGCGGGCTCCTGGACGACCCCCACGGCGCGGAGCGCATGGGAGCAGCCGCGCAGACGCGCGTGCGCGATCAGTTCCTCGGCCCACGGCACCTCGGGCAGTATGTCGAGCTGCTCGAGAGCGTCTTAAGTCGCCCCGCGTCAGCGGCCGGCTCCTCGCGCGATCAGGGTTGAGGCTGTCCCTCGATCAGGGTTGAGGCTGTCCCTTACACAAGATGTAGCGACACCCGCTTCGCGGCGCGGCTAGGTGTTACGCAGGGCGGCGATCACCCTGCCGGCACCCGGTCCCCATACGGGCGCCGAGTAGGCAAAGGCTATCGGCGATTGCCCATAGGTGCTCGGGGCGAGCGCAGCTCGCTCACATGGGCGTCGGGACTGCCAGCGTCCATGGGATCAATCCGCATCATCTCCTATCTGCGATCAGCAGTAGAGCGCGTCGAACACGTCCGCGTAGCGCTCGTTGATCACCGTTCGCTTCACCTTCAACGTGGGGGTCAGCTCGCCCGACTCCGGAGAGAGGTCGTGGTCGAGGATCGTGAACTTCTTGATCTGCTCGACCTGCGCGTACTTAGCGTTTGCACGATCCAGCTCGGCCCGGATCAGCGCCTGTACGTCATCGTCGTGCGTCAGTGCGACCAGGTCCTCGTTCTTACCGCGCTCGCGTGCCCACACTCGGATCTCCTCCTCGTCCAGGGTGATCAGCGCAACCGGGAAGGGACGCCTGTCGCCGTGCATCATCGCCTGCGAGATGAACCGCGACTGTTTGAGGTCGTTCTCTAGATTCGCTGGGGTCAGGTTCTTACCCCCCGCCGTGATGATGATGTCCTTCTTCCGGCCGCTGATCTTGAGAAAGCCCTCGTCGTCGAGCTCCCCCACATCGCCGGTTAGCAGCCAGCCGTCCACGAGCGTCTCGGCGGTCGCTTCGGGGTTGCGCCAGTATTCGCGAAAGACGTTGGGTCCGCGCACCAGGATCTCGCCGTCCTCGGGCGCGATCCGAATCTCGACTCCCGGCATCGCACGGCCAACGGTGCCGAACTTGAGATTGTCGAGCGTGTTGACGGTACCAACGGCTGTAGTCTCAGTCATGCCCCAACCCTCGAGTACCGGCACGCCCGCCGCGTAGAAGAACTCGAGGATCTGAGGCGCGATCGGCGCAGCGCCACTGACAGCCTGGCGCACGCGGCCGCCGAACAGCTCGCGCACTCCTTTGAACAGCTTCGCATCAGCCTCATCGAAGGCGCGCTGCATCTCCTCCGGTAACTCCTCGCCACGATGCTGGCGCCTGCGCACCTCAACCCCGAGCTTGACTGCCTGCTGGAACTGCTCGCGCTGCTCCGGGGAGGCCTGCTCGAGCTTGGCGGTCGCGATCGTGTAGAGCTTCTCAAAGATCCGCGGCACCGATGGTACGTAGGTCGGCGCGGACACCATGAGTTCGGGGATCACGTTCTTGGTGTCCCCCCCGAAGTACACGACCGCCGTGCCTTCGTCGACCGAGCCCAGCACGGTGGTCAGTGCGAAGCTGTGAGCCAGCGGGAGAAAGAGGTAGCTGACGTCATCAGGCTTCACGAATCCGAGCTCCTGCACCATCGTCCCGACCGACATCGCGTTGCGGTGGGTGAGCACGCAGCCCTTCGGCGGCCCCGTGGTACCCGAGGTGTAGATGATCGTGTAGGCGTCGTCGTCCTGGACGGCCTCCTGGCGGCGGCGCAGCTCCGCGCGGTCACCGCCGTCGCGGCCCCGCACTCGCAGACCCTCGAGGTCAAACGCGGCGATGCCGCCCTGCATGCCGATCGTGTGCTCGAGCTCGGGCAGCCGCTCGCGCACCCGCTCGATCTTCGCGAGCTGACCGGCGTCCTCGACCACCACCGCCCTTGCCCCGGAGTTTCCCGCTACCCACTCGCACTCCTCGGGAGAGTTGGTGGGGTAGATCGGCACCACGACCCCGCCTGCGGCCGAGATCGCGAAGCTGATGAAGCTCCACTCCGGTCGCGTGTTGGCAAGGATGCAGACGCGCTCGCCCGGCTCGATCCCAACCTCAAGCAACCCGAGCGCAAGCTCCTCGACTATCGCGCCGAACTCAGCATAGCTGCGCTCGAGCCACTCGCCATCCTGCTTGAAGCGCACGGCCGGTCTGGCGCCGAAGCGCGCCGCAGAGCGCGCCGCCAGTTCGGCCACCGTCCGTGCCGTCGTGGGCTGCACCGCCATTGTGAGACCTCCCTTCGCCGCCAGCCCGTGCCCGTTCGACTCGTTCATCGCCCACATATATGGCCTCGCGCACAAGGACACATCAGTACTTTCTCGCGGATCTCGCGCCCCGAGGTACTACACGCCTGTGAGAATTACGGCCGGGCGTGGTGTGGCATCCGCGATAGGGTTCCGGCCCACGAGTGTCTCGCCCGCGTCGACGATGTCGTTGACCTCGACACGGAAATCCTCAAACGCGGCCAGGAAGGCGGCGAAGATGGCGACCGAGCCGTCCTTGCCGGGCGCCGCGTAGCGGTTGTGATTGACGTACTGATCATCTAGGAGCTCGGCGAAGGCGTCGAGGTCGTGGTCTGTAAGGGTCCGAGCGAAGCGCTCGGCGAGCGAGCGATGGGTACTCATCTGGGGGTTGGACGACGAGCGAGCACGCAGGCCGACGACGCAACCGCGACTGCGTCGCCATGGCGAAGCAGAAGTCTTCGCAGCCGACGCCGAGACGACTGGAGCTCGTCCGGAGCAGCTGTCTGCTGGTCGCACCCGGCGCGTACTCGCTCTTGGCTCGAAGCGGCCGTGTCGCCTACTCGGTGCGGTGGGGCTGACGGATCATGAACCAGTTGGGCACTCCGATCACGTGAGCCTGAGCGATAACCGTGTACCCATGCCGCTCATAGAAGTGAACGTTCTCCCACTTGTCGGTCTCGAGATACCCGGTCTCCCCGCGGGCGTCGAGCCGGAGGCAGCACTCGCGCATGATCTTGCTGCCAATTCCGCGACCCTGGAGATGGGTGTCAACCGCGAAGGGACCAAGATGGGAGTGAGATTGATCGGGGTCGCGCTCGCTCCAGGCAGCGAGCCATTTGCCGACCCGTGCGGCCGCACTGGGCCCGATCGCGATGATGTTCGCAAGGGACCTCAGTCGTTGGGTCTGGATCGCCGTCGGCTGGCAGGTCCCGGCCGGTGCGACCCCGGTCACCGCGACGAGCGTGCCTTCGTCCAGAGCGCAGATCGGCTGCTGAGCGACGAAGACGCGGAACAGCATGCTGAACGTTCGCTCAATCGAGCGCTGCCGCCGCTCCGGGTCGACGCCGTAGGCGGCAACGTGGAGCGGGTTGTCGCGCATCCCCCTCGCGAGCAGCGCAACCGCAGCGTCGATCTCGCTGCGCCGCAGATCCCTCACCTCGACGGTGGAGCCGTTCATCTAGAGCCACCGGGCTTGAGTCTAGCGAGGCGACTTCGGACGTCGCAACGGCTCGGAATGGCGAAGGCGTCGCGGACCGCCCGCTGTGCGTCCCCACCGACACTGGGCCTTGGACTGGAGTGGACGCGCTTCGACGGACAAGGCCTCCAAGAATGCCGGGGCGGTTCGGTCCGCGAAAGCGCGTCCACTCCACGGGTCGGGCCTACTGCAAGAGCCTCCGCCTCCGCGCCGGGCGGGAGTGACGACGTTCTAGTCTCGCCAGGATGACCTCACTCCCGAATCGCTTCTACCACTGGATCCGGCACCCTTCGGCTCGCTCGCTTGCAAACGAGGAGCAGACCGTTTCGGGATTCGAACACTTGCGAGGTCACAAGTACTGCCTCCTCGTGACCTACAAGCGCAGCGGGGATGCGGTGCCGACCCCCGTGTGGTTCGGGCTCGGCGACGGGAAGCTCTACGTTCGCAGCGAGGCAGACGTCGCCAAGGTCAAGCGCATCCGCAACGATCCGCAGGTGCGCGTCGCTCCGTGCACCGGGCGCGGCAAGCCACTCGGACCCCCTGCGGAGGGTCGGGCCCGGGTGCTCGACCAAGCCAGCGACGAGAAGGAGGCGGAGGCCGCGCTGCGGGCGAACTACGGGCTCGGGCGCAAGCTCTATGAAGGAGCCGGAGGAGCGCTCGGGACCGGGACGGTTTACCTGGAGGTTACCCCCGCGTAACGCCTCCGGCAGTCGCGTGCTCTGGGAGTGACCCCTTTGCGAGCATCCGCTGCACCTGCTGGAAATGCTCCCGCGGTGTGGATCGTTGTCGGAGGCAAGCTCCGAACGTCTGCGCCGAGCGATTCCATAGAGATCGCCCCGCAACAACCTGGCTGCAGCCCAAACGTAACGAGAACCCTGCGACTCGGCCCATAGGAAAGCCCCGCCGGAGCGGGGCTTTCCCTTAGCAGGCCGATAAGCCGGAGACTCCTCATGGGGGCATGCAGTCGGGAGCGGGGCCTGCCCGAAAGCGGAGGCCCCGATGTTCAATGCCCTGTCTGACTTCATCATTTACTGCCGCATCGAGCGCCGTCTCTCGGAGCTCACGTGCAAGGCATACGAGCGCGACGTGCGAACGTGTATCGAGTTCCTTCGTTCCCAGGGCATCTCTGCCCTAGTCGAGATTCGCACGAGTGACCTGCGCCGGTTTCTCGCAGAGGAGGCAACGCATCGGCCGGCGCCGTCGAGCCAGGCGCGCACGGTCGCGGCGCTCAGGTGCTTCTTCCGCTTCTGCGTCGAGAGCGACTATCTTGAGCGCGACCCCGCACACGTGCTGCGCACACCGAAGAAGCGCGAAGCGCTACCCGACGTGCTCGACCGCTCAGAGCTCATGCGCCTCTTGGACGTGCCGAGTCGCGAGGGCGTCTGGACCCGCGTTCACGCCGGCAAGGTTGAGCGCGACCGCCTGCTGCTCGCCCTGTTCGCCTACGGCGGTCTGCGTCGCTCGGAGCTGCTCGGCCTGGACTGCGACGACGTCGACCTCGACCGGCGCCTGATCCGTGTCCGCAACGCCAAGGGCGGGCGCCAGCGCGTCGTGCCGATCCACCCCGGCCTCGTGCCGCTGTTCCTGGAGTATGCGCGCGTCCGCCCCGAGGGTCCCGAACCGGCGCTGTTTCTGGGCGTGCTCGGCCGGCGTCTCTCGCCGACCATCATGGCGCTGGCGTTCCGCCATTACGCCGCCGCAGCGGGTGTCGACATGCGCAAGAAAATCACGCCCCACACGCTGCGCCACGTCTTCGCCACCGAGCTCCTGAGCGCGGGCGCGAACCTGCGCCAAATCCAGGAGCTGCTCGGGCACAAGCACTTGGACTCCACGCAGCGCTACACGCGCGTGAACGCCCACCAGCTTCGCGGCGCGGTGCGGCGCCTTCGATTCCCTTCGGCGACCGAAGCGTCACCGTCCGAGCCGCCGGCAGCGCCGTCCGCGGTGACCAGCACGCGCTCGCAATCTCAGAAAAGCAGCGATCAGTGACCAATGGCCCGGCGCTGCTGTGTTTCGTCCGGAGCGAGCACCTGGCAAGAGCTGATTGAGACGCCTCCTAACGCTCAAAGGCGAGCGTGAGTGCGTGCCCCAGGCGCGACACCGGGCAACGTCTATTGCCGCGCCGCTGATCAAGGGATCCAGACTTTTCCGGAAGCAATCGCAACCGGACCCCACCGTTCTCGACGGTCCGCCGAGAACGCGAGCGCGTATTACTCGCCGCCAGATAGTGTCATCGCGGCTGCGCGCAACTAACGCCGCCGCACGACGAAACGAACAAGGAGACTGAGATGCCTGCAGAGACGGCGACGGGACGCGTCCAGATCGGCCCCATGGATATGTACTGGGAGAGCCATGGTCAAGGAGGGACTCCGCTGGTCGTTGTGCACGGCGGCTTCGGCCTGGTCGCGCTGGGCCGCAACCCTCAAGTCGGCGGCATGTCGGGCGCCGTAATTGGACCGCTTGCTGCCAACCGGCGCGTCATCGGCTTGGAGCTACAAGGACACGGCCACACGGCCGAGATCGACCGCCCATTTAGCTACGAGGCCTTCGGCGATGACATCGTGGCTGCGCTTGACCAGCTCGAACTCAACCAAGCAGATGTCATGGGCTACTCCCTAGGCGCCGGTGCGGCGTTGCGCGCCGCCATCCAGTACCCCACCCGGGTTCGGAAGCTGGCGGTCGTCTCTATCCCATTCCGGCGCGAGGGATGGTTCCCCGAGGTCCTCGCCACGATGGACCAGATGAGCAGCGCCGGCTTTGAGCACATGAAGCACACCCCCCTCTACGCTGCCTACGCCGAGGTCGCCCCGGATCCGGCTGGGTTCTCGGCCCTGATGGACAAGACGGGAGCCCTCCAGCGGCGCCACTACGACTGGAGCGAGGATCTTGCGGACCTCCGCGCCCAGACCCTGCTCATCTACGCCGACGCCGACAGCGTGCCCACCTCCCATATCGCTGAGTTCTACGAGCTGCTCGGCGGCGGAGCGCGCGACGCGCATTGGGACGGATCGCTCCGCTCACCGGCACGCTTGGCCGTGTTGCCAGGCCGGACGCACTACGACATTTTCCAGGCTCCCGAGGTCGCACAGGTCGCCGACCGCTTCTTCGACTGAGCGCACGCAGCCGGCTTTCGCACTGTTGACACGGACGAGCCGGTGGATCAGATGGAGCGACCGCGGTAGGCTCTTTCCATGCGCGACAGATTCACGTTGCACAGCATCATCTACAGGCTCATTCTCGGCGTCGTCGTCTTGGCATTCGTCATCCCAATCTGGGTGAGCGGCCACCGTCCGATGTGGCCGGTTGCGCTCGTCACCATCGTCGCCGTGACGGCAGCTGGGGTTCTCCTGGCGCGCCGGCCGCGCCTGCACGACTGGCTGCGCGGCGGATAGTCGCACGGCTTCGCGCGCCAGACGCCCGCCTACCACTCGAAAGCAAGCGCGCGCGAGTGTCCGCGTCGCGCTGTCGCTCGGGACGAGGAGCAACACTCTCGCGTGCCCCGAATCGTGCTCGTGCTTTCCGGGCAGGAGCGGGCGTCTCGGCGCCGGAGAGCCCCAACTCAGTAGCGCCTGGCGCCGGCGCCGGACCACGCCGATAGGCGATTGCCTCACAAGCCGGCCAGCGGGGCTGGGGCTGAACACCGTCCCCGCACCCCTCAGGGCCTTGTCCGGCTCGAATGCTGGACCGCCGGTGCTGGAGCGATGACTCTCGATCTGGCCGATCGTGGCGCGACTCGGTTGGGCCTCACGCCCGATGGCCGCATGGCTTGTGTCTAATCGGCTCTGCTCGGCTTAACGCGTAGCGGCCCATGATCGCCGCGCAGACCGAGCCGAAGGAGCATCGTGGCGAGTGCATGCAGGAACACCGAAGGGGAGCGAGCCGTGGCGAGCTCTGCTGCTGAGCGGGCGGCGAGGGCAGGCTCCGGTCTTTCCGCGGCGAGCATCCACTGGGGCAGGCGTGCAGCGGCTGCAAAGCCGCTCGCGGTCACCGAGCGCGACCGCCGCCTGCTTGCGCTCTTGCATGACGTCAACTACCTGTCCTCAAGCCAGATGGCGCTGCTCGGGTGGGGCGGAGACTCGACATGCGCGCGACGGAGGCTGCGCCTTCTGCACGACCGTGGGCTGATCGACAAGTTCCGCCCGGCACGCGCAGCGGGCAGCTATGAGTGGAACTATCGCCTGACGGTGGAAGGCTGGCAGCTGATCGCCGAGCACGGGATGCACGCGGAGGACAAGCAGTACAAACCAGCGGAGATCCACAGCATCGCCTACGTCGAGCACGACCTGCAGGTCAACGCGCTCGTGCTCGATATCGCGTACAGGGCGCGGCTCGGCGAGGGCCCGCTGCTCGACGCGATGCCGTTTGTCTGGCACGGACCGCGCCGGGGGGAGATCGATCCGCGCGAGGACCAGCGGCCAGAGGACGGCGAGCCGCGTGCGCAGCTGCTCCCGCGCTTCTTCCACGGGCGCTCGCGCGAAGGCGTGATCAAGCCCGACGCGACGCTGATCTTCGGGGGCCAGGAGCCCCACCAGGCGGTGCTGCTCGAGTACGACCGCACCGCCCGGCCGCACAAGCAGCTCGGGCGCCTGCGCCGCTATGACTGGTTTCTGACCGAGGGATGGACGCGCGGGCGCTTCGCCTTTCACCAGATCGCGCCGGTCCTGGTGTTCGTAACACTGCACGAGAGCTCGCTGCTGGCGCTCGTCAAGGCCGCTGACGCGACCCTCGATGCCGCCCGCGCCTGGCCAGATATCGAAGGTCGGGGGCAGGCGTACGTGGGGCGTGAGCGCGTCCTCTTCACGACGCGCGAGCGCATCCTCGCCGGCGACTTCCGCATGCTGCGGGCGCCGTCTGACCCCCTGGAAGTCAGAGAACTCAGAGTGTTCGATGGCCGTGCGCCCTTCTTCACAGTCGAGGACGAGCTCGACCTCGTCGCCCTGGCGAAGCAGCCGCCCGACGACGCGCTCGCCGCCTGACCGTCTGCGCGACAACCTGTTGGCCCATGTCGGCCGGAGATGCCGCTTTCGGGTGCCCGGCTGTCCGCCGCTCTCTCGGCGAGGCACCCCAGCGAGTACCCGGCTGCCCGCTCGCTCCCGAAGTTTGGCTCTGCAGCTGGCCCGAGGAAGGGGGTCCCCGCCCCTCCGCTTCGCTTCGACGCGGGGACCCCCTTCCTCGACCAACGCATCACAGATGTTTATGGCGAGGCCAGATGCAGAGTGGTTAGCGGGAGCGAGCGGGCAGCAGTGAGCAGGAGTGGAAAGCAGCAACCAAGAGAGCAGCGATTGGACCATCGAGTCGCGGCCGGGGTGCAAGGCAGAGGATTGCCCGGAGGCGTGAGGACGACGAGGCGAGCGGACGCGGCGGTCGTCGGATGATCGGGCGCGCAGGGCGACGTCCGCGTGCCGGAATGTCAGACGAAACGTCTACAGCCGCATCGAGGAGAGCGGCGGTGGCGTGTCCTTCATGGCGGTTGGGTCGCTCGTTTTGGCGATCCACTCCGTGGAGGAGAGCGTCGCTCCCGCCAGGCGCCGGCGGGCGCGCTGCCAACCACCGCTGCGTGCAATCGGCTTGCGCGCTGAGCACCTTGCCCGGCTTCCTGGGTGTGGGCCTTGTGCAACTCACAAGTCGGCTGTCGACGCTCGTGAGCGTCTCGAGCAATGCGGCGAGCTCGGGGAGCGAAGGAGCGGCGTGAGCATGTCCGCTCGCTCCTCCCTCGCAGAGAGGGCCGCTCTCTCCGGCCAGGACCTCGGCCTCATCTCAGTGCAGTTTGGAAAGCGCAAGGGGACGCCTCCGATGATGTGTCTCACCGACCGGGACCTTCGCCTCATGGCCCTGCTGCTCGACGTCAACTATCTGTTGACCAGCCAGCTCGTGCTGCTCGGCTGGGGATCTTCCAGCACCAGGGCGGCACAGAAACGGCTGAAGGTTCTGCACGACAGCGGTTATCTGGATCGCTTTCGCCCGGTTCGCAGAATCGGCAGCGCTGAGTGGATCTACCGCCTCAGCGCCCGAGGGTGGAAAGCCCTCGCCTCACAGGACCTCGTGGACGGCAACGCTCGCTTCAAGCCGACGGCGTTCACGAGCATCAGCTACACCGCGCATGACCTCCAGCTCTCAACGCTGATCCTGCGCATCGCCCTCGCTGCCGGCGGCTCCTGCACCCAGGGACTGATCAACACGATGCCGTTCACCTGGCAGGGAGCTCGCAGCGGGCGCATCGCCTGGCAGGGGCCAGGCGGCAGACGCAGCGATCGGGATTGGCGCGACGACTTCGACCTGGGTGCGCACGACGAGCTCGACCGGGACTCGAACGACGAGCTCGGCCGAGATGGACACAAGAACGTCGAGCGCTCGGCGGCGGCACAGTTGCCGCTGGGTACGCGCCTTTATCGGTGCGAGAGCCGAAGCGGCTACCTCGAGCCAGACGCCACTCTGATCGGAGGTTCGGGCGAGGACCGCTTCGCGGTGCTGATCGAGTACGACCGCACCGACCGCCCGCATAAGCAGATCGACAGGCTGCGCCGCTACGACTGGTGGCTGCTGGAAGGCTGGCGCGAAACGCATTTCGCCACCCACGCCTCTCCACCGACGGTCGTCTTTCTCACCTCGCGTGAGCGACCGCTCCGCCGCCTGGTCGAGACGGCCGACCAGGTGCTCAGCGCCTGGTACGGCCTTGACGACGAGGGCCCGCGCGAGGGCACCCATCCGGGGAGGGAGCGGATCCTGTTCACAAGCCGCGACCGCATCCACGCCGGCGACTGGACCATGAACCGGACGCCGAGCCTGCTGCCAGAACTGCGCAGGGAGCCGGACGCCTGCTCCCCGCGCTCGGTCGTCTATGACATGCCGTCGATGTTCGCGAATCGCTCACCCCAACCGAGCGATCTCGCCCTCAGTCCCGGCCCGCGAATTCCGCCGAGTAAGTGGTGCTCGAGCACTTTGCGACCGCGGAGGACATGAGCACAGGCGCCCAAGCGTTCAGCGCGATGGATGCCTCGAGACCCGGGCGCCCACGGCTCGGTGGACATGTGTGAGCTGAAGCTCGAGCTCGAGGCCTGACGCGCCCTGGCGGGCAGGGGGTCGCCGGCTTAGCAGAACTTCGCGCGCCTGTCACGGCATCCCTAAGGGCCGTCGTCCGGTTCCGCGTCGAGCAGCCGCTGCACCACCTGGCCAATGACCAGGAGGGCCGTCCCAATCATCGTGGCAGCAAGCGAGCCCACTAGCTCGTCGGTGGCGTCCCGCGCGGCCGTCACGGACACGCCCGCGGAAACCGCGGCGGCGACCCCGACCACGCCGCAAGACAGCGCCAATGCGCTAGCTCGCCGCCAGCACGCGGCGACAAGCCCCAGGCCGGCCACCCCGAGAAGCACGGCTGTCGCTAACACGACGCCTAGCCGCTCACGAAGGCGCCCGTCGCACCGCGGCATTCACGGCTAGGCGTCGATCGAAGGACCAACTGCCCGCTCCACGCCAGATAAGAAGGATCATCGCCACCAGCAGCGCGGGCGCGAGCGTGAGGCTGACACTCTCCCCCCGTCCGATACCGGAGACCACGATCGCGCCCACCATGTCGCCCGCGAGCACCAAAGCTGCAGGTCTGACGAGCAGGCCGAGCGCGAGCAGCGCGCCGCCGACTATCTCAATGACGCCGATGGCGTAGACGAACGCGCCGGGCGCGAGGAGCGCGTAGTGGCGGAAGGAGGCGAGCTCCGAGGCGTGATTGGCGAACTTGCCGACGCCAAACGCGAGGAAGACCGCTGCTGCCAGCCATCGAACGCAGGCAACCAATCTGTCGGCAGCAAACTTCGTGTTCATGGTTCACTCCTTCGCGCTTGGGCGGCTGTCATCGTCGCCGCTCAGTTCAAGCTGAGCGCGCAGCTCGCGCGACCGGTCTTCTCGAAGTAGCGCTGGTGGTACTCCTCAGCGCGATAGAAGGCCGAGGCGGGGACGATTTCGGTGACGATCTGTTTGCGCCGGTGGGTCTGCTCGCGCTCGAGCGAGGCCTTCGCGACCGCCTCCTGCCCCGGCGAGTGGGTGAAGATCGCCGAACGGTACTGGCTGCCGATGTCAAGCCCCTGGCGATTGCGCGTCGTGGGGTTGTGAGCGGTCCAAAAGCGTTCGAGCAGCTGCTCGTAGGACACCCGGTCCGGATCGAACCACACCTCGACGGCCTCGGCGTGTCCCGTCGTGTGGGCGCAAACCTGCTCATAGGTGGGGGCCGGCGTGCTCCCGCCGGTGTACCCCACCGCCGTCTGGGTGACGCCCTCGATCTCGCGAAACAGTGCCTCGATGCCCCAGAAGCAGCCGGCGGCGAAGGTGGCACGCTCGCTGCCAGGTGGGCCATCGCCCGCAAACGGCAGAGCGGGGCTGGTCGCGGTCGACTGGGTGGAGCTGCTCGGGTCGGTTGCTCGGTGGAAGATACGCATCGTCGTCCTCTTCGGTTGGCTTGGTCGGGTCGCTCGGATCGACTGATGAACAGTCTTGCCGGCCGCGTTTTTGTTACGCCGTCAGCGCTCGCGGCGGCGAGCAGAAAGACGCTCCCTGCCCGCGGACCGAGGTGGCTTCTAGGTCGTGACCGGCTGAGCGGGTGTCGCCGTGTCAAGACGGTCCGCCATAGCCCTCACGCCGCACCCTTCAGGCGTCGCGTCTCGCGCAAGCCCCCATCAGGCCCTGCCCCCGGCTGTCACGGTCGGCAACCGGCATGCCGCGCTCTGTTCGGCTGTCAGTACAGGCATCGCCGGCGTCGGAATTGCCGCAGGCGCCATCACGACTCCCGCCGCACGCTCTTCCCGGCGCAGCAGCGAGAGCCCGAGCGCCGGGAAGATGATCACCGAGAGCAGGCCTGCCGCGATCAACGCTGCGGCGCTGGCCGCCGTTACGACCCCGATCTGGACTCCGATCTGCGTCGCCGCGACGATGAACGGCAGCGTTGTCGCCTGCAGGATGCCGGCCACCATGGCCTTGCTGCGGCCGATCAGGCGGACGTACAGCAAAGCGGGAAGCCCGCGGACAAGCAACAGCGCGAGCAGGAACAGCGGAATGCGCACGACGGTCGAGACGCTCGAGAAGAGCGCGTTGACGTCGAAGTGCAGGCCCGTGGTGACAAAGAAGACCGGGATGAAGATCCCGAATCCGGCCGCCTCGAGCTTCAGCCGAAACTCAGGGTGCGTCATCGTCTGGTCGCGATCGATCAGAGACAGCAAGGCCCCGGCGGCGAAGGCACCAAGGATCGTCTCAAAGCCCACCTTCTGCGCCAGGGCGACGAAGCCGATCAGAAGCACGAACGCCCCCCGTACGCGGATCTGCGCGGTTGTGTCCTGCAGCCGCAGCAGCACCCGCGAGAGGCCCCCCTCTCGCTCGACGCCGGCGATCGCCAGCCCGGTCAGCACGACCACGAGGCCGAAGATGCCGAGCAGTATCAGCTTGCCTGCCGTGTCCGTGGAGCCCTTGCCGGAGAAGAACAGCGACAGCAGGATGATCGCGCCGAAGTCGGCGATCGAGGCGGCGGCAATCACCAGCTGCCCGAAGTCCGTGGCGATGTTCTCGGAGTCCTTCAGCACGGGCACGATGACCCCGAGCGAGGTCGAGACGAGCACGATCGCGATGAACAGCGGCGACTTGACGAAGCCGCCCGCGTGGAGGAGCAGCCCCACGACGATGCCGATCACGAACGACAGCGCGAAGCCCGCCGCGGTGAGCCGCAGGGTGCGGCCCCGCAGCCGCTGGACATCGATCTCCAGACCGGCAAGGAACAGCAGGAACGCCAGTCCGATCAGCGACAGGATCGAGACCGGCGCATCGACGCTGACCCAGCCCAGCACCGAGGGGCCGATGACGATGCCGAGGAGGATCTCGAGCACGATCGCCGGCAGGCGCAGGCGCGGAAAGAACCCGAGCGTGAGCGGCGCGAGGAACGCCACTACGACGACGATGAGCAGGTTCGTGAATTCGGCCATCGCCTATTCGGTCTTCCGAGCCGTGCGGGCGTTACGCCCACGGCCATCGGCGAGCGGCTGCTCAAAGTGTTCCCACGGCCAGGGGTTCGCGCTGCCATATCGCTCGATCGTCGGGCCGGTCGGCGGGTCCACGCTGCCGAGCATCCCGGGGCCGACGTGCAGCAGTCGCGCGGGGAAGATCCGCGCGAAGGGATCGTCCGCGAGCCACTCGGTTGCGCGCGGGCTGCGGGCGACCGTGATCGAGCCCTCGAAATGCGAGTCGTCTCGCAGCAGCGTCGAGACGGCGTCGAACGGGATCCCGGCGAGGACCTCGCGGCGCGCGTGCTGCACCGCGCCGTCGTCGAATGGCAAGCGGATGCCCGGCGGGGCGAGTACGAGGCTGATCGACGCCTCGGCGCCGTCGCGGTCGATGATCCGCTCGTCGCAGCGCAGAGCGCCGCGCGTCGGCTTGGCGCGCCTGCGCCAGCAGGCAAGCGTCCCCTGGGGCTTTCCCGCGGCGTCCATAACAGAGGCGCTGGCGAACGCGCCTACAGGCTCGCCGTCGACCAGTGCCAGCCAGCAGCGGCTCACGGCGTCGGTGCCTGCCAATCGGCTCGCAGACGCCTCGTGAGCTCGCGCAGGTCGCCGGCCAGCTCCTGCTCGGTCGGCCTGCCCCAGAACCAGTAGCCGTTGTAAGCAGAATGGATCCGCAACTCGGGGTCGAGGACGAACACCGCAGGCACGTAGGGATCGTTGAGCGTGTCGGTCGTCTCGCGCAGGTACAGCCGCTCTTGGAGCTCGCGGCTCTCGTCGGACAGGAACGTCCAGCGCGCCCCAAGCCCTGCGCGAAACGCCGCGCTGACCGGCGGCGGGTCGGTGCTCACAGAGATCATCCGCGAGTAGGCCACCTCGGCCTCAGCTTGGAGACGCACGAGCCGCCGGAAGAACGCCTGCTCCTTCGGGCACCACCAGCCGCGGAAGAACTGAAGCACCGTGGGATCTCCACCGATCAGCCCGGAGAGCCGTCGCCGGTTGCCAGCGTGGTCGAGCAGCTCGAAGTCCGGGAGGGTGTCGCCGACTTGCGGGGGCATGACGCTCAGGCGACCGCGGCCGCGACCTCGCTGGTGAGCTTCGCCAGGGCGAAATGGAAGATCTCCGAGAAGGTCGGGAACGGCTGGATCGTGTCGTACATGACATCGATCGCGATGCCAGCGCGGATCGCGAGCGTCGCCTGCTGCATCCACTCGCCGGCTTCCGGTCCCAGGCCTAACGCGCCGGTCACGCGCTCGCCGTCTGAGACGAGCGTAAGGAACCCGTTCTGCTCGGCGTAGGAGCGCATGTAGGTGGCAGTCTTCGGCACGTCGACGAGTGGCACGGTGGCGCTAAGCGCGCCCTCTGCGGCACCGACCGATGCCGCCTGGGGATCGGTGAAGACAACCCGCGGAACGGCATCGTAGTTGGTCTTTCGCGAGTGTCCAAGGATGTTCGCAGCGGCCACACGGCCCTGATACTTGCCCACGTAGGTGAGCGGCCAGATCCCGGTTACGTCGCCGATCGCCCACAGCCCTTCGCCGGCGCTCATGCGGTCGTCAACGGGGATGCCGCGCGGGTGTGGCTCGACGCCGACGGCCTCGAGGCCCACGTCCTTCACCCGCGGACGCCTGCCGGTCGCCACGAGCAGCCGCTCGCCGCGCAGCTCCGATCCATCCTCAAAGCCGACGACGAAGTCGTTCTCTGCACGGCGCACCGTTGAGGCCCGTGCGCCGAGGTGGACGCCCACGCCGTCATCGGCGAGAGCCTGGCCCAGCGCCTGCCCGAGCGCCGCCGGCTCTCGCGGGAGCAGGTGATGCATTCCCTCCACGAGCTCCACGCGCGTGCCGAAGCGCGAGAAGGCCTGCGCCATCTCCACGCCGACAGGGCCGCCGCCGAGGATCACCATGCTCGCTGGCGCCTCGCGCACGCCTGTGACCTCGCGGTTGGTCCAGAAGCCCTCGACCTCGCGCAGGCCAGGGACGGGCGGGACAAATGGCTCCGAGCCGGTGGCGATCACGATGTGCCGGGCGGTCAGCCGACGCCCGTCGACGTCCACGCTCCCCGGGCCGGCTATGCGCCCGGACCCCCGGACCAGAGCGATGCCGCTGTCCGCGAGCCACCGCGCCTGCGCCGAGTCGTCGTAGTCGGACACCATGAAGTCTCGCCACGCCAGTGCCTGTCCGACATCGATCGGCCGCTGCACCGCCTCCCGGGCGCCGGGTGCCTGTAGCGCGCGGGCCAGTGCCTCGCCTGGGCGCAGCAGCGTCTTTGACGGGATGCACGCGTAGTAGGAGCACTCGCCGGCGACCAGCTCGCGCTCCACGATGGCCACCGACAGCCCTCCCTCGGCGAGAGCACCGGCGCAGTGCTCGCCCGCGGGGCCGGCGCCGATCAGGATCACGTCATATTCGCTGGCCATCAGGCTCCTCGTCGGTTTCACGGTGTGGTGTGACCAAGCACTGTCTCGCGCGCGCGGGCATTCGTTACGAGCCCGGGTTCGAGGAGGGCCCTCCGCCCTTGACCGGACGGAGGTGCCCTGCGCTCGCGCTTCGCTCAGGCGGCCGCTCGAAGCGGCTCGGTGGCGGCATCGCTGACCGGGCGGGGGGACCCGGCACGGACCAGCTCGGCGATGCGGGTGTCCCGCGCGGTGGCGCCGGCCAGGAAGATGGCCACGCCCCCTGCGAAGTCAACCCAGTACTGGGCCGAGCCGGAGAAGATCCCCAGTGCGACGAGGATCGTGAACGCCGCGATGAGCGAAACGGCTCCGGACAGCGCGCGGTAGGGCGCGCTGCGCCGGTAGGCGATCGTCGCAGCCGACGCGACCAGCGCGACGGTCGCCAGACCGAAGTTGATCCAGTTCGCGGCGTCCTGCGCGAACGCGAACGTCACGATCGCGATCAGGAGGCCACTGGCGACGAGCAGCGAGGTCAGTCCGATGTAGGTGCGGTTCGACATGTTCTTCTCCTCTGAGTGCTAGGGGCCTCCGGCGAGCCGCGGCCGAGTATGGGAACCGCCGTTAGTCCTGTTGCCTTCGCGGCCCGTTACGCTGACCACGCCTCCGAGTCGATGAGATCGGCGTCGAGGCACGCGCGCAGCCGGGCTCGGCCGCGGTGAAGCAGCACCCGCTGGTTCTCCACGCTGAGATCGAGCAGTCCCCGCACCTCCTCAGCGGTGAACCCCTCGATGTCACGCAGCGTGACGACGAGCCGCTGGCGCTCCGGGAGCTCGCAGAGGGCGTGCCTCAGATGCTCGCGGATCTCCAGCGAGAGCAGTCGGCGCTCGGGTCTCTGCCACGGTCGCGGCGGCGTCGCCCAGTGTCCTGGCCACTCCTCGCCTTCTCCCAGGAACTCCTCTGGGTTGACGGAGGCAAACCCGTTCTCTTCCGTTGCCGCCGAGAACGGCAGCGTGCGGCGCTCGCGGATTCCGTATGTCTTGGCACGGTTGGTCAGGATCGAGAAGATCCACGTCCTCAGCGCCGAGCGGCCCTCGAAGGCATGGATGCCGTTCAACACGGCCACCCAGGTCTCCTGCGTCACCTCCTCGGCGACCGCGTCGCTGTCGACGTAGGTTCGCGCGAGCCGCTTCATGCTGGCGTGGTCGCGCTCGATCAGTACCTCGAAGGCCACCTCGTCGCCAGCCCGGAGAGCCTGCACGAGGTGCCGATCGTCTGCGTGTGGCCCGAGGGCCGTGTTGGGATATGTCGCCTGTGCGTTCATAGCATCGCTAGTCTCTGAGGGAGGGGGGTGACCTGTAATCACCCGCGCGGAGAAATCACCCGGGTGACGCGCGCTGTAACGGACAGCGCCCCTGACCCGACACACAGACATGACCAATTCGGCGCCGAGCACGGAGATGAGCTGCAAGGAGCTCGTGGAGCTGGTCACCGCGTATCTGGAAGGCGCCCTCTCCGACGCCCAGACACGAGCGCTTGAGAAGCACCTGGACGAATGCGCGGGATGCGAGATCTATCTGGAACAGTTCCGCCAGACGATCGGCGCTCTTGGCGGCCTTCGGGAGGGCGGTCTCGATGCGAACGAGCGCGCACGCCTGCTCGGGGCGTTCGTCACGATGCGTGAAGAGGGTCGGCTCACCGCCGAGTGAATGCGCCCCGTCGCTAGATGATTTCGAGCTCCCGCGCCTTCTGCACAGCGTCTGCGCGCGAGGACACGCCCAGCTTGAGGTAGATCCGCTTGACGTGAGTCTTCGTCGTGTTGAGCGACACGTACAGCTCCGAGCTGATCTCGCGCATCGACAGCTCCGTCCGCAGCAGGCGAAGCACGCCGAGCTCGCGGTCGCTCAGCTCATCACCCAGCACCGCAGCGGCTTCGCGCTTGGCACTCAACGCTCCGTCGAGCACCCCGAGCTCCTCGCAGCCGGCGAGGAGCCGGCGAACCCGCTCGATGCGGTCCTTGCCCTCTGCCTCCTCGCCCGCAAGCTCCAGCCGCGCGAGCGCCAACTCGGCGTAGGCCTGCTCGAGAATCCCGGCGCCGCGGGCGGCCAACTCGCAGGCGCGTTGCAGCTCGACCGCAGCGCACGGATCGCCCGCCCTCTGCAGCAGGCGACCGCGCGCGACGTGAGCAACCATCGCCGTGAAGTGCTCGTCGAGCTGGGGCTCCTCGCGCGCGAGATCGTCGAAGCGCTGGAGGTAGTCCTCGGCCTCGGAGTCTCGGGCTCGGTCCGCCGCGATCAAGGCCAGGTAGCCGAGCGCATACACCGCCGCGAGGTTGTTCTCGTCCGCCTCGGCAAGACCGATCACGAGTCCCAGCTCCGTCTCCGCGGCACCCGGGTCGCCGATCCACCAGAGCGTGATCGCCAGTAGGCAACCCGCCACAGTTCGCCAGAACGGCGAGTTCTCGGCTGCATCATCGCGTAGCTCGGCGCTCGTCGCGACCGCCGCCCGAAGGTCTCCCGTCTTGAAGCTGTGCAGCCCTCGCAGCAGTCTCCTCCACGCCTCACGTTCGCGGGCGTCCTCACTCGCTGTGGCCTTCGCGGCCGGTTGCTCGAGCCAGGGCCGTACCTCATCGAGCCGGCCACGATCCATCGCCGTCCACACGGTCGCCAGCCACAGCCCCGAGTCGGCGGCGATCAGGTCGTCAGGCAGAGCCGCCAGCCAACGGCTCACCGTGGCCACGCGTCCGCGGTTGAAGAACTCGTTCCAGTGCGCCGCGACGAGCTCGCCGGTGCGCTCCACGTCGCCTCCCGCGACCGCGTGCCCAATCGCCTCCGCGAGGTAGCCCGCTGAGGCGTACCAAGCCGCCGCACGACGGTGCAGCTCGCTCACCATCGACGGGTGCTCGATCTCCAGGCGGTGTCGGAGCAGGTCGCGGAAGAGCTGGTGGTAGGAAAACCAGCCCTGCGCAGAATCCAACCGCGTGAGGAAGAGGTTCCGCCGCTCGGCCTCCGCGAGCAGGGCGCGGGCGTCGCTGGACCCCGTCATGACATCGCACAGCGACGGGTGCAGGCGCTCGAGGACGGATGTGCGCATCAGGAACGAGAGCAGCTCCTCGGGGAGGGAGTCGAGCACCTCCACTCCCAGGTACTCCGTGATCTGCCGGTCATCGCCGGCCAGTGTCGCGATGAGCGTGCCGGGGTGCTCGCGTCCACGCAGCGATAGGCCGGCGAGCTGCAGTCCCGCCGCCCAGCCCTCCGTGCGCGAGAGCAGCTGCTCCAACTCGGCCGGTGCCAGCTCGAGCCCCAGCGCGCTGAGCATGGCGGTCGCGTCGCGGCTGTTGAAGCGCAGCTCACCGGTGCGAATCTCGGTCAGCTGCCCACGAGCGCGGATCTGACCGACCGGCAGCGGCGGGTCGCTGCGGCTGGCGATCGCCACGTGCAGGTGCGCCGGCAGGAAGTCGAGCAGATACGCGAGCGAGGAATGGATCTCAGGGCTGGAGATCACGTGGTAGTCGTCGAGGACCAGGACGACTGATGGGAGCGTCTCGGCAACGTCGTTGATCAACAGGGGAATCACCGTTCCCCTCAGGCTCGTCCCCGGCGCGTGCAGGGCAGTCTGCGCGCGCTGTCCCACTCCGGGCTGGATCGTCGCCAGTGCCGCGATCACACAGTCCCAGAAGTGGACGGGATCGTTGTCCTCGTCGTCCAACGAGAGCCACGCGAACGGTCGTCGCTCATACGGCGCGGCATGCCAGGCGCTCAGCAGCGTCGTCTTTCCCGAGCCGGCCGGAGCCGCGAACAGTGTGAGCCGCGCGTCCTCCGCGCAGGCGACCGCCTGCACCAGCGCTTCCCTCGGCACTATTCGCCGCGGCGCCTGGGGCACGTGCAGCTTCGTTGCGACGATCACGCCGGGCGGGCTGCTCGAGGTTCGTGCGTCGATCGCCATCGCTAGACCGCCGTCAGGCCGCCGTCCACAGCCCACATCGCCCCCGTCACATAGGAGGCGTCGTCGGAGGCGAGGAAGGCGATCACGGCGGCCACCTCATCCGGGTCGGCGGGACGTCCGATGGGGATCTCGCGCACGAGCTCCGCGCGCGTGGCCTCATCGTCCATCCACCACCGGTTCATCGGCGTTTCGGTGAGGCCCGGGAGCACACCGTTGATGCGTATGTTCTCTCCCGCGTAGTCGCGGGCCATCACTCGCACGAGCCCGTACACCCCGCCCTTGCTCGCGGAGTAGGCATCCAGGCCCGGCGCCACTCCGTACAGACCCGCGGGGGACGCGGTGCAGACGACGGCTCCCCCGCCGGCGTGCAGCATCGCGCGGATGCCGTGCTTCACCGTGAGGAACACCCCTGTCAGGTTGACGTCCAGGGTTCGCCGCCAGACCTCGGAGTCCAGCCGGTCCGCGCGATCGTCCTCGTCGGTGAGCTGTATCGCAGCGTTGGGCACCAGCACGTCGAGCCCACCCCACACGGAATCGACCTCGCCGAAGGCCGCCGCCACGGCGTCCTCGTCGCTCACGTCCGCCACCATGGTGAGCGTGTCCCGACCAGAGTCGGCAACAGCGGCCGCGGCCTGCGAGAGCGAGGCGGCGTCGCGGTCCATCAGCGCCACCGCGGCGCCCTCGTGCGCGAAGCGCATCGCCACGGCGCGTCCAATGCCCGCGCCGGCACCCGTCACCAGGGCTCGTCGCCCGGCCAGGCGGCCGGTCCTCCCTTCGGTCATACAGAGGTTGTACAGCAAGCCCACCGCGGAGAACTCGGTGTTGGCGCCGGCAGCGCGCGGCGGTTAGGCTCCCGGGAATGACCACCGCCGCTCCGCCTGTTGAAAGGCGGGCACAGGGCAGGTTGCGTCGTGTGCTCGGCATTTGGGGGACCGTCTCGCTGTCGGTAGGCGTGATGGCGCCCACGCTCGCGATGTCGACGACCGGAACGCAGGCCGCGCACGAGCTGGGCCGAGCCGCGCCGCTCGCCTTCATGCTGGCAGCGGTCGGCGTCGCGTTCGTCGCCTACGGCTTCGTGCGGCTCGCGCGTCACTTTGCACACGCCGGGTCCGTGTACGCCTTCGTGGGCAACACGCTGGGCCCTCGCGCCGGCTTCGTGGCGGGGTGGGCTCTGCTCGGCACCTACATCGTCTTTCCCCCCGTGTCGATGCTCGGCGTGGCGGTGTTCGGTCAGGCCTTCCTCAGGAGCGCCGGGATCGCCGCCCACCCGGATTGGTTGCCCATCGCCCTCGGCGCCTGGGTCCTGGTCTGGATCCTCGCCTCGCGGGACATCGGTCTTGCAATGCGCTCGCTGCTCGGTCTCGAGGCCGTCTCCGTGCTCGCGATCGTGATCCTGGTCGTCGTGATCTACGTCAAGCTCGCGGCCGGTCACGCGCCCCATCACCGCGATCTCAACCTCGACTTCGTGCGACTGCCGCATGGCATCACGTTCGCGACCGTAGCCTTCGCGGGCACGATCGGCTTCCTCTCCTTCGCGGGCTTCGAGTCGGCCGGCTCGCTCGGGGAGGAGTCCGAGCACCCGACGCGAGCGATCCCCCGCTCGATCGTCTTCGCGGTCGCGTTCGGCGCCGTCTTCTACGTCTTCTGCATGGTCGCCCAGACACTGGGCTTCGGCACGAACCCGGCGGGCGTTCGCGCGTTCAGCGGATCCCAGGCTCCGCTCGACGACCTCGCCCACTCCTATCTCGGCTCGGGAATGGCCGACGTGCTCGACATCGCGGCGATGCTGAGCGCGATCGGAGCTGCGCTCGGCGGCGTGGCGGTCGGCGCGAGGATGCTGTTCTCATTCGCTCGCGACGGACTCGCCGCCGCGCAGCTCAGCGAGCTCTCGCCACGAACGGCCGAGCCGGCGCGGTCGCTCGCGGTGATCATGCTGCTCGCCCTCGTGGCGCTCATCAGCTTTGGTGCCGCCGGGACCGCGCCCCTCGACGCGTTCTTCTACCTAGCCACGATCGGCGTGCTCAGCCTGCTGTTCATGTACATACTCACCAACGTAGGCGCGATCCGCATGCTCGCGCAGATTTCCCGCTGGGAGATTGCGATCCCCCTCGGCGGGATCCTGGTGGCCGGATACACGCTCTACCGGAACCTCATCCCGGTGCCGCCGTCACCGTTCGACGTGTTCCCCTATGTCGTCGCGGCCTGGTTGCTGCTCGGCCTGGCCGCCAGCACGCTGGTTCCCGGCTTCGCCGGTCGGGTCGCGGCCGGTCTCGCGCACCAGCGCAAGAGCGTGTAACGCCGAGGCACCCTTGCGAGACGACAGCAGAGAGATGTCGGCCGGTAAGCCGGCCTCGCCTCATGGGATCTGAGACTGGGCCCCGCCGAAAGGAGCACACATGAGCACCGCCGTCACGGGAGTCGACGCGCACAGCGCCGCGAGCACGGCCGAGGACCGGCCGATCGCCGACTATGGCCTGCTCGCGGACTGCAACTCAGCCGCGCTCGTGGCACGCGACGGGTCGATCGAGTGGCTGTGCATGCCCAGGTATGACAGCCCCGCGGTGTTCGCGCGGATGCTCGACCGGGACGCCGGCCTGTGGTCGATCACCCCGACCGCGGAATACCACGTCGAGCGTCGCTACCTGTCCGGGACGCTCGTGATCGAGACCACGTTCACGACCGAGACCGGACGCGTGCGCCTCACGGATGCGATGCTGTTCGCCGACGGCCAGCGCCACCACGACCTCGGCCTCAATGCGCCGCACGAGCTTGCGCGGCTGGTTGAAGGGGTCGAGGGCAGCGTCGAGCTGGCGATGGAGCTCGCCCCGCGGCCCGAGTACGGCCTCGTGAACCCGCTGTTCCGTCGTGTGGAGGGCGGCGGGCGGACGTTCGGCGGGCCGAACCAGATCGCCGTCAGCGCCGGCGTGCCGGTGCAGATCGACCGCGGCACGATGCGAGCTACGTTCACCGCGACCGCGGGTCAGAACGTTGGCTTCGCACTGCGCTGGGCCGCGATCGAGCAGACCGCACCCGAACCGACGGCGCCGGAGCTCGTGTCCGCGCGCATCGCGGACACCGTCGAGGGCTGGCGCTCCTGGGAGCGCGAGCACGACATCTACGACGGCCCCCACCGCGAGCTCGTGCGCCTCAGCTCACGCGTGCTGAAGGGTCTGACCTACCGGCCGACCGGCGCGATCGTAGCCGCACCCACGACGTCGCTCCCGGAGACAATCGGCGGAGAGCGCAACTGGGACTACCGCTACGCCTGGATCAGGGACTCGAGCCTGACGCTCGAGGCGCTGTACATCGGCGCGTGCTCGGACGAGGCCGAGAACTTCCTCTCCTTCATGACGAGCTCCGCCGGTGGCAGCGCGCGGGAGGGGTCGCTTCAGATCATGTACGGGATTGCCGGCGAGCACGACCTCTCCGAGCGAGAGCTGCCGCACTTGCGGGGCTGGCGCGAGTCCTCCCCGGTGCGGGTCGGAAACGGCGCGTGGGGACAAACGCAGCTGGACGTCTACGGTGAGCTGCTGAACTCGCTGCACCTCTACAGCGAGCGGATCGGAGAGTTCCACCCCGAGATCAAGCGCTTCGTCGCTGACCTGGCCGACGCCGCCGCGGCGCGCTGGGGGGAGCAGGACGCAGGCATGTGGGAGATGCGCGGTGAGCCACGGCATCACCTCTCCTCCAAGGTGCTGTGCTGGACCGCGCTGGATCGCGCGATCAAGCTCGCCCCTCAGCTCGGCGACTACGCCAAGGTGGAGCAGTGGACCGCCGAGCGCGAGAAGATCCGCGAGGCGATCCTCAGCCGCGGCTGGAGCGAGAAGCGCAAGGCCTACGCGCAGTCGTTCGAGTCCGACGAGCTGGATGCCGCTCAGCTACTGATGCCGCTGGTCGGCTTCCTTCCCGGCACCGATGAGCGGATGCGCTCGACGATCGATGCGATCGCCGACGAGCTGACCGAGGATGGGTTGGTCCTGCGCTACCGAAACGCGGCGGGTCTGAATGCGGACGGCCTCACCGGCGAGGAGGGAACGTTCGTGATCTGCTCGTTCTGGCTGGTGTCAGCGCTCGCGCGCGCCGGCGAGGTCGATCGCGCCGAGGCGCTGTTCGACCAGCTCGCCGGCTATGCAAACGATCTCGGCCTCCTGGCCGAGGAGATCGACACCGCCAGTGGCGAGCAGCTCGGAAACTTCCCCCAGGCCTTCAGCCACGTGGGCCTGATCACGTCGGCCTGGGAGGTCGACAAGGCGCGCGGACACGCAGGCGCCGCCGAGGCCGGCGTCGGCGCGATCGATCCGTCCCTCTGATCCGCCGCGGCGGCAGCTGACTCAGCCGCCTCCCGTCGGTGAAACCGGCCCTGCGCCTCACCGGAGGCACGAGCCGGCCCCTGATCCCGCCGCGTCGACGTTGCTCGGGCTGGCGAGCGCATGTAACGGGCGGCCGTGGAAGAGGACTCACACAAGTGAGACCCATGAGCGCCCCAGAGCTCGACCTGAACGAGGGCAGCAGCCCGTTCGTTGCGCACGAGGGCGCCTTCGCAGAGGTGCTCGGCGCTGATCCGCAGCTGGTGCAGGTGCTCGCCTGCGACGCCCACGAGGGCCCCACCTACGTTGCCTGTGAGGACGCGCTCTACTTCACGACCGTGCCACGGGGCGAAGACGTGGCGGCGCCCGGGTTCCCCGAGGTGGCGATCAAGCGACTCGCCCTGGACGGAGATCGCTTTCCGCTCGAGCGCGAGCGCGTGTCGGTCCTGAGAGCCAACGCAAACGCCGCCAACGGCATGGCCATCGACCCCGAGGGCCGCCTCATCGTCTGTGAGCAGGGGACGGCATCGCAGCCCGCCGCTATCACCCGGCTCGATCGCTCGACCCACGCGCCTGAAACCCTGGTCGACCGCTGTCAGGGCCTGCCGCTGAACTCGCCCAACGACGTCGTCGTCAAGAGCGACGGCACGCTGTGGTTCACGGATCCAAGCTACGGCCACCTCCACGGGTTCAAGCCAGAGCCGCAGCTCGCAGAGAGCGTCTATCGCTACGACCCTCGCACCGACCACCTGTCTGTGGTCGCCGACGATTTCGACAAGCCCAACGGCCTGGCGTTCTCCCCGGACGAGCGAGTTCTGTACGTGGGCGACAGTGGCGCCAACCAGGAGGCCGGCAGCTACTACGCCGACCGACCGCACCACATTCGGGCGTTCGACGTTCGCGACGGCAGGCGACTCGGCGAGGATCGCCTACTCGCCGTCACCACACCCGGATATCCCGACGGGATCAAGGTCGACAGCGAGGGACGCATCTACGCGTCTTCGTTCGCCGGAGTCCAAGTGTTCAGCACCGGGGGTGAGCTGATCGGCGAGATCAAGCTCCCAGGGGCAGTCAACTTCACGTTCGGCGGCGTGCGCCGAGATGTCCTGTTCATCACGACCGACACGGCCATCTGGGCCGCCGTCCTAAACGCGACCGGGCCCCGACTCCCGGCCGGCAACCAACCGAAGGGAGCCCGACATGGCGACGATACGCAAACGACGCATCATCGATGAGGCCGGTGCCGAGGCGGTCATCCAGGCTGCAGAGCGGCACGCGAGCAAGCAGGGCCACCGCGTGGTAATCGCGGTCGTCGACCCCTCCGGCGAGCTCGTGGCGCTGCGGCGCACGGTTGGCGCGCAGGTCGCGAGCTCGCGCGTGGCGGTCGACAAGGCCCGCACGGCGGCCATCTTCGTGCGGCCCAGCCGCGAGATCGAGCAGCAGGTGAGCGATGGGCGGCTCGGCGCCTTGGCGCTTCACGGCGCCTCGGCGCTGACCGGCGGCATTCCTCTCACGGTGAACGGCGAGGTGGTGGGGGCGATCGGCACGAGCGGTGAGACTCCCGACGAGGACGAGTCGGTCTCGATAGCCGGCGCCGCCGCGAACTTCTCCACGATCCAGACGGGCGCCCTGACCTATGAGGGGGCGAAAACCGTGGCGGAGGCGGCCGACGCGATCGCCGCATCGCGTGGCGTCGCCCCGGTCGTCGCGGTCGTCGACGCGGGTGGCGACCTCATCTACCTACTGCGACCCGACGCGGCACAGGTCGCAAGCACGAATGTATCGGTCGACAAGGCCCGCACAGCAGCCATCTATCGCCGGCCGAGCAAGGACTTCGAGGACCAGGCCTCGCGGGGTCGGCCCTCAGCGCTGCATCTGGCTCGCGCGGTCCCGCTTCAGGGCGGCATGCCCATCCTCCACGACGGCGAGGTCATCGGTGCAGTCGGGGTCAGCGGCGCCTCGTCGGCCGACGAGGACCAGGAGCTCGCGGCGATGGCCGCGAGCGCGCTGAGCGCCCCATCCAACGGTCGGGCAAGCGCGACGGCCGAGGCGGTGGCATAGGCGATGGAGGCTCGGCTGCTCACCGAGAAGGTCGTCGACTCCGCCGCCCGGCTGCCAGGGCCGCCGGAGCTGCTGCCAGGCCGGCCCGACGCGATCATCGACCTGCAGACCGACGAGGGCGTCGCCCTCCTCGGCGGGTGCTGGCGCTACTGCGACGCCCAGGTGCGGGAGATCGACTTCGTCGCTGTCGGCTCACCGGATGACCCGTTGGGTCCGGGAGACACTCCGAACCGGACCTATGACGTCGTCCCCCATGCCGAGGCGCACCACTACGACGACTCGGACTGGCGGACCCTCTCGCCCGAGGACACCCAGCTGCGTCTGGCCAACGGGCGGGTGTGCTTCAACTGGTACCGACTCGAGGTCACGATCCCCGAGCGCGTTGGCGATCTCGACCCCACCGGGTCTACGGTCGTGTTCGAGGTCGTAATAGACGACTACGCCGAGGTATGGATCAACGGCGAGCTCCCGCTGGGCCTCGGCCTGACCGGAGGCCGGATGGTCGCCGGCTTCAACGCACCCAACCGAATCGTGCTGACGAAGAACGCGCAGATCGGTGAGCGGTTTCAGATCGCGGTGTTCGGGATCAACGGGCCGATCTCGACCTCACCACGCAACTACATCTGGATGCGCACGGCCACGCTCGATTTCTACGTCCCCGAGCGGGCGCGGGTGGGCGTGCCGGCGCCGCTAGAGATCGAGCGCGCGGACGCGCACCTGGACGCGGTGCTGCCCGACACGCCTCGCCTCGAGCGCGTGGCCGGAGGCTTCGAGTTCACCGAGGGTCCCGTGTGGAGCTCCGAGGGCGCGCTGCTGTTCAGTTCGCCGAACACCAACGCGATCTATCGCTGGTCCCCGGACGGTCAGGTCACGGTATTTCGCTCAAAGAGCGGCTACAGCGGCGTCGACGTCGGGCGCTACCACCAGCCCGGCTCAAACGGGCTGACGTTCGACCCCCTGGACAGCAGGCTGACGATGTGCCAGCACGGCAACCGGCGCATCCTCCGGGTGGAGCCCCACGGCAATGTCACGGTGCTCGCCGAGGCCTACGAAGGCAAGCGCCTGAACTCGCCCAACGACCTCGTGTATCGATCCGACGGCACGCTGTACTTCACCGACCCGCCGTTCGGGCTACCCGACACCTTTGAGGACTCCGAGAGGGAGCTGGCGTTCAGTGGCGTCTTCCGCGTCTCCGTGGATGGCGCGATCTCGATGGAGACCGACGAGATGGAGGGCCCCAACGGCCTGGCGTTCTCGCCCGACGAGAAGCACCTGTACGTCGGCAATTGGGACCTGGAGAGCAAGGTCGTCATGCGCTATGACGTCGCGGCGGACGGCTCGCTGTCTGGCGGCGAGGTGTTCTACGACATGACCCCCGCGCCCGGCGAGGACGCGCTCGATGGGCTGAAGGTGGACGAGGCGGGCAACGTTTACGCGTGTGGCCCGGGTGGGGTCTGGATCATCTCGCCGCAGGGGCAACAGCTCGGCCTGCTCAAGCTGCCGGAGAACCCGCACAACCTTGCCTGGGGCGAGGAGGACGGCCGCACGCTCTACATAACCGCCTTGACAAGCATTTACCGCATTCGCTGTCGCATCCCGGGGATCCGTCCCCTGTGATCTCCAGCGACCTCACCAAACCAGCCGACGTTCGGTCGCTCACTGACCGAGTCAAATTCCTAATAAAGGAGAAACGACATGAGCAAGGGCCTGGAAGTGGGAGCCGTGCTCCCCGATTTCGAGCTCCCGGACGACGAGGGCAAGTTGCATCGCCTGTCCACGCTGCAGGGCGAGGACTTGATGGTCCTGCAGATGGGCCGCGGTGAGCACTGCCCGCGCGAGCGCCAACAGCATCGCGAGCTCGTGCAGTTTCACCAGTGGTGTGCCGTGGCGTTCACACAACTCGTAACGATCCTGCCCAACAACGCCCACGAGACCAACAAGCTCAAGCTCACCACGGGGGCCTACTGGACGTTCCTGTGCGACGAGCAGCTTGAGGTTCAGGAAGCCCTGGACATCAAGGAGTACACCGACATGCATCACCCGGCCACGGTCCCGCATACGCTCGTGCTCGGACCAGCCCTGAGGATCGAGAAGGTCTACGTCGGCTACTGGTTCTGGGGCCGCCCGTCGATTCACCAACTGTGGGCCGACCTGCAAGAGCTGACAACGCGCATCAAGGAGGACTATGACCCAACCATCCCCGAGGTGCGAACGGCGTTCGAACTCTCTCAAGAGAAGGTACCGGTCGGCGCCGGCTAGACGGTCTCCGTGCGCCCGAGCTCCTACTGGCGGCGCTCGCACCTGAGAGCGTCCGCCACTGCGCCCGCCACCGACAACGGCGGGCGCCGCGCGCTTACGCTCGAGCACGACCTTCGATCCAGTATGCCGCGGGAGGTGACGCGCTGCGGCGAGCCGTTCTGGCCGGCCCAGCTCGCTGCGGTGATGGCACTCCTGTTCTACGTGACACTTCCTCATCGACTGATAATGGGTCCGCGATGGCTCGTGCCGGGTGTAGAGGGCATCCTGCTTCTCGCTCTGGTCGTGACGACGCCGACCCGTCACAATGGACAGTCTCCGCATTTGCGTACGCTGGTCATCCTGCTCTTGGGGCTGGTCAGCGCCACGACGCTGGTATCGCTCGTCCTGCTGGTCCACTTCCTGCTGCAGGGGAGCAAGGCGGGCGGCGAGCCGCTCATCTTCGCCGGAGGCGTTCTCTGGGTAACGAACATCCTCATCTTCGGGATATGGTTTTGGGAGCTCGATCGCGGCGGCCCCGGAGGGCGCAGCCGAGATGGGCGACGGCCCCCGGACTTTCTGTTTCCGGAGATGTCCGAGCCGAAGCTGGCGCCCGGCTGGCGTCCGCGCTTCGTCGACTATCTGTACACCTCCTACACCAACGCGGCCGCGTTCAGCCCAACCGACACGCTGCCGCTCACCGCGATGGCCAAGATGCTGATGGCGACGCAATCGCTCATCGCGCTGGTCACGCTCGTGCTCGTCGTCTCGCGGGCGGTCAACGTCCTCGGTTGATTCAGTTCGAGCATGCGCCTACTCCATGCGTCCCTGGCCCTTCACCTCGAGCTCGGATCGCAGCGAGCACGGGTAGGTGGGGTCGTGGAAGAGCTTGGCGGTCTTCGGCTGGGCCGCATGGTCGCGCTGGCGCCACGCCATGGCCACGACCAGCGCGCCGAGGATCGGACCGAGGAAGTACAGCCAGAGGTCGGCGAAATCGGCGAAGGCGACCGCCGGACCCTCGCTGCGCGCCGGATTGAGACTGGTGCCGGTATAGGGCGAGCCCTTCCAGATTAGGACGGCGAGGACGGGGATGAGCATGAGCGGCGTCCAGCGGGCGAGACGCTCACGCGAGACGAAGAGGAAGATCATCACAACGAGCAGCGCCGTCATGCCGGCCTCAAGGCAGAGCGCCTCCCAGATCGGGATGGTGGGGTGCGTGACGCCACCACCCACCGAGAGGGCGACCCCTCCCCACAACCACCGAAACGTCAGGCCTCCCGCCACAGCGCCGAGTAGCTGGGCACCGACGTAGCCGATCACGTCACGCCCGGAGGCCATCCGGACCACCCAGAATGCGAGCGTAATCGCCGGGTTGAGGTGAGCCCCGGAGAGCCGCCCAAGCGGCGAGACGACGAGCAGCGCTACGCAGGTGCCGACCAGCAGGCCGGTGAGCAGAAGACGTGCGGAGCCAGACCAGCCAGCGAGCGGTGAGCCGGTCCCGAGCACCAGGGCAATTGCCGACAGTGCCCCGAGCACCAGCAGGGCCGTGCCGGCGCCCTCGGCAGCCCAGATCAACCAATTGAGCCGGCGCGCAACTGGCTCCGGCGACTTTTGTGCCGGTGCTGCCATGGCCACGCCCGAAACCGGCGCGTCGCGATGGGCGAGCGTCTCCAAGGCGGGCGGGCCGTCAAAGCTTCTCGGCGGCGCGATGCCCGTTGGCGGTGCGCCCATTGCCGTCGAGTAGCTCGTAGGCCAGGCCGGTGGCGATCGCGTAGACCGTGTGGTGGAAGGCGTCGATCGCGATCTCCTGCGGGGCCCAGAACACGATCGGAGGAGCGACCTCCAGAGCCGGGAGCGTCACCTGGGCGCTGCCCCAGATCGCGGCGCCGTGGGTTGCCGTCGCCGCGCGGGCGGGCATTCCGGTGGCTCCGAGCAGGCCCCGCACCACGCCCCAGCTCGTGCCGTAGCCCCAGTGAGACAGGTCGTTGAAGCGCGCCGCCGCGACATCGTCCTCGAAGGAGGCGATCCCCAGCGCCTTGGCCGTCGCTCGCGCGGGCGCGGAGCTCGGCTGACGGCCCCGCAGCTTCGCCTCAAGGGTGCTCGAAACGGTCATTGCGGCTGTGCCGGCGAAGCCCGCGACCAGGCCCTTGCCGATGCTGCTGGCGAGCGTTCTGATGAGCCTCATGGGAGCACCTCCGCGGGCTTTCCATTGCCCCCGGGCTCAGCCGCGGGCTGCACCGAACCTCGCGCGTTGAGCCGCTCTGAGATGTGCTCGCCGACTCGCAGGGCGTTGGCCATCGCCGTCAGCGCTGGGTTTACCGCACTCGAGGACGGAAAGAAGCTCGTGTCCACGACGTAGAGGTTGTCGACGTCGTGGGCCTTGCAGTGGACGTCCAGCACGGACGTGGCCGGGTCGGTCCCGAAGCGCGCAGTCCCACAGGCGTGGGCGATGCCGGCGAGCGGGATCTGCTGATCGAGTACCGAGAAGCGCGGGATCGCGGTCGTGTGGCATCCAAGCGGCCCGAGCAGGTCCTTGAGCTTACCCAGCAACCGCCTGTGGGGCTCCTGGTTGGCGTAGGTCTTCGCGAGGTGAATCTTGCCCGCCCGATCCAGCGTGATCCGGTTCTCTGGCCGGGGCAGGTCCTCGGTCGTGAGCCAGAAGTCGATCGCGTGCCGGGCGAGGTAGTCGAGCGCGAACGGCGGCGCGAACCACGGCGCCCCGGATCGCAGGATGTCGCGATCGGACTTGGCGAGCATCTGGATATGTCCGAGTGGCAGCTCTGAGTCGGGCGCCCCCCAGTAGTAGTCGTTGACGCCGAGGGTCTTCTGGAACTTGGTCTGGTTGGCGGTCTGCGAGACAGCGACGACGCCGGAGTTGATGTGTGCCATGTAGTTGCGTCCCACCTGGTCAGAGGAGTTGGCCAGCCCGTTGGGGTGCTGTTCTGAGGCGGAGCGCAACAGGAGCGCCGCCGAGTTGATCGCGCCACAGGAGGACACGACAATGTCGGCGCTGTACTCGTCAAGCGAACCGCTCCGGTCGATGATGACCTTGGTGATCGTCGATCCAGAGGAGTCTGTCTCTAGCCGTTCGACCCTTGCATGAGTGAGGAGTGTCAGGTTCTCGTGATTTCTCAGTGCCGGACGCACGCAGCGGACATGGGCATCGGACTTGCCGTCGGTCAGACACGGGAAGCCATCAAAGCGGTCGCAGCGCACACAGCGCCCCGCCTCGGGGTCGGACTCGTTCAAGTCGATGCCGATCGGGAGGTGGAACGGATGGTGTCCGGCCCGCGCGAAGTCGTCCGCGAGCTGCTGGATGCGCGGCTCGTGCGATACGGCTGGATGCGGAAACGGACCGGA
>DATFZM010000031.1:0-33498 GCA_035314465.1 Solirubrobacteraceae bacterium | reverse complement strand
GCACGCCTTCGCAACCGACGGGTTGCCGCCGATCTCGCAGTAGTTGGCCGGATGCCCGCCGTGCGCGCGCACCGCGTCGAACAGCGTCAGCGAACCGCCGCCGGCGCCGATCACGAGCCCCAGGTTGCCGTCGAACTCGGTCACGTTGCCGGCCACGCCGCGGTGGTCCTGGGCGTCGACCTGCTCGCCCGCCAGCTCGAACGGCGTCGCCTCGCGCGCCTGGCGCGTTTCCTCCTCGCCCACGCCGAGCTCCGCGAGCAGCGCCTTGTGACGGCCGCGGGCCTCGTTCTCGATGTCCATATGCGCGTCGAGGGCCACGAACGAACCGTCCGCCAGCTGCCCGAGCGGGTTGATCTCGGCCAGGATCATGTCGTTCGCGACGAACAGCCGCGCGAGGCGCGTAACGATCGGAACGAGCTTGTTCAGCGGCGAGCCGGTGACGCCCGTCGCGGCGATCACCTCCTTGGCCTGGAACTCCGATAACGGCAGGATGTTCGAGAAGTGGCGACGGCCCACCTTCTCGGGCTGCTCCGCGGCGACCTGCTCGATGTCGATCCCGCCGACGGGCGAGAAGATCATCACCGGCTGCTTGCGGATTCCGTCCCAGACGACGCCCGCGTAGTACTCCTGCTCGACCTGCGCGCGCGGATCGACGAGCACCCCGCGGGGCATATGGCCGTTGATCTCGAGCGCGAGGATCTCGCGCGCGTGCTCCTGCGCCTCCTCGGGCGTGTCCGCGAACTTCACGCCGCCGGCCTTCATGCGCCCGCCGGTCAGCACCTGCGACTTGATCACCACCGGGCCGCCGATCCGCTGCGCGATCTCGCCCGCCTGCGCGGCGTCGGTCGCGAATCCGTAGTCGGTTACGGGGATGCCGGCGCGCTTGACGATCTCGCGCGCCTCGTACTCGAAGAACCTCATGCGGCGCGCAAGCCTATATGCACGCGCGCAGCGCGTGGCGCGCCCCCCGAGCGGCTAGGCGTAGCCGTTCTTGCCCAGGAAGCCGGCCGGCGCCGGATCACGCTCAGACGGCCGCCGGCGCGAAGCCGTAGGCCTCGGCCAGCTCCGGATCCTTCCGCGCGAGCATTTCGGCGAGGTTGACCATCACCTTGCACTGCTTCCATGTGGCGTCGTCCTGCATCTTGCCGTCGATCATGTGAACGCCGCGACCGTCCGGGATCGCGTGGATCACCTTCTTCGCAAAGGCGACCTCCTCGGGGTCGGGCGAGAAGACTCGCTTGGCGATCGCGATCTGGGAGGGATGAAGCGTCCAGGCGCCCACGCAGCCGAGCAGGAACGCGGCCCGGAACTGCGTTTCGCCGCCCTCTTCGTCGCCGATGTCGCCGTAGGGACCGTAGAAGGGGAGCGCGCCGACCGCGGTGCAGGCATCGACCATGCGCGCGATCGAGTAGTGCCAGGGATCCTGCTGGTAGCTCGGTCGTGGGGCGTCGGGATCGTCGGGGTCGGGGTCGGCGATCGTGCGGTAGCCGGGGTGACCGCCGCCGACACGCGTGGTCTTCATCCGCCGCGAGGCCGCCAGGTCGGCGGGGCCAAAGCTCATGCCCTGTATGCGCGGGCTTGCCGCTGCGATCTCCTCGAGGTTGGCCACGCCGAGGTGCGTCTCCAGCACGGCGTGCACGAGGATCGGGCGCTCGAGCCCCGCGCGCGCCTCGAGCTGGGCGAGCAGCCGGTCGACGTAGTGGATGTCCCACGGCCCCTCGACCTTGGGCACCATGATCACCTCGATCTTGTCGCCGATCGCCTCGACTATCTGCATCACGTCGTCAAGGAAGTAGGGAGAGGCGAGCTCGTTCACGCGAGTCCACAGCGCGGTGTCGCCCAGGTCCATCTCACGGCCGACCCTGATCAGTCCCGCGCGAGCGGCCTCCTTCTTGTCGAGCGGAACGGCGTCCTCGAGGTTCCCCAGCAGGATGTCGACCTTGGGGGCGAGATCGGGCGCCTTGGCGACCATTTTCTCGTTCGAGAAGTCCATGAAGTGGATCATCCGGGAGGGCTTGAACGGGATCTCGTCGATCGGCTCGGGCGCGTCGATCGCAAGTGGCTGGAAGAAGTCGCGGGGGTTGCGCACGTGGGTCTCCTGTGTCGTCTGGAGGCTCAACGGTACCGCCGCGCGCACGCCGACGCTTTAGAGTTGCGGATGCAATCACCCCTAGGAGACCCATGAGCGAGACCCAAACCGTCGAGACCGATCAAGCCGCCCGCGAGGCCAGTGGCGCGCATCCCTACGGCCGCTACCTGGAGGAGTTCGAGGTCGGCGCCGTCTACAAGCACTGGCCCGCGAAGACCGTCACCGAGGCCGACGACCACCTCTTCTGCCTGCTCACGATGAACCACCACCCGCTGCACATCAACGACGTCTACGCCGCCCAGTCTCAGCAGGGGCGCAACGTCGTGGTCGGCCCGCTCGTGTACTCGCTGGCGCTCGGCATGTCGGTGAGCGACGTCAGCGGCAAGGCGATCGCGAACCTCGCCACCGAAGAGCTCAAGCACCCCGCTCCGGTGTTCCACGGCGACACGCTCTTCTGCGAGTCGGAGGTGCTCGAGAAGAAGGAGTCGCAGTCGAAGCCCGACCGCGGCACCGTGCGCGTGCACACGCGCGTGCTCAACCAGGACGGTGTCCTCGTGGCCGAGTTCAAGCGCCTCGTGCTCGTGCCCCGCAAGTACCCCGGCGAGGTCTAGAGGAGGGCCGCGGGCCCTCGGCCCGGCAGCGGAGAGCCCGATATCCGGGAAAAACCGCCTCTTGAGCCGTGCGATACCCTTCAGCGGTCGCCCGGAGAGGGCGTTTTCTGTTCCCGCACCCGGTCAGGATGTGCCGCGCGGACACCGAGCCGCATGGCATACGCAGAACCCGCGAAACCGAGGAGTCGTCTGGATCCCATGAACACCACGATGCCTGCCCCCACCAAGAACGAGCGTCTGCTGGCCTGGGTGCAGGAGGTTGCGGGGCTGACCGAACCGGACCAGATCTACTGGTGCGACGGCTCGGCCGAGGAGTACGACCGGCTCTGCTCAGAGCTCGTGCAGGCCGGCACGTTCGAGCGGCTCTCCGACGCAAAGCGGCCGAGCTCCTACCTCGCGCTGTCGGACCCCGGCGACGTGGCGCGCGTGGAGGATCGAACGTTCATCTGCACGCCCAGCGAGGAGGAAGCGGGTCCGACGAACAACTGGCGCGAGCCGGGCGAGATGCGCGAAGCGCTGTCCGAGCTGTTCACGGGCGCTATGCGGGGGCGCACGATGTACGTCGTGCCCTTCTCGATGGGGCCGCTGGGCTCGGACAAGAGCCACGTGGGGGTCCAGCTCACCGACTCGACGTATGTCGCCGTGAGCATGCGGATCATGACGCGCATGGGCCAGGGGGCGCTCGACGCGCTCGGCAGCCAGGGCGCCTTCGTGCCCTGCCTGCACTCGGTCGGCATGCCGCTCGCCGACGGCGTCGAAGACGTGCCGTGGCCGTGCAACGCCGAGAACAAGTACATCGTGCACTTCCCCGACACGCGCGAGATCTGGTCCTACGGCTCGGGCTATGGCGGCAACGCGCTGCTCGGCAAGAAGTGCTTCGCGCTTCGCATCGCCTCGGTGATGGCACGCGATGAGGGCTGGATGGCCGAGCACATGCTGATCCTCAAGCTGACCTCGCCGGAGGGTGAGGTCAAGTACGTCACCGGCGCCTTCCCGAGCGCCTGCGGCAAGACCAACCTCGCGATGCTGATCCCCACGCTCGAGGGCTGGAAGGTGGAGACGATCGGCGATGACATCGCGTGGATGAAGTTCGGCGCGGACGGGCGCCTCTACGCGATCAACCCGGAGGCTGGCTTCTTCGGCGTGGCGCCGGGCACGGGCGAGGGGACCAACCCCAACGCTGTCCGCATGATCGCGAGCAACACGATCTTCACCAACTGCGCGAAGACCGACGATGGCGACATCTGGTGGGAGGGCCTCACGAAGAAGGCGCCGGCGCACCTGACCGACTGGCGCGGCAACGACTGGACGCCCGCGGCCGAGACCCCCGCGGCGCACCCCAACGCGCGCTTCACGACGCCCGCCGCGCAGGATCCCGCGATCGCGCCCGAGTGGGAGGACCCCGCGGGCGTGCCGATCGACGCGATGCTGTTCGGGGGGCGGCGCTCGACCGTCGTGCCGCTCGTGGCCGAGGCCTTCGACTGGGAGCACGGCGTGTTCCTCGGCTCGGTGATGAGCTCCGAGAAGACGGCCGCGGCGGCGGGCACGGTCGGCGAGCTGCGCTTCGACCCGTTCGCGATGCTCCCGTTCTGCGGCTACAACATGGCCGACTACTTCGCGCACTGGCTGGAGATCGGGCGCACGCCAGGCGCGAAGCTGCCGAAGATCTTCTACGTGAACTGGTTCCGCAAGGACTCCGAGGGTCGCTTCCTGTGGCCCGGCTACGGCGAGAACTCGCGCGTTCTCGCGTGGGTGTTCGCGCGCTGCGCAGGCCACGGCGCGGCGCGCGAGACCGAGATCGGGCTGATTCCGCCCGTCGGCGGCGAGGGCATCGACATTCGCGGCGTGGACGTCAGCGACGAGGCGATGGCCGAGCTGGTGCGCGTCGATGCAGAGGAGTGGAAGGCGCAGCTGCCCCAGTTCCACGAGCACTACGCGAAGTTCGACCACCTGCCAGACGAGCTGCATGCTCACCTGAAAGCGCTCGAGGAGCGCCTGGGGGGCTGACCCCGATGGCGGGAGCGATCCCGCACGTAGATCCCGAGGCGATCTCGAGCTCCCGCTTCAAGCGAGCGGTATTCGCGTTCGCGCTCACCGGCGTCGGCACCTGGTACTCCTCGAAGGTGGGCGCGCGCATCGATCCGTGGCTGCTGCGCGCCTCGCGAGGGCGCGTGGACAGCGCCTTCGGACAGATCCCGATCGTGCTCGTCGACGTCCGCGGAGCGCGCAGCGGAGTCGAGCGCACGGTCCCGCTGCTGTACTTCAACGACGGCGATGACGTGATCCTGATCGCCTCGAGCTACGGTCGGCCGAACTTCCCGGCCTGGTACTACAACCTCAAGGCCAACCCGGACGTGCGCCTGGAGGCGATGGGACGATCAGGCCGATACACCGCACACGAGGCGACCGGCGAGGACCGCGACCGCCTGTTCGAGCTAGCCAAGAAGGTCTATCGCGGCTACAGCGACTACGAGCGCCGCACGACGGGGATCCGGCGTATACCCGTCATGCGCCTGGCGCCGGCCTGAGCGCGGCCTAGTCGTGGCCGTGGGTCTCGCCGGCGGCTGCCGGCGGCCGCGACTCCTCGGCCAGCGAGGTGATCTCCAGAGCACCGCGCGCAGAGGACTCGAGCACCTCCGTCGCCTCCTCCAGCGAGCGCGCGTAGAGCTCCACGAGCAGGTGTACGACGATGCGGGCGTCGTCCTCGTGCTTGTGGAAGCGCACGTGCGTGAAGAACTCGCGTACACCGTGGTCGCCGAAGGCAGCGTAGGATAGGGCGTCGCCGGCCTCGGGTCCCGAGCAGCTCTCGACCTCTTCGGCGTCGACCGTGACCGTGCAGGAGGCGACCCACGGGCTGCCCGCGATCATCCGTTCCCAGCGGTCCTCGATCGGCTCCACGCGCCCGTTGCTGAACCCGAGGTGGGGCTGGTCGTGCATGCAGTCCAGGCACTGCACGACCGCCTCCTGGAGCTCGTCGACGACCTCCGCGCGCTCCCCGCTCTCGGGGTCGATCTTGTGGATGCCCTCGTAGTGGACCTGCACCTCGAGGTCCTGCGACCAGCAGCGGTAGCAGCGCAACCAGCTGCGTGCGCTCGTCTCGGCCATCGAGCCCTCCATAGCGCCATTGTAGGCCGAGCACCGCGCCCGACCCGTGGCCGCGACGCCAGAACGACGACGGGGCGCCACGCGGGCGCCCCGTCATCACGCCACCAGCCGTCGTGCGGCGGCTAGTGCTTCTTGTGTTTCCGCGGTTTGACCTTGAAGATCAGCTGCTGCGCGCTCGCAGGCCCTCCGAGCGAGGATTTGTAGCTCAGCGTCGCCGTCAGAACCACGGTCCTGCCTTTCTTGAGCGCTTTCGTGACCTTGTTCGAGGGCTTGACCGTCAACGTCAGCGGTACGCCGGCGAGCCCCGGCGCCGCCAGTGAGCCCGACACCGTCGTCCTCGGCAGGCATTTGCCTTTGAGCTTGATCTGGCTCGATTTGCATTTCTTCTTCTTCGCCGCGAGCGCCTCCTTACGCGAGATCGACGCTGTCGGCACGGTCACCGTGAGCGTGGCCTGGCCGTTCTGGGTCGGGACGAACACGATCGTCACGGTGCCGTTCGAGTTGACCGTGATGCTCTTGATTTTGAACGTGCTGTTGGGCACGGGCGGCGGCGGCGTCGGCGCTTTCGCCACGACCGTCAGCACCTCGGACCCGCACGCCGTCGACGCAGGGGCGAGAGCTCCGTTGCCCGAGTAGAACGCGCGGAAGTAGTACTTCCCGACGGGGAGCTTCACCGCGTTCGTCGAGGGCCCTGCTCCCGTCGTGGCGCCGCCGCCGCCGAGCCCCGTAACGGATTTGCCGAAGCACAGTTCGTTCGGGTAGGCGGCGTAGGTGAGGCGGCCCGTGACGGGCTGTCCGCCGGGCGCGGTGATGAGCGCCGTGTCGGTCACCGCTGTTCCTTCGGTAACCGTGATGCTCGAGCCCACCTGCCCGCCTCCGTTCAGGACGGTCGCGATTGCGGACGCCGGCGGCGGCGTCGGCGTTCCGAACGTCATCACCTCGTCTCCGCACACGCTTTCCGCAGGTTCGTTTCCAGCCACGTCGCCGGAGTAGACGACCTTCCAGTAATACGATTTGTTGTTAGCGAGTTTTTCCCCGACTTTGTCAGACGGTTCCGCTTCGCCGGCCGTGACGGTCTTTTTGCCCGCTTGGATGGCGGGTCCCGCGCATTCGGGGTCTTCGTAGACGAGGTATTCGACTTTGCCCGTGGCTTTGCCCGTCGCTTTGGGGCCCAGGATCCTCGCCGTGTCGGTCACGTTTCCGGGGCTCGGGAGCTTCACCCCTTCCGGTACGAATTCGGTGGAGGGGTTTTCGGGTATCAGGTTCGTCGCGACCGTGTCGTTGACGGCGCCGGCCGCGATCGAGGTGCCGCTCGGCGGCGCCTCCAGCGTGAAGTACGTGAACTGCCCGGGGGCTAGGGCCGTGTTGAAGTCGACCGTGCCCGCGTCGGTCGATTCGATCGCGAACGAGGTGTCGGGCCCGTAGTAGTCGAACGGGGATTCGAGGCTCGGGCCGAAGGGGCATTCTTCCGGTTTCGGGAAGATCGATTCCGAGCAGAGCCCGTCTCCGTCCAGGCCGAAGACGTTGTCGCCCGATTCGAGGATCCCGACGTGGATGCTGCCGAGCGGCGAGGTGGTGTCGTTCTGCACCGCCACGGTCACGTCGTCGCCGCCGTCGTAGAAGGTCTGGGAGCTGTCCTTGAGGATCTTCGGCGGTTCTTTGGGGTTGGTGCTCGTGACGTCGATCAGGTACTGGCAGGTGGTGTCGAGCCCGATCGCGGGACACTGCGTGAACGGCGGCGATTTCGGACCGGCCGGCGGCCCCTGAGCGGATCCCGACGCCTCGGCGCCGGTCGCGAGCGCCGCGCTCGTAGCGAGCGCGAGTGCGAGCGCGACGAGCACGCGTGGGAGCCGTCTCCCGCCCCTGCCTGCCGCTGCGGTGTCACCGTCATGGCCACGTGGGCCGCTGCGACTGCGGTACATGTCGAACCTCCTTGGCACACCCCGTGGGGGTCCCCGCCGATGTCAAGACGTCGCGGGAGCCTACCTCGTCCGGAGGACGGGCGTCGGCAGGCGCGCGGCGCTATCCGAACGTGAACGCGTAGCCCGTCACGCCCGGCGCGAAGCGCAGGGTGAGGCGGCGCTGTTCGTCGCGCGGCAGCGAGACGAGCGTGTAAAGGCGCTGCTGGCGCACGGTCACGACGCCGTCGTGCACGTCCGAGCCGGCGTCGGCCGCCGGGATCGGCCGGCCGTCGAGCAGCACCTGCACGGGCAGCGGGCGTTCGCCGGGCGAGCTCAGCACGAGGTAGACGTGCTTGGCGCCGAACTCGACTTCGATGCCCGCGTCGGCGCCGGCGACGGCGGGCTGTTCGGCGATGTTCCACGTGCCCATGAAGAGGAAGTCGTTGAGCGCGAGGTTGGCGGCGGGGTTCTGGCCGTAGTCGTGGACGCCCGCGTGGGGCCCGTTGACCCAGCCCTGCGCTCGAGCGGTGCCCAGATACGTCTCGGGGGTGGCCAGCTGCGACGGCACGACGACGCCGGTCGGGTGGCCGCGGGCGCCAACCTGCGCGCCCGCTTCGGCCAGCAGCGCGCGGATCGCGGTTTCGGTCGTGTCGTAGTCGCCCTCGCCCACCGTTGCGTAGCGGACGTTGCCCTGGGCGTCGATCAGGTAGTCGGCCGGCCAGTCCTCGTTCGCGTACGCGTTCCAGGTGCCCATGTTGTTGTCCTGTACGACCGGGTAGCGCAGGCCGAACTGCGAGATCGCGTTGGCCACGTTCGCGGCGTCGCGCTCGAACGGGAACTCCGGCGTCTCCACGCCGACGATCACGAGGCCGTCGGAGCGATAGGCCGCGTCCCACGCCTTCAGGTAGGGGAGCGTGCGGATGCAGTTGATGCAGGTATACGTCCAGAAGTCCACGAGCACGACGTGGCCGTGAAGGCCGCTGAGCGACAGCGGGGCGCCGCCGGGCGTGTTGAACCACTGCTCCGTTTCCGTGAATTCGGGCGCCGCGCCCAGCACCGGAAGGCGCGAGGCGGCGGCGAGCAGCGCCGCCTGGCTCGCGCTGTGAGCGACCGGTTTCAGCGACGAGTTCGAGCTGCCGCACACCGAGGAGCCGTTTGCAGGCGTGAACTTCGGCGCGCGGCCCGTGATCTCGCGCAGCCGGCCGGTCACCGTCTGCGAGCACTCCAGCGAGGCCGTGAGGTTCACGTTCGGGATGTGCTGGGCGACGAACTGGTCGAAGTTCACGTCCAGGCTCGCGATGATCGCGATCGCGGTCGCGATCATGATCGCTCCCAGCGTGCGCTGCAGCGCCGGGCCGCGACCGGCGCGCCGCACGCGCTCGAACAGCCGCCGGCCGCCGAGCGTCAGCGCGAGCAGCACGAGCGCCGAGCCAAACGCGTAGGCGACAGCGATCGCGATCGTTCGTCCCGAGGCCGCGCTGACGGAGATCACCGCGGCGAGGATCGGGCTCGCGCAGGGCGTGTAGACGAATCCGAGCGCCGCGCCGACGAGCATCCCCGAGGCGAACCCATCGCCGCGGGTGCGCGGGCCGAAGCGCGCGAGCCGCGAAAGCGGCGCCTCGAGGCGCTCGGCGAGCCCCGGCAGCACCAAGACGAGCCCGAACACGAGCAGCACGACGACCGCGACGTTGCGCAGCGGGTCGGAGCCGAGGCCGACGCCGTCGACGAGCTTCGCGATGCCGACGATCGTGACCGTGAACGTGATCGAGAGCCCGAGCACGATCCCCAGTGGGCGGCGCCTGCCGCCCACGCCGCCGGCCGAGAGCAGCGCCGGCAGCACGGGCAGCACGCACGGCGAGAGCGCCGTTCCGGCGCCTGCGAGCACGGCGAATACCAGCAGGACGATCATCGTCTTAACCGTAGGGTCCGCGGGGGCCGTCAGGCGTTACATGTAAGCCGCACGCCGTAGGACCGGCGCGTGAGGGCCGAAGGCCGGCGCTCAGGCGACGATCGCCGCGCGCAGCGTCGCCGTGAAGTCCGTTCGTGCGATCGGCCCCACGCACGGCGAGCTCGCGCCGGCGTCGCGGTAGCGCTGCACGCCGGCGGCAACCGCCTGCTCGTCGCCGATCGCGGTCAGCTCGGCGAGGAACTCGTCCGAGACGGCTGAGGCCATCGCCTCGACGTCGCCCGCGGCCGCATCGTAGGCCTCGATGTCTGCGCCGAAGCCCGTGCGCTCGATCATCGCCCGATAGAACGGCAGGCCGAAGTAGGGGATCAGGTCGCCGCGCATCGCCGCGTAGGCCTCGGGAGGATCCTGCGTGAGCGCCGCGGGCACCGCCGCGACGACGTCGAAGCCATCGAGCTGCAGGCCGGCGCGCTCGCGCCCCGCGCGGACCTCGGGGATCACCACGTCGCGGATGTAGCTCGGGTTGCACAGCCACAGGATCACGCCGTCTGCGATCTCGCCCGCGAGGCGCAGCATCGCCGGCGAGAGGGCCGCTATGTAGATCGGCAGCTCGGGGCGCGGGTCGAGGCCCACGAGGTGGAAGGCCGTGCGCCACCTCTCACCCGCCGGCGGATCCTCGCCGCGCAGGATCGCGCGCACGATCGACGCGTACTCGCGCATCTCGGCGACGGGCCGCTCGATGCTCTGGCCGTGCCAGCCCTCGACGACGGGACGGTGCGAGACGCCGAGGCCGAGCGTCATGCGTCCTCCCGAGAGCTCGTCGATCGTCGCCGCAGTCTGCGCCATCGTGGCCGGTGTGCGCGTGTAGATCGGCACGACGCCCGTGCCGACGCGGATCGTACTCGTGGCCAGCGCGTAGGCGGTGACCACCGTCAGCGACTCGCGCCCGGCGATGTGGGTCACGTAGACGGACTCGTAGCCGAGCGACTCGGCGAGCTTGACGCGCTCGATCGCCTCCTGCAGCGAGCGCCCGGTGGAGATGAAGCAGCCCGTGGCCACGGTCGCCAGCATATGGCACGACCGCGGCGCCGGGCTCATCCGTAGGGCGTCGCGGTCCTCCGTTGGAAAGCCGCACCGCGGACCGCGGCAAACGTCGCTGGACGGCAGCCTCCCGGGCGAATAGGTTGGGGGTGACGCGCTCGCAGTGATCAGCGCGAGACAAACTCGAGGAGGAGCCCGAATGCCGACCACGCGCAAACCGACCACGCGCAAAGCAACGACCCGGAAAGCAGCCGCCAAAAAAACGTCGCCCGCCAAGGCGAAAGTGCATCAGCGCTACAAGGAGAACGACCGTCTGATCAGCCGTGTGATCGATTCGCTCGATGTCGCCCAGGCCGACATCGGCAAACTCGGCAGCGGTCTCGGCACGGGCGTCTCGGACCTGCGCCGCAACGTCGCACGGCTGCTCAAAGACGCGCGCCGCGACGCGATGAAGATGAGCAAGGCAACGCGCAAAGACCTCGAAAAGCTGCAGCGCGACATGGTCGCCACGACGATCCGCAAACCGCGCTCCGGCGGCGCGAAAAGCTCGCGCTCGGGCGCCAAAGCCGGTGCCAAAGGCGGTGCGAAAGGCGGTGCGAAAGGCGGCGCAAAAGGTGGCGCCAAACGCGCTCGGGCCACGCGCTGAGGCGGCGTCGAGTGGCTGCGGGGCCGTGCGCCGGCGCCCTCAGGCGGTTCGGGGCCGATGATCGACGTCCACTGCCACATCCTTCCCTCGCTCGACGACGGGGCCCTTGACCTGCGCGACAGCGTCGCGATGGCCCGCCAGGCCGACGGCGACGGGATCACCGTGGTGTGCGCGACGCCTCACATCCGTCACGACCACGACGTTCGGCTCGACGAGCTTCCAGTCCGCGTCGCCGAGCTCCAGGCCGAGCTCGACCGGCAGGGCGTCGGCGTGCGCATCGCCCAGGGGGGAGAGGTGGCGCAGTCCGCCGCCAGGCGCCTGGGCCCGGACGAGCTCTACGAGGTCTCGCTGGACCGTCGCGGCTGGGTTCTGCTGGAGCCCGATCCCGGCCCGCTCGCCGACGAGCTGCCCCAGCTCGTGGAGCGGCTTGCGGGGCTCGGCCTGCGCACTATCATCGCCCACCCCGAGCGTCATGCCCCCGCCGACCTCGAGCGGCGCCTGGAGGCGCTCGCGGAGATGGGCTGCATGATCCAGTGGACGGGCGAGTTCATCGCGGCGCTCGATCCCGACGACGCGCAGGCGCCGATCGTGCGTCTGGCGCGCCGCGGCCTCGTGCACCTGATCGGCAGCGACGCCCACTCCTCGCACGGCGGGCGGCCACTGCGCCTGACGCCCGCGTTGACGGTGCTCGGGGAGCTCTGCCCGGCCGAGCAGGTGCGCTGGATCGCGCACACCGCGCCCGAGGCGATCCTTCGCGGAGAGTTCCCCGCGCCGCCGCTTCCCTAGAGGCGGCGCTCAGGTGGCCGCGCGATCCGGCCACGGCCCCAGCTGGACCGCGCCTGCGAGCTCCTCGACGACCTCTCGCGAGGCGTGCCCGAGCCCGCGCCGCAGGAAGTTCGCGGCGCCCGCGGCCGCGCCGAGCACGAGCGAGCGCTCGAGCGAGCGGCCCTGCGCCAGGCCCGCGGCCAAGGCGCCCATCATCGCGTCGCCGCATCCCTCGCGGAAGCCGTGCTCGAAGTGCGGCGGGACCAGCTGCAACGCGCGCTCCCCGTCGAGCACCAGCGCCGGCTGCTCGCCGCGCGTGACGATCACGCAGCCCGCGCCTGCGCGCTGCAGGCGCGCGGCGCCCTCGAGCAGCAGGTCTGGAGTGGAGACGGGGCCGCGGACGTATTCGGCGAGCTCCCAGTCGTTGACCTTCACGATCTCCGGACGGCCTCGCAGGGCGCTGTTGAGCCGTGGAGGCGAGAGGTCGACGAGCGTCGTGCAGCCCCCCGAGCGGGCGTTGGCGACGAGGTCGCCGTAGACCTCGAGCGGCAGCGCCTCGCCGGGAAGCGGGTTCGTCAGCAGCAGCCAGCCGCATGCGAGCGCCTCGGCGCAGGTGAGCGAGACGAGCTCGTCGAGCTCGTGTCGCGAGGGGGGGTCGCTGAGCGTCATCGCGACCAGCTCCCGCTCCCCGGAGCGCCGATCGGTGATGTAGCAGCCGCTCGCCGCGGCGCTCTGCACGAGGTGGGCCGGCCCGCTGGTCGCGCTCGCGAGCAGCGGACGCAGGACCTCGCCGACCTCGCCGCCGATCAGCCCGACGAGCACCGGCTCGATGCCCATCGTGTGCGCCATTCCGGAGGCCCACACACCCTGCCCGCCGGCATGGAAGTGGATGCTCTGTCGCCCGTCGGAGGGGCCCTCGACCTCGAGCGTGACGGTCATCAGCGGGTTGGGAGCGAATACCGCCACCCGCGGGCGGCTCACGGCGCGAGGCCCCCGGGGACGGGCGCCAGTCGCGATATCGCGCCGACCTCGCGGCCGAGGGCCGGGAGGAGGAGCCTCGGCGCCATCTCAGCCGCTGCGCTTGAAGAGCGTGCTCGCACACACGCTGCGAACCTAGGTCGATCCGGCGTGCGCGCCATCGTGGCGGACCCCTCGTCGGGGACAGTAGTTATGCGACGCGCGCCGGACATGCCCGTGCGCTCTCAGCGCTTGAGCATCACGTAGACGACGCTAGCGGCGAACGCCATCTGGCCGAACGCGAGCGCGGTGCCGAGGTTGGCCGCGCCGAGCGCGCCGGCGATCGCGCTGGCGAGGATGAAGGCGCCGAAGACGGTGACGAGGTCGCGCGTCATCGGCCGTCACGCTAGCGCCCGCCGCGCGCGCTGCGCGGCGCTCACGCGAGGCGATCCGCGAGCGCCGCGAGCAGGGACGCCGAGTCTGCGCCGGGTGGCTCCTGCGCGAGCAGCGCGAGCGTCGCCTCTCGCCCGCCGAGCGAGCGCAGGCCCTGCTCCCCGTACTGGGTCGCGAACTCCGTCAGCGCACCCTCCCTGCGCGAGCGCAGCCGTCGCTCGGCCAGGTCGAGACCTTCGCGGTGGGCGCGCAGCTGCGAGAGCAGCTCCTCGATCCCCTCGGGCGGCGGGAGCGAGGAGACGGAGACGACGCTCGTTCCCGCGCCGAGCGAGCGCAGCGCCGAGGCCAGGTCGCGGCGGGTGCGCGTCGCGATCTCGCCGAGGTCGGCCTTGGTGACGACGAGCACGTCGGGGATCTCCATGATCCCCGCCTTCAGGAACTGCAGGACGTCGCCGGCGCCCGGCTGGACGACGACCACGACCGTGTCGGCGACCTCCGCGATCTCGGTCTCGGCCTGCCCCACGCCGACGGTCTCGATCACGACCACGTCGAACGCCGCCGCGAGCGCCTCGGCGGCCGAGCGCGTGGCGCGCGCGAGTCCTCCCAGGCGCTCGCCCGCGGCCGTTGATCTGATCAGCACGCCGCGGTCGGCCGGGTCGAACTCGATGCGCGCGCGGTCACCGAGCAGCGAGCCGCCCGAGCGGCGCGAGCTCGGGTCCACGGCGAGCAGCGCGACCGTGCGCTGCTGCTCGCGCCAGGCATGCAGCAGTGCCGAGAGCAGCGTCGACTTGCCCGCGCCGGGGGGGCCCGTGACGCCGATCACGTGCGCCGGCGCCTCGCGGCCGAGGCTCGCGGGCGAGACCTGCGCCAGCAGCTCGGCGGCCTCGCGCACGTCGCCGGGAGCGCGGCTCTCGAGCAGGTTGAGCGCGGCCGGAGCGGCGGCAAGGTCCCGTTCGCGCAGGCGCGCGCCGAGCGCGGCGCCGTCCTCGCTCACGCCGCGCCGTTGGCAGGCGCGCTGTCGGCGGCCACGCCGCTGGCTGCGAGCGGCGGTCGGCCGGCGCCGTCGCCGACCAGCGCGACGATCTCGCGCATGATGCGCGTGATGTCGAAGTCCTTCGGCGTGTAGACGGCCGACACTCCCGCGCCCAGCAGCTTCTCGACGTCCTGCTCGGGGATGATCCCGCCGACGACCACCGGCGCCTGCACGCCGGCCTCGCGCAGCGCCTCGATCACCGCCGGGATCAGCTCGCGGTGGGAGCCCGAGAGGATCGATAGGCCGATCACGTGCACGCCCTCCTGCAGCGCAGAGGCGGCGATCTGCGAGGGCGTCAGGCGGATCCCCTCGTAGACGACGTCCATCCCCGAGTCCCGCGCGCGCAACGCGATCTGCTCGGCGCCGTTCGAGTGACCATCGAGCCCCGGCTTGGCGACGAGTATCTTCGGGCGCCGCCCGAGGCGCTCCTGCAGCCGCCCCACCTCGCTGCGCAGCTCGCTGAGGTCGGCGTCGGCGGGCGCCGCGCCGGCCTCGCCCACGCCGGTCGGCGCGCGGTAGCTGCCGAACACGCCGCGCAGCGTCTCCGCCCACTCCCCGGTCGTGGCGCCGGCGCGTGCAGCGGCGATCGTCGGCACCATCAGGTTCACGCTGCCCTGCGGGTCCGACGCGGCGGCGGCGAGCTCGGCCAGCGCCCGCTCAACCGCCGCCTCCTCGCGCTCCGCGCGCCACCGCTCGAGCGCCCGTACCTGCTCGGCTTCCAGGGCCGGGTCGACGACGAGGATGCCGCCCTCGGCGTCGGCCGTCAGCGGCGAGGCCTCGGACTCGACGAAGCGGTTCTGGCCGACGACGACCTGCTCGCCCGACTCGATGCGGCGAATGCGCTCGCGGTGGGAGTCGACGAGCGCCGCCTTCATGTACGGAACCGCCTCGACCGCGCCGCCGTGCTCGGCGACGACCGCCATCTCTCTGCGCGCGCCTTCGAGCAGCTCCTGCACGAGCCCCTCCATCACCTTCGAACCCTCGAAGATGTCGGGGTACTCGAGGATGTCGGTCTCGTAGGCGAGCACCTGCTGGATCCGCAGCGACCACTGCTGATCCCACGGGCGCGGCAGCCCGAGCGCCTCGTTCCACGCCGGGAGCTGGATCGCGCGCGCCCGCGCGTCCCTGCCCAGCGTGACCGCGAGCGCCTCGAGCACGATCCGCTGGACGTTGTTCTCGGGCTGGGCCTCGGTCAGCCCGAGGGAGTTGACCTGTACGCCGTAGCGGAAGCGCAGGTGGCGGGCCTCGCGCACCCCGTAGCGCTCGCGGCCGAGCTCCTCCCACAGGATCGCCATCGCGCGCAGCTTGGCGTGCTCTTCGACGAAGCGCACCCCCGCGTTGACGAAGAACGAGATGCGTCCGAAGACCTCCTCCATCAGCTCCTCGCCGCCGCCGGGCTCGGCTGCCACGCGCTCGCGCGCCGCGTCGAGCACCGCGATCGCGTTGCTCATCGCGTAGGCGATCTCCTGCACGGGCGTGGCGCCCGCCTCCTGCAGGTGGTAGGAGCAGATGTTGATCGGGTTCCACTTCGGCACGTGCACGACCGTGTAGGCGATCATGTCGGCGATCAGCCGCATCGAGGGGGCGGGCGGGAACGCGTAGGTGCCCCGCGCGAGGAACTCCTTGATGATGTCGTTCTGGGTGGTGCCCTGCAGGCGATCCTCGGGGACGCCCTGTTCCTCAGCGGCGACGATGTACAGCGCCAGCAGCCAGGCCGCGGTCGCGTTGATCGTCATCGAGGTGTTCATCTCGCCGAGCGGGATGCCGTCCATCAGGGCCGCCATGTCGCCGCGATGGGAGATCGGCACGCCGACCTTGCCCACCTCTCCCCGCGCGAGCTCGTCGTCTGGGTCGTAGCCGGTCTGGGTGGGCAGGTCGAAGGCGACCGACAGGCCCGTCTGTCCCTTCTGCAGGTTGCGCCGGTAGAGCTCGTTGGAGGCCTTCGCGGTCGAGTGACCGGCGTACGTGCGCATCATCCACGGCCGGTCGCGCTCGGGCAGCCGCGTGGGGTGCTCGCTGCTCATGCAGCAATTGTACGGTCGCGGCGCTGTGTCTATCCTGCGGCAATGAGCCAGACGGTCGAGCTGCCGCGCACGAGCGGACCGGGGAGCGGTCTCGGCGGGGCGTGGAAGGTGATCGTGCGAAACGACGATCACAACACCTTCGAGCACGTCGCGCGCACGCTCGCGCGCTTCATTCCCGGCGTCAGCCTCAAGCGCGGGCACGAGATCGCAAACGTGATCCACAGCTCCGGCCAGGCGATCGTCTACACCGGCCAGAAGGAGACGGCCGAGCTCTACTGGGAGCAGCTCAAGGGAGCGGGGCTGACGATGGCGCCGCTCGAGTGCGACTGAGCGGACGCGCCCTCAGCGGGCAGTGGGCAGCGGCTCGCGCGTGTGGCTGCGCACGAGCAGCGAAGGCGCCTCTCAGGCGCTCTCGCCGGCCGGCCCCCAGGTGCTGGCGCTGTTGCCGTTGCCCCCCTGGCCGTTGGCGCCGACCGGCGCCCGTTCGATCGCTCCTGCGGCCGTGAGGTCCCACCAGCCGTAGAGCACGGGGATCTGGTACCAGCTCGCGTGCTCCGCTCTGAAGAACGTCATCTCGTCGCCGTCCCAGTAGCGTTCCCAGTCGAGGTACTCCTCGAACGCGGCCAGCTGCTGGAACTTGTAGCGGTCATCGCGCGCGCGATAGACGGCGAAGGAGCTCGCGCCGTAGCGCAGCGCGGTCCGCGCGACCTCGCTGAGCGCCTCCTCGAAGGCGTTGGCGCGAAAGCCGGTCGCGTACCAGGGGATGATCACCGTCCCGGCCATCAGGCGCCGACCTCCGCGCGGATGGCACCCGGACCGTCGCCGGTCCTGCCCTGCCCCGCGGCGTCGGCCCCGATCAGGATCGAGATCTTGCCGAGGTGCTTGTTTTCGAGCATCAGCTGATGGGCCTCGGCGACCCCCTCGAAGCCGAGCGTGCGCCACAGCACGGGCCGGATCTGGCCTGACTCGATCAGCTCGTTGGCCTTCGTGCACTCATATGCGTTCGCGAAGTGCGAGCCGAGGATCTCCTTCTGGCGCATCCATAGATAGGCGACGTTGAAGTCGAGGTCGAGGCCGGTCGTGCCGGCGCAGATGACGACTTTCCCGAACGCCTTGACGGTGAACACCGACGTCGGGAAGGTCGCTTTGCCGACGTGCTCGAAGACGACGTCCGGCGCGTCGCCGAGCAGCTCTTTGACGCGCTTGGCAAAGGCGAGCGAGACCTTGAAGCGCGCCTTCTCCTCATCCTCGCTCTCGCCGCCCCTGCGCATCATCCCGGCGAACTCGTTGCGGTCGATGTAGTCGACGGCGCCGAGGCGCCTGACGAGCTCGCCCTTCTCGGCCGAGGAGACGACGCCTACGCAGTGTGCTCCCGCCGCTGAGCAGAGTTGCGTCGCGAACACGCCGAGCCCGCCGGCGGCGCCCCAGATGAGCACGCGCTGGCCGGCCTGCAGCTTGCAGCGGGTGATCAGCATGCGGTAGGCGGTGAAGTACACGAGGCCGTAGCACGCGGCCTCCTCCCATGTCAGCGCGCGGGGCTTGGGCAGCAGCTGCTGCGCCTGCACTTTGGTGAACTGCGCGAACGAGCCCCACGTCGTCTCGTAGCCCCAGATCTTCTGCGACGGCGCGGCCAGCGGATCGAGGCCGTGCACCTCGGGATCCTCGTAGGAGGCCTGGTTGCAGTGCACGACGACCTCGTCGCCGGGCTTCCAGCGGGTGACGCCCGCGCCGACCTTCCAGACGATGCCCGAGGCGTCCGAGCCGCCGATGTGGTGACCGTACTCGGGGTGGTCGCCGTACTTCATCACCGACACGGGCTTGCCGAGCGCGGCCCAGACGTTGTTGTAGTTCACGCCCGCCGCCATCACCCTCACGATCACCTCGAAGGCGCCCGGCTCGGGAACCTCGATCTCCTCGATCTGGAAGGCGTCCTTGGGTTCGCCGTAGCGCTCCTCGCGGATCACCCATGCGGCCATCGTCGCCGGCAGCTCGCCGGGCTCGACGTCCAGGGCTGACACTTGCTGCAAATCGATCGCCACGTGCGCTCGCACCTCGTCGGTCGGGGGTCGGGGTGAGGACCAATCCTACCCGCGGCCGCTGAACGGCAGCTCCACGACCTCCGCGGGCGCCCCTGCCTCCCTGACCGCGACGGTCGCGCCGGGATGCGCCTCACGGCGCACGAGCGCGAGTGCGATCGGCCCGAGGCGAGGCGAGAGCGCGCAGCTGCCGATGCGCCCGACCGGGCGCTCGTCGAGCAGCAGCTCCTCGCCGGATGCGGCCGGCGATGAGAGGAGCAGGCCGCGCAGGTGGCGGTTGGGCCGGCCGCGATAGTGCAGCCGCGCGACCGTCTCCTGGCCGACGTAGCAGCCCTTCGTGAAGCTCACCGCACGCTCGTTGAGGCCGGCCTCCTGCGGGATCACGCTGTCGTCGATGTCGAGGCCGTAGCGCGGGCGCCCGCTTTCGATCCGCAGGCACTCGGCTGCCGCGTCGGAGACGGGCACCGCTCCCCGCTCGCAGAGCTCGCTCCAGAGCAGATCGCGCTCGGCGCTGTCGAAGATCAGATCGACGCCGACATCGGTGCGCACCGCCCGCACTGCCACGCCGGTGAGCTCGCTGGCGAGATGGGCGTGCTCGGCCTCGGGAAGCCGCTCGGCCGCCGCGATCGCCCCAGCTTGGGGCCCGATCAGCGAGAGCATCGCCGACTCGAGCGTGCGCTTGTGAAGCTCGACGTCGAAGCCCACCTTGAAGTGCCTGATCATGTCGAACAGGTTCTGCAGCGCGACGCGCTCGGTGTCGAGCAGCAACTCGGCGGGTGCCGCGTCGGGGTCCGCGCCGACGGCGAGCACGCGCAGGTCGCCGAGCATCTTGCCCTTGTGGGTGAGGAACGCCGCGAAGCGGCCTTCGCCGGGCGCGAGCGCGGCGAGCTCGTTCGTGACCTGGCCGCCCAGGAACTCGCGTGCGCCTGCGCCGGTGAGCGCGAGCTTGCCCCGCTCGGAGCGGTCGAGCAGGCCGCAGCCCTCGAGCAGGACGCGGTGCTCGGAGGAGAGGGTGCTGACGGTGGCGGCCATGATCCGAGAATAGCCGTGCGCTGGCGGCGCCGGGGGGCCGCGCTAGGCTTCGGCGCATGGCTCTCGCGGATGCCTTCCAGGCGGTCGTCGACTCGCTCCCCGACGACTGGACCGACCTCGAGTTCGACATGCGCATCGCAGACGAGTCGCGCTACGTGGAAGCTGCGACCTATCTGGTCACCTGCAACGCGCGTCCCTACTCCCACTACGACTGGCACTGGCGGCTGCTCGTCGCGCATCGCTTCGGGCACGCGGCGGCGGCGCAGACCGTGCACGGCACGCTGGCGCTGCTCGACGAAGCGGCGATCGAGGGCGAGCTCGTCCTGCGCGAGAGCCGCAGCGGGCGCGCCGAGATCACGCAGGGGTGGGGTCGCCCCGAGTCGGCGCGCGAGGAGTTCCGCCGCCTCCGAGCGCAGTAGCGATGGCGCGCGCGATCGCGCTCGTGCCCGATCTGCTGTTCGGCTCGCGCCTGCAGGGCGCATGCGCCGCGTCGGGTCTCGAGCTCGAGCTGCTCGGCGACGAGCGTCAGCTGCGGGAGCTGCTCGAGCGCCGGCCCGCGGGCGCGGGGGACGTGCTCGTGATCGATCTCACCGACCCCGACCTCGACGGCCCGGCGCTCGTGCAGTCGCTGCGCGACGGCGGCGAGCTCGGGCCGATGGGCACGCTTGGCTTCTACGCGCACGTCGACGTCGCGGCACGCGAGCGCGCCGAGCGCGCCGGCTTCGATCTCGTCGTGGCGCGCTCGCGCATGGCTCGCGAGGGCGAGCGGCTGCTGGCAGGCGTCGCTCGCGACTCGGCCGCGGGCGCCTGAGCTCACGCGAGCACCGCCTCCCTGATCCTCGGCCGCTAGCGCCTGCTGGCGCGCCCTCGCGAAGGCTCAGCCGCGCGCTCAGCTCGCCAGCGGCGCCGCGCCCCCGTCGGGGTCGAGATCCTCGGCCGCGGTGGCCTGGAGCGGGACGAGAGCCGCGTTGGGCACGCGCTGGATGTCCTGCGGATCGGCCCCGCGCACCGCGAGCGCGGCGCGGATGACCATGCCGTGGCAGACGACGAGCGCGGGGAGGGGGCCGCGTTCGACCTGCTCGAGCGCCGCGCCCACGCGCTCCTCCTGGTCGGCGAGGGACTCGCCGCCGGGGAAGGCGAAGCCGGGATCTGCGGAGGCGAACGCGGCGAAGCTCTGCGGGGCCAGCGCGATCACCTCGGCGAAGCTCCGGTCCGTCCAGTCGCCGGCGTCGGTCTCCATCAGGCGCGCGTCCTCGAGCGGCTGCAGGCCGATCGCCGCGGCGACGATGTCGGCGGTTTCGCGCGCGCGCAGCAGCGGACTGCACCACAACGCGCTAAAGCCATACGGCTTCGCCCGCTGCGCGAGCTCGGCCGCCTGCTCGCGGCCGGTGTCGTCGAGCGGTATCGCCTGCTGGCCTTGGAAGCGACCCTCGTAGTTATAGGCCGTCTGGCCGTGGCGAGCCAGGTAGACGTACGGAGGAGCCGGCGAGGACATGCGGCGAGCATAATGGGGGCATGACCGCCCTCGCCGGCCGCGCTGTGGCGCGGCGGAGGGCGAGGAGCCTGAGCGTCTCCTGGACATCGACGATTTCGGAGGACTGAAATGAGCGACGAGAAGCCGCCCCGCACGACAACCGATGCTGGCATCCCGGCGCCGAGCGATGAGCACTCGCTGACCGTGGGGCCCGACGGCCCGATCCTGCTGCAGGACCACTACGTGATCCAGAAGATGGCCCAGTTCAACCGCGAGCGGGTGCCCGAGCGGGTCGTGCACGCCAAGGGCGGCGCCGCGCATGGCTTCTTCGAAGTCACCGAGGACGTGACGCAGTTGACGTGCGCCGCGTTCCTGTCGGGGGTGGGCAAGCGCACTGACGTGTTCCTGCGCTTCTCGACCGTCGCCGGGGAGCTCGGCTCGGCGGACACCGTGCGCGACCCCCGCGGCTTCGCGATCAAGTTCTACACCGAGGAGGGCAACTACGACCTCGTCGGCAACAACACGCCGATCTTCTTCATCAGGGACCCGTCCAAGTTCTCGGACTTCATCCACTCCCAGAAGCGCCTGCCCGATACGCACACGCGCTCCAACGACATGCAGTGGGACTTCTGGTCTCTCTCTCCCGAGTCCTACCACCAGGTCGCCTTCCTGATGTCCGACCGCGGCACCCCCCGCACGTGGCGGCACATGAACGGCTACGGCAGCCACACGTTCATGTGGATCAACGCCGCCGGCGAGCGCCACTGGGTGAAGTACCACTTCAAGACCGTCCAGGGCATCGAGACGTTCACCGACGCCGAGGCGAAGGCGATGGTGGGAGAGGATCCCGACTACCACCTGCGCGACCTGCGCCAGTCGATCGAGCGCGGCGATGTCCCCGAATGGCGGCTGGAGATGCAGATCATGCCGTTCGAGGACGCCAACGGCTACCGCTTCAACCCGTTCGACCTCACGAAGGTCTGGCCGCACGGCGACTACCCGCCGATCACGATCGGGCGGCTCGTGCTCGACCGCAACCCGGAGAACTACTTCGCCGAGGTCGAGCAGGCCTCCTTCGAGCCGGCGAACATGGTGCGAGGCATCGGGCCGAGCCCCGACCGGATGCTGCTCGGCAGGCTGTTCAGCTACCCCGATACGCACCGCTACCGGATCGGCCCCAACTACCTCCAGCTGCCGATCAACCAGCCGAAGAGCGCGATCCACTCCTACAACAAGGACGGCGCGATGCGCTACGCGCACGCCGGCGCTCAGCCCGTGTACGCGCCGAACAGCTACGGCGGCCCGAAGGCGGACTCCGAGCGCTACCCGGATGCGTCCTGGCAGGCCGACGGCGAGATCGAGCGCAGCGCGCAGACGCTTCACGCCGAGGATGACGACTACGGCCAGGCTGGCTCGCTCTACCGCGACGTGATGTCAGCCAGCGAGCGCGACCACCTCGTCGAGAACCTGATCGGGCACCTCAGCATGGAAGTGCGCACGCAGACGCAGAAGCGGGCGGTCGAGAACTGGCGCAAGGTCGATGCCGATCTCGGCGCGCGCCTGGTCGCGGGCCTCGGGCTCGAGGACAGCGGCGTCGGGCCCGCGGACCTCGGCCAGCCGGCCGAGCACGGCGCGCAGGCGGGCGTCGCCAGCTAACGGGCGCCGGTCCCCGGCTGGCAGACCACGATCAGATGAAGATGCCCCCGCCACATGTGGCGGGGGCGGGCGCCGCACATGTGCGGCGCCCCCGAGCGGTGCATGCACCGCTCGGCCCGAAACCAGCAGACGAGGCTAGAGCGGGGGCTCGGGCGGGTGGCGCTGGGAAAGGCTCAGCTGCAGCAGCGCGCTACGCAGATCGCGCTCGGCCGCCTCGATGTGCTGCGAGACGTCTCCGTCGCGGCGGATCTAATACGCCATCCGCCCTACGCGGGGCCAAGGATCGAGCGTTGCGCGTCCTAGACTCCCTGGCAATGCGCCGCCGGGTGACCTTCTCGCGCAACCTCACCCTGTCGCTGTCGCGGACGTGCCGCTGCTACTGCAAGTACTGCGCATTCGCGACCCACAGCGCGCACCTGTACGCCCCCGAGGAGGTGATCGGGATCCTCGACGGGGCGGCGCGCCGCAACGTCAAGGAGCTGCTCGTGCTCACCGGTGAGCGGCCCGAGGTGAACGCCGAGGTCGCCGCGCGGCTGCGCTCCTACGGACACGGTGACTTCACCGGCTATGTCGTCTGGACGTGCGAGCGCGCGCTCGAGCGCGGGCTGCTCCCGCATACGAACCTCGGCGTGCTCGCGCGCGATGACATCGCGCGGCTGCGCGAGGTGACGGCCTCCCAGGGGCTGATGCTCGAGTCGATCGCCGAGCGGCTGATGGAGACCGTGCATGCCGGCTCGCCGACGAAGCACCCGGAGCGCAGGCTGCAGACGATCCGGGAGGCGGGCGAGCTGCGCGTGCCGTTCACGAGCGGCATCCTCGTCGGCATCGGCGAGACGGAGGAGGAGCGCGTGGCCTCGCTGGAGGCGATCGCCGCGCTGCACGAGCGCCACGGGCACATCCAGGAGGTGATCCTGCAGAACTTCGTCCCGCACCCCCGCTACTACGGCCAGGAGCCCGCCGAGATCGCCGACGCGGCCGCGCGCGAGTTCTGGCGCACGGGACTGGACGTGGCCGGCTCCGAGGACGGTCGCGATGCGGCCGGGTGCGAGGATCATCGGCGCGGGGCAGGGTCCGCCGCCGATCGGCATTGGGCCGGCCCTGAGGCCGGCCGGGAGGGGTCGCGCGGCTCGAGGCCGTCGCTGCCGCTGCCCGACTGGGCGCTGCAGGGCGCGGGGCCGGTGACGCTGGGAGACATGAAGCGCCTGATCGCCGAGGCGCGCCGGCTGATGCCCGGCGTGGGGATCCAGGTGCCGCCGAACCTCGCCGACTGGTGGCCGGAGCTGGTCGCGGCGGGGGCCAGCGACCTCGGCGGCCTGTCCGCCAACGGCGACCACATCTCCCCCGAGCACCCGTTCCCGTCCCCGCACCAGGTGCGCAGGCGCCTGCAGGCAGACGGCGTCGCGCTCACCGAGCGGCTCTGCGTCTACCCCCAGTACATCGACCCCGAGTGGATCTCGCGCGGCGTGCTCGACACGATCAAGGCGAGCTACTGGAGCTTCATCCCGCGACGCGGCTCCGGGCGCACCGACCCGCCCGCTCCGATCCGCAGCGAGCTGCTTCCGCGTGCGATCGCTCGCGCCCGCGAGGGGCGCGAGCTCAGCCCCGAGGAGCTCACGGCGATGTTCGCCGAGACGCGGCCCGAGGTGATCGAGGACATGCGACAGGCCGCCCACGAGCTGCGAGCCGAGCTCGCGGGCGAGCTCGTCACGTTCGTCGTAAACCGCAACATCAACATCTCGAACGTCTGCACGGTCGGCTGTGCGTTCTGCGGCTTCGGACAGGGCAAGCGCTCACCCGACGCCTACGAGCACGACGAGCGGGAGTTCGTCGCGCGCATCCACGAGGCGCTCGCGTACGGCGCGAGCGAGCTCTGCATCCAGTCCGGCATCCACCCCGATTGGTCGCTCGAGGACTATCTCGGCTGGCTGCGCCTGGCGAAGGCGACCGCGAACGAGGCGGGCGCGGAGCTGCACCTGCACGCCTACAGCCCGATGGAGATCGCGCATATGTGCGACATCTCCGGCCTGCCGCCGGCGGAGGTCTTTGCGCGCCTGAAAGACGCCGGGCTGGGCTCGACCCCGGGCACCGCGGCAGAGGTGCTGCACGATGGCGTGCGCGAGCGCATCTCGCCGAACAAGCTCCCCGTCGCTCGCTGGGTGGAGATCATCCGCGCCAGCCACGAAGCCGGGCTGCGCTCGACCGCGACGGTGATGTTCGGCCACATCGAGGAGCCCTGGGAGCTCGCCGAGCACATGCGCGTCGTGCGCGAGCTGCAGCGCCTCACGGGCGGCATCACCGAGTTCGTGCCGCTCTCGTTCATCCCCTTCCAGACGCTGCTCGGGCGCACCCACGGCGTGGAGGAGATCTCCCGGGAGGAGAACCTCAAGCACACCGCCGTGTTCCGCCTCGCGCTCGGCCGCTCGGTCGCGAGCCTGCAGGCGAGCTGGGTCAAGATGGGACTCGACGCGGCCACCGAGTCGCTGCGCTGGGGCGTCAACGACCTCGGCGGAACGCTCATGGAGGAGTCGATCAGCCGCCTCGCCGGCAGCTACCACGGCACGCGGCTCGATCCCCACGAGCTCGTCGCCGCCGCCCACCGGGCCGGCCGTCCGGCGGCCGAGCGCACGACGCTCTACGCGATCCGCCGCCGCTACGAGCTACACCTCGCCGCCTAGAACACCGCGCCCGCGCGGTTCGGACGGCGAGCGCGGTTCGGACCCGCTCCTCGCAGCTCGGACGTCGCCGGGCGCGCCTAGCCGAACAGGTCCTCGGCCACGGGGCGGATGATCGCCGCGGCGCCGGGACCGTCCTGCTCGGTGATGAAGCGCTCGAGCCCCTCGATCACGACGACCGGCTCGCGCGAGTCCTTGGCGCGCGCGAGGTCCGCCGCGGCGGCTGCGGCGTCGGCGATCGCGAGCCAGGTCGCGCGCAGCGGCAGGCCCGAGGCGTCGCGGCGTCCCCGCCAATCGTCGAGCGGCGCGAGTCCCGCGAGCCCGATCGCGACGTCGGTCTGGCCGTGGCGCCATGCGCGCCCGAACGTGTCCGTGATCATGATCGCCGGTGCGCGGAGCGCATCCGCTGAGCCGCCGGCTCCGCTCGCGGCCCCACTCCTCGCGCCCGCGCCGGTAGCGCCCGCGCCGGTAGCGCCCACGCCAAGCTCGCGCAGGCGCGCCCGCAGCGAGCGCGCGGAGGCGTCGGGGTCGCGCGGCAGCAGCACGACCGTGTCGGCTCCTGCTGTGTTGGAGGCGTCGACGCCGCCGTTCGCGCATACGAGGCCGTGCCGGGTGCGACCGATGATCACGCCGTGCTCCGCGCGCAGCACCTCGGCGCACTCGTCGAGCACGACCTGCACGACGCGAGGATCCTTGCGCTGCTCGGCCGCCAGGCGCCGTGCGCGCTCGCCGGGCTTCACATCGGCAAGCGACACGATCGCCCCCTCGGCCTTCGAGACGACGGTGTGGGCGATCGCGAGCACCTGGTCGGAGGCGATCGCAGCCTCGCCGGCGGCCTCCGCGATCATGCGCGCGAGATCGTCTCCCGGGCGCACCTCGGGGATGCCGCGCAGGGTCCGCAGCGAGACGCTCACGAGGCCTCTGCCTCAGGCGCTGCTGGGGAGCGGGTCGCGATCGGCGCTCTCGTGGGCGAGCAGGACCGCGCGCGTGCGCTGCGCCCGCCCGGGACGATCGGCGAGGCGATCGCGCAGCGCCGCCAGGTCGGCGCCGGTGTCGACGTCGAGCAGCAGCGAGGGCAGCTGCTGCACGCGGCACTCCGCGCCCGCCGCGCGCGCGAGCTCGCGGTGGCGGGCGCAGCTGTCGGGGCCGAAGCTGGGCGCGAGCGCGAGCGGTGGCGCGAGCAGCAGGCCGTTGGTGCCGGTGCCGTGGCGATCGGGCAGGATCACGACGCGCGCGGCGCCGGACGCCTGCGCCTCGTCGCGGCGCAGCAGCGCTTCGAGCTCGAGCGGGTCGAGCGCGGGGCAGTCGCCCGGCACGCACAGCACCCGCTCGATGCCCTCCGCGAGCGCGTGCTCGATGCCCAGCTCGGCGGCCGCCGACTGCCCGCTCTCCTGCCTGTCGGCCACGACCGTCGCGCCGAGGTCGCGTGCGGCTAGCGCCACCGACTCCTCGGCGGTCACGACCACCGTCAGCGCGATCGCCTCGGCCTGCGCGAGCGCGGCCATCACGTCGGCGACCATCGCGGCCGCGAGCGCGAGGCGCAGCTGGTTGGCGATGCTCGCGCCGAGACGTTGCTTGGCCTGCGCGAAGCGCTTGACGGGGAGAATCGCAGCGGTGCGCACGGTTTCGCCAGAGCCTAGCTGGCGCGCGCTGCAGGGCCTGTACTGCTCAGCGCAGCGTCTGCGCGAACTCGAGCGTCCGTTCGGCGAGGCGCACGCGCCCGGCGTCGTCGCCCATGAACGTGTCGGTGCTCAGCGTGGGCAGGCCCGCCACCGGTTCGTCGGCGACGATGCCGTCGAGCAGATCGCCGTAGATCGCCGCCACTCCGGCGGCGTGGGGGCGCTGCCCGGCGTGCTCCATGAAGGACGCGGTCGGCCCCTTGAGGACCTCGCCGCCGACGATCGGGCTGACCGCGACGACGGGCGCGGGCGCGCGGCGCAGGGCCTCCTCCAGGCCCGGCACGGCGAGGATCGGCCCGATCGAGGCGAGCGGGTTCGAGGGCCCGATCACGATCACGCGCGCGACCGAGATCGCCGCGAGCGCCTGTGCGGTCGGCCGCGCCCTCTCCGCGCCGCGGAACTCGAGGCCCTCGATCGTGCCCCGCGCGCGCTCGCGGATCATGAACTCCTGGAAGGCGCACCAGCCGGACGCGTCGGTGCGCACCCACGTGCGTACGGGCTCGTCGCTCATCGGCAGCACCCGCGCGCGCAGGCCGATCGCGCCGCCGAGCCGCGCGAGCGCCTCCGTCGGCGACTCGCCGCCGGCGAGCATGCGGGCGCGCTCCATGCACCAGGCGAGATCGCGATCGCCGAGGTTGAACCAGACATCCACGCCAAGCTCGCGCAGCGCGTCCATGACCGTGAACGTGTCGCCCGCGAGCCCCCAGCCGCGCTCGTCGATCTTGCCGGCAAGCCAGAAGCAGACGAGGTCGGGATCGGGAGAGACGTGGGCGCCGTAGATCTCGATGTCATCGCCCGTGTTGGCGATCACGGTGAGGCTCTCGGCGCCGTATGCGTCGGCGACTCCGCGCGCGAGCTTCGCGCCGCCGGTGCCGCCCGCGAGCACGACTATCCCGTCCTCGCGCGCGGGCGAGCTCAACCCCACAGCTGCTCGGGCAGGCTCGTCAGGCGGATGCCAGCGTGGACCTTGTAGTTGGCGTTGACCGAGATCAACAGGGCCGTGAGGGACTCGGTCGTGCGCGACATCTCCAGGCGCCCGCAGTCCACGCAGCGCAGGCCCTCGATCCGTTCGATCAGCTCGGCCCCCTCGCCCTTGTCCGCGCGCGAGTCGCCGCAGACGAGCACATCCTGATCGAGGGGATGGTCGAGGTCGCTCAGCGAGGCCGCGCTGACCGTGTGCAGGGCAGAGATCACGCGCACGCCCTCGGGTGCCATCTCAGCGGCCTGCTGCGCCGCCGAGCCCTGCCACACGCCGAGCATGCGCGTCGCCTTGCCGCTGACTGCGGCGGCGAGCGGCACGCTCGCGTCGATCAGCAGTGTGCCGGGGGAGAGCGCGCGCTTGAGATCGGCGAGCGTCTCTGACTGGTTGCGGAAGGGAACGCTCAGGACCACGGTCGCCGCCGCCGCCGCGGCGCCGGCGTTGTCGAGACCCTCGAAGCTCCCGCCGGGCACGTGGCCGCGCGCGCGCTCGGCGGTGTCGCGCGCCCGCGCGGGGTCACGCGAGCCGATCACGATCGGCGTGCCGGCGCGGGCGAGCCTCAGTGCGAGGCCGTATCCGAGCGCGCCGGAGGCGCCGATCACCGCGACCGGGTCTGGGGGCGACGGAGGCACGGCGGCCGAGTATAGGCTTCGCCGAGTGAGGCTCGAGGGCAGGACGGCGTTCGTAACGGGTGGCGCGTCAGGGATCGGCGCGGCTACCGCGCGGCGCCTGGCCGGCGAAGGCGCGCGCGTGGCGATCGGCGATCTCGACGAGGCGGCGGCGCGTGAGGTGGCGGCCGAGCTCGACGGCTTCGCGTGCGCGATGGACGTCGCCGACGGGGTCTCGGTGCGGGCGGCCCTCGCCGCCGCAACGGCCGAGCTGGGCGACATCGACGTGCTCGTCAACAACGCCGGCACCGACCGCTTCGCGTTCTTCGTCAACACCGACGAGGAGCTGTGGGACTTCGTGCTCGGCGTCAACCTGCGTGGCGTGCTCGCGGTCACCCACGCCGTGCTCCCCGGCATGCAGCAGCGTCGCTCGGGAGCGATCGTCAACGTCGCCAGCGAGGCCGGACGGGTCGGCTCGCAGGGCTCGGCCGTCTATAGCGCGGCGAAGGCGGGCGTGATCGGGTTCACGAAGGCGATCGCCCGCGAAGCCGCGCGCTACAGGGTGCGCTGCAACGCCGTCGCGCCGGGTCCGATCGAGACGCCGCTGCTGAATGCCGCGCCGGCGATGCTCGGGGAGATCGGCGAGCGGCTCAAGCAGGCGATGGTCAACGCCACCGCCCTCGGGCGCAGCGGCGAGCCGGAGGAGGTCGCTGCGGCGATCGCGTTCCTCGCCTCCGAGGACGCGGCCTATGTGACCGGGCAGACGCTCGGCGTGAGCGGCGGCCTGTCGATGTGGTGAGCGGGGACGCACAGGAACCGCCCCACGCGGTGCGCGTGCGTGAGGTCGGGCCGCGAGACGGCTTCCAGAACGAGCCCGAGGTGATCGCGACCGAGCGCAAGGTCGAGCTCATCGACGCGCTCGCGCGCACCGGCCTGCGGCGCCTGGAGGCGACCAGCTTCGTGCGCCCGGACGTGATCCCGCAGCTCGCCGATGCGGCCGAGGTGCTGGCGCGCATCGACGTGCCCGCGGAGGTGAGCATCTCCGTCCTGATCCCGAACGAGCGGGGCCTCGACGCCGCGCTAGCGGTGCTCGCCGATGTGCCCGCGGCGCGCGGAGGAGCCTTCGACGAGGTCAACGTCTTCCTGTCGGCGTCCGAGACCCACAACCGCAAGAACATCAACCGCTCGATCGCCGAGTCCCTGAAGGGGCTCGAGTCGGTGCTCGCGCGCGCTCGTGCCGAAGGGCTGCGCTGCGAGGCGGTCATCTCCACCTCCTTCGGCTGCCCCTACGAGGGCTACGTGCCGGCGCGCGCGGTGCTCGACATCGCAGCGCGGCTGCGCGACGCCGGCGCCCAGGAGATCGGCTTCGGCGACACGACGGGGATGGCCAACCCGCGTCAGGTACAAGAGTTCTTCGCCTCCGCCGCGCCCGAGCTCGGCGGCGAGGTCGAGCTCACGGCGCACTTCCACAACACCCGCGGACAGGGCCTGGCCAACGTGCTCGCCGCGCTGCAGGTGGGCGTGAGCAGCTTCGAGTCGAGCTTCGGCGAGCTCGGCGGCTGCCCGGTGCCGCCCGGCGCGACGGGCAACATCGCCACCGAGGACCTCGTCTCGATGCTCCAGGAGATGGGCATCGAGACCGGCGTCGATCTGTCGGCGCTGCTCGCGTGCGCGCGTCGCGTGCAGGAGATCCTGGGCCGGCCGCTGGGCAGCCACACGCTCGTGGCCGGCCCCGTGCGCTGGCAGGAGGGCTAGCCCGCGAGCACCGTCTGCGCCTCGGCCTGCTGGCGCCCGCTGTCGCGCGCCGCCGAGATGCAGTACTCCTGCACCGCGACCTCCATCTCGAGCGTCTGCGCGAGCGCCGGGCGCGCCGAGGCGTCGATCACGCGCTTGGCGCGGCCCACCGCCACGTGGGAGTTGGCGAGCAGTTCGTCGACGAGAGCCTGTGTCACGGCCTCTAGCGCCTCCGGCGCAGCGACGCGATTGATCAGGCCGATGCGCTCGGCCTCCTCGGCCCCGATCGTGCGCGCCGTCATGATCAGCTCCTTGGCGCGGCCAAGCCCGACGACCGCCGGCAGTCGCGTCGAGCCGCCAACGTCGGGGATGATCCCGAAGCGAACCTCGGGCAGTCCCAGTTGCGCGTCCTCGGAGGCGACGCGCAGATCGCATCCGAGCGCGATCTCGAGCGCTCCGCCGACACACGTGCGGTGGATCTGGCAGACGACTGGCTTGACCATCTCTTCGCACAGGTTCGCGCACGCCAGGAACACGCTCCTGAAGCCGCGCAGCATGCCGCTCCCACCAGCGGTCCCGGCGAGCTCGACGAGGTCGACCCCGGCCGAGAACACGGGTCCTTCGCCGCGCAGGACCACACAGTGGACCGACTCCTCGGCGGCCGCCTCGCGCAGAGCGGCGCCGAGCTCGAGCAGCAGCTCCTGGTTGAGCGCGTTGCGCTTCTCGGGCCTGTTCAGCACGACGTGCCTGACATGTTCGCGGTCTTCGGTGACGACGATGCTCATCGCTGTGCTCCTCACGCTCGGATGGCCGCCGGGTCGCTGCCGGCGGCGTGCGCCGCTCAGCCTAGCGCCGCGGCGCCGTCGCTCGGGAAACGTTCCATGGCCGCGCTCGGGAAGCGTCGCCCGAGGGGAGCGCCGGGCGCGGGGGGCGTAATAGGCTGCGGTCTGCGGCCGGCGAACGGGTGCGCCCGGCGAAGGCGGATGCGGCCGGCGAGCCGATCAACACGAGCGGAGGTCAGATGGCGCAGCAGATCGAGAAGGTGGGAGTGCTGGGCGCGGGCCTGATGGGGCACGGCATCGCGCAGGTCGCGGCCGAGTCCGGCTATGAGGTGATCCTGCGCGAGGTCGACGATCAGACGCTCGAGAAGGGCCTCGCCAAGATCGAGAAGCAGCTCTCTCGCGCCGTCGAGAAGGGGCGGGCCACGCAGCAGGACACCGACGTAGTGCGCTCGCGGATCAAGGGCACGGTCCACTACCGTGATCTGGGCGACTGCGACCTCGTCATCGAGGCGATCACCGAGAGCCTGGCCCTGAAGCTCGAGATGTGGCGCGAGATCGACGAGATCGTCAAGCCCGAGGCGGTGTTCGCGACCAACACCTCGTCGTTGGCGGTGATCGACCAGGCCGCCGCGACGGGGCGGCCGGGGCAGTTCGTGGGCCTGCATTATTTCAACCCGGCGCAGGTGATGAAGCTCGTCGAGGTGGTGCGCTGCGTGACGAGCACCGACGAGGCGCTCGACACCGCGCTCGCGTTCGTGCGCTCGGAGGGCAAGCTCGCGATCCCCACGCAGGACAAGGCGGGCTTCATCGTCAACCGCCTGCTCGTGCCGTACATGCTCGACGCGATCCGCGCGTACGAGGAGGGCGTGGGCTCGGTGGACGAGATCGACGAGGCGATGAAGGCCGGCGCCGGACACCCGATGGGCCCGCTCACGCTCGCCGACTTCGTCGGGCTGGACACGCTGGGCTCGATCTGCGACGTGCTCTTCGACGAGTTCCGCGAGCGGCGCTTCGCGCGCCCGCCGACGTTGCGCAAGATGCTCAGCGCGGGGTGGTTCGGGCGCAAGAGCGGGATCGGCTTCTATGACTACTCCGGGCAGGAGCCAAAGCCCAACCCGGCCTTCTGAGTGAACGGAGCCACGTGAGCGACCCCTCCAGCCTGCGCGTGGAAGCCCGCGTGAACGCCCGCCGTCGGCGCCGCATCGCGCGCGAGAGCCGCCAGAGCCGCCACCTTCGGGGGCTGCCGCGTTGAGCACGAGGTCCACCGACACGGAGGCTTCCGACCTGCAGGAGGCTTCCGCGCGCGCTCTCGCCGGCGGGCCGCAGCGCCACCACGAGAAGGCCGCCGAGCAGGGCAAGCTCGCGGTGCGCGAGCGCGTTGCGCTGCTGCTCGACGAGGACTCATTCGCGGAGGAGGCGCTGCTGGCGAACTGGCAGGAGGAGGGCCTCGGCGCGGACGGGGTTGTTACCGGCGTTGGCACGGTCGAAGGGCGCGCGGTCGCGCTGATGGCCAACGACCCCACCGTCAAGGCGGGCTCGTGGGGACCGAAGACGGTCGAGAAGATCCTCCGCATCCAGGAACGCGCGCTCTCACTGCAGGTGCCGATGGTCTATCTCGTGGACTCGGCGGGAGCGCGCATCACCGACCAGGTGCAGATGTTCCCCGGCCGCCGGGGCGCGGGTCGGATCTTCCACAACCAGGTCAAGCTCTCGGGTGTCGTGCCGCAGGTGTGCGTGCTGTTCGGCCCGAGCGCGGCCGGCGGCGCCTACATCCCGGCGTTCTGCGATGTGGTGATCATGCGCGAGGGCAACGCCTCGATGTACCTCGGCTCGCCGCGCATGGCCGAGATGGTGATCGGCGAGAAGGTCACGCTCGAGGAGATGGGCGGCGCGCGCATGCACACGGGCGTCTCCGGCTGTGGGCACCAGCTCGTCGCCAGCGACGCCGAGGGTATCGAGCTGGCTCGCCGCTACCTCTCCTACCTGCCGGGAAGCTGGAGCCAGCAGCCCCCCGCGGCCCCGCCGCTGGCCCCGTCCGCGCCGCGCGACCCTCGCGCGATCGGTGAGCTGATCCCCGCGGACGAGAACAAGCCCTTCGACATGAAGGAGCTGATCGGCGCGGTGCTCGACGCCGGCTCGCTGCTGGAGATCCACCCCCGCTGGGCCCGCGAGCTGATCGTCGGCTTCGCGCGCCTGGAGGGCAGGGCGGTGGGGATCGTCGCCAACCAGCCCAAGCACAAGGGCGGCGTGCTGTTCAGCGACTCGGCTGACAAGGCCGCGCGCTTCATCTGGACGTGCAACGCGTTCAACGTGCCGCTGCTGTTCCTCGCCGACGTGCCCGGCTTCATGATCGGCACGCAGGTCGAGCGCGAGGG
>DATFZM010000030.1:0-46370 GCA_035314465.1 Solirubrobacteraceae bacterium | reverse complement strand
AGGCCAGCCCGAAAACGGCCGCCGACCGCTACGCATACGGCTGATCGACTCCAACGCCTCCGGCCGACGTCGAATTGCGTCGTCGTCGACTCCATCGGCGTCGACCGTCTCTGCCCTAGGGCAGAGAAAGCGCTGCTACGTTTTTCGCGGTTGCGGAAATGGCTACAACGTTTTCATCGGCCACCAAGACGGGGACGGGACTGTTCTTCTTGGATCCCGTCCCGAGGTCTCCGGTTTCGGCTGATCCCCATGACCACACGTGGCCGGACGAGTCGAGCCCATAGGAGGTTGCTCCCGAGGTCACTACCTCTTTGAAGTGCAGCCCGGTGTCGACGGGACTCAGTTTATTGATGCGAGAACCGTCTCCGAGCTGGCCCGCGTGATCTGCTCCCCAGGCGTAGACTTCGCCATTGACGAGCGCCAGTGTCTGACCGTTGCCCGTCACGTCCCCGCCGCAGGAGACCTCTGTCGCGCGGCCAGGGAGCGGAACGAGATACGGTTCATAGACCGCTTCTCTAGTTTCGCCGTTGCCGACCTGGCCGTTGTTGTCCGCTCCCCAGTCATAGATCGCTCCGCTCTTCGTGCGAGCGCATGACGACCGCTCGCCGGCAGAGACTTCCTCAACTTCGGAGAGGCCAGGAACGAGAACCGGAGCAGAGCTTTCCTCGATGCCGGATACTCCAAGTTGACCCTGGGCGTTGTGGCCGCACGTCTCGACGGTACCGTTTGAGAGCAACCAGATCGTGTGGTGCTCTCCTCCCTGTACCGCCACCACTTTGGAGAGGGTCGGGATGAGCACCGGTGTTTCGATGCTTTGCGCGTGGCTTCGCATGCACATCGTGCCGCCCTCTTTCTCACCCCAAGCCCACGCGTCTCCGGTGGAGTCGACGGCAAAGCCGTTGTTCTCAGCCTCGCCGATCGCGACGATCGTAACGTCGGCGGGAATCTTCACCTTTACAGGCGGAGCTCCGTGGTCCACTGTTCTCGACCCGATGCCCAGCTGGGCCTGCGCATTTTCGCCCCAAGCCCAAACGGCACCGTCGGCGAGAGCGTAGGAGCTGCTGTTGCTAGCGTCGATGATGCTCGCTTCTTCCAGTCCCCTGACCGCCGTGGGCTTGTCATGAATAACGCCGCCAACGCCTCCCCACTCGACGACCTGGGCGGACGCGGACGCTGCGAAGGCCGGCACAAGGACGAGGACCCCTAGCGCGCTTGCGAGTGCCCTGACCGGCAGCGCGCACGCCAGTCCCACGGCGCGCCTTCCGTGGGCTACGCCTACGATCCTGCGGACAACCGAGGCGAGCGAATGTGCCGCCATCCCGATAGTTGTCATCTGCAATCCCCCCCCGGGGTAGATGACCTGCCAGCAACCATGAAGTTGGATCGTGCGGGCGCTACCTGAGCGCGGCGCGATCTTCGCCGCCCTCAGTCGGCTCGGAGCATACTCTGATCGAGCGTGGTTACGCGGTCACCCGCAACGCCGCGGAGGTTCCCGCGCGCAGGGTGCACATCCCTCCCAGCCGCGAACTCCGCGGCACGAACGCCCCGGCAGCTAGAACAGCTGGTTCTCGCCGCCGAAGACTTCGCTGACCGAGTCGTCGACGAAGATGCGCCTGATCGAGTCGGTCAGCAGGTCCGCGCAGGGCAGCACGCGGACGTTCTCGGGCACGCCCGGCATGAGCGGGATCGTGTCCGTGACGACGATCTCCTCCAGTTCCGCGGTGCGCAGGTTCTCGTAGGCGTCGCCGGAGAAGATCGCGTGCGTGGCAGCGGCGTAGATCCGCGCGGCGCCTTCCTCGCGGACCGTCTTGGCGGCGGCCTTGAGCGTGCCGGCGGTGTCGATCATGTCATCGACGATCACCGCGGTCTTGCCGCGAACGTCGCCGATCACGTAGCCGATCTCGGCGACCTGCTGGGCGGGGCGCTCCTTGTCGAGGATCGCAAGCTCGGCACCGATCTTGGAGGCGAACTTCTTGTTCAGCTTTACGCGCCCCGCGTCGGGGGCCACGACGACCAGGTCCGGCAGGCCGAGATCGCTGAAGTACTGCGTGAGCATGAACAGCGCCGTCATGTGGTCGACGGGCTTCTGGAAGAAGCCCTGGATCTGGCCGGCGTGGAGATCCATCGTGAGCACGCGGTCGGCCCCGGCCGACTCGAGCATGCGGGCGACCAGGCGGGCCGAGATCGGCTCGCGCGGCGCCGACTTCTTGTCCTGGCGGGAGTACCCGAACCAGGGCGTTACCGCGATCACCCTGTGCGCCGAAGCCCCGACGGCGGCGTCGATCATGAACATGAGCTCCATCAGCGCGTCGTTGGCCGTGATGCCGGCGCGTGGGTTTCCGCAGGTGGACTGCACGATGAACACGTCGGCGCCGCGGATCGACTCCTCGTAGCGGCAGTAGACCTCTCCGTTGGAGAACGTCTTGAGCGTCACGGGGCCGAGGTCCACGCCGAGCTTGTCGGCGATGTCGATCGCCAGCTGCGGGTTCGCGCGCCCGCTGAACAGCATCAGGCGCTTGTTGTAGTCGAACGGGAGGCTCGCCCGCGAGTACTCCGTCGTGCGCGTGTCGATCGCGCTCATCGCACCAGCAAGTGTAGAGGTCGGTCCGGCATCGCTCATCTTGGTTTGTGGCGCCGCGGCCCGTGCTCGGCGTAGCCCTCGACGTTGCGCTGGCGCTCGCGGGCGATCCCGAGCGCGCCCGCCGGTACGTCTTCGGTGATCACCGATCCAGCGCCGGTGTAGGCGTCGTCTCCCACGCTCACCGGCGCGACGAGCGTGGTGTCGACGCCGGTTCGCACGCGGTCGCCCACCGTTGTGCGGTGCTTTTCGCGCCCGTCGTAGTTGGCCGTGATCGTCGCCGCGCCGAGGTTCGTGCCCTCGCCGACGTCGGCATCGCCGATGTAGGAGAGATGCGGCACTTTGGCCGCCGGGCCGAGATCGGAGTTCTTGACCTCGACGAACGTGCCGACCTTCGTGCGAGCGCGCACGATCGTCCCTGGGCGCAGGTACGCGAACGGCCCAACGACGACGTCGTCCTCGAGCACGCAGTCGACGATGTAGGAGTGGCGGATCGTGCAGCGCTGGCCGATGCGCGTCGCGCCGTGGATCGTCGTGAAGGGCTCGATCATCGTGTCCTGTCCGATCTCCGCGTCGACGTCAATCACGGTCGCGGCCGGATCCACGATGCCCACCCCGGCCGCCATGTGGCGCTCGTGGATCGCGCGCTGAGCGAGCGCGCGCACGCGGGCGAGCCCCGCCCGGTCGTTGACGCCGAGCACGAGCGTTTCGTCGGCGATGAGGTAGGCCCCGACCGCCGCGCCTTGCGATCGCAGCACGTCGATCGCCTGCGGCAGATACAGCTCGCGCTGGGCGTTCTCGGCCTTCAACTTCGGCAGCGCGTTCGCGAGCGCGCGCTCCTGGAAGACGAACACGCCGGTGTTGACCTCTCGTATCTCGCGCTCGGCCTGGGTCGAGTCGCCGGCGGTCTTCGTCTCCACCACCCGTTCCACAGCGCCGTCGGCGCCGCGGATGACGCGCCCGTAGCCGCTCGGATCGGCGAGCATCGTGCTCGCCATAGTCGCCTGGAAGCCGCCCCGGCGATGGGCCTCGACGAGCTCGGCGATCGACTCGGGGTCGATCAGCGGAACGTCGCCGCTGAGGATCACGACCTCCCCATCGCCGGGCGCGGCGAGCGCGGCGAGCGCGGCGAGCGCCGCGCCGCCCGTGCCGTCCGAGCGCTCCTGCACGGCGAGCTCCACACCCTCGGGCAGCACCGGCTCGAGCGCGCGGGAGGGGCCGTCCACGACGAGCACGCGACCCGCGCCGGCGGCCTGGGCGGCGCGGATCGGCCACAGAACCATCGGCAGCCCGCACAGCTCGTGCAGAACCTTGGGCGTGCTCGAGCGCATGCGCGTGCCCTGGCCGGCGGCGAGGATCACGACGGTCGGGGCGCTCACGCCGAAGATGCTATTCGCCGCGTGCCGCGGGCGAGGTACTGGGGGGCAGGGACTCGAACCCCGATTCTCAGGACCAAAACCTGATGTCCTGCCATTGGACGACCCCCCAAGCGGACCATCACGATCATAAGGGGCCCTCGCAGCCACGCGCACAGGACACGCGGCGAGCGCAGCGGCCGCACCCCCGGCGCGAGCCGGCAAGGCGAACATCTTGCCGCGCAAGTATCGTTGCACGCTGCCCTTGGTCAGATCGAGAACCCACAAGGGGCTGTGCGCGTTGCTGGCCGTGCTGTGGCTCGCCGGCGGCGCGGTTCTCGCCGCCCCGGCGGCGGCGAGCACGCCCGCTCCCTGCGCAGGCGCCGCGCTGCGGCCGAGCGCCGCCGACCTCGCAGCCGTCGAGACCGCGACGCTGTGCCTGGTCAACGCCGTTCGCACGTCGCGCCACCTGCGCGTGCTGCGCGCAAACGGGGAACTCGCTCGCGTCGCCGCCTGGCAGGTCCGCCAGATGGTGGCGCTCGACTACTTCGCGGACGTCGGCCCCACCGGCCAGACCCCGCTCTCGCTCATCGCCGCCACCCGCTACTCGACGTCCGCGGTCGCGTTCACGGTCGGCCAGAACCTCGCTTGGGGCACGGGCCTGTATACGACCCCACTCCACATCGTCGCGGCCTGGATGGCCTCGCCTCCCCACCGGGCGATCATCCTCGACGGCGCCTTCCGCGACGCGGGCGCAGCCGCGCTCGCTTCCGTCCCGGCGAGCCTCGCCCAGGGCCTGCCGGGCGCGACCTACGCGATGGAGTTCGGCGTCAGGCGCTAGCAGGGGCCGCGGGACCTGAGGGACCCACCGAGCGCCGCGGCACGTGGAGCGCCCCGGCCGTGCTCGCGTGGGCGCCCGCCCGCTCACGAGCGCCGCCCGGAGCGCCTCGGAACGCGCCCGCCCGAGGCGCCCATCTCGCTTGCCGGCCCCGCGGCCGAGGAGATCCCGAGCACGCGCATCGACTTCAAGCCGAGGCTCAGCTTCTCGCGACCGTCGCTCGAGCTCACGTCGAGCCCCGAGAGCTCGCGCACGCGCTCGAGCCGGTAGTAGATCGTGTGGCGGTGGGTGAAGAGTCGCTGCGCCGTGCCGGCGACGTTCCCGTCGGCCTCCAGGAACGTCTCGAGCGTGAGCAGCAGGTCCGTCTCGTACTGCTCGTCGTAGGCCACGAGCGGCTCGACGGTCTCGGCGTAAAAGCGCTGCAGCTCGCTCGGGTTCTCGCTCATCGCCGACAGCAGGAGGCGATAGGCGCCGGTCTGCTCGAACGCGAGCGCGGCCCCGTCGGGCGAGCCCTGGGCGACGTTGGCGGCGAGCAGCGCCTCGCTGGCCGCGCGGGGAAGCTCGGCGGGGTCCTCGGCAACGCGGCTGCGCCCGAGGGCGAACGTGTAGCCCCCGAGCCCCGCTTCCATCTCCGCCAGGATCGCCTCCGCCGCCCGCGCCGCGGTCGCGTCCTCGCCCCCGGGCACGAGCACGAGCACCTCCGCGCCGATCGTTCCCTCGCGCTCGGACAGCGCCGCGATCGAGCGGTTGACGACCCCGCGGGCCCCGCGCTCGGCGACCGCGCGCACGCGGCCGCGCCAGCCCTCATCGGTCGGCGCCTGCGGATGCGCGCGGGCGACGATCATGCTCGCGCCGCCCTCGACGTCGAGCGAGAGCTCGTGCGCCCTCGCGAGCAGCTCCTCGCGCCCGGAGATCTCGCGCCGCAGGATCACGCGCAGGAAGTCCGCGGCGGCCGTCTCGGAGACGCGCTCGGGCGCGCGCACGCGCTCGACCTCGGAGGCGATCATCGTCAGCAGCACGCGCTGCATCGACGCGCTCGGCTCGCTCTTGGCGCGCATGTGCAGCGTCCCCACGACGGTGTCGGCGACGCGCAGCGGCGCGCTGCTGACACCTTGTCCCTTCGCCAGCAGCGCCCGCTCCTCGGCGGGCGAGCGCGCTGCGACCGCGAGCGTCGCACCCCAGGCGTCGGTCACGGCAAGGCTCGCGTCAAGCGCGCGCGCCGCCGCGCGCACCACCTCGGGGAGCCCCGCTCCTGACTCGACCGCCTCCGTGATCGCGTCGAGCGCCTGCAGATCTGACACGGCGGTCAGCCCCAGAAGTAGATCGCCGCGAGCGCGCCGACGACCCCGACGCCCACGAGCACGACGAGCACGTACAGCGTCAGCATCGTCGCCGCGAGCCGCTCCCACAGCCGCGAGTAGGACGACCATGCCGGTGCGAGGATCAGCCCGGCGTAGAGCCCCAGCCCGAACACGAGCGCGCCACCGCCCACGATGTAGTTGATCGTCGTCCTGCTCATAGGTACCGGCGAGATTGTGACGCACAGCGGTGTCGGTCGCGCTCGCGTGCGCGGCGACGGCGCCTAGGAGCTCCCGGCAAGCACCCCGGCCCGTCCGTAGTCCTCAGCGACCGGCACGGCCGCGACGGCCCCCGGCACACGTCCCGCGAGCGCCCGCGCGGCGTGGAGGGCAAGCGCGGGCCCGTCGCTGGAGGATTCCCCTGCGCGCGGGAACAGCCCGAGCGCGGTCGGCCCCGAGCCGCTCACGAGCGCCAGCTCGGCGCCCGCTGCCCGCGCCTCGCCGAGGGCCTCGGCGATCTGCGGGCACAGCGAGACGGCGGCTCGCTGCAGATCGTTGTGCAGCAGCTCGCTCGCGGCGGGCAACGGCGCGCCGTGGCCGAGCGCGGCGGCGAGCTCGACTGCAAGCGCGTCGAGCTCGCGCCGCTCGCGCTGCACCTCGAGCCGATCGGACTCCGCGTAGACGGCCGCGGTGGACAGCTTGTAGGCGAGCGGCAGCACCAGCACCCCGATCGGCGCGCGCGGCGCCGGCAGCGGACGGAGCCGCTCGCCCGCTCCCGTTGCGAGCCAGCGCCCTGGCGCGATCTGGGCCGGCACGTCGGCGCCGAGCTCGACCGCGATCGCGGCCAGGAGGGCCTCGTCGCCGAGCCCGGAGGCCTCCCGGGCGAGGCGCAGCGCCGCGGCCGCGTCGGCCGAGCCGCCCCCGAGCCCGGCGGCGACCGGTATGCGCTTGACGATCTGCAGGCGCTGGGGGGCGCCCTGCCAGCCGGTCTCGCGCCTGAAGCACGCGAGCGCGCGCGCGGCCAGGTTCTCCTCCGGCGGACCGGGCACGCCAGCGCAGATGAGCTCATCAGCCAGCGCCCCTGGTGGGGCCGGAGCGAGCGTCAGCTCATCGGCGAGCGAGATCGACTGCATCACCGTGACCAGCTCGTGGCGCCCGTCGCCGGCCCGGCGCGCACCGACGAACAGGCCGAGGTTCACCTTCGCGGGCGCAAGCGCGCGATAGGCGCTCATCGCGCGAGCAGCTGCGCTAGCGCGCGGAAGTCGGCTGGCGAGAGGCGCTCGGCGCGAGCGTCGGCGGGATGCCCGAGCTCCTGCAGCGCCGCCCGCACGAGCTCGCGTGAGCGGCCCTGCGGCGCCCCCGAGAGCGCGAGCGAGCCGGCGAGCGTCTTGCGCCGGTGCGAGAACGAGCCCGCCACCAGCTCGCGCAGCGCGGCTTCATCCTCGCCGTCGACGTCGCGCGACGGGGTGCCGCGGCGGCGCATCGCGACCAGCACCGAGTCCACGTTGGGGACCGGGTGAAAGACCGTACGCGGGATCGTGCGCAGCACCTCGACCTCGCAGGCGAGCTGCGCGAGCACCGATGGGACGCCATAGGCACCGCTTCCTGGCGCGGCGGCCAGGCGCTCGCCCACCTCGCGCTGGACCATCGCCACCCAGCTGTGCATCGCAGGCAGATCGGTGATCGTGCGCAGCAGCACGCTTGCCGCGATCCCGTAGGGAAGGTTGGCGACGAGCTTCTGCGGCGCGGGATCGAGCGCGCGGAGGTCGAGCGCCATCGCATCGCCCCAGTGCAACGTCACGTTCGCATGGCGCTCGACCGCGTCGCCCAGCGCCTCGCGCAGCCGCTCGTCGATCTCGACGACGTGCACGTGGGCGGCGCGGTCGGCGAGATGCTCGGAGAGAACCCCGAGGCCACCGCCGATCTCCAGCACGACGTCGCGATCCCCGACCCGAGCGGCACGCTCGATCACGCCGAGGATGTTCGAGTCGATGAGGAAGTTCTGCCCGAGGTCGCGATCGGGCCTCACGCCGAAGCGGCGCATGCGCTGCAGGCTCGTCTGGCCGGGCACCTGCGCCACGGCGCTCATGCCCAGCCGAACAGACGCGCGGCGTTGCGCTCGAGCGCCGCTCCGAGCTGCGCGACGGGCACCCCGCGCAGCTCGGCCACGAACGCCGCCGTGTGCGTGACGAAGGCCGGCTGGTTGGGAAGCGTGCGAACAGCCTGGGGCGTGAGGTAGGGCGCGTCTGTCTCCACCAGGAGGCTGTCCTCGGGAACGTCTCGCGCGCACGCTGCGAGCTCGGCTGCGCTCTTGTACGTGACGTTGCCCGCGAACGAGATCGCGTAGCCGCGGCGCAGGCACTCGCCGAGCCGGTCCGGCATCGAGAAGCAGTGCATCACCACGCGCACGCCCTCGGCTTCCGCCGCGAGCTGGGCGAGGGTGCGCTCCTCGGCGGCGCGCGAGTGGATCACGAGCGGCTTGCCCGTCTCGCGCGCGAGCTCGATCTGCGCTGCGAACGCGCGCTCCTGATCGGCCGCCGGCGCACCCTCGCGAAAGAAGTCCAATCCCGTCTCTCCGATCGCCACGCAACGCTCGTGCGCGGCCAGCGCACGCAGCTCGGCGAGGTCCGCGTCGTCGAAGCCCCGGCTCGAGTTCGGGTGGCGTCCGACGGAGGCGTAGACCTGCGGGAAGTCCTCCGCTGCGGCCAGCGCGGCGCGGCACGACGCCCCGACGGTGCCGACGGTGAGGATGCGGACCACCCCGGCCGCGACCGCCGCGGCGAGGAGCTCGGCGTTCGGCGGCTCGCACAGGTCGAGATGCGTGTGCGAGTCGATCACGCCGGGCCCGCGGCCGGCTCCTTCGGGAACAGCGACTCCAGCTCGCGCACGTGCTCCACGCGGCGCGCGCCGAGCTCCGCGCCGGCGAGCGAGACGTCCTCGCTGCCGAGCGCTGCCAGCAGGCGCTCGGTGCTGGCGGGGATGTAGGGCCACAGCAGAACGGCGACCGCGTGCAAGCCCTGCACGAGCGACGCGAGCACGGCGTCGAGCTGATCGGCGCCATCGGTCTCTCTCGCCAGCCGCCACGGCGCGCGCTCCTCGACGTAGCGGTTCAGGCGCCGTACGCGCTGCCAGATCTCGTCCAGGGCGAGCGTCAGCTCGGCGGCGTCGATCTGCGCGGCGACCCGCTGCGGCAGACCCGCGAAGTCCAGCTCGAGCACCGGATCGAGCTCTGCGTCGGGCACGGCGCCGTCGCGGTAGCGCATCAGCATCCCGATCGTGCGACTGGCGAGGTTGCCGAGCTCGTTGGCAAGCTCGCTCTCGTAGCGCAGCTCGAACGAGGTCGTGGAGACCGATCCGTCCTGGCCGAAGGGCACCTCACGCAGCAGGTAGAAGCGCAGCGCGTCGGCCCCGAAGCGCTCTATCACGGCGAACGGGTCGAGCACGTTGCCGAGCGACTTGCTCATCTTCTCCCCCTCCATGAGCAGATAGCCGTGGACGAAGACGTGCCGGGGCAGCTCGATCTCGGCCGCCATCAGCAGCGCCGGCCAGTAGACCGCGTGAAAGCGCAGGATGTCCTTGGCGATCAGGTGATAGCTGGCCGGCCAGAGCCGCTTAATTAGGTCGCCGTCGGGCGCGAACCCGGCGGGCGCGGGCGCGTAGGAGAGCGCCGAATAGTAGTTCAGCAGGGCGTCGAACCAGACGTAGAAGACGTGCTCTGGATCCCACGGCACCGACACTCCCCAGGTCAGCTTGTGCCTGGTAAGGGGCACGTCGCGCAGGCCCGAGCGGATGAACGACAGCGCCTCGTTGTAGCGCGTGCGCGGCGCGACGAAATCGTCGCGCTGGGAATACAGGCGCTCGAGCCGCTCCTGGAAGGCGGATAGCGCGAAGAAGTAGTTGTCCTCCCGCTCGCGCGTGAGCTCGATGTGGTGGATCGGACAGCGGTTGCCCTCGTCGATCTCGCTCTCTGCCTTGAAGTCGGCGCAGCGCGGGCAGTACCAGCCCTCGTAGGTGCCCTCGTAGACGTAGCCGTTCTCGCGCACGCGCGAGAGGACGCTGCGCACGACGGCTTCGTGCTGGGGGTCGGTCGTGCGGATGAAGAAATCGTTGCTGGCCTCGATCTCGGGCGCGAGCGCCTTGAAGCGTTGCGCGTTCTGATCGGCCAGCTGCTGGGGCTCGATGCCCAGCGCGTGGGCGGCGTCCGCGACCGGCTCTCCGTGCTCGTCGGTGCCCGTCAGGAAGAAGACCTCATCGCCGCGCTGGCGGTGATGGCGCGCCATCACGTCTGCCGCGATCGTGGTGTAGGCGTGGCCGAGGTGCGGGGCCGCGTTGACGTAGTAGATCGGCGTGGTCACGTAGAAGGACAATGCGCGCCCCAGGCTACCCTGCGGTCAGCGCACGGTAGAGCTCGTTCGCCGAGATGCCCGCCAGGCGCCCGACCGCCGCCGCCGCCGGCCGCGGCCGCGCACCCGCCGCGACCAGGTCGGTGAGCGCCGCGAGCGCCTTCTCTAGTTCCGTCGAGGCAGCGGTGGCCGCGCCGCAGACGAGCACGAGCTCGCCGCGCGCCGGATGAGCGCCGTAGTGCTCGGCGAGATCCGCCGCGCGACCGCGGCGGATCTCCTCGTGCACCTTCGTCAGCTCACGACACACCGCCGCCGGCCGATCCGGGTCGGCCTGGGCGAGCAGGCCGAGGCTCGCCGCCAGGCGCCGTGGCGACTCGTAGGCCACGAGCGTCGTGCTCGACTGGGCGAACAGGCGGGCGAGCTCGCCGCGGGCTCGCGGCAGGAACCCCACGAAGCACCAGCGATCGGCCGGCAGGCCCGAGGCCACGAGCGCCGTGACGGCCGCGGTCGGGCCAGGCAGGACCTCCAGCGCGAGCCCGGCCTGCAGGCACGCCCGCACGACGCCGAAGCCCGGGTCCGAGACGAGCGGCGTGCCCGCGTCGCTGACCAGCGCCACCAGCTCTCCGGCGGCCACTCGCCGCACCAGCTCCGCGGCGCGGGCGCGTTCGTTGTGCTCGTGGTAGCTGACGAGCTTCGCTCGCACGCCATGGCGCTCGAGCAGCGGGCGCGTGTGGCGCGTGTCCTCGCACGCAACCACGTCGGCCTCGGCCAGCGTGGCGAGCACGCGAAGCGTGATGTCCTGCATGTTGCCGATCGGAGTCGGACACACGACGAGGCGCCCTGGTGGCGCCTGCGGCGGGAGCATCCGGCAAATATAGGGTCCTGCCGATGAGCCCCGAATCTGAGGACATGCCCCAGTACACGCGCTATCGCGCACGCCGCCTGCCGCTGCGGCGCAGCGAGGACCTCGGTGCGCCCCGCGACGGGGCGCCGCTGCTGGCCGGGCGCCTGCCGGCTGCGGGGACCCGCGAGCGCGGCCGCTGGCGGCGCCGGGTGACAGGCAAGCGGCTGCTGCTCGGCCTGCTCGCGCTCGTGATCGGCTGGATCGCGCTCTCGCTCGTGCTGTTCCTGCTCAGCTCGCACTTCGAACGCGTGGCGCCTCCAGCGAACGTCGCGACCGCGCTCGATCCTGCCGGTTTCGCGCTCACCTCCGCCAACAACATCCTCGTGCTCGGGTCCGACCGCCGCCAGAAGAACAGCAAGGAACCCCACGCCGAAACCTCAGGCCCGGGCCGCTCGGACACGATCATGCTGATCCGCACAGGCGGGGGACACGCCGCGCGGCTCTCGATCCCCCGCGACACGGTCGTCGAAATCCCGGGACACGGGCTGCAGAAGATCAACGCCGCGCACGCCTACGGCGGACCGGCGGAGTCGATCGAAGTGATCAAGCGCTGGCTCGGCATCCCCATCAACCACCTCGTGGAAGTCAACTTCGAAAACTTCCCCCAGCTAATCGATGCGATGGGCGGCGTCAGCTACACCAGCGGCTGCGTCTATGCGCGTCTGGACGGCGGCTTCATCCGCGGCGGCTACACGCTGCGGCTCTCACCCGGCACGCATCACATCGACGGAAAGGAGGCGCTCGCGCTCGCGCGGACGCGCGAGAACCTGTGCGCGCCCAACGAAACCGATCTCGAGCGCGAGGAACATCAACAGGCGCTGTTCAACTCGATGAAGAGCGCGCTGCTATCACCCGCGGCCTTCCTGCGTCTTCCGTTGATCGCCTGGAACGCCCCCCCGGCGATCATCTCCGACATGAGCGGGCCGAACCTGCTCGGCATGTTCGGCGCGCTCGCGATCGCGGGCACTCCGCCCACGCGGGTACTCAGACCGTCGGGCACGGTGACCCTGCCCGACGGTGAAGAAGGGCTGACCGTCTCCGAAGCCGCCCGCCGCGCCGCCGTTGCGCAGTTCATGAGCGGCTGACGCCGAAACCGGCGCGGGCAGCGGTCAGCTCTTCTTGGCGGCCGGCTTGGAGCTCATCTGAGACGCCGGCTCGGAGGACTTCGCCGACTTGTCCTGTGAGGATGAGCTCGACGACGAGTCCGCCTTGTCAGAGCCCGACCCCGAGGAGGACTTATCGCCGGAGGAGGAGTTCTCGGCCGCAGCCGCTGCAGCGGTCTCGCGCTGACGGCTGCGGGTACCGTAGTCGGTGTTGTAGAAGCCCTTGCCCTTGAAGTGAACGGCGGGCGGGTGCAGCACGCGCTGAACCGGCACACCCGTCTCGGGGTCGACCTTCAGCGGATCGTCGCTGAAGGACTGTTGCACCTCGAACGTCGTGCCGTCCGGGCGCCTGTACTCGTAGATCGGCATCGGCCGCCGATTATAAGAACGTCATTCGACCGCTACGGCGCCTGAGAGCTAGTCCGTCAGCAGCGCCCGCGCGCAGACGATACCGGCGTCGAGCGTGGAGGTGAAATCGCGGTCGCTCTCGGTGAGCATCCGCAGAGCGATACCGTCGGCGAGCGAGAAGAGGATCTCGGCCACCGCCTCCGGCCCGGCGTGCAGGCGCAGCACGCCCTCGGCCTCGGCGGCCGCGAGCATGCCCGCAACCTGCTCGCGCGTGCGCCGAATCAGGTCGGCGTACTCGCGCGCGATCTCGCCGTTGCGCCGTGAGAGCGTGAACATCTCGAACACGAGCGTCACGACGTCGGGGTCCTCCTGCACCGTCGCGCGCAGGCTCTCCGCCATCAGGTCGATGTAGTCGTCGGCCGTTTGCGCGGTCGAGAGCTGAAGCTGCAGCCGCTCCAGACGCAGCTCGCAGTCGCGGCGCACCGCTTCGACGAGCAGCTGCTCCTTGGTGCCGAAGTAATAGTGGAGCAAGCCGCGTGAGACGCCTGCCTCGCGGGAGACGTGATCGAACGTCGATCCGGCCCAGCCGCGACGCGCCACGCTGTGACGCATCGCGTCGACGATGCGCTGGGCCTTCTCCCCGGACAGCGAGCGGCCGGGCACAGCCTCGCGTGCGCCCGGCTCGGTGATCGGCTCGCTCTCGACGATGCTTACGTCCACGTTGCGAATCCTCGTCCGGTTGGGTTGGCGCTCGGCTACCCGGCCACCGGCGAGGGCGCCGGTGTGGGCGGCGTGGTGGTCGAGCTGTAGTCGAATGTCTCCTCCGCGCCGAACATCATGTCGAGCACCTTCTTGCGCAGGTCGGCGCTGAGCGCGACCGCAAGCACGGCGCCGACGACGATCAGCATCAGCGAGCGGCGGACGCGGTGGCGCCGCTTCTTGGGCTTCGGAGCGGGCTCCATCAGCGACACGGACGCCTCGCGTAGCGCGTGGGCCGCGTCGAGCAGCTCCCGCTGCAGCTTCGCATCCTCGAACAGCGCGTGCGTCGGGCTCTTGCCGTTGGAGAGCCTTCCATAGGCGCTGCGCGCGGACACATACGCTCCCAGCAGGCGCGCGCGCAGCTGGTCGTCCTCGAGCAGGCGCTGCAGATAGCGCTCCCCCTGAGACGCCCAGGCCTCGTTTACGAGCCTTCCGGATCTCCTCTTCTCTGCCATCTTTCCACCGCCTCCGCCGAGAGCTTGCAGGTCGACCTCCCAATATACCCCTCCCTGCCTCCACTAAGCGCGACGGTCAGGCGTGCAGCGAAGCCTGCTCCTGCGCCGACGGGAACGCCCAGGCGGCACGTGTGCGCCGCTCCTGGCGGAACACGAAGCGAAGCTGCTGCGGCGGCTTGAGCTGTGCCTGGTGCGGTCTGAAGGTGGCGCAGGGCTCAGGCAGATCGAGCGCACATAGGAGGTTGACGCGGAAGTAGCACTCGTCGCAGCTAACCTTCGGCGCCCGCTTGGACGTGCGCCCGCCTTGCGTTCTCTGCGCCAATGCAGCCCCCCAGACCCCTCGCTCGGATTCAATGGAACGGCAGTGATCAAAGCACCATCGCGGTGCTCGCTCAAGGGCGCCCTAAGAGGCTTCTCGCAAATCGCAGACAAAACCAATCTCTACCCCCAAATAGGCGATGTCGCGTCACGTTCCTGTGACAATCACGACCAGGATCGCGCATATTCCGGGCTTCTGGGCCGGGGTGGCGCCGGCGCGTCATGATCTGCGCAGATGATCATCCTCGTCACCGGCGCGAGCGGCTTCGTCGGCTCGCTGCTCGTCCCGCGACTGCTCGACGCCGGACACGCCGTGCGCGCGCTCGGGCGCGAACCCGACCGCACGCTGGCCGTGCTCGAACACTACATCGACCCCGACGAGGTCGAGGTCGTGCGCGGCGACGCGCTCATGGGCGAGGGCCTCGACCGTGCGCTCGCGCACGTCGAGGTGGCCTATTACCTGATTCATTCGATGGAGAGCACCGATGCCCGCGCCGCCGCCTTCAGCGAGCGCGACCGGATCGCGGCCCACAACTTCGCCGCCGCGGCGGCGCGCGCCGGCGTCAGGCGGATCGTCTATCTCGGTGGGCTCCTGCCGCGAGGAACGCCCATCTCGCAGGCACGTAGCAGCGCGCCTTCGAGCGGGCAGGGACCGCAGGCGCCGCCGCTCTCGCGGCACCTCGCCAGCCGAGCGGAGGTGGAGCGCGTCCTGCTCGCCGCCGTCGCGGACTCGGTCGCGCTGCGCGCCTCGATCATCATCGGCGCCCGCTCGCGCTCGTTTCGCCTGCTCGTGCGGCTCGTCGAGCGAATGCCCGTGCTGACGCTGCCGGCGTGGCGCCGGTTCCGCACTCAGCCAATCGATCAACGCGACGCGATCGCGATGCTGCTCGCGTGCGCCGACGCTCCGGTGGGTGGCCGTTCGCTCGAGATCGGCGGACCCGAAGTGCTCACCTACGAGGAGATCCTCAAGCGCATCGCCGAGCTGATGCTGGTGCGACGTCCCGCGCTAGGGCTGGCCGTCAACATGACCCCGATCGCGGCGCGTGTGGCGGCGGCGATTGTGAGTGAGGATCCAAACCTGGTGTTGCCGCTGATGGAAAGCCTGCAGGGCGACCTGCTCCCGGCCGAGGACGACGTCGCCGAGCTGCTCGGCGTGCGCCTGCACTCCTTCGACGCCGCCGTCGAACGCGCGCTCGCCGAATGGGAGGAATATGAACCGCTCGCGGCGAGATGACATGGTCAAATCCCACTCTTTGACACTTCCCGTCCCTCGGTCGGCTCGGGGCGGCGTCTGCTCGCGCGCAGGGATCGCGCAGCGAGGGGTCTTCGCGCGCTGCGCTTACCTCCCCTACGGCGGTTCGGGATGAGCATCGTCACGGCGTCGATAGAGATCGCAGCGCCTGCGGCGAGGGTGTGGGAGATGGTCATGGACCCGACCCAGCTCGACCGCTGGGTCACGATTCACAGGCGCCTCGTCCATGCCGATGACGGCCCCCCACGGAGGGGCTTCACGATGGATCAGCAGATCCACATGCGCGGCGTCACCGTCGAGGTTCACTGGCGGCTGGTCGAGTGTCGGCCGTGCGAGCTCGCCGTTTGGGAGGGCCGCGGCCCGGCGCGCTCCCGCGCGCGCAGCGAATACGTCTTACGCGCGCAGCCCGGCGGCACGCGCTTTGACTATCGCAACGAGTTCCACGCCCCGCTCGGGCCGGTTGGCGCGATCGTCAGCCGCGCGCTCGTCGGCGGCATGCCCGAGCGAGAGGCTAAGCGCACACTCGAGCGACTGCGCGCCTGTTTGGAGGAGGGCGACACCCCTGAAACGGTGTAAGGTGAAGCGATCAGCGATGTGACATGGGGTACATCGACGCTAGTGAAGAGGACTCAACGTGACTGACTTTCTTGACGAGAAGCGCCGCGAGATCATGGCTCGGCTGAACGAGCTCAAGCCGTTCGTGGAGGAGCACACCCGCTTGGAGTCCGCCGCCGCGGCGCTGGCCGGGGTCGGCGGGGGGTCCTCCTCAGCGACAAAAGCCTCCACACGGCGGCGCGGACCCGGTCGTCCGCGCGGGGCTGCGAGCCGCGCGAAAAAAACGGCCACCGCCACCGCGACCGCGAAACCGAAAGCCCCGCGCAAACCCCGCCGCACCGGCGCCCGCCGTGCCGGTCGTCGCAAAGGCAGCGGCACTCGCGCGGCCGAGGCGCTCGGGTTCGTCCAGGGTCAGCCCGGCATCACCATCCCCGAGCTGGCGGCGAAGATGGGCATCAAGCAGAACTACCTCTACCGCGTGCTCCCCGGGCTGGAGCAGGAAAAAAAGGTTCACAAGCAGGGCCGGGGCTGGTTCCCCCGCGGCTGATCGCCCGCCGGCGGTTTCACTGCGCAGGCGAGGGGCGCGACCGCCGGTCGCGCCCCCTGCAGCCCGACCCGCCTCGCTCAGATCCTAGATCAGCCCCTGCCCGGCGACCGTAACGCGCTCGCTGAGCAGCTCCTCCACGGAAGCGTCTATCTTCCCGCGCGAGAACTCGTCGAGCTCGAGACCCTCGACGATCTCCCAGCTCCCGCCGCTGCACACGCACGGGAACCCGCAGATCAGGCCCTCGGGGATTCCGTAGGAGCCGTCGGAGGCGACGCCCATCGAGACCCAATCGGAAGTGCCCGCGATCCAGTCGCGCGTGTGATCGATCGCGGCGTTCGCGGCCGAGGCCGCCGAGGAGGAGCCCCGCGCCTCGATGATCGCCGCCCCGCGTTTGCCCACACCGGGAAGGAACTCCTGCTCGATCCATTCCATGTCGTCCACGGCGTCCGCCGCACGCTCGCCGCCCACCTGCGCGTGAAACAGGTCGGGGTACATCGTCGGGGAGTGGTTCCCCCACACGCCCATCCGGCTGACATCGGTCACCGGCACGGCGAGCTTGTTGGCCAGCTGGGCGATCGCGCGGTTGTGGTCGAGGCGCATCATCGACGTGAACCTCTCGCGCGGGATGTCGGGAGCGTTGCTCATCGCAATCAGGCAGTTCGTGTTCGCCGGGTTGCCCACCACCAGCACCCTCACGTCGCCTGCCGCGTTCTCGTTCAGCGCCCGGCCCTGCACCGTGAAGATCTTGCCGTTCTCCCCGAGCAGCTCGGCCCGCTCCATACCCTTCGTGCGCGGACGCGAGCCAACGAGCAGCGCGACGTTCACGCCGGCGAAGGCTTCCCCCGGGTTGTCGTGCAGGTCGATGTTCGCCAGCAGCGGGAACGCGCAGTCCACAAGCTCCATCGCCACGCCTTCCAGGGCGCTCATTGCCTGCGGGATCTCAAGCAGCCGCAGATCGACCGGCTGGTCGGCCCCCAGCAGCTGCCCTGAGGCGATGCGGAAAACGATGCTGTAGCCGATCTGCCCGGCTGCGCCGGTGACCGTCACTCGTACGGGATTGCTCACAGATTCATCTCCTGGTCTGCTGTGCGTTGACTGATCTGAGCGGACAGGCGCCTCTCACGCCGTCGCCCGCTGGAGGTTCGCGTCGATCGAGGCGAGGAACTCCTGTGTGGTCTGCCACGGCTGATCGTCGCCCACGAGCAGCGCGAGGTCCTTCGTCATCGCCCCGCCTTCGACCGTCTCGACGCACACGCGCTCGAGCGACTCGGCGAACGCGCCCACCTCGGGCGTCGCGTCCATGCGCGCGCGCGCCGAGAGGCCGCGCGTCCACGCGAAGATCGATGCGATCGGGTTCGTGGACGTCGGCTTGCCCTGCTGGTGCAGACGGTAGTGGCGGGTGACCGTTCCGTGGGCCGCCTCGGCCTCCACGGTCTTGCCGTCGGCTGTCCTGAGCACGCTGCTCATCAACCCCAGCGATCCGAAGCCCTGCGCGACGGTGTCCGACTGGACGTCGCCGTCGTAGTTCTTGCATGCCCACACGTAGCCGCCTTCCCACTTCAGCGCAGCCGCCACCATGTCGTCGATCAAACGGTGTTCGTATGTCAGCCCAGCCTGCTCGAAGTCCGAGCGGAACTCCTCCTCGTAGACCTCTTCGAAGATGTCTTTGAAGCGCCCGTCGTAGCGCTTGAGGATCGTGTTCTTCGTCGACAGGTACACGGGGTAGCCGCGCTCAAGGCCGTAGCGCAGGGACGCGCGCGCGAAGTCGCGAATCGAGCTGTCGAGGTTGTACATCGACAGCGCAACGCCGCTGCCGGGGAAGTCGTAGACGTCGAGCTCGATCGGCTGATCGCCGTTGCTCGGCGTGAAGGTCAACGTCAGCTTGCCCTCGCCGGGGACGACGAGATCGGTCGCCCGATACTGGTCGCCGAAGGCGTGACGGCCGATCACTATCGGCTTGGTCCAGCCCGGTACGAGGCGGGGGATGTTTGCGATCACGATCGGCTCGCGGAAGATCACCCCGCCGAGGATGTTGCGGATCGTGCCGTTGGGCGAGCGATACATCTCCTCCAGCGAGAACTCCCTCACGCGCGCCTCGTCGGGCGTGATCGTCGCGCACTTCACGCCCACTCCGAACTGCTTGATCGCGTTGGCCGCGTCAACAGTCACCTGGTCGGCGGTCGCGTCGCGGTTCTCGATCGAGAGGTCGTAGTAGTGGAGATCGATGTCGAGGTAGGGCAGGATCAACTGCTCCTTGATGAAGGCCCAGATGATCCTCGTCATCTCGTCGCCGTCGAGCTCGACGACGGGGTTGCTTACCTTGATCTTGGCCATCGCTCGGTCCTTGGTCGGGGGGGCCGGATGCTAGCGTCCGTGCGCCGCGGGCCGGCGACTCGCCGCCGGGCGGCCCACGCCCGCGCCGCCGCGAACTAGCGGCGACGGCGCGCCGCGGGGCTTACTGGTTCCAGCTCGCCTGCGCGCCATACGCACGATCCCGACCGTTAGCGCGGCGCAGGCTACACGCCGACGCTGGCGGCGCCGCCCGTGTCCAGCCGCTGGCGCTGTATTTGGGACCGATGTCCAATGTGCAACCCGCCGCTCGGATGCACGATGCTCACATGAGTAGGGAGCTCGAGAGGTCGATTGAGCGCAAGATCCGCAGGTGGATACTCGAACAGGAGTACGACCGTCTGCGTGAGGGTCAGCGCCACATCGCCGACAAGAACGCCAGCACACGCGACGAGCACAAGTAGCCGGCCAGGCCACTAGCGCGATCGCGCAGCAGCCGTCCGCGGCGGCACGGCGGTCGCTGCCGCACATCACCGCCATCTGCTTGACTTAGACGATGGCCACCGTCTCGCACGATTCGCGCGAGGACGCCGCGCCGTGGCAGACGCACACGGTCTTCAACCAGGTGCCGCCGCTGGCGGACCTCGACGTGTTTGCCAGCAACCTCCCGCTCGTGGAGGCCGTCGAGCGCGAGGGCGCCGGCTGGGTCGGGGAGCGAGCCTCCGCGCTGGGACGGCTCGTCGGCGGTGAGCCCCAGCAGCTGTGGGGACGGCTCGCCAACGAGAACAAGCCGATCCTGCGCACCTTCGACCGCTGCGGCAACCGCATCGACGAGGTCGAGTTCCACCCCGCGTGGCACAGCTTGATGGCGCTCGGGGTGGAGCACGAGCTGCACTCGCTGCCCTGGACGAGCGAGGAGCCCGCCGCCCACGCGGCGCGCGCGGCGATGTACATGACCGCGATGCAGGCCGAGGCCGGCTTCGCGTGCCCGATCACGATGACTTTCGCCGTCGTGCCCGCCCTGCGGGCCCAGCCGGAGCTCGCCGCCGAATGGGAGCCGCTGGTGACCGCGACGCACTACGACCCCCGCCTGATCCCCGCTGCCGAGAAGGGCTGCGCGATCTCCGGCATGGCGATGACCGAGAAGCAGGGCGGCTCCGACGTGCGCGCCAACACCACCGTCGCGCACCCGTTGGGCGGCGGCGGCGCCGGCGGCGAGTACGAGCTGATCGGGCACAAGTGGTTCTGCTCGGCGCCGATGTCCGACATGTTCCTCGTGCTCGCCCAGACCGACGACGGCCTCTCCTGCTTCCTGCTGCCGCGCATCCTTCCCGACGGCGGGCGCAACGCGTTCCACATCCAGCGCCTGAAGGACAAGCTCGGCAACCACTCCAACGCCTCCTCTGAGATCGAGCTGCAGGGCGCCTGGGCGCGGATGGTCGGGGAGCCCGGCCGCGGCGTGCCGACGATCATCGAGATGGTCGGCCACACGCGCCTCGACTGCGTGATCGGCACAGCCGCGGGGATGCGCGTGGCGGTCGTGAACGCTACGCACCACGCGGCCCACCGCAGCGCCTTCGGCAGGAAGCTGATCGACCAGCCGCTGATGCGCAACGTGCTCGCCGACCTGTGTCTCGAGTCCGAGGCGAGCACCGCCCTGGCGATGCGCCTCGCTCGCGCCTACGACGAGGCACACGCCGACGCGGACGCCGGCCAGGACGCCAGCGACGCCCAGCTCTTCAAGCGGCTCGCGACCGCGGTGGGCAAGTACTGGACCTGCAAGCGCGCGCCCAACCACGCCTTCGAGGCGCTCGAGTGCCTCGGCGGAGCGGGCTATGTTGAGGAGTCGGGCATGCCCCGGCTCTACCGCGAGGCGCCGCTGGCCTCGATCTGGGAGGGCTCGGGGAACGTGATGAGCCTCGACGTGCTGCGCGCGCTCGCGCGCTCTCCGCGCTCGCTGGAGGTGTTCCTCGACGAGGTGGAGCTCGCCGCCGGCGCGGACGCGAGGCTGGACGCGCGCGTGGCGGAGCTCAAGGACCAGTTCAGCGATCCCGCCACGCTGGAGACGCGCGCGCGGCGGGTCGTCGAAACGATGGCCCTCTGTCTGCAGGGCTCGCTGCTCGTGCGAAACGCGCCCGCCCCCGTCGCCGACGCGTTCTGCGCCTCGCGCCTGGCGGGCGAGGCCGGTCTGGAGTACGGCACGCTACCGGCGGGGGTCGACTTCGAGGCGATCATCGAGCGCGGCCGCCCGCAGGCCTAGACGTCGGCGAGCGCGGGCCGCCGAGGGCCGCCGGCGGCAGCCCTTCGCCCGCGGGCGAAGGGCTGCCGCCGACGCCTACCATTTACATATGCGGCCGCGTCAGAACTTCCAGCTTGCACGCATCTTCGGCATCCGCATCGGTGTCAGCGCGAGCTGGTTCTTCGTCCTCTTCTTCCTCATCTACTGGCTCTCGCGCGAATACTTCCCACAGGTGCTCGGCGAATCGTCGACCACCGACTATGTCGTCGCGGTCGCCGCCGCGCTTGGCTATTTCGCGTCGCTGATCCTGCACGAGCTCGGCCACGCGCTCGCCGCGAGGCGGCTCGGGATCCCGATCGCGGGGATCGACCTGTGGTTCTTCGGCGGGCTCTCGCACATGCGCCGCGAGCCCCAGACCGCAGCAGAGGAGCTGAAGGTCGCGGTTGCCGGCCCGGCCGTGACGCTCGCCCTCGTGATCCTCTGCGCCGCCGTCGGGGCCGCTCTCACAAGCGGGGGGCGCTTCGCCGAACTGGCGGTCACGAGCGGCAGCTCGACGACCACGCCGCTCGTCGCGCTCGTCGGCTGGCTCGGATTCGTCAACGCGCTGCTGTTCGTCTTCAACATCGTGCCCGCCTTCCCGCTCGACGGCGGACGCATCGCGCGCGGCCTGATCTGGTGGCGCACCGGCGATCGCAACCGCGCCACGCAGGCGACAGGGCGCTCGGGCCAGGTCTTCGCGCTGGTGCTCGGCGTGTTCGGGCTGTGGGCGTTCGCGAACGGCTCGACGTTCGGCCTGCTCACGATGGTGCTCGCGTTCTTCCTCTACCAGGCTGCGGGCGCGGCCGTCGTGCAGGGCGCGCTCGGACAGCGCATCAAGGACATGACGGTCGCCGACATCATGGACCGCGAGCCCGTCACGATCCCCGCCGAAGCCACGCTGCTGGACGCCCAGGAACAGTTCTTCCTGCGCTACCGCTGGCCGTGGTTCGCCGTCGTGGACCCCACGCGCCATTTCCTCGGCGTCGTCCAGCAGCAGCGGGTCGAGAGCGAGATCGCCGCCGGGCGACCCGCGCTGCCGGTCGCCGAGGTGCTCGAGGAGGACATGCCGATCCGGATCGGCGAAGAGGCGCCGCTGGAATCGTTGCTCGGCGCCGAGGGCCTCGGGCGCCTCGGAGCGATGGTGGCGGTCGACAACGAAGGCGTGCTCAAGGGCGTCGTCACGCTCGCGCAGGTACGCCAGGCGCTGCGTCCGGCGACTTGAATCGCCCCCGGCTCGCGGGGCCGGGCGTTATAGAGTCCCGCCCCACTCCCCTCCCCTCCCCTTAACTAGGAAGCCATGCCAGCACACGACGTACTGATCATCGGCGCCGGCCTCGCGGGCCAGCGCGCGGCCCTCGCCGCCGCCCAGAACGGCGCCTCGGTCGCGATCATGAGCAAGGTCCACCCGGTGCGATCGCACTCCGTGGCCGCCGCCGGCGGCATCAACGCCGCGATCAGCATCGACGACGACTGGCATTCGCACGCCTACGACACCGTCAAGGGCTCGGACTACCTCGGTGACCAGGACGCGATCGAAGTGATGTGCTCAGAGGCGCCCGCGGAGGTGATGCACCTCGAGCACATCGGCGTCACCTTCCACCGCAACGACAAGGGCGAGATGGATCTGCGGGCGTTCGGCGGCGCCTCGATGAAGCGCACGGCCTACGTCGCGGACATCACCGGCCAGGCGATGCTGCACGTGCTCTACGAGCAGCTGATGAAGCATCACGAGACCGTCGAGCGCTTCGAGGAGTGGTTCACGACGTCGCTGCTCCTCGACGACAATGGGCGCTGCGCCGGCGTGATCGCGCGCGACGTGCGCAGCGGCACGCTGGAGGCGTTCACCGCCAAGAACGTGATCCTCGCCTGCGGCGGCGCCGGTCAGGTCTACAAACCCACCACCAACGGGCTGATCGTCACGGGCGACGGGATCGCGCTGGCCTACCGCGCGGGCGCGCCGTTGATGGACATGGAGATGGTCCAGTACCACCCCACCTGCCTGGTCGAGACGGGGATCCTCATCACCGAGGGTGCTCGCGGCGAGGGCGCGCACCTGCTCAACGCCAACGGCGAACGCTTCATGGAGAAATCGGCCCCCAACAAGATGGAGCTCGCCTCCCGCGACGTCGTCTCGCGCGCCGAGCAGATCGAGATCAACGAGGGCCGCGGCGTGGGGCCCCACGGCGCCGGCATCTTCCTCGACGTCACCGTCGTGCCGCGCCGGCGCACGCTCGAGGCGCTGCGCGAGATCGTCAACCTCGGACGCGACTTCGCCGGCGTCGACATCACCCGCGAACCGATCATGATCCGCCCCGGCCAGCACTACATCATGGGCGGCGTCAAGACCGACGTCGACGGTCGCACGTCGATCGAGGGCCTCTATGCCGCCGGCGAGGTCGCCTGCGTGTCCGTCCACGGCGGCAACCGCCTCGGCGCGAACTCGCTGCTCGACACGCTCATCTTCGGCCGCCGCGCCGGCGAAGACGCGGCCGCGCGCGCCGCCGCGATGGGCCCGCCGCGGGTAGAGACGCTCGCGCCTCTGCGCGCGGACGCGGAGCGCATCGACGCGATCATCGCCCGCCCCCACCAGGGCCGCCGCGTGTCGGAGATCAAGGCCGAGCTCGGCGAGGCGATGAACCGCCACGCCGCGGTGTTCCGTGATGAGGAGGGCCTGCAGAGCGCGCTCCAGACCGTTGCGCGGCTGCGCGAGGAGGCCGAGACGGCGTGGATCGACGATCGCGGGACGGTCTTCAACCAGGACGTCCTCGGCGCGCTGGAGCTCGGCTTCCTGCTCGACTGCGCCGAGGCCACCGTCGTAGCGGCGCTCGAGCGCAAAGAGTCCCGCGGAGCGCAGTTCCGCACCGACTACCCCGCGCGCAACGACGCCGAGTGGCTCAAGCACATCGACGTGGCCCTCGGCCCCGACGGGCCCGTCGTCAGCTACTCACCGGTCACGATCACCCAGTGGGAGCCCGAAGAGAGGAAATACTGATGACCGAAGCGCACGACAGGGAGGGCGGGATCGAGTCGTTCACGCTGCGCCTGCGCCGCTACGACCCGGAGTCGGGCGAGGCGCCCTACTGGGATGAGCACACCGTCGAGCTGGAGGCGCATCGCTCCGTGCTCGAGGCGATCCTGCAGGCGCGCGACCGTTTCGACGGCTCGATCGGCATCCGCTGCTCCTGCCGGCAGGCGATCTGCGGCTCCTGCGGCGTGCGCGTCAACGGCGAACCCGCGCTCGCCTGCCACACCCACCTCGACGCCGCACGCGGAGGCTCCGGAGCCGACGGCGTGATCGAGATCGAGCCGATGGGCAACATGCCCGTGATCAAGGACCTGATCGTCGACATGGACGAGGTCCACTGGAAGAAGATCCAGCGCGTCACACCGTGGCTGCTGGCCAAGCAGCCCGTCCCCGAGCGCGAGTACCTCGTGCCGCGCGAGTCGATGGTCGACGTCACGCAGACGATGGCCTGCATCCAATGCGGCGCATGCGTCTCGGACTGCCTGGCGATGGAGGTCGACCCCGGATTCATCGGGCCGGCCGCGCTCGCCAAGGCCTACCGCTTCGTCGGCGATCCGCGCGACGACCAGCAGTACGAGCGCCTCAACGACCTCGCCCAGGACCCGCAGGGCATCTTCGACTGCACGCACTGCTTCAAGTGCGTCGAGGCCTGCCCCAAGGACGTCAACCCGATGGGCCAGATCATGCGCCTGCGGCGGGTCGCGATCGCCGACCACCACATCCGCGACCACAACAACGGCGAGCGCCACGAGGCCGCATTCGCCACCCTGATCAAGGACAACGGGCTGCTGTGGGAGGCCGAGCTGCTGCCGCGCTCCTACGGCGGCAACTCCTTCTTCGGCAAATTTGCCCCGTCCGCCGCCAAAGAGCTGCTCAGCTCGCTGCCGTCGATCTTCAAGGCGCTCGCGCGCGGCAAGGTCACGCTGGCAGGCGCGCTGAAACCGCACAAGATCCCGAGCGAGGACCTCAAGGCCGTACAGGGCATCTACGACAAGGTGGAGGGCCGCGAACGGCGCTACGAGCTCAACCTCTACATCAGCGGCAGCGACGAGGACAACGCTCCGGTGGTGCCCGAGCAGGCCGCGGTCGGGGCGACGCCCAGCACGGTCGCGCCACCGCGCCCCGACCCCGGCCCGCCCTCGGCGGCCGAAGAGGAAAGCGTCACCCACCAGGGCGGCGCGGGCGCGGACGCGTCCGCCGACGACCCCGAGGCCGGATCCGAAGGGAGCAACAGCCAATGAAGGTCGCCTACTGGCCCGGCTGCGTCAGCCGCGGCTTCACGCCCGAGCTGCACGGCTCGATGGCAAAGGTCGCGCCGCTGCTCGACATCGAGCTGGTCGAGCTCGACCGCGCGTGCTGCACCGGCGCGGGTGTGATCGCCGAGCACAACCAGGAGCTCGCAGACACGCTCAACGCGCGCACATTCGCGCTCGCCCAGCAGGTGCCGGGCGCCGAGATGATGATGAACATCTGCTCCACCTGCCAGGGCGCCCAGAGCGAGTGCCAGGAGCGCCTGGACGCGAGCGCCGAGTACCGCGAGCACGTCAACTCCACGCTCGCCGGCGAGGGCCTCTCCTACGAGAAGGGCCTCACGAACAAGAACTTCCTCTGGCTGCTCGTCGAGGAGATCGGGCTCGAGAACCTGCGCGAGCGGGTGCGCCGGCCGCTCACCAACCTCAAGGTCGGCCCCTTCTACGGCTGTTACATAGTGCGCCCGCGCAAGCGCCTGCAAATCGACAGCGAGCGGCCCCGCGACAACTACCTACACGAGGTCATCGAGACGCTCGGCGGCACGGTCATCGACTACGCCGGGATGCGCAAGTGCTGCGGCTTTCCGATCATCACCATGAACAAGGACGCCTCGCTGAAGCAGGCCGGCCGCCACCTCGGCGACGCGATCGACGCGGACGCCGACTGCCTGGTGACGCCGTGCCCCCTCTGCCACCTCAACCTCGACCTCCAGCAGCCGCTCGCCGCCGGGGTCGTCGGGCGCGAGCTCGGCATGCCCGTGCTGCACCTGCCCCAGCTCGTCGGCCTGGCGCTCGGCCTCGAGCCGCGCGAGCTCGGCATGAGCAAGCACGTCGTGCGGCCCACCTCGGTGATCGACTGGAGCGCGTCGGTGGTCGGCGCCGCAGCCTAGGCCGGCGCCGCCGAGCCCGTAGGCTGCCCGGCGTGAAGATCATCACCGTCGTCGGCAACCGGCCCCAGTTCGTCAAGGCGGCCGCCGTGTCGCGCCCGCTGCGCGAGCACCACGAGGAGATCCTCGTGCATACCGGCCAGCACTACGACGACGTGCTCTCGAGCGTCTTCTTCAGCGAGCTCGGGCTCGCCCGCCCAGATCGCGAGCTCGGCATCGGCGGCGGCAGCAACGCCTCGCAGACGGCGCGCATGCTCGCCGCGCTGGAGCCGCTGCTCGCCGACGTCGCACCCGCTGCGGCGCTCGTCTACGGCGACACCAACTCCACGCTCGCCGGCGCGCTCGCCGCCGCGCAGGCCGGCGTGCCGGTGGTGCATGTCGAGGCGGGCATGCGCTCGTTCGACCGCGCCATGCCGGAGGAGCTCAACCGCGTGCTCACCGACCACGCCTCCACGCTGCTGCTGTGCCCCTCGCAGAACGCCGCCGAGAACGTGCGCTCGGAGTCCGTCGCGGGCGAGGCGATCGTCGTAGGCGACGTGATGGTCGACGTCGCCATGCGCCTGCAGCCGCTCGCCCGCGGCCGCAGCGAGCTGCCGGCCGCGCACGGGCTCTCTCCCGGCGAGTACCTGCTGCTCACGGCACACCGCGCGGGCAACGTCGATGATCCCGAGCGCCTGCGCTCGCTCGTGGCCCTGATCGAGGCGCTTCCCGGCGCCGTGCTGTTCCCCGTGCACCCGCGCACGCGCGCTCGCCTACAGGATCAGGGCCTGCTCGAGCGCCTGGCCGAGCTGCCCGAGCTCGTCCTCTGCGAGCCACTCGGCTACGCCGAGTTCAGCGCTCTGCTCTGCCAGTCGCGCGCGGTGCTCACCGACTCCGGCGGCGTCCAGAAGGAGGCGTACCTTGCCGGGGTGCCGTGCATCACCCTGCGGGCGAGCACCGAGTGGGTTGAGACGGTGCAGACCGGCTGGAACACGCTCGTCGACCTCGACGCGAGCGCTGCGCTCCGCGCGCTCTCGCGCGAGCCCCCCGCCGAGCACCCCGCGCTCTACGGAGACGGCCACGCCGCGGAGCGCTGCGTGGCGGCGATCGACGCTTTCCAGAAGCGACTGCAGGCCCTGCCCGCGAGGGAGCCGGTGTGAACAGCACGACCGAGAACGACGGGACGAGCGGTTCGCGCGCCGTGGGCCCGGGCGCAACGGTGCGCGTGGGCGTCGCCGGCCTCGGCTACTGGGGCCCGAACCTCGCGCGCAACCTGGCCGCGATCCCGGGCTGCGAGCTGACCTGGCTCTGCGACGCCTCCGAGCAGGCACGTGCCCGCATCGCCCCGAGCTACCCGTCGGCGCGTCTCACTGGCGAGCTCGAGGACCTGCTCGCAGACCCGGAGCTCGACGCGGTCGTGCTCGCCACGCCGGTGCCAAGCCACGCCCGGCTGGCCGTCGCGGTGCTGGAAGCGGGCAAGCACTGCTTCGTCGAGAAGCCGCTCGCGACGAACGCCGCCGAGGCCGAGCGAGCCGTGCAGGCCGCGCGCTCCGCAGGGCGCGCGCTGATGGTCGGCCACCTGCTCGAGTACCACCCCGCGGTCGCCCGCCTGAAGGAGCTGATCGACGGCGGCGAGCTCGGTGACCTCTACTACGTCTACGGCAACCGGCTCAACCTCGGCAAGCTGCGCGCCGACGAGAACGCGCTCTGGAGCCTGGGCGCGCACGACGTCTCCGTGGCGCTGTACCTGATCGGGCAGGAGCCCGTGGAGTGCGTCGCCCAGGGCGCATCGTTCGTGCGCCCCGGCGTGCAGGACGTCGTCTTCTGCTATCTCCGCTTCCCCTCCGGCGTCGTCGCGCACCTGCACCTGAGCTGGTTGGACCCGCACAAGGAGCGGCGAATCACGGTCGTCGGCGCCCGCCGCATGGCGACGTTCGACGACATGCTGATCGAGGGCAAGCTGACGATCTACGACAAGGGCTTCGACGAGGACACGCGCTCGTGGGGCGAGTACATCGCGCGCTCGGGCGACATCTTCTCGCCGCGCATCCCCAACCTCGAGCCGCTGCGAATCGAGTGCGAGCACTTCATCGACTGCATCCGCACCGGCGCGCAGCCGCGCTCGGACGGCAACAGCGGCCTGCGCGTGGTGCGCGTGCTCGAGGCGCTGCAGCGCTCGCTCGAGGAAGCCGGCTAGGCGACGCGCGCCTGGCGGTGCTCGGTGCCCTCGACCGTGCGCTTGGCACGCCGGCGGTCCAAGCGCAACACGGGCCCGACCGAGGCCCCGGGGCGCGCTCAACGCGCCTCACTCCGCCCCAGGGGGCGCTCGCAATTTGCGTACGCCGTCGCACCCAATTTGCGCGCGCCCGTAGCGCGCAATTTGCGCCTTCGCGGCTAGCCCTCGAAGGGCTCCTCCTGGACGATCGTGCCCGGGCCGGAGAGCTCGAAGGCGCCGTGCAGGGCCCGCACGGCGCGCGAGACCAAATCGCGGTCGATCACGCACGAGATCTTGATCGGCGAGGTGGAGATCATGTCGATGTTCACGCCCTCGCCGGCGAGCACGCCGAACACCTTCGCCGCCACGCCGGGGTGCGAGCGCATCCCGGCGCCGATGATCGAGACCTTGCCCATTTCCTCGTGTATGGCGAGCTCGGTGTAGGACTCGCCACGCAGCGCCTCGAGCGCGGTGAGCGCGGTGCGCAGGTCCTCGCGCGGGATCGTGAAGGAGATCTCCGCCAATCCGCCTGCCGAGGCGGGCTCGTTCTGCACGATCATGTCCACGTTCACGTTGCGCTGGGCGAGCGCGTCGAAGATGTGCGCGGCCGCGCCCGGCGTATCGGGCACGCCGACGAGCGTTATCCGCGCTTCCGAGGTCGTGTGCGTCACGGCTGTGATCAGGGGCTGCTCCATCGTGTCTCCTTCCGCGACCACAAACGTACCTGGCTGCTCGTCAAAGGAGGAGCGGCAGTGGATGCGCACGCTGTGGTTGCGCGCGTACTCCACCGAGCGCAGCTGTAGCACGCCGGCGCCCGAGGCGGCCATCTCGAGCATCTCCTCGAAGGACACCCGCGCGAGCTTGCGCGCGTCGGGCACGATCCGCGGATCGGCCGTGAAGACGCCCGAGACGTCGGTGTAGATTTCGCACACCTCCGCGGACAGGGCCGCCGCCACCGCGACCGCGCTCGTGTCCGAGCCGCCGCGGCCGAGCGTGGTCACGTCGCGCCCTGTGCTCGAGACGCCCTGGAAGCCAGCCACGAGCACGATGTTGTCGCTCTCGAGCGCCGAGCGGATGCGATCGGCGCGCACGTCGACGATCATCGCCTTCGTGTGCGACTCGTCCGTCACGATCCCCGCCTGCGAGCCCGTGAGCGAGATCGCGCGGTGCCCGAGGTCGTGGATCGCCATCGCGCAAAGTGCGCAGGAGATGCGCTCTCCCGTCGAGAGCAGCATGTCCATCTCGCGCGGGTCCGGGTCCGCGGAGACCTCCTCCGCCATCGCGATCAGCTCGTCGGTGGTCTTGCCCCGCGCCGACAGCACCGCCACGACCTCGTAGCCGCGTTCGCGGCGCTCGACGATCCGCGCGGCCGCGCGCTTGATCCGCTCCGCGTCGGCCACGGAGGTGCCGCCGAACTTCATCACGATCGTCCCAGGCATCGGAGCGGAGGATATTTCGCGAGCGCCGGCGAGTCGTGGCCGTTCGGAGAAGCACGCCCGCCGCGGCTCGGGGCCGCGCGGCGCCCGCTCGGCTGCGCGCCGGCGTGCTAGAGCGCCCGTCGCCCAGCGAGCGCCTTGCCGAGCGTGACCTCGTCAGCGTACTCCAGGTCTGAGCCCACCGGAAGACCGCTCGCGAGGCGCGTGACGGTCACCTGCGGTGCGCGCATGCGCAGCTCCTCGGCGATGTGCAAAGCGGTCGCCTCTCCAGTCGTCGTGGGGTTCGTCGCGAGCACCACCTCTTGCACCGCCGGCTCGGGCGCCTGCGCGCGGGCGAACAGCTCGGCGATCTTCAGGTCCTCGGGGTCGACGCCGTCGATCGGCGAGAGCGCGCCGCCGAGCACGTGGTAGACGCCGTGGTACTCGTGCGTGCGCTCCATCGGGATCACGTCGCTGGGCTCCTCCACCACGCAGATCAGGCCCTGGTCGCGGCGCGGGTCCTCGCAGATGCGGCAGCGTTGCTCGTCGGTGAGGTTGAAGCACACCTCGCACAGCCCGATCCGCTCCTTGACCTCGCGGATCGCCTCGGCGAGCGCTGTGGCGTCCTCGCTCGAGGAGCGCAGGATGTGGAACGCGAGCCGCTGCGCGGTGCGACTGCCAACGCCCGGCAGCTTCGAGAGCTCGCTCACCAGGCGCTGGACCGGCGGCGCATAGGACGTGCTCACAGCCCGGGGAGACCCAACCCGCCGAGGTTGCCCAGGTCGAGGCCGCCGGTAGCCCCGCCTAGCTTGCGCTCGGCCAGCTCCTGAGCCATGCGCAGCGCCTCGTTGACCGCGGCGAGCACCATGTCCGCGAGGATCTCGACGTCCTCGGGGTCGACCGCACGGGAGTCGATCCGCACCTCGCGCACCTGCAGGTCGCCGCTCACCTTCACGGTCACCATCCCCCCACCGGTCGAAGCCTCGACGACCTCGTTGCGCAGCTCCTCCTGCGCGACCTCGACGTCGTGCTGCATCTTCTGCACCTGGGCCATCATCTGCTGCACGTTCGGCATCCGCGGCTGCTTGGGCATCACGCACCTTCCTCGTTGCTCGTCATCGCGCGCATCACTCGCCCACGACCTCCTCCGCGTCAAACTCCTCCATCAGGCGGCGCACCCAGTCCTCCTCCGAAGAGATCCCCGCAGCATGGTCCTTCGCCGTGGGTGCCGCTTCGCGCAGCTCGTAGGAGAGCCGCCAGCGCACGCCGGTGATCGCCCGTAGCGCCTCGCCCACGGTCATCCTGTTCGCCGGATCCTCGGCCTTCTTCTTGAGGAAGCGCGCGCTCGGCCCGAACGCCAGGATCAGGTCCTCGCCCTGCGCCGCGACCGGCCGCGCCTCGGCGATCAGCGCGCCCAGCAGCGCGTTCTCGCTGCGCACGAGGTCCACCACGGCCTGCCACAGCGAGACCACCGACTCGAGGCCGCCGGCGCCGCTCGAGACCGCTGGCGCACCGGCGCCGGCAGCGTCCGGGGCGGCCTCCTGCGGGGATGCTCCCACGGCGGGAGCGGAGACCTGCGGTTCGCCGGCCCGCTCTTGCGCCGGCTCGTCGGGCACCGGATCAACAGGCGCCGGATCAACAGGCGCCGGATCGACAGGCGCCGCCTCGACAGGCGCCGGATCGACAGGGGCCGCCTCGGGCGCCGGGGCCGCTCTCCCGCCGGAGGGAGGAGTCGCCTCTGCGGGCGCTGGACGGGCGCCCTGCTCGAGCAGCTCGATGCGGGCCAGCAGCGCGCTCAGCGTGCCATCGACCTCGGGCTTTGCGGCCTTCACGAGCGCGAGCTCCAGGCGGGTGCGGGCGTCGGCCCCTGCGCGAACCGCCTCCATCGCCTCGCCAAGGAGCTCCAGCAGGCGCACGACGGTCGCGTGGGGCACGCGCTGGGCCTGCTCGGCGAGGGCGGCGTCGGCCTCGGGCGTGAGCGAGAGCTCGGCTGGCACCTCGCCCAGCGTTTGCACGACGAGCAGCTCGCGCAGGCGCACCTCGAGGTCGCCCGCAAACAGCGCCGCGTCGCGGCCCTGCTCGACGCACTCCTCGAGCACGCCGAGCGCCTGCCGCGAGTCGCCGGCCGCGACCGCGTCGACGACCCGGGCAAGCAGCCGCGCGTCCGCGACGCCGAGCACCGCGAGCACGTCCGCGAGGGCGATCTCGTCGCCGCTGTAGGTGACGAGCTGCTCGAGCGTGCCGAGCGCGTCGCGGAAGCTGCCCGCCGCCGCGCGCGCGATCGCGGCGACGGCCTCGGGTGGGATCTCGACCGACTCCTGCGCGGCCGCGCGACGGACGACGCTTGCGATCTGCTCGACCGTGGGCCGGTGGAAGTCGAAGCGGTGGCAGCGGTCGATCACGGTCGCCGGCACCTTGCCGGCCTCGGTTGTGGCGAGCACGAACACCGTGTTGACGGGCGGCTCCTCGAGCGTCTTCAGGAACGCGTTCCAGGCCGCCGTCGAGAGCATATGCGCCTCGTCGAGGATGTAGACCTTGCGCCTGCCGCTGACCGGCGCGTAGGCGACGCTCTCACGCAGCTCGCGGATATCGTCGACGGAGTTGTTCGAGGCGGCATCCATCTCGATCACGTCGAGGGAGCTCGCGCGCGCGATCGAGACGCAGGACTCGCAGCGCCCGCAGGGGTCGGTCGTCGGGCCCTGCTCGCAGTTCAGGCAGGCCGCGAGGATCTTTGCCATCGAGGTCTTGCCCGTGCCGCGCGAGCCCACGAACAGGTAGGCGTGATGGACCCTGTCGCGTTCCACCGCGTGCATGAGCGTGCGCACCACCGGCTCCTGGCCGACAACGTCGGCGAAGGTACGGGGCCGGTGCCGGCGGTACAGCGACCGCTGCTGCTGCTGTGGCTGCTCCGCTTGCGACACCGTTGGCTGAGTCTACCCACGCCTCGCGGTAGGGCGAAGGTGCCCGTGAACCGCTCTGCTCGCCCCTCGAGCGGGTAGCGTCCGCGCCCATGCGTTCGCCGATCAGGCCCTCGCGCGCGCACCCTCCCGGCGAGGGTCCGACACCCGTCCGGGCAGCTGACACGGGGTCCTGGGCGAGGGACACGGAGGGCTCGCCCGCGGCCCGTGAGGGGCCGGCGCCCTCGAGAGGCGGGGCCTGGGGCTCGCGCCTTGCGGCGGGCGCCTGCGTGGTCGCGGGCGCGGCGCTGCTGCGCGTGATCGCGGGTGTGGGCTTCGTCAACTACGACACGCTCTACGCGCTCGCTTGGGGCGGGCAGATCTCGCGCGGACAGACGCCGGCCTACGAAGTCGCGATCGCACCCACGCCCCACCCGCTGCTGGAGCTGCTCGGCGTCTTGCTGTCACCGCTCTCGCCGGACGGCGAGCGCGGCGTCACCGTCGCGCTCGCCTTCCTCGCGCTGTCGGCCTGCGGCTGGGTGATCTACCGGCTCGGGAGCGTCTGGTTCTCGCGCGCGGCCGGCGCGATCGCGGCGCTGCTGTTCCTGACGCGCGTGCCCGTGCTCTCCTACGGCGTGCGCGCCTACGTCGACATCCCCTACCTACTGCTCGTGCTCGGCGCGCTGCTGCTCGAGAGCGAGAGCCGCGCGCGCGATGGGCGTGCCGGAGGCGCACGGGTCCTCGCGCTGCTCGCGCTCGCCGGGCTGCTGCGGCCGGAGGCATGGGCGTTCTCGGGCCTCTACTGGCTCTACCTGCTCGGGTTCTGCCCCCGCTGGGCGCTGCCCGAGCGGGCCTCAGCTCCGCCTCGCGCGCCGGCGGAAGTGGTGAGCCTCACGCTGCTCGCGGCCGCCGCGCCGATCGTGTGGGTGGCGAGCGACCTGTTGATCACGGGCGATCCGCTGTGGTCGCTGACGAACACGCGCCACACGGCCGAAACGCTCGGGCGCGTGACCGGGATCGCGAACGTGCCCGAGTACATACCCCGGCGGATCGGCGAGATCCTGCGTCCGCAGGTGCTGCTCGGGGCCGCGCTCGGCGGGCTGCTGTCGCTGCTGTGGCTGCGGCGCGGCGCGCTGCTCGGCGCGGTCGCAGGCGTGCTCGCGGTCGCCGTGTTCGCGCTCTTCGCCGCGGTGGGGCTGCCGATCGACACGCGCTATGCGTTCCTGGCGGCGGCGATCCTGTGCGTGTTCTGCGGCGCGGGGCTCGTCGGCTGGATCGGCCTCGCGCGCGAGGACCCGCGGCGGCGCTGGTGGATGGCGGGCTCGGCGCTGGTGCTCGTCGCGCTGATCGCCTTTACGCCCTCTCAGTACCGCGCGGCGCACCGCGAACTGCAGAAACTCGCGCGCCAGCAGAGCATCGAAGGCGACCTGCTCGCGCTCGTGCGCGACCACGCGATCAACCTCCGCTGCGGGCCCGTCGGCGTGCCCAACCACGCGCCGATCCCGCTGCTCGCGCTGTACCTGCACACGAGCCCGGCGAACGTGATCAGCGCCCAGGTCGGGCATATTCAGCGCGGCGTGTACGTCGACCCGGCGAGCAGGCAGGTCGAAGAAGACTACGTGCTCGACCCGCACGACCCGCATGTCGCCGTGAGCGTGCCGCCGGGCTTCTCCGCGACGCGCTCGAACCGCTCGTGGCTGATCTTCCACCGCTGCGATTGAGGGGGGGCGCGCTCGGCGTCCTCGCGCCGTGGCAGCGGACCGCGCACCCCCCGTCGAGGTTCCGCACGCCGGAGGCCTTGCGACGCCTATGGCTCCGGTCCGGGAGCTCCCGCTGCGCCTGTCGGTGATCGCTTAAGGCTGCTTCCTTCCGGACCTGACCTGGTTCGCAAGCCGACACCGCGCGGGACCCGAACCATCGACGCCCCAGGCGACGGGGCGACCGGCGCCGAACCCCTCGGAGGGGAGTTCAGCCCCGCTAGAGCGGATTGCGGGTTCAGGGCACCGCTACCTCCCCGCCTAGCACGGTCCATCGCCGATGCTAACGCACGCCGCGCGCTGCCAACTCCGGTAGGCTGCGCGACCGTGACCAACTCAAGCGCCCTCACCCACCTGCTCCGTCGCGGCCGCCGGCGCGCGATCCCGACCCTCGTGACGCTCAGCGCCGCCGTGCTGATCGCCGGCTGCGGCTCGAGCGGCTCGAACAGCACGATCACTATCGGCAACGAGAACTCAGCCGACAACGCACTCGTCAAAGAGAACGAAGCCGGCCAGGTCGCAACGACCGCGACAACCCCGACGAGCGGCCCGCTCGCGACCGAACCGAAGGTCACGCCGCCGTCGGGCGCGCCGCCGACGAAACTCGAAACGAAGGATCTTATCGTCGGCACGGGGCCGGAAGCGAAGCCGGGCGACACGGTCACGGTGAACTACGTGGGCGTGCTCTACAGCAACGGCAAGGTGTTCGACGCGTCCTGGAAACGCAACGAACCGTTTACGTTTACACTCGGCAAGGGCTCGGTGATCCCCGGTTGGGACCAAGGTATCCCGGGCATGAAAGTCGGCGGCCGGCGCGAGCTGATCATCCCCGCTCCGCTCGCCTACGGCGCGAGGGGCTCGGGATCGACGATCCCGCCGAACTCGACGCTCGTGTTCGTGGTCGACCTGCTCTCGGTCTAGGCCAAACCACGCCCGCGCCAGGCCAAACGCGCGTGCGCATCGCCGCAGCGGCGCTGTTCGCGCTCCTAGCGCTCGCGGGCAGCGGCTGCGGCAGGGCCGCGCCGCCGAGCCCGGCGGAGCTCGCGCTCGAGCGAGAAGACCTCGTGATCGTCTGCAGGGCGCTGCAGAACCTCGAGGGCCAGACCGAAGAGGAGGTCGCGGCGACGAAGGCGGCATGGCCCTACGTCGCCTACGGGCTTCCGCCGCGTCGCTTCGGCCTCTACCCACCGCAGGTGCGCGCGGCGATCGAAAGCGCCGAGGAGCTCCAGCTGCCGACCGTGCTCGACGAACGCAACGCCTCGGCGTTGACGGGGGCCGCATACGGAATCGCGGGCCTGTACCGCGAGTTCACGGGCCTCGCGAGCCGCGGCTGGCAGGGCGTCGGCGCGGCGATCTACCAGGTCGAACACGGCTCGCGGGCGGCAGCGCGGTTCGCGCGCTCGAACGTGGCGCTCTACATCGACAGCGTCTACGACGGCCACTTCGGCCTCGGCCAGATCGGCAAGCAGCTGCTGCCGGCCTACAAGAAGCTGGGCGGCGAGGAAGTGTTCGGGGTGGCGCTGACGCAGGCCGAAGCGAACGCGCTCGCGGCCTTCTACTCCGAAGCGAACAATCGCCTCGAACCGCACGTGGTGGTCAAGCTAGGGTCCTGACATGAACGCCTTCGTCGCCGCCGGGGCGGGCTTCCTGCTGGCAGTGCTGTGGTTCGATCTGATGTTCGACGTGCAGCTGATCTGTCGCCGCGGCGCGCCCGTCGAGCGAGAGGTCGCGATCGACTCGATCGCGACCTACTACGCGCGCGTGACGACCGCGGCGCGGCCCATGAACAGGCTCGTCGCGGCGGTCATGCTCGCGACGCTCGCCGCGATCGTGGTGGAGATCGCGCGCGGCGGCGAGCCCGCGTGGGTGGCGTGGAGCTCGCTCGCGCTCGCGCTCGCGGCGATCACGCTCGCAGGCGCACGCACGGTACCGGCGGCGGTGCGCCTGGGCGGGCGCGTCGATCCGCCGCCGCGCCGCGCCGCTCTGGCGGAGGGGATCCTGCGAGAGCACCTCTTCTGCTTCTGCGCGATCGCGCTCGTGCTCGCCGGCCAGCTCGGCTTCGGCTGAGGCCCTCGGCGTGCAGGCCGCGAACTACGGGCGCCGTGGGACGATCGGCGCTCAGGCGCCGGCGGGCCAGGCGCCCACGCCGCGCAGCGAGTCGGCGCAGACCGCGCGGTCGCGGCCCATCGCCTTCGCGCGGTAGAGCGCGCGGTCGGCGCGCTTGACGAGCGTCTCGGCCGTCTCTCTGCGGTCCCAGGTGGCGTAGCCGATCGAGCAGCTCTGACCCGCTGGTACGACGCTGCGGATGCGGTCGAGGATCGAGGCGGCGAAGGCGTCGGAGGGGCAGTCGGGGAGCAGCACCGCGAACTCCTCACCCCCCCAACGCGCGAGCTCGTCGCCCTCGCGCAGCAGCTCCCGCGCGTGGATTGAAAACTCGTTGAGCAGCTCGTCGCCGGCGGAGTGCCCGCGGGTGTCGTTGAAGTGCTTGAAGCGATCCATGTCGAGCAGCGCGAGCGTGAGCGGGTGCTCGCGCCGCGCGGCGATCGCGAGCTCGCGCGTGAGCCGCTCGTCCCAGGCGCGCCGGTTCGGCAGGCCGGTGAGGGGATCGGTCGTGGCCTGAGCGGCGAGTCGCCGCAGCGCATCGTGATGGGCGAGCGCGACGGCGGTCTCGTCCGTGAGCAACGCGACCGCGCGGGCGGCCCGCGTGGAGACGCTCTCGAGGCGCTCCGACCAGCACACGCAGAGCACGCCGATCACCCCACCGTGGCTGAGGATCGGCTGCCACATGATCGAGCGCGCGCGCGACATCACGAGCAACTCACTCGAGACGAGCGGGTCGCGTTCGGGGTCGGCGATGAACTTCGGCTGCCCGCCGAGGAAGACGTCGGCGGTGGCGGAGGGGGCGTCGAGCTGGATGTCGACGCCCACGAGGTTCAGCCCTGAGCTGGCGGTGACGGTGATCGTGCTCGGGCCGTTGCGCTCGGCGAGGTGCGCGCTGCTCGCGCCGGCGATGTCCACGGCGGCCTGGACGATCGCCTCGCGGGCGTCCTCGCCGCTGAGGATCCGGCGCACCACGTTGGCGATCGCGGGCAGGTCGAGCTCGGCCTGCTTGCGCTCGGTGATGTCTTCGACGATCGAGATCATGTACGCGGGCTGCTCGTCGTGGGCGGCGATCGCAGAGGTCGTGAGCTCACCCCAGATCGTGTGGCCGAGAGGGTGCAGGTAGCGCTTCTCGATGCCGCGCAGGTAGGAGGTCTCGCCGTCGACGATCGACCCGATCGCGCGGTGGCTGAGCTCGACGTCGTCGGGATGGGTCAGCTCGATTACGTTCATGCCCACGAGCTCGCACTCGGTGCGCCCGAAGAACCCGCAGCAGGCTTGGTTGACGCGCATGATCGTCCCCGCGCTGCGCGGGTCGGCGCTGACGATGATCATGCCGATTCGCGCGAGGTCGAAGGCGCGCCGGATGTGCCCCTCGCTGTCTCGCAGCGTGATCTCTGCGCGGTCGCGGTCGAGCAGCGCCGAGCGCAGGTCGAGCTCGCTGCCGGCGAGCGCGGCGAGGTCATCGAGCGCGGCGAGCTCCTGCCCGCGGGAGGTGCGCCCAGGCGCGGAGATCGCGCAGAGCACGCCTACGCGATGGCCCTCGCAGCACACTGGCGCGGCGGCCCACTCGCCGCCGCTGAGCGGCCGCTCGCTGGCGGCGATGCGCTGCAGCTGGCTCTCGGACAGCGGCACGCGGCCGCGAGTGGCGAGCTCCTCCTCCAGCCCGAAGTGGCTCACGAGGACGTCGTCGAGCAGCAGCACGGCAACGGGCGCCCCCGCTGCGGCCGCGGCCATGCGCGTGAGACGGTCGAAGGCCTCCTGCGGCGGCGAGTCGAGCAGGCCCAGGCGCGAGGCGAGCAGCTGCGCGCCCGCGGGCGCCGCCGGCGCGTCCGGCAGTGGCTGATCGCTGCGGTTTCTGGTCTTGCCGGCCTCTCTCACGTCCACGTCGCTGCATCGGCGGTGCGCGCGGCGAGCTTTAAGGGCGCTCGCCGGCGCGCTCCGCACCCGACGGGACGCATACGCCGTTTCGACGCATACGGCACGTTGGGGTCGGATGCCGCGGTGCGCGCCGCGCGCGCCGACGAGAACGCGAGGCTCAGGCGGCGGGAGGCGTCTGGCCGGATGGCGCATGTCCGGAGGGCGCTTTGCCACCCGGCGGCATCGCGCCGGTGCCGATCGGCCCGCCGCGGCCGGGCCCGCCGCGGCCGGGCCCGCCGGCGGGCATCGTCTTGACCTTGAACGAGCTGTCGAGGTGCACGCTCACGTTGCTGCCGTCGGACTTCGTGACGGTCACCTCATAGCCGGTGCCGGGGTAGTCGGTGGTGACTTCGCCGGCCGTGCCTGGCACGCTCGCAAGCGCGGCGGCCTTGGCCTTTTCGGCGTCTTCACCGGTGACGGCTTTCTCGTGGCCCTCGTGCGCGGCGCTGCCCGGCGCGGGGAAGTTCGCCCCGCCGCCAGGATCACCCGCGGGCCCGTCGCCGTAGGCTCCCACCGGGGGCGTGCTGGAGGTCTGCGTGGAGGTTGTGTTGGAGGACGTGGATGGGGTTGTGGAGCTGTCTGCCGCCGCGATCGCCGCGCCGCCTAGAGCGAGCGCCGCGAGGACGGCAACGGCCCTTGCGGTTCTCCTGAGCATCTTTGACATGGACGTTTCCCTTGTCTTGTCCGGAGCGCGTCCGGGTATGAAAACCACGATCGCGCGGGCGCCTGAGAGACCCGCGAGAGCCGGGTAACGGTTGCGTGGGGGTGGCTGCGAGCGCCCCGCCGCGAGCTGCCCGCAGGGACGATCGCGAGAGATTCGCTGTGTGTTTGGGCGGGTACGGCCGATAGACCCGGAGCGATGGGAGAGAACGCTGACATCTATACGGCAACGGTGAGGCTCCTGCGGGACGTCTCGCGCAACCACGCCGCGGCGGCCGCGGAGATGTGCAACGCGCCAGCCGAGGGGTCCGCCGCGGTGGCATCGCCTGCCCACGGCGTGCGCTCGGAGGCGATCGTGGCGGCGCTCCTGGCGGGGCCGCCGCGGGCGCAGGTGGCAAACCTCGGCGAGATGCTGCGCGCGCTCGAGGACGTCGGCCTGGAGGCCGTCTGCCGCCTGTCGCGCGCCAGGGACGAGGCGGCGGCGTTCGACGCGATCGAGGAGGCGAACGCGAGCTGGCTGCGCGGGGCGGTGCTCAACCGCGCCGCCGAGACGTTCGGGCGGGGCTGAGGCGGGGGCGGGCGCGGGCGCCCGCGTTCAGGACCGCGCGGCGGGCGGCTGGTCGATGCGCACCAGATTGCCGGACGGGTCACGCACGGCAAAGTCCCGCGTGCCCCACGGCTGCTCGGTCGGCTCCTGCACGATCTCGGCGCCCGAGGCGCGCACCCCCTCGAAGGTGGCGTCGAGGTCGTCGGTGTGAAAGTGGACGCCGTTCAGGGCGCCCTTGGCGAGGAGAGCGGCGAGCACGTCGCCGTCGGCGGGGCTGCCGTTCAGGTAGTTCGTCAGGACGATCGCGACGCCGGGCTGGGAGGCGGCGCCGACGGTGATCCAGCGGAAGTCTTCGCGGGCGACGTCGTTGCGCAGTTCGAGGCCGAGTGCGTCGCGGTAGAAGGCCAGTGCGAGGTCTGGGTCATGGACTAGGACGAAGCAAGCGGAAAGAGTGAGATTCATGCCCCCAAAGCTACGGAACCAGCGCCACGCGCGCTTCTCCGATCCTGCTCGGCCTGCGGCCCGGACGGGTGAGGTCCTTGGCGACGCAGCCCGGCACGCTCGCGAGCGCGCTGTGGTCACGGACCCGGTAGGCCGTCGGCGTCTCGCCCACCAGCTGAGTGAAGCGTGCGCTGAACGAGCCGAGCGACGAACACCCGACCGCAATGCAAACGTCGGTGACCGACAGCTCGCCGTGGCGCAGCAGCGCCTTCGCCCGCTCGACTCGCCGCGTCATCAGGTAGGCGTAGGGCGTCTCCCCGTAGGCCGCACGGAACTGCCGCGAAAAGTGTGCGGTCGACATCAACGCAGCGCGGGCGAGCGCGGCGACGTCGAGCGGGCGCGCGTAGTCGCGGTCCATCAGATCGCGGGCGCGGCGCAGATGCGCGAGGTTGGCGAACTCCTGCGGCGTCACGATGCGAGCGTAGCGGCGTGCTAGCGGCAGCACCACCGACCCGCTGTCCTCGGAGAGCCACGCCGGCGCTGTGCAGCCCGTAGAATCTGGCGTCGAGGGCGCGTAGCTCAGTGGGAGAGCGCTCGCTTCACACGCGAGAGGTCGCAGGTTCGAAACCCGCCGCGCCCATTGGAAAAGGCCCCGCTAATGCTGGGTTTTCTTGTTTCGCAATGCCTCTCCCGCCCCGCGGGCATTGACTTGATGCCGACTCGTTGGCCACCGTTGGCCAAAACGCCCGGTGTGGGTTAGTGGTGAGGGCCGCCCGTGAGCACCAGCAGTGGCCCGATGCGGCCCGCGAGCGCGACGGCCTCGTTCGTGGTTGCCGCGACCTTGATCGCGGCCCACAGCCGCTCGATCTTGCTCTTGTCCGGGCTCGGGCTTTCGACGACGGTCGCGAGGTGAGCTACGGCCTCCGCCGCCGCGGCCTCGCCATCAGTGCGCAAGACGGCTTCAAGTTCTTGGAGCAACTCGGCCAATTGTGGGTCGTGGACCTCCCGCTCGTGGCCGGGCGAGGGGGTGATGAGTGATGCCGAGGCCAACGACTGCCCGCCCGGCCCGTTCAGTGATCACGCGATGCACGTAGTTTCCCCAACCGGGGACACGCGGGAAAACACCGATCCTGGGTGCTCATCGGCGCTATAGCGTCGTCCCCTGCCGCTGCCGAGTCTTCGGTCCGGCCGGTATTCACCAGCGAAGGGGGACAAATGAGCAGTTCAGCAGCAGATCCAAGGAGCACCTCAGCAGCACCTGGTGGGAGCAGTCGAGAAGAAGAATCGCTCCGAGGGGTGGGAAGAGCAATGTTCGTCGGGGTTCTCCTGATGATCGTGGGCGTCCTGAACTTCTTCTACGGCATCGCCGCCGTCGCAAACTCCAGTTTCTACGTCGCGGGAGAACGCTACGTCTTTGGCGGCCTTCACACCTGGGGATGGATCACCATCGCTCTGGCCGTGATCCAGCTCACCGCGGCCTTCTCGCTCTTCGCCGGCAACATGTATGGGCGGGTGATCGGCATCATCGCCGCCACCCTTGGCGCGATCGAGTCGCTCGCCAATGTAGGCGGACCGCACCCCTGGTGGTCGCTCGGTGTCTTTGCCGTCTGCTTGTGGGTCATCTACGGCCTCTTCGTGCTCGGCGAGCCGGAAAAGGTCTGAACAGGTGCGGAATGCCCCAGTCGCCAACCCCACAATCGAGGAGCGAACGACGGATGACGTGGACGTGCTTGGGCCGGTCGATTACCTGGTGATCGAGTTCTCGGCGGACAAAGCCAACTTCTCCGGTGAGATAGCGGATGAGCTGAAGGATCTGGTGGAGCGCGGCGTGGTGCGCGTGCTTGACCCGGTCTTGCTCAGGAAGGACCTGGATGGATCCGTCGAGGCGTTTGAGATGCACGAGTTCGACGACAGTGCCCTGGGCGAGCTGCGCGAGTTCGAGGGTGACGTCGCGATGCTCCTCGCCGAGGAGGACATCGACGCGATTGGGTTGGCGCTCGAGCCCGGCAGCACCGCAGGGCTGCTGGTGTGGGAGAACAGCTGGGCCGGCCCGTTCGGCTCGGCGGTACGCCGAGCCGGTGGCCAGCTCGTGGCGAACGGGCGCATTCCGACCCAGGCGATCCTCGCCGCAGTCGAAGCTGAAGAGCAAACCGCAACCCAGGGGCATGAGATGCCGCTAGCGAGAAGACGTGTAGGCCGCCCAGGCGTGATCGGTGCACCGGTCGCGCGGACCGCGGCCGTCGTCGGCACGGCGGCCGTCGTCGGCAAAGATGTCGGGCGCCGCCATCCCGTTCACGACTCCCCGCACCTGAGCCGAGCTGCGTGGCGACCCAACGAACACCTCCACCGTAGTAATAGCCACCGCGGGGCCCTAAAGAGGCCGCCGGAACCCCTGGCTGCCCCAACAACGGCCAACGTGAACAACCCTGTCGTAGCGCCGAGGACGCCAGGGAGGGGCCCCGTTGACGGGGCCCCTCAGGCGACTGACAGCGCGCGCCCGGTAGCCGGCGCATCACACCCTGCACTACCGCTTTCGCCCGCATGCGAGCGCGACCACGGGCGGCTGTCCCGCTACTGCTCGGGACGACAAGCAGGCGTCCGGGACTGCGAGCCGGGAGCGCTCCCGCGACGCGCTCGCTCTTCGTCCTGAGCGTCACGGCCGCACGCCTCGGCCGGGACGACTGCTTCGCCATGGAAGCAGTCGCGCTGGCTCCACGGCCACCGTCGGGCTCACGGTTCTCTGATTGGGCTCCTCAGCGAGCGATGCAGCCGGCGCGCAACGGGGGATACTTCAGCCATGCCCTCCGCGAACCTGGGCCTGGTGCGCTCGATCTACGCAGCCTGGGAGCGGGGCGACTACACCTCGGCCGACTGGGCTGACCCTCAGATCGAGTTCGCGTTCGCAGACGGACCCGAACCTGGCTCCTGGAAAGGGATCAACGAGATGTCGCGACGATACAGCGAATGGCTCAGCGGCTGGAAGGACTTCAGTGCCGCGCCCGAGGAGTACATCGTCGTCGACGACAAGCGGATTCTCGTGCTCGTCCACAACCGCGGACGCGGGCGCACCAGCGGTCTTACGCTCGATGAGCGATCAGTCGCGAACTTCTTCGAAATCAGCGGTGGAAAGGTGATCCGACTTGTTCTCTACTGGAACCGCGATCACGCCCTCGCCGACCTCGGCTTGGAGGAGTAGGCGGTGTCGCAGGAGAACGTGGAGATCGTTCGCCGAGCCTGGCAAGCGTTTGTCCGCCGCGAAAACGACGTGGGCCCTTCGGCTCTACGACCCCGACGTTGAGTTCACCGCTTGGGCGACTTTGAGGTGTATCGCGGTCTCGATGGTGTTCGGGCGTGGTTTCGAGACGCATTCGGCGCTTTCGATGACTACCACTCCGATCTGGAGGAGCTGATCGACGCTGGTGATGACGTGGTCGCGGTGCTGCGGGTGTATGCACGGGGGCGGAGAAGCGGAGTGCCGGTTGAGTAGCACCAGATGCATGTATGGACCGTGCATGAACACCAGTTGCGTCGCCTCCGGATTGACGCCACTCGGGTGGAAGCCCTCGAAGCCGTGGGCCTGGCGGAGTAGGCGAGTCATTGCGGGCGGCGGGCCTCGCGGAATAGGGGTCAGGTGCCGGTGTCGGGTGAAAGGCCGAGGTCGTCGAGCGCGTGTTTGCGTTCTCCGTAGATCACGAGCCTCGTGACCCTCACACGGCGGACATGGAACAGGGCCGCTCCCTCCGCTCCAATATGCCCGATGTCCATCCCGCTCGTCTTGCCGCGTCCACTTTGAAGGTTAAACACAAGTACGCGCTCGTCGTCGAGTTCGCGGTACTCCTCCGCCTTGGCGCGGAAGTCTTCATAGGCATCCAGCCTGCCGAACCACGCCGCTGCCATCGCCGCCACGCCAGTCCAGGTCCGCGATTCTGGTCCGTCGGCCATCACGAACTCGATCTCGGGATCCGCCCACTCGGCCGAGCTGAAGTCGCCTCGCTCCCAGGCGGCGACGATCGAGCGCACGAGGTCCAGGTTCGCGGACACGGGGGGATTATCGTCCACCCGTAGCCGTTTACGGCGGATGTGCTGAGAGTCGTGCTTTCAGCCAAGAGCGAGCGTCTCGACAGGTGCCGGTCAGACCGCTGGTCCGGACGATCAGCAGCAGACCTCGCCGGCTCCCGGATCACGCTCGCAATCCACCGATAGCAGTCGCTCAAGGACCCCCGGGTATGGAAGCATCCATGGAAGCAACAGACGACAGAAGCTCGCAGGATAGGGGGCGACCGCCGCGGCCGGAAGTGGTCGATTTGCAGGCGAGAAGGGGCAGACGGAAGTAGGTCGCAGGAGCCTCGGTAGATTTCACACGCGAGAGGTCGCAGGTTCGAAACCCGCCGCGCCCATCGTCGTTTTTGTGATTTATCCCGCGACCTCCGAGTCGCTCCCCCACTTCGTCCCCCAGAAAGCTGTGTGTCCGTCGTTCTCGCAGGGCGCCTCTCCGAGCACTAACGTCGTGGCAATGGACAGCCACGCCGAGCAGTCCAGGGGCACGCGGACCGCCTTGTCATCCCGCGCCGATGAACAGCCCGCAGAACGACACCAGGATGATCGCGCCCGTCGCGAAGTCTCCGACTCCGCGACGCTGCAAATAGCGATGCGGGCCTCGGAGCGCGAAGAACATCGTGAGTCCGAATCCCACCAAGATTGCGCCGTCAATCGCGATTGCGAGGACCCAGCCCAATACGGTGTCGCTGCTGCCGATCATGATGCTCACGTATCGGCGCGAGTTAGCGCCTCCAGAAGCCTAGAGAGCTTCCCCTGCTCCTTTCGCCGACCCGCCCTCCTCTAGGCGGCTTGTGCAAATGCGACAGCGCGCGACTCGCCCATCCCCGAGCGACACCTCCCAGGCGGCCCCGTCACCATCCACGTGAGCGATGAGCGGCAACTCCGTCGCGCGCAGCTCCACATACCCGTCGCTCAGGATTGGCTTCGCCGAGGAGCCCGGACGCTCCGGGTCAAAGCTCTCGAACGGTCCCCCGACGGCGATGTCGCCTGAGATCAGGCGGCTTCCCAGCATGAATCCGACGCCGGACCCATTGTCGCCGTAAGGCCCGTCAAGAATCCCCTCGTAGTGGAAGCTCTCCTGAGGGTCGGCGGCATCGGGCCGGGCGAGCGTGATGTCCAGGACGGCATGACGGCCACGCCACCGACTTACGAGCTCTTCAAGAACGATGTCCATTTTCGAGTCCGTCAGTCTCATGTATATATCGTCGCCACCTATTGCGATTGAGACGCGAGCCATCGGCAAACCACCTCTCCACATTGCGGGCGCCGTCGATCTCGATGTGATCGACCTCGGCCGTGATATCGCGTCCTCGGTCGGCCGGACTCGCCGGCTTCGGAGTGCCCTTGCGCCAATCGACGTTGTGCACGCCGGGCAGACCCCGCAGCAGCTCGAAGCAGAATTCCTCGAACTCAGTCGGGGTGAAATCGCTGAAGTCCAGGGCGTCCATCGGCGCCCGAGTCTACGGCCGCCGCGCGGGATCCGCAGCGGCTCAAAGCTGATCGAAAACCTGGACATGACCCAGGCCGGTCACGGCCTGCAATCGCTTGTGTGCGTCGCAGGCCGTGGCGAGGACTCGTGCCTACCCGGTCGTGGCGACGGTCCCCGCGCGTGCCCAGCCTCGTGGTAGCTTGACGGCCGTGCCGCCTGCCAGCCGTTCCTGGTACCGAGCGCGATGGGTGCCGGTGGTGGCGCTCGCCTTCATCGTCATTGTGGTGCTGGTCATCGCGGTGAGCGGCAGCTCGTCGCCGACCACCGGGTATGACGTCTCCTATCCGCAGTGCTCGGGTTCCTACCCGTCGAATCCGCTGTTCGGGATCGCCGGTGTCAATGGCGGGCTGGCGAACAAAGCAAACCCTTGTATCAGCGGCGAGCTGCACTGGGCCCGCGACGCGCCGGGGCAGAAGCGGCCGAAGCAGCCGCCCCTGTCGCTGTACATCGACACCGGTAACCCTGGCGGTCATCACGTTGCGGACTGGCCTAGCGTCGGCACCGCGCCG
>DATFZM010000029.1:0-47750 GCA_035314465.1 Solirubrobacteraceae bacterium | reverse complement strand
CACGCGCGAGACGACCGGCTGGGCGACATCGCCGACCAGGTCGCAACTCTCGCGGCCGTCCAGCCGGTCGAGCACCCCCACCACGATCGCCCTGATCGCATCCTCGTGATCGGCGATCCGCTTCGGCGTAAAGCCCCTCTGAAACAGCGCCTTCAACCGGTCGTGCTTGGGCGGATCCATGCCGATGAACATCGCCCGCGTCAGCTCCAGCGGAAAGACGACGTTCGCGGCGGTGACGCCGCCGAGTTCCGAGGAGTACGCCTCCCAGTCACGGCTGACCGCGTGAACGTCCTCAGCGGTCGTCACCGACCAGAAACCCGCCTCCTCGGGGAACTCGCCCAGGCGGGCGGTCCAGTGGACCGGGCACTCGCCGCGCAGGCGCTTGAAGAGGCCGTAGGACGGGCCATCTTCCCAGTTCTCGCGATCGCCGACCTGGACGCTCTCGAGATCGCTACCGACTGCCGCCATGGAGACCTCCCTCTCTGACTGAAGTGGCCTGGCGATCATACTGGCTGCACGGCCAGTATGATCGCGAGTGCTGCCGCGCGAGCTCGTCTAGCGCTAGGCGTGCGTCAGGCTGTGCCGCCGCTCGACGCGCGCGAGGCGCGCCCGGCGGTCGGGCGAGAGGAGACCGGCCTGGGGGCGGCGTTGCGCGCGGCTTCGGCCTGGCGCGCGGCCTCAGCTTCGCGCGCCGCCTCGGCGCTCGCGGCCGCGAGCGCGCGTCCGGCGTAGGTGAGCATGCTGACGAGGTGGGCTTCGACCGTTTCGAGGCTGTGTCCGCCGGGAAACACAGCGCTGTGCGCGGTTGCGCCCGCGGCGCGCATCGCTTCCGCGAACGGCGCGTCCTCGGCGGGATCGGCGATGCGGTCCGCTTCGGCGCCGTAGACGAACGCGCGCATGCCGAGGCGGTCAAGCACGGGCCGGTCGGCGCTCAGCTCGCCTTCGAGACCGTTAAAGAACCCGAGCCAGCTCTCGACGACGGCGAAGCGGTAGGGGTTGCCGAGCGCGATGTTCATCGCCCCGTATCCGCCCATCGAATCGCCGGCGATCGCACGCTCGGTGCGCGTGGGTATCGTTGGCAGCATGCGATCGACGAGCTGCTGCACTTCGAGCACGTAGGACTCGTATCCCTGCCGGCCCTGGTTGCGCCAGTTGTTCGCGCCCGGGCCGCCCTGGATCATGACGGCGATCATCGGCGGGATCACGCGCTGGGCGATGAGCCGGTCCAGTTCGCCCTGCAGGCCGACCTGCAGGAAGGCGGTCGCCCGCTGGCTGTTGCCGTGAAGCAGGTAGATCACGGGATAGTGGGCTGTGGTGGCGTCGAAGCCGGCGGGCAGGTAGACGTAGAAGTGGCCGGTGCCGTCGAGAGCGGGCGAGTGGTAGCTGGCGGTGTCGATCGAGGAGCCGGCCGAGTCGGAGCTGACTGCGGTGAGCGTCGGCAGCGACGGCGCGTCGGGGCTCGCGCTGGTCGCGAAGCGGGCGGCGGGCGGACTGCTCGAGGCCGTGTATCCGACCAGGCGCTCGAGGCCGGCAGGGCCGTCGATCGCAAGCCCGCTGCAGAGCGCGGCGAGCGCGCTGATCACCATTGCGACGGCGAGTCGACCGCGATGCGCGCGCTGGGGCTCCCACGCGCTCGCCACAGCGCCGAGCGCGACCGTCTCCAGCCGTGGCGGGAAGGCCGGGATCCAGGACGGGGGCATGATCTCGGCAGCCGCCGGGCGCGTTCCCGGCCAGCTCCAGTCGCCGAGGCTCTCCATCCAGACATGCGTGCGGCGGGCCTTGAGGGTCGCTGACATCCAGGTGATTCAACGAACGACGAGCGCGAAACCCAAGCCCTGCACGAAGCCGCCCAAACCTGCTCGGAGCGCCGCAGGCGACCCGCTCCCCCGGCGCACCGGCAGCGCCGCATGCGCGCGCTCCGCGCCGGCGGCATCGCCATCGCCGAGGACGACGGCACCGCCGACGCGGGGGCTCCCGGCGCACCCGCTCCGGGGCGCCGATCGGAGCGACCGCGAGCCTCCCAAAGAGGCCCGGCCGTGAGGGGGCTAGCGGGTGCTCCAGACGTCGCCCGTGTCGCCGAATCCGAGCGCCTGCTTGGTCGCTTCGGTGAGGTCGAATTCGCGGCCTTCGACGTAGGGACCGCGATCGATGACCGGCACGCGGATCGTGCGCCCGCCATAGTGTAGCGTGACGAGCGTTCCGCACGGAAGCGTCTTGTTGGCGACGCCGAGCGTGGAGCTCGTGAGCGTTCCTCCGCAGGCGAGGCTTCCTCCGCCTCCGTACCACGACGCTCCCGCCAGGCGGAAGACGTTCAGCCTGCCGAGCCTGCGATGCGCAGGCAGGTCGAGCGCGTCGCCCAGGAAGCCCAAGCGAACGACGCGGCTGCCGAGCTGACTTGGAACGAAGCTCAGCACGAAGCGCCCCTTGGCGTTGGTGCGGGCGCGCGCAAGCGCGTGCCAGCGCTGTCCGCTGAGCGACTCCAGCACGACGAGCCGGCGCACGAGCGGCGAGCGTGCAGAGCCGCGCAGCGTGCCTGTCACCGTCGAGCGGTGACCGCTGAGCACGTCGAGCTGATCGCCGCCAACGTGCAGCGAGGTTCGCGCGGGGACCGCGAGGTTCGACGTCGTGGCGGTGCCGATCCCGACGGGCGTGAGCGCCGCGGCAGGCAGAACTGGTTGGACTGCTGTGATCACAGGACCTCCTGGTCTCCGCCTACGGGGTTAGCTGTCGGGCTCACGGCCGACCGCCACGCGAACCGAACGCGTGTCAGCCGGGCGTTACGGCCTGAGCTAATCCGGCCGATTCGCCCCATCCGAGTGGCTTCAGTGCCCTCGGCGGTGGGTCCCCCGCTCGCGCCCAACGACGGGCGCAACTCGGCGAGTCGAACAACTGTTCGAGCTAGGAGAGTAGAAGGTCTACGTCAGCACCCTGTGTGATGGCGGTCACATATCCCCCATGACCGGGGGTAAATCGATCAGAAATCGCGCATTTGCAGTAGGTTCCCGGTCTCGGGGAGGTGCGCTAAGCGGTGTGGGCGTGCCGCCCGTGCTCCCCCAGCTCACGGCCGTGGATCCTCATCGAGCGGCAAGGACTGCAGAGGCATGGACAGGTGTGACCGCATCACAGGTGCACGGTCCCCCTTAAGAGGTGCGCAACGGAAGAAGCGGTGTAGGCTCGGTCTCCAGATCCGAGGAAAGGACGCACCCATGCCAGTCGGCATCAGGCTGAAGTTCGACGGGGGTACGCAAGCCCAATACGACGCCGCTCACAGTGTCATGAACATCGAGAACGACCCGCCCGCTGGTCTGCTCGTCCACTCGGCAGGCCCAATAGACGGCGGGTGGGGCGTGATCGACTTCTGGGAGTCCCGCGACGCGTTCGACAGGTTCACGCAAGCGCGGCTCATGCCGCAGCTCCATGGACTTGGCGACCGCGGATTCCCGAATCCCCCCGACGTCAAGGACTTCCCGGTCGCCAACCTCCTGATCGTGTAGCGAGGCCGCCGGTGCGGCGGCCTGGGCGTCCGCTCAGGCCGCCCTCCTAGAGCATCGAGCGTGCGCGGAGGGCGCAGCGCGTGGGCATCCCCGCAGATCCCGCTCCCCACCGCATGCGGTTTCCTGCTGCGGAGGTGGCGGCGGCGTCGGCCTTGAGGACGACGCCAGCACAGGTTGAGTCACGGCCGCCGCCGCCGCGTGCGCTATACCGATGGTAGCCACCGGGTCGACCGTCCGCCCCCCGACGGTCAAGCACCCACTATCGCCGAGTGTGGCCCGGTGGCCCTACTCGGGCGGGGGCGAGAGGAACCTCGCGGCCGCGTCTTCCTCCTCGGCCTTGATCAGCTCGTCTTCGCTCATCGGTTCGCTGTCGAGCACCTCGCGTGCCCGCTCGAGATCCTCGAGCTCGACGTAGACGTCGCGCGATCCCGGCGAGCCGTAGGACCCGCCCGACAGAACGCCTGGACGCTCGATCGCGCGGATGCCCGACGACTGGAGATCGCCGACGACGATCTCCGCCTCTGCCGCGCTCTGGACCGTCGTGAGGATCTTGAGCGTAGGGCTCGGGTCACTGTCGGACATCGAGCTAGAGGGTAGCGTCGTGTGCGATCTGCGGGCAGCGCGCCCCTGTGTGGGGCATTCGTCCAGCCATCACCGCGGAAAGGAGACTCGCCATGGCCCTCGACGGAGCACGGCTCGGAACTGTCGCCTCGGAACAGATGGAGGCCTTGGAGGAGGCATACGGGGACGATCCGGACGCCCAGATCGGTGCGGTGATCACGATCGTCCAGGTACTCAAACAGGAGGCGCCGGAGGAGTACACCTCCAGCGTGCGCATGCGCGTCGATGCGGCCGATCCCTACCAGGTCATCGGCCTCATGAGAACAGCCGAAGCCGGCCATCTCAGGAAATTGACCAACTAGTCCCCCGGTGGCAGGCGAACGCGGTCCCACCGAACGCGGTCCCACGAGACGCGCCCGCGCGCGCCCGGGCGGCCTGATGAGGACGGCTAGGTCCCCAACGTCTCGCGCGCGCGCTCGACCTCGTCCTCGAGCACGTAGATGTCGCGCGCGCCCGATGGCCCAAAGCCGGGTCCGCCGATGCTGCGCTGAGCGATCGCCGTGATGCCGACCGCGGCCAAGCGCTGGCAGATCAGGTCTGCCTCGGGTTCGCCCGTCGCGCTCGCCACCACGCGCAGCTCGCCCTCCCGGCGCTGCTTCTCGTCGCTCATCTCGACGCAGGCTAGCGCTGCGCGTCCCTGCTCACCGAACGACCGGTCGATCGGCGGCACGTCGCTCACGATTCTTCGTTGTGCGCGCATGATGCTCGACGACCCCGCCTGACGCTCGCACGCCGCGCGCGCGGGCCGCGATCGGCCTCGGGCGAGTCAGCGCGGTAAATGTTTCGCGCCAGGTCGTTGACGCGGCCGGCCTCAGCAGGCAGAATCGCGCCATGGCCAACCCCGATCGCCTCACGGCGCTCGATTCGACCTTCCTGCATCTCGAGGAACACTCCACGGCCCACATGCACGTCGCCTCGGTGATGGTCTTCGAGGGTGCCGCGCCAACACACCGCGAGTTCGTCGAACACGTCGAAAGCCGCCTGCACCTCGTACCCCGCTACCGCCAGCGGCTCGCGTTCGTGCCGCTCGGGCAAGGCCGCCCGGTATGGGCCGACGATCCGCATTTCAACCCCTATTACCACATCCGCCACACCGCCCTGCCGCGCCCGGCCGACGACGCCGCGCTGAAGCGGCTCGCGGGCCGCGTCTTCTCCCAGCGCCTTGACCGCTCCAAGCCCCTGTGGGAGATCTGGCTCGTGCAGTCGATGGCCGGCGGCCGCTTCGCGCTCGTGGCGAAGACCCACCACGCCCTCGTCGACGGCATCTCGGGAGTCGACATCACGACCGTGCTGTTCGACACCGCTCGCGAGCCCGCGCCGACGGGCCCCGTCTCTGCGTGGAGCGCCAAGCCGCTGCCCGGACCCGCGAAGCTGCTCGGCGAGGCGCTGCTCGAGCGCTCCACCGTGCCGACGGAGATGATGCGAGGCGCGCGGGCCCTGCTGCGCGCACCGCGGCGCGTGGCGGGCCAGGTCCGCGATGGGCTCGCGAGCGTGGGCGCGACGACGCTCGCCGGGATCAACGCGCCGGCGCCGCCGAGCCCCTTCAACGTCGAGATCGGGCCGCATCGCCGCTACACGTTCCTCGACGCCGACCTCGAGCGCCTGAAAGCGATCAAGGACTCGCTCGGCGGGACGCTCAACGACGCCGTTCTGGCCACCGTGACGCTCGCGCTCGGCCGCTACCTGCGCGACCACGGCGAGAACACCGACGGCCTCGTGCTCAAGGCGATGGTGCCGGTGTCGGTGCGCACCAAGGCACAGCGGGGAACGCTCGGCAACCAGGTCGCCGCGATGTGGGCGCCGCTGCCGGTGGGCGTGGAAAACGCCGCCGAGTGCCTGCGCCGGATCGCGGCTTCGATGGCCGACCTCAAGAACTCCGGCCAGGCGGTCGGCGCGCAGGTGCTCACCAACCTCGCGGGCTTCGCTCCCCCCACGATCCTCAGCCAGGCTGCCCGCCTGCAGGCACGCCAGCCCTTCTTCAACCTCGTGGTCACGAACGTGCCGGGACCGCAGTTCCCCCTGTACCTGCTCGGCAGGCGGCTGGAGATCCTCTATCCGGTCGTGCCGCTCGCGCAGCGACAGGCGCTCGGCATCGCCGTGATGAGCTACGACGGCCATCTCGGCTTCGGGCTGCTCGGCGACTACGACGCGCTGCCGGATCTCGAGGAGATCGCCACCGATCTGCGGCTCGCGATTGCCGCGCTCGCGCGCGCCGCGGGCGTGAGCACGCGCAGCCTTAACGGCACCTCGCCGCGCAAGAGCTCGTCGCGACGCAGCACGAGCGCCCGCCACGCACCTGCGCCGGGCACGAACGGGCGGCCGGCAACCGGGCAGCCGGCCGGCTCGGGCTAAACCGCGCTCCCCCGCGCCGGCGAGACCCCGTACGGGCAACATCGTGGCGCTCGCGGCGCGCCGGGAGGCGGCGCAGCGGGCTAGTAGCCTGGGCGCCCCATGGCCGAAGCCAGCACCATCGCCGCGAGCTGAGATGCGCGTGGCCCTCTGCCAGATGAACGCCACGGTCGGCGACATCTAGGCCAACGCCGCGAAGATCAGCGAGGGAATCCGCGCGGCCCGCGACGCCCGGGCTGAGCTCGTGCTGTTCCCCGAGCTCGCGCTCACCGGCTATCCGCCCGAGGACCTGCTGCTGAAGGAGCACTTCCTCGCCGACGCGCGCGCGGCACTCGAGCAGCTCGCCTCGAACACGCACGGCGTGCCAGCGATCGTCGGCTATCCCGAGCGCGCCGAGGACGTGTTCAACGCCGCCGCGCTGCTCGCCGACGGGCGCGTGCACGCGGTCTATCGCAAGGTCTACCTGCCCAACTACGGAGTCTTCGACGAGCAGCGCTACTTCCAGGCGGGACCGGCTGGCGCCGTGCTCGACATCGGCGCGGAGCGCGTCGGGCTGACGGTCTGCGAGGACATCTGGGAGCCGGGCCCGCCCGCGAGCGAGGAGGAGCTAGCCGGTGCCACGCTGATCCTCAACATCTCCGCCTCCCCCTACCACGCCGGCAAGGGCATCGAGCGCGAGCGGATGTTCGCCCAGCGCGCCCGCGACGGCCTCGCCTGCGTGGCCTTCTGCGGGCTCGTCGGCGGTCAGGACGAGCTCGTCTTCGACGGACACTCCTGCGTCGTCGACCAGACGGGCACGACGATCGCTCGCGCGGGCCAGTTCCGCGAGGAGCTGCTCGTGTGCGACGTCGATCTCCACGCTGCAGCAGCCGCTCGGCTACGCGACCCGAGCCACCGTCCGGCCGCCCGTCGCAGCGAGCGGCGCGCGCTCGTGCTGCCGCCGCTGCGCGGCGCCCCAGCGGAGCCGAGCGGTCCGCCGCTGAGGCCGCTGACGAGCCCGATCGAGCCGATCGAGGCCGAGGTCTACAGCGCGCTTTCGCTCGGCCTGCGCGACTACGTGCACAAGAACGGCTTCGCGCGCGTCGTGCTCGGCATCTCGGGGGGCATCGACTCCGCGCTCGTCGCCTGCCTCGCCGCCGATGCGCTCGGCGCAGAGTGCGTGAGCGCCGCGATCATGCCCTCTCCCTACTCCTCTACCGAGACCCAGCAGGACGCGCGCGAGCTGGCGGCGCGCCTGGGCGTGAGCGTCTGCGAGCTGCCGATCGCTGCCGTGATGACGGCCTACGAGGCCACCCTCAGCGGGCAGTTCCTCGACACCGAGCCCGGCCTGACTGAGGAGAACCTTCAGGCGCGGATCCGGGGCAATCTGCTGATGGCACTCTCGAACAAGTTCGGCTGGCTCGTGCTCGCGACCGGCAACAAGTCCGAGATGTCCGTTGGCTACACGACGCTCTACGGCGACCTCGCGGGCGGCTTCGCGGTCATCAAGGACGTCCCCAAGACGCTCGTCTACGACCTCTGCCGGTGGCGCAACGCGGCCCCGGGCGAGTTGGCAGCGAGCCCGATCCCGGCCTCGATCATCGAGCGGGCGCCCTCGGCCGAGCTGCGGCCCGACCAGCGCGACGTCGACTCGCTGCCCCCCTACGAGGTGCTCGACCAGATCCTCCAGGGCTACATAGAGCTCGACGAAAGTCGCGAGCAGCTGATCGCCCGGGGCCTGCCCGAGGCCGACGTCGATCACACGATTCGGCTGGTCGACCTCGCCGAGTACAAGCGCCGCCAGGCCCCGCCGGGCATCAAGATCACGCCGCGCGCCTTCGGCCGCGACAGGCGCATGCCGATCACCAACCGCTATCGCGGCTGACGCGCGCGGTTTAGGCTCCCGCACGTGCGCACCGGCTCCCCGGCCACCGTCCTGCTGTGCCTGCTGGCGCTGCTCAGCCCCCTCGCCCTCAGCGCCTGCGGCAACGCCGACGAAACGCAGCCGATCTCGCACAGCACGTTGGAGAGCATGCTCGTCAACCCGTTCCCCGTCTACTGGCTCGGCGGCACCTTCCACGACCTCTCGATCACGGAAGTCTTCCACGACCCCAGCGGCGCCTACAGCATCCAGTACGGAACCTGCCTGACGGGCGGCCAGGGCGTGTGCGCGGCTCCCCTGCGGATCGTCACCTCCGGCGACAACGGCTTCTTGCCCGTGGGCACTGCGCCGGGCCACGCCACCGAAATCCGCGGGGTGCAGGCAGTCGTGGCGCAGAAGGGCACCACGATCATCATCGCCACCGGCAGCGTCGTCGTCGACATCTTCGCCAAGGACAGCTCGCTGGCTTACGCCGCCGCGCTCACGGCGGTGCCGATCAACGAACCGGGCGCTCTCGGCGCGCCGCTGCCCGCGCGCCAGGCCGACAGCGGCTACGGCTCAACGCCGCTCCCGACCCAGGAACCCATCCCGCTGCGGCCGCTGCGCTAGGCCGCGCCCGCTCAGGGCGCTGCGCGAGCCTCGCGCTCGCGCAGCGCGCGCACCGCGATCGTCATCCTAGTCACCGCGCAGGTATGGCCGGCGTCGTCGCTGAAGCGCACGTCCCACACCCAGGTCGTGCGCCCGCGGTGCACCACCGTGGCGTGCGCGTGCACAACCCCCTCGGTAATCGGGCGCAGGAAACTCGTGTTGTTCGACAGGCCCATCGCCGTCTCGCCTCGCTCCATCACCGCCAGCCCCGTCGCCAGCGACGCCATCGCCTCCCCCATCGCCGCGTACACGCCGCCGTGGACGAGGCCCGCGGGCTGCTTGTGCTCGTCGCGGACCGTCACCTCAGCGCTCACCTCGGTCTCCGACGCGGCGAGCAGCTTGAGCCCATAGAGACGATCGAATCCCTGTAGCACTCCGTCGATCTGCTCGGCGCTGGGCAGCGGCATGGGGGCGCCACGATAGCCTACGGTCCGCCGCTGAGGGCCTCGCGTATGCGCGAGCGCTCCCGGCGCGGCAACGCACATCATGAGCAGATTGGACGAGCTCCCACCCGACCAGCGCGCCGCGCTGTCGCTGCTGCTGCTCCAGCGCAAGAGCTACGCCGAGGTCGCCGCGATGCTGCACATCAGCGACCGGGCCGTCCATGACCGCGCCCAGGCCGCACTCGCCGTGCTCGCCCCCGCCAAGGCGCGCGAGGTCCCCCCCGATCAGCGCGCGCTGATCGGCGACTACCTGCTCGGACAGCTCGGCGTCGCCGACCGCCTGCACGCGCGCACGCTGCTCACCGGCTCAGCGCCCGCGCGCACCTGGGCGCTGACGATAGCGAGCGACCTCGCGCCGCTGGCTCCATCCGGCCTACCGGACGTTCCCGGACCGGCTGCGACTGGCCCGGCCCCCGCCGCTCCCGGGGGTCTGCAGGGCGGGCCGCCGCTCTCCGCCCCGGCGACGACCCCACCGCCGGGCGCCGCACCACCCGCTGGGTCAGCGCCGGGGGCGCCGCCCCAGGGCGGCCCGACGACCGCGAGCCAGCTCGTGCGCGGCGAGGGGACCGGCGCGGCCTCGCCCGCGCCGAGGCCGCAGAGCTCGCGCGTGGGCGGCGCGCTCGTGCTCGTCGCGATCCTCGCCGCTGTGATCGTCGCGGTCGTGCTGATCACCAACGGCGGCTCCTCCTCGCACAACCACGCCAACGCTGGCAGCACTGGCGCCAGCACCGCGACCGGGACCACGACCCCGACCGGTCCGCGCATCACCGCACGCCTGCCGCTGCGCTCGCCCATCCCGGCGAGCCGCAGCATCGGGCTGCTGCAGATCCTCGCCGAAGGATCTAGGCGCGCGTTCTACGTCGTCGCCGAACACATGCCCGCAACCAACGGCTTCTTCTACGCGCTTTGGCTCTACAACAACCCCGCCAGCCACGAACCGCTCGGCAAGGCGCCGCCGGTCGGCGCGAGCCATCGACTCGAAGGCGGCGGCGCGCTGCCCGCTAACGCGAACGAATTCCACGAAGTCCTGCTCACGCGCGAGACGAGCACGCGTGCGACCCATCCGGGCAGCGTCGTCCTGCGCGGCGCGTTCAGCCTCGGCGCCTAGCCGGGCACGGCCTCCCCGCGCACGCCCTCGCCCGGAGCGGCCCGGCCGGGCGCACCCTCGCTCTGCGTCGGCTTGCCCACAACCGTCTTGCCCGCCGCGGCCTCGCCCTTCGCCGCCCCGCCTTCCGCCGCCTCGCCCGGAAGGAGCTTGCCCGGGTTCATGATGCCCGCTGGGTCCAGCTCGACCTTCAGCGCCGCGATCGCGCCGAGCCCCAGCGCGCCGACCTCGTGCTCCATCCACGGCGCATGGTCGCGCCCCACCGCGTGATGGTGTGTGATCGTGCCGCCGCCGGCCACGATCGCCTCGCTCGCCGCGCGCTTGACCGCCTGCCACTGACCGACCGGGTCGTCCTCGCGCTGGCGCGCCAGGAACGTGAAGTACAGCGAGGCGCCGGTCTCGTACACGTGCGAGACATGGCACATCACATACGCGGGGGTCTGCCACTCCTCGAGCGCGGTCGCGATCGCGTCGGCCACGGTCGTGTGCAGCGTCGCGATGTTCGTCCACTGGGCCGCCGTCTCGAGCGTCTCGACCATCACGCCGTGCGTGAGCAGCTCGTCGCGCAGATACGGCGCCTGGAAGCGCGAGGCGAGCCACGCCTCGCCGGGCGAGTGCCCGGCGGAGATCGCGCCGACCCCGTGCGCGAGCGCGAGCGCGCGTCCGCGGCGGAAGTTCACGTCCTCCCTGCTCCCCTCGAAGCCGAGGATCGCCAGGCACCCCTCGCTGTAGCCGCGCAGCCCGAGATAGGCTCGCCCGAGGCGCCCCTTGAGCCCGCCGCCACCCGCGAGCGCGAGCGACATCTGCGTCTCGTGCTCATCGGAGAGGCGCGCGACGTCGGGCAGCACGTGCTCGCGTGCGAACGCCCGCATCGCGTGCACGCCGGCGAGGAAGGTCTCGAAGAACACGCCCAGGTAGACGCGCTCGCGGGGAGCCGGGCGCACGCGCAGGTCGAGCTCGCTGATCACACCGAGCGTGCCCTCCGAGCCGACGAGCAGCTCGCGCAGGTCGGGGCCGGCGGCGGTGGCGGGGAGAGGCGGGAGGGCGAGCTCGCCGGCGGGGGCCGCCAGACGCGCCCCCAACACCATCTTCGCGATCGTGCCGTACCCGCTGGAGGCCTGGCCGGCCGAGCGCGTCGCGGCGCAGCCGCCGAGCGAGACGTACTCGTAGGACTGCGGGTAGTGACCGAGCGTGAGGCCCTCCGCGGCGAGCTGGCGCTCCAGCGCGGGCGCGCGCATGCCGCCCGCCACCGTGGCCGTCGCCGACTCGCGGTCGAGTCCCAGCAGCCCGGCCATCCGGCTCGTGTCGAGACTCAGCACCGCGCGGTGACTCCCGCGCAGCGGAGCGAGGCCGCCGACCACGCTCGTGCCCCCGCCAAACGGCACCACCGCGATCGAGGCCCGAGCGCAGTGCTCGAGCAGGGCGCGCACCTGCTCGTGGCTCGCGGGGTAGGCGATCACATCGGGCGCCCCCTCGGGCTCGCCCGCGCGCATGCGCACGAGATCGACGTAGCCCTTGCCGGCGGCGTGCAGCACGCGCTCGGCGTGATCGCAGCGCACGCCCTCGGCGCCGATCAGCGCGCCGAGGGCGGCCATCTCCCCCTCGCCGAGCGCCGAGGCGGGCAGCTGCACGTTTTCGAGCGCCACCGGCGGCCGCGGCCGCTCGGCCACGCCAACCGTCTCGCGCAGGAACTCCAGCGCGTGCGCTGGCAGCCCAGGCTCGTGGTCCTGCTGGCCCCAGCCCCACCAGCGCATCGCCGCGCCGGCGGGCCGCCCCGCGTCAGCCACTTATCCGCTCCAGCCCGGCAAGCGCCTCGCCGACGGTTGCACGCGCGGCGCGGCGCACGAGGAAGCTCCCCGCCCTCGGCATCGAGCCGCCGATCCTCGCCGAGGCCTTGCGCAGCTCCTGGCGCAGCTCGATCGTCACCTCAGTCGCCGCCGCGCCCCGCGCCTCGTCCGCGGCGTCGGCGACGGGCACGAGCCGCAGCTCGATCTCGCACGAGCGCAGCACCGACGCGAACGGCGTGCCCTCGATGCGCTGGTCCCAGCGAACGCGGCACCCCTGATCGCCTCCCTCGATGCTGACGACGTCGAAGTCCGCCCGCACCAGTTTGCCCTTGCGCGTGCGCATCACCTCGGTGAACGCGCGCTCGCGCACGTCCTCGACGCGCTCCACGCGCGGCCACCAGCGCGGCAGGTGGTGCGGGTCGCTCACCACCTCCCAGATCTCGCGCGCCGGCGCTGCGATCGTGCGACTTCGGCACGCGGTCGGCATCGGCGAAGCTTAGGACTCGTAGCAGAGCAGAGCGTGCACGTCGTGCGGCGCCAGGCGCTCGCGACCCTCGAGGAAGGCGAGCTCGATCAGGAAGCCGCAGCCCACCACGTCGCCGCCGAGCCGCTCGACGAGCTCGCACAGCGCGGCAGCCGTTCCGCCCGTCGCCAGCAGGTCGTCGTGGACGAGCACCCGCGGCCTGGCGGCGACCGCGTCGATGTGCAGCTCGAGCTGGCCGGAGCCGTACTCGAGCAGGTACTCGGCGCTCACCGTCTCGTAGGGGAGCTTGCCGGGCTTGCGCGCGAGCGCGAAGCCGGCGCCTAGCTCCAGCGCGAGCGCAGGACCGAGCAGAAAGCCCCGTGCCTCGGCTGCGACTACGCATTCGACGCCCAGCGGACGCGCGTATTCGGCCAGGCCGCGCACGGCCTGCGCGAGCGCGTCGGGATCGGCGAGCAGTGGCGTGATGTCCTTGAAGCCGATGCCCGGCTGCGGGAAGTCGGGGATCTCGCGGATCAGCGAGCGCAGATCGACCTGGGTGCGGGCGGGCGGTCTGCTCACCGCACGATCTTGCGCAGATCCCTGATCAGCAGCAGGTGCTTCAGGTGCGTCGCGACCGCCGCGAGGTTCTCGAGCGCCTCGACGGCCTCCTTGCGCCGCTGCGGGTTCCGCGAGCGCAGCGCCGGGGCCAGGATCTGCTGCAGGAGGTTCGCCTCGCGGTCGGCCGAGGAGCGGAAAACGCGCAGGTTGCGCCCCCCCACGCCGTAGCGGGCGAGCTCGGCGACGGCCGCGATGATCTCGCGCTCGGTCTCGTCGAAGTAGCGCACGCCCGATCGCATCTCGCCCTTGACGACGCCGTACTCTTCGAGCTCGCGCACGAGCTTGGCCTCGGCCTTGGTCTCCTCGAGCACATCCTCGATCGAGTACAGAGCGCCCGTAGCCTCCCCGACGCTCACGCTCGGGCGCCACGCGCGTGCGCCGTCGCGGCGCCCGCCGGGCAGCGGCGCGGGCTCGTCCGAGCGCCCCGCGGCGAGCTCCTGGCGGATCACCCGAAGCGGCAGGAACTCGTCCCGCTGCATGCGCAGGATCGTGCGCAGCCGCGCCACGTCGCCCTGCGTGTAGAGGCGATAGCCGCCCGGCGTGCGGCGCGGCGTGAGCAGCTTCTGGTCCTCGAGGTAGCGGATCTTGGAGATCGAGATGTCGGGGAACTCCTGCGCGAGCGCCTTGCACACGGCGCCGATCGTCAGCGACTTGTGGCGTTTGCCGAGCTCACCACCACCACCGCCGGCGGCGCCCTTCGCCTCGAGCTCGAGCTCCGGCACGTCGGTCGATGTCGTCTGCACGGCCATCAGCGCGCGTGGAAGGTCAGCTTGTACTTGCCGATCTGGACCTCGTCGCCCTCGCGCAGGCTGTGCGACTCGATCCGCTCGCGGTTGACGTAGGTGCCGTTCAGCGAGCCGCAGTCGTCCAGGTACCAGTGCTCGTTGCGCTTGATCAGCAGCGCGTGGTCGCGCGAGACGGTCACGTCGTCCAGGAACACCTCCGAGTCCGGGCGCCTGCCGATGCTCAGGCGCTCGCCGTCGATCGGAAAGCTCTCCCCCACGCGTCCGCCGCCCGCGCGGATCACGAGCGCCGGCCCGGCGATCCCGCCGGCGCCGATCTCGACCGGGATCAGCTCGCCGGTCTCGTCGTCGATGCGGTAGGTCGCGGTGACCGGATCCCCGCCCGCGACGCCGACCGCTCCTGCGCCCGCCCCCACGCCGCCTGCTGCGCTCGGCTGCGCGAGCAGCGCGCCGCAGCGCTGGCAGTAGTTCGCTCCCTCGCCGTTCGCGAAGCCGCACTCTGTGCAGTGGAGTGCCACGAGCGATCCTCGACTAGGCCGTCCGCGGGGAGGAGACCGATGCGAAGCTGCGAGCGGCTGAAGGCGCGGCGCTGCTCACACCGGGTCCTCCGCGCCGCGGTGGGCGAGAATGTCGGTCAGGCGCTGAACGTCCTCGCCCGTGATCGCTATCTCGCCCTCCTCGTGGCGGCTGCGCAGGCGGTTGACGAGCTCCGCGCGCAAGATGTCGATCTTTCCGTGCAGGATGCGCCTGCGGTAGGAGATCTCGGTCTCCTCCTCGGTCAGCTGCCGGATGACGTCCTTTAGTTCGACATCCGTGAGCGAGCCAAGGTCGGGGAAGGTCTCGTCCATCGGGGCCTCTTTCCTGTCGCAGGCTTTGCGGTAGTCAGTCGCTTCTGGCTGCGGCGCTTTGCCCGCCAGGGCGCCAGTATAGACCAAGATGTCAAGCTCAGCCTGAGGCTATGGGTTGGCCGACGGCGCGCGCAGCTGCTCGAGCCCGGCGGCGATGTACATCCCCGTCGCCACGAACGCGAGCGCGATCCCGCAGTAGAGCAGCACTTCGCCCACCCCTCCCAGGCCGGCCATGGCGAAGAAGAAGGCGCCCATCACGGGCGCCACCGCCACACGTCCGGGCCAGTTGATCTGGAGCTCGATGTGGCGCCGCTGGGCGTAGCGGCCGAGCGCGAGCATCAGCAGCTCGCGCGCAGCCAGCAGCGCCAGCGCCCAGCGCGGGAGCAGGTCGAAGCGCCACGTCACCACGACCCCGCTGATCACGAGCAGGCGATCGGTGACCGGGTCCATCAGAGCGCCCAGGCGGCTGTACTGGCCCGTCACGCGCGCGCTGATGCCGTCGGCGTAGTCGCCCGCCGCGATCAACGCGAACAGGATCGCGATCGCCGCGCCTTCGCCGCTGCTGCTCGACAGCGCCACGACCAGGAACACGGGCAGCAGCGCCAGCCGCGCGAACCCGATCGCGTTGGGGATCGTCCACGGACGCAGCGGCTGCCCGGCGCGCGTCTGCGATGGCGGTGGACCCGAGCGATCGAGCCCCAGCAGCCGTCGGAGCGTGAGCCGCGGCCCTCGGTTCAGGGGAGGCTCTGCCACAGCTCGTTCAGCACCCGCAGCTGCTCCTGCGCGGGCGCCGCCAGCGCGAGACCCTGCGCCTGCTCGCGGCCGCGGCGGATCTGCACCTCCGCCTCTCCGGACTCCAGCGCCCGCTTCCCGACCGTGATCCGCAGCGGGCATCCGAGCAGCTCCGCGTCGGCGAACTTCTCCCCCGGGCCGAGGTCGCGATCGTCGTAGAGCACGTCGATCCCGCCCTGCACGAGCGTCGCGTAGAGCTCCTCGGCGCGTTCGCGCTCGGGCGTGCCGAGCTTGCCGATCGCGACCAGATGAACAGCGAACGGCGCGAGCGCCCGCGGCCAGGAGATGCCGTGCTCGTCGGCAAACTGCTCGACGGCCGCAGCCACGATCCGCGCAGGGCCGATCCCGTAGGAGCCCATCCACACGGGCCGCTGGACTCCCGTCTCGTCGAGATAGCTCGCGCCGAGCGGCTCCGAGTAGCGCGTGCCGAGCTTGAAGATGTTCCCCACCTCGATCGCCGGCTCGATCGTGATCGGCTCTCCGCCAACCGTGTCCCCCGCGGCGACCGTGCGCACGTCGGCGGTGCGGTAGCGGAAGTCGCGACCCGGCACGACGCCGCCGAGGTGCTCGTCGCGGCGGTTCGCGCCGGTCACGTATCCGCCCCCCGCCGCCTGCTCGGCGGCGGCCGCATCGAGCACGATCTCGATCCTCTCGTCGACGCCCACGGGCCCGATGTAGCCCACCGGGCCGATCGCGGCCTCGATCTCCTCCGGGTGCGCCGGCCGGGTCGCGAACCCGAGCGCGTTCGCGAGCTTGATCTCGTTCACGCGGTGATCTCCTCGCACGAGCACGAGCACGATCCGCGCTCGCTCGCCGCCGCGCGCCGCGCCGCCCTCCCCGCCCTCGCCCTGGCCGGCGTGGCCGCCGTCCCTCCCTTCGGAAGGACAGGCGAGCGCGACCACGGGGTAGGCCTTCAGCAGCGCCCCCTCGGGCAGCTGCAGCGAGTCGGCCACCTCGCTGACCGTGGTCAGTCCCGGCGTGGCGAGCGCCTGCGGGCCGGGCGGCGCCGGCGGCAGCTCGACCGGCACGGGCTCTGCGCTGGCGATCTCCACGTTCGCCGCATAGCCGCGCGCCAGCGCCACCTCGTTCTCTCCGGCTGCGCACGGGGCCATGTACTCGTGCGCGCCCAGGCCGCCCATCATCCCCACGTCCGCCTCGACGCGGTAGTAGCGCAGCCCCGTGCGCTCCATGATCCGGTCATAGGCGCCCACGTGCTGCCGATAGCGCTCCTCGAGACCCTCGGCGCCACGATCGAACGAGTAGGAGTCCGTCATCACGAACTCGCGCGTGCGCAACACGCCCGCGCGGGGGCGCGGCTCGTCGCGCTCCTTGACCTGCACGTGGTAGAGGATCAGCGGCAGGTCGCGATAGGAGCGAACGGCCGCGGCGACATGCGTCGTCACGGCCTCCTCGTGCGTCATCGCCAGCACGAGCTCCGAGCCTTTGCGGTCGGTCAGCTTGAACAGCTCCTCGATCGCATAGCGCCCGCTGCGGCGCCACGGCTCGGCCGGTTGCAGCACCGGCATCAGCATCTCCTGGGCGCCGATCGCCTCCATCTCCTCGCGGATGATCGCCACGGCGCGCTGGTGCGAGCGCCAGCCGGCCGGGAGCCAGGTCCACATCCCTGCCCCCATCTGCCTGATCAGCCCCGCGCGCACCATCAGCCGGTGCGAGATCGCCTCCGCGTCCGCGGGCGCCTCCTTCTCGGTCGGCAGCAGGTATTCGCTGAGGCGGGTCATCGATCCAGGGCGCCGCGCGTCGCGACGCACCCGAGCGTATAGGTCCCGCTCCCGCGACGACGCCGCGCAGCCACCCGCCCGTCGGGCCGACCCCGACCCGACGGGCGCACTCCACCGGCGGCTGTCGGGGCGCCCGCCCTCACTCGCTCAGGAGGGTTGCGGGCTTCGGGCGCGGCGCCCCGGCCGTTGCTGGCTAGCTCCCGGAAGCGGTCATCCTCCGAGCCGGTAGCTCAGCGACTGCGCCCCCACGAGGCCCACGAGGTTGCCGAGCGCGACGTTCACGTCGACGAGATGCGTGCCCCACAGAGGTCCGAGCGTTTCGATGATCCGTTCGCGCGGATCGCTTGCGTCCTTCAGGTTCAGCTGCAGCCAGCTCGCCCCTTTGCGGTTTTCGCACTTCGCCGAGTACTCGGCCGGCGCGGCGACCCACGGCGTCGACGCTTTCGGCGCCTGCACGACGGCCCCCAGCAGGCCGGGGAATTTGCCGCCGTAGGCGTTGAGCGTCGGGTAGTAGGACAGCGCCGGTCCCGAGTACGGTCCCTGCGCGAGCACGGTCGGGTTCACGCACAGCACCTGCGGGTTTTCGACTTCCGGGCCGCCGCCGCCGAGGAGGCTTCCGGGCCTGCCGAAGTTGGACGGGTTCGGCGGTTCTTTGAGGAAGCTCGAGTACGCGACCACGCACCCGACCTGGCCGACGACCTGGCATGCGGGAACGTTCGCGAACGTTCCGCCCACGCCCTCGCCTTCCGGCACGATCACCTGTCCGCCGAGGATCTCGGCGCCGACGAGCTGCTTGCGCAGCGCGGGGTTGGGGTCGATCTGTTCTTTGATCAGCTGCTCGAGCATCGCCGAGCCCTGCGAATGCCCGATCAGCTCGAAGCCGCGCCCTTTGTTGTAGACGGCTAGGTATTCCTCGAATGCCGTGAGCACGCCTACGTAGGCCTTCGCCGATCCTTCGGGCGTGACCCCTCCCGGCGTGTTGATCGCGGGGATCGTCAGCTGGGGGTAGATCGGGGCGTACACGTTGCACACCTGCGAGAAGCGCGAGGCCTGGCTTTCCGCGATCGCGAGCTCTTCGGGATCGATTTCTTCGTTGGCGTTCTCCGTGAACTGGCTGCTCACGGTCGGATACACGTAGAAGCAGTCGATCGGCGGGCTCTTCGCCGGTTTGGCGCGTTGTACGAAGCTCTTGCCGTTGCCCAGCTCGACGGTCGCTTCCTCGCTGCTCAGGCAGGGGTTGCTCACAAGCCCCGGCCGGCACAGCCAGGTGGTGCTCGCCGACGCCGACGCCGAGACCCCGCCGAGCACCGCGAGCGTGGCGCCCAGCAATCCCGCGAGCAGCAGCGCCCGTCGTCCTCCGGCCGCGACCGGTTGCAGCCTTGCTCTGACATGCATGGCCCTTCTCCTCTCCTCGCTCCTTGTGCGGCCGCATGCGCCGCCGCCCTAGCGCCCTATTCTAGACAGGGTCCGAGGAACGTCTCAAACACGGCGGGCGCTCACTTCAAGCCGAGCAGCGCCGCCTCGACCTCGCGCAGACGCTCGCTGTCGCCGCGCATGCCCACGATCGCGTCGTTGTAGAGAAACGACTCCGCGAGGCGCACGATCGCGTAGGCGAGCGTCGAGGGGGCGACCGGCGAGACGAAGCTGCCCGCCTTCACCTCCTCGTCTATCAGTCGCTCGATCGCTGCGACGATCCGCGGCTGGACGATCCCCGCGCTCGAGGTGAGGATCCGCAGCGCGCGCTCCTGCTCCTGAGCCAGCAGCGCCCCCAGGCCGGCGTTTGAGGCCAGCTCGCGGTTGAAGCGGTCGAAGCAGCTCAGGAGCGCCGGCGCGCCGTCCCCCGGAACGCCGGCGCGGATCGCCGCCAGGCGCTCCTCGCCCAGCTCGGCGAGCATCTCGCCGATCAGCATCTCGCGCGTGCCGAACCAGCGGTGCATCGTCGCCCGCGCAAGGCCGAGCTCCCGAGCGATGCCCTGCACGTCAAGCCGCTCCCCGGCGAGGAAGCGCTCACGCGCGAGCGCCAGCGCCGCCTGGCGGCTCGCCGCCGCTGGGCGGCCCGGCCGACCGGTCGCCATACCTGTCATCGCCATAGCCTAATTCGGCCGCCAGAGGGAGATCGCGCGCCGGCGCCGCGAGGGGTGAGCAGCCTTCGGCATGGCCCGCGCAGCGGCGATCACGGCCTCTGATAGAACACGACCCGACCCACCCCTCCATCAAGATCCAACAAGGAGCTCCAATGGCCTATTCCGTCCCGCCGCTCCCCTACGCCTACGACGCGCTAGAGCCGCACATCGACAAGGCGACGATGGAATTCCACCACGACAAGCACCATCAGGCCTACGTGGACAAAGTCAACGCGGCGTTGGAGGGCACGCCGCTCGCCGACGCGCCGATCGAGGACATCCTCAAGGACCTCTCGCAGGTGCCCGAGGGCAAGCGCATGGCCGTCAAAAACAACGGCGGCGGCCACTACAACCACACGATGTTCTGGGAGAACATGAGCCCTGACGGTGGCGGCGAGCCGAGCGGCGCGCTCGCGCAGGCGATCGACTCCGCGTTCGGGTCCTTCGCTGCCTTCCAGGCCAAGCTCAAGGAAACCGGCGTCAACCAGTTCGGCTCCGGCTGGTCCTGGCTCGTGCACGACGGCTCCGGCCTCGCGGTGCTCGGCAGCGCCAACCAGGACAACCCGATCTCGAACGGCAGCACGCCCCTGCTCGGCGTCGACGTCTGGGAGCACTCCTACTACCTCAAGTACCAGAACCGGCGGCCCGACTACATCGACGCGTGGTGGAACGTCGTCAACTGGCCGAAGGTCTCCGAGCGACTCGCGGTCGTCTAGCCGAGATCCATCGCCGCTCCTCGCGCAGACGCGAGGAGCCGGTGGGCAGTCGCCCGTCCGGCGCCGGCGGCGGTAGCCTGACGGCGTGATCCTGCCCTTCGACGCGCTCGGCGAGGGCGAGGCGCTCGTGCTGCTGCACGCGGGTCTCGCCGACCGGACGATGTGGCGCGAGCACCTCGTCCCGCTCGCCGAGGCCGGGCGCCGCGTCGTCGCCGTCGACCTCCCGGGGTTCGGCGAGGCCGGGCTTCAGAGCGGCCCGCAGGCGCCCTGGGACGACGTCCTGGAGACGATCGCGCTGCTCATCGGCGGGCCGGCCGCGCTCGTCGGCAACTCCTTCGGCGGAGCCGTCGCGCTGCGGGTGGCTGCGATCGCGCCCGAGCGGGTCAGCGCGCTCGTGCTGGTCTCGGCGCCGGCGCCGGGCATCGAGCCCTCCCCGCAGCTGCAGGCCACGGCGCAGGCCGAGGAGTCCGCGCTGGCGCGGGGTGACGTCGAGGGCGCGATCGAGGCGATCCTCGCGGCGTGGATGCTGCCCGACGCGCCGCCCGCGCTGCGCGAGCGCGTCGCCGCGATGCAGCGGCGCGCATTCCTGCTGCAGTCCGCCTCGCCCGAGGCGAGTGAAGGTCCGGACCCGCTCGAGAACCGCCTCGAGGCGCTAGCCCGCATAAGGGCGCCTGCCCTGTGCGCCGCCGGCAGGCGCGACATGCCCGACTTCCTCGCCGCGGCGCAGGAGCTCGCGCGGAGCCTGCCCGACGCGCGCCATGCCGTCATCGCCCGCGCCGGCCATCTCGCGCCGCTGGAGACCCCCCGGGCGTTCCGCCGGCTCGTGCTCAGCTTCCTCGCCGACGTCGAGAGCGGACGGCCCGGCTAGCTACGGCTGAAGCGCCGGCCCGCGACCGGCGAGACCGCCTCGTCGAGCTCGACGGCGCCCTCGCCCGCGACGCTCGGAGCACCCTCTGGGGCACAGGCGAGCATCGCGTCGAGCACCTCCCCGGCCTGCGCGTCGCTCTCCGCCGCCGCGGCCTCGAGCATCGCGATCCGCTCGGGAGTCAATGCGGTGGCGTCCTCGTTCTCGGCCAGCCAGGCGCGCGCCTCGGCTGCAGCCGACTCGTCGCGCTGGACCGTCCTGCCGGCGGCGTAGTAGCGGTCGATCTCCTTGAACAGCTCATCCACGAGCTGCTCGGTGCGCACCTTCTTCAGCGGCTCGCCCTTGGAGTAGATCATGCCCATGTCCTTGGCTCCGGTGATGCCGAAGTCCGCGTGACGCGCCTCGCCGATCCCGTTGACAGCGCACCCCAGCACCGACACCTCGATCGGGTCCTCGTAGGCTTCCAGGCGCTGCTCGACTTCGGCGACGACGCGGTCCATGTCGAACTGCAGCCGCCCGCACGTCGGGCAGGCGATCAGCACGGGGCCGCGCTCGCGCAGCTTCAGCGCCTTGAGGATCTCCCACGCGACCTTCACCTCTTCCTCGGCGTGGAAGGTCGAGAGCGAGATCCTGATCGTGTCGCCGATGCCGTCCGCCAGCAGCGTCCCGAGGCCGACCGCCGACTTCAGCGAGCCGGACCACTTCGTGCCGGCCTCCGTGACGCCCAGGTGCAGCGGGTAGGGGATCCGCTCGGCGAGCATGCGGTTCGAGGCGATCGTGTTCGGCACCGACGTCGACTTCATCGAGACCTTGAAGTTCGTGAAGTCCAGCCGCTCCATCAGCTCGACCGTCTCGATCGCGGCGCTCACCAGCGCCTCCACCGGGTCGTCGTACTCGAGCTGGCGCAGGTGCTTGGGCAGCGAGCCGCTGTTGACGCCGACCCGCAGCGGCGTGCCGCGCTCGCGCGCCAGCGCGATCACCTCCGCCACCTTCTCGGGGCCGCCGATGTTGCCCGGATTCAGCCGCACGCAGTCGGCGCCCGCCTCGATCGCCTTCAGCGCGAGCGTGTGGTTGAAGTGGATGTCCGCGATCACCGGGATCGGCGAGCGCGCGACGATCGTCTTCAGCGCCTCGGCGTCCTGCTCGCGCGGTACGGCCACGCGGACGATGTCCGCGCCGGCCTCGGCGACGGTCACGATCTGGTCCATCGTCGCCGCCACGTTCGCGGTCTCGGTCTTCGTCATCGTCTGCACCGCCACCGGCGCGCCGCCGCCGACGGGCACCGCGCCCACGCGGATCTGCAGTCTCGAGGCCATGCGCTGATTCTAGATCAGCCCGTCAGGCGGCTGATGTCGTTGCTCACGCCGTTGATCACGAGGAACAGCAGCAGCACGATCCCCACGGAGCTGAAGCGGTACATCGCCATCAGCGAGATCCGCTTCCCGCGGACCTTCTCGGCAACCGACCACAGCACGTGGCCCCCGTCGAGCGGCAGGAACGGGAACAGGTTGATCACGGCGAGCACGAGCGAGAGGAAGCCGAGGAACACGAGCGCGTAGCCGGCGCCGGCGGCGACCGTTTCCTGCCCAACCTGCGAGATGCCGACGATGCTGTGCAGTTCGTGGCGGACCTTCGGTTCGGTCAACGCGCGCCCGAAGTTCGTCAGCGTGTGCTCGGTCACGTGCCACATCTCCGTGATCGCCGCGCCCGCCGCGGAGAGCACGCCGAAGGACTTCGGCGCCGCGCCGAAGTACACGCCGATCAGCATCTTGCCCGCTTCGCTGTCGTAGCGGGGATACACCGCGACCGTGACGCGGTGGCCTTCGCGCAGCACCGTCAGCAGCACCGGCGCGGCCGCCCTGCAGCCGTTCTTCAGCGTGCCGGCGCAGCGATCGGAGGCGATGCTCTGCTTGGCCGATTCGCCCGTCGCCGGGTGGCCGTCCACGGCCACGATCCTGTCGCCCGCGCGCAGCGTGCCCTGCGCGGGCATGCCCTTCTCGATCGCTTCAACCTTCGTCGTCGCGTGCAGCGTAGTGACCGACGGGTCGAGGTTGCCGAGCGCGGTCGCGCCGTGCAGGCTGCCGCTGAAGAGAACGGCCCAGAAGAGCAGGAACGCGATCGCGATGTTCACGCCCGGCCCGGCGAGGATCACGGCGATCCGCTTCCAGGGGCTCTGGTTGTAGTAGGCGCGCCTGCTCGCCTCCGGATCGAGATCGGCAATCTCCTCCGGGTTCATGCCCGTGATCTTCACGTAGCCGCCTGCCGGGATCGCTCCGATCGCGTACTCGGTCTCCCCCCTGCGCACCTTGAACAGCGTCGGCGGGAAGAACAGCGAGAAGCGCTCCACCCGCATGCCGACGGCCTTTGCCACCGTGAAGTGCCCGAGCTCGTGGAGCACGATCAGCGCCACGATCCCGAGGATCGTCAGGAACCAGCTCACGGGCCCAGTTTCGCACGCCTCGCGCGCCCAGCCGGAGGTTCGCCTGCAGGCGGGCGGCCGCGATCAGCCGCGCGGGCTCGTGCGCGGCTGATCGCGGACCGGCGCGCGCTCAGCCGAGCGCTGTCACGGCCTCGCCGGCGACCTCGCGCGCCATGCGGTCGGCTTCGTACAGCGACTCGAAGGCCTGCACCGGTGCGCTCGGCAGCGTGCTCAGCGCCTGCTCGATCACGCCCGGGATCTCCATGAAGCGCAGACGGCTCTCCAGGAACGCGTGCACCGCGATCTCGTTGGCGGCGTTGAGAACGCACGGAGCGGTACCGCCCTCGCGGGCGGCCTCGCGCGCCAGGCGCAGGCAGGGAAAGGCCTCGAGGTCGACGGCCTCGAACGTCAGCGCGCCGACAGCCGCGAGGTCGAGCGGGGCGATCGGGAGATCGACGCTCTCCCCCCCGTGCAGCGCATAGGAGATCGCGATGCGCATGTCCGGCGGGCCCATGTGGGCGAGCATCGCGCCGTCGGCCAGCGCCACGATGCCGTGCACGAGCGACTGCGGATGCACGACGACGTCGATGCGCTCGTACGGGGTGCCGAAGAGATGGTGCGCCTCCATCACCTCCAGGCCCTTGTTCATCAGGGTTGCCGAGTCGATCGTGATCTTGCCGCCCATCGCCCAGGTGGGGTGTGCGAGCGCCTCCTTGACGGTCACGTCCTGGAGTTCCTCCCTGTGCCGGCCGCGGAAGGGGCCGCCGCTGGCGGTTATCGTCAGCCGCTGCACCGCGCCCGGCGGCTGACCCGCGAGCAGCTGGTGCAGCGCGGTGTGCTCGGAGTCGACGGGCACGATCCGCGCACCGGTGGCCTCGGCGAGCGCCATCACGAGCTCGCCCCCGACGACGAGCGACTCCTTGTTGGCCAGCGCCAGGTCGATCCCCTCGCCGAGCGTCGCGACCGTCGGACCGAGGCCCGCCGAGCCGACCAGCGCGTTCAGCACGAGGTCCGCCTCGGATTCGAGAACCAGCCGCACAAGGCCCTCGGGGCCGGCGAGCACGCGCCCGTCGGTCCACGCCTCGGCCGCGCGAGCGGCGGCATGCTCGTCCGCGAGCGCGATCCGCTCGACGCCGTGAACGAGCGCCTGCTGCACGAGCGCCTCCCAGGAGCGCTCTGCGGAGAGGCCCACGAGCTCGAGCTCCTCGCTGCGCATGCACACGTCCAGCGCCTGGGTGCCGATCGAGCCGGTCGAGCCGAGGATCAGAAGCCGCTTGCGCGCGGCCATCAGCGGTCTCCTTCTCGGGTCGCCGAGCGGCTGCGGCGGCGTGGGCGTGGCCGAAGCATCAGCCGATCATAGGCCGCCGCCGAGCGCTTGCCGCGCCGCGCTCAGGAGTAGGTGTACTGATCCGCCGGCGGAGATTTCACGCTCGCCACACCGGCGACCGTCGCGATCACGTCCACCGTGCCGGCAGGGTGCGGCGGCGTCCTCACCGTGCAGCTGGTGCTCGACGTGCAGTCCACGCTCGCCGCCTTCGCCGAGCCGAACCTGATCGCCGTCTCGCTCGTGCCGAGCACGAACCCGCTACCGGTCACGGTCACCTCCTGGTTGCCCGCGGTGGTGCCCGAGCTCGGGCTCACGGCGGTGACCGTCGGCAGGTACTTGAAGTGATCAGCGCTCATGATCGCGCTCGTCCCCCCGGGCGTCTGCACGGTGACGTCGCTCGTGCCCGCCGCGCCCGCGGGCGAGACCGCGACGATCTGCGTGTTCGAGCTCACCGTGAAGCTCGCCGCCGCGGCGCCGAAGTGCACGGCGGTCGCGCCGGCGAGGTTCTTGCCGGTGATCGTCACGCTCGTTTCGCCGCTCGCCGGCCCCTTGGCCGGGGCGAGGTGGGTCACGACTGGAGCCGGCGGCGTGCCCACGATCACGGTGCGGGCCGCGCCGATGCTCGTGCCGTTGCTCGCAAAGACGGTCAGCGCGACGGTATAGGCGCCTTCCTTCGGGAACGTGTGCGTTACCGTCGGCGTGCTCGTCTCGGTCGGGATCGCAAGGCCGGGCCCGTCGTTGAACTGCCAGTTGAAGCGGAACACCCCGCCGGGCGCAGTCGAGCTGCCCGCGTTGAAGCTCACGGACGTGCCCGTCTTGGGGGCGCTCGTGAACGTCGCCGTCGGCTCGACGCCTGCGAGCGTGAACCGCTGCAGGCACTGATCGGTCTGGTTGCTCCACTCCTGCTGGTACCAGTAGTGGTGGCCGTTGATCACCTGGTTGTACTTCTTGCCCCCTTCCACGCCCACCGGCGTGCCGTATTCGGTCGCCGCTTCGAAGGTCCGGCACTTGTCCCCGATCTCGCCCCCGGAGCCGCCGAGGTCGGTCCAGGCGTTGTTCGGCTCGGGGTCGGTGATCGACTCGTTGTGCTCGTGGCTGAGACCGCCCTCGAGCGCCGAGTCGGAGATCTCGTTCGGGTGGTTGCCGTCGTCGCAGCCGCGGTTGCCTCCCACGTAGGGGTCGTTCGAGTAGATCAGCTCGCCGCCGGCGGGCTCGGGCTGGTTGCCGTGGTAAGCGCAGTAATAGGGCGCCTTCGAGCCGGCCGAGCATTCGAAGCCCGCGGCTTCGAAGCAGTCTTCGACTTTCGGCGGCGTGAGCAGGAAGTACTCGTGTTCGAGATCGGTCGCCAGCCCCTGCGCCTTGACGAACGTCGAGAGCTCTTTGCGAAGCTGCGCGTCGGTGAGGCAGATCGTGGCCTCTTTGCAGCCGTTCACAGGGTAGGGGTCGGTGTCGATCAGCTCGCCCCCGAAGTGCGAGTCGTATGCGCTGAAGGAGCCCGCGGCGTCGTTGTACTGGCTCGAGACCGAGTCGACGTTGCCGTGCCCGCCGCTGTCGTGCGCGAGGTCTTCCAGATAGCGGTCAACGCCGGCCTGGTAGCCGGCGGGGTATTTGGGCGCACCGGCGGGGTCCCAGTAGACGGTGTAGTTCGTGTTCGACGCCATCACCGGCCCGCCGTTGTAGTCGAGGTTCGAGAAGTATTCGTCGAGCGCGCGCGGCGGCGCCCCTCGCAGCGGCTGGTAGCTGACGATCGGCCCGCCGTGCAGATGCACGATCACCGCCGAGGCGCCGCCCGCGGCTGCGAGCAGCCAGACGGTGAGGGCGAACGCCGCGAGGGCGCCGCAAAGCGCCCTGCGCCGGCCCGCGCGAGCAGCCCGATCCGCGCCCCGCGGCGAGTCCGCTCTCCACACTGCACGTCGACGCGCTCGCGCCATGCCGCCTCCCTCTCCTCTCTCGCGCGCTTCCCGCGCGCGCTGCGGAGCGCAAACGCTAGCGAGCGCACACGCCGTTTGTCCAGAGCCGGCCGTGTGCGGCGGCGCGGGCGCCTTGAGTCGGCGGAGCAGGACTGGACGGATGTAGCAGCCGCGGGGTTTTGAACTGGCTCGCCCCGTTTGCGCCAAGAAGGGTTAGCCGGGGCGAAACTCGCACGAATCCTGGCACGAGCGACCGCCTCAGCGGCGATTCGTGGCTCTAGCAAGCCATCCAACGCCGCTAGTGCACATACGCCTCCCAGATGTAGTAGCTCACGACCGCGGTGAAGAGCACCGCGTCGAGGCGATCGAGCGCGCCGCCGTGCGCGCCGAACAGGCCGCCGGAGTCCTTCGTGCCCGCTTCGCGCTTGACGAACGACTCGAACAGGTCGCCGATCGGCGCGACCAGCGCGACGCCGAGCCCGAGCACGAGCGCATGGCTGCTGGGCAGCCATTCCTGGTAGCGCCCGGCGATCCAAACGCCGAGCACCGCGCAGAACATGCCGATCGCGAGGCCCTCGACGGTCTTGTTGGGCGAGATATGGGGCGCCAGCGGGCGGCGGCCGAACATCTGCCCGCCGAAGTAGGCGCCCGTGTCGCCGAGGAACGTGCCGACGAGCACGTCGATCACGATCCCGAGCCCGTGCGGCAGGTTCCGCAGCAGCACGGCGTGTGCGAGCGCGAAGCCGATCCAGTAGATGCCCAGCAACGTCACCGCCACGCCCCCTACGCTCGCGCGCGGACCGAGCAGCGACATCCCGAAGACGAGCGGCAGCGCGGCGACGGCGACGAGCAGGATCTGGAACTGGCCGCCGTAGTAGGCCGCCAGCAGCAGGCCCGCGAGCGTGATCAACCCCGCGAGCCTGGCGGGGTGCGCGCGCTCGTACATCGCGTAGAGCTCGTGCATGCACACGCCGCCGAGCACGACAAGCCCGAGCGTGAACACGAGCCCGCCTTCGATCACGAGGAACAGTGCGACCGCGATCGCGGGGATCGCCACAAGGATGCGCGCGCCCAGCTCCGAGCGCGGCTGGCGCTCGGAGCGCGCCCGACGGGCACGCCTGGAGGGCCGCCGCGCGGATGCGCGCGGCCCGCCGTCGGGCGGCGGTGCGCTCGGGCGCATCCGCGCCTGGCGTGCTCCGCCGGGTGTGTGGGGCCCGCTCGCCATCAGCGCGGAGTCACCGACCGCCGAACCTGCGGCGACGGTCGGCGAACTCCGCCAGCGACTGCTCGAGCGCGGCGCGTGTGAAGTCGGGCCACAGCTCGTCGCGGAAGACGAGCTCGGAGTAGGCCGACTGCCAAAGCAGGTAGTTCGAGAGGCGGCGCTCACCGCTGGTGCGGATGATCAGGTCGGGGTCGTGCATCTCAGGGGCGTAGAGGCAGGCGCGGAAGTCCTCCTCGCTTCCGCCCTGGAAGCGAGCCGCGGCGTCGAGTATCTCCGCGCGGCCGCCGTAGTTGAAGGCCACGAACATCGTGATGCGCTCATTCGCCTTCGTGAGCTCTTCGGCCCAGCCCATCTGCTCGGCCAGGCGCGGATCGACGCCCGCGCGGCGCCCGATGAAGCGCATGCGCACACCTTCGCGGTCGAGCTCGGGGGTTTCGCGAGCGATGCGATCGGAGAACATCTCCATCAAGCCCTGGACCTCGGCGGGCGGCCGCGACCAGTTCTCGGTCGAGAACGAGTACACCGTGAACTCCTTGATGCCGAGCTCGGCCGCGTCGCGCAGACGCGCCTTGACGGTGTCGGCACCCGCGCTGTGGCCGTCGTTGACCGGAAGCCCGCGGGCGCGCGCCCAGCGGCCATTGCCGTCGGTGATGATCGCGACGTAGCGCGCCGCAGGGCGATCGGCCGCCGCGCCGTCCGATCTGAGATCGGCGGCCGCCGAGGACCGTTGCCCCGCCGCGCCCATCAGACCGCGAGGATCTCCTCTTCCTTTGCCTTGAGCACGTCGTCGAGGTCGCTGATGCGCCCGTCGGTCAGCTTCTGCAGCTCGACCTCGGCGCGGTGCTCGTCGTCGGAGGACGCCTCGCCCTCGCTCTTGAGCTCGCGCAGATGGTGCATCGTGTCGCGGCGAACGTTGCGGATCGACACGCGGCCCTCCTCGGCCAGCGCGCGCACCACCTTGACGAGCTCGCGGCGGCGCTCTTCGGTGAGTTCGGGTACGACGAGGCGCACAACGTTGCCGTCGTTGGAGGGGTTCAGGCCGACGTCGGACTCGTTGATTGCTTTCTCGATCGACTTGATCGAGGACTTGTCGTAGGGCTGCACCGTCAACAGCCTCGCCTCGGGCGCCGAGACGGTCGCGAGCTGCTTCAGCGGAGTCATCGCGCCGTAGTAGTCGACGACCACGCGATCGAGAAGCGCCGGGCTCGCCCTGCCGGTGCGAACGGTCGAGAACTCGTGCTGCGCGGACTCGAGCGACTTCAGCATTCGCTCTTCCGCGTCCTTGAGCAGTTCGTCGATCAGGTTCTCAGCTGCCATCGCCATCACCGGCCGGTGTCGAGACGAGCGTCCCCACGCGGTCTCCTGAGATTATCCGCGCGAGGCTCTCCTCGTCGTCCATGTTGAAGACGTTAAGCGGCATGCCGTTCTCCATGCAGAGCGCGAGCGCTGTGGAATCCATCACCCGCAGGCGCCGCTCGATGGCCCCCATGTGGGTGATCTCGGGGATGAATTCGGCGTTCGGGTCCAGCGCGGGGTCGGCGGTATAGACGCCCTCGACGCCGTTCTTGGCCATCAGGATGATCTCCGCGTGGATCTCCGCCGCACGCAGCGCCGCGGCCGTGTCGGTCGTGAAGAACGGGTTGCCCGTGCCGGCGGCGAAGATCACCACACGGCCCTTTTCGAGGTGCCGCATCGCGCGGCGGCGGATGTACGGCTCGGCGACCTCCGAGACGCCGAGCGCGGACTGCACGCGCGTGTCCGTGCCCGCCTTCTCGAGCGCGTCCTGCAGCGGCAGCGCGTTGAGCACGGTCGCGAGCATGCCCATGTAGTCGGCCGTCGCGCGATCCATCCCGGCGGCCGCGCCCTTCATGCCGCGGTAGATGTTGCCCGCGCCGACGACGATCGCCGTCTCCACGCCCTGGTCGACGATCGCGGTCACCTGGCGGGCGACCGACGCCACGCGCTGGGGGTCGGTGCCGTACTCGAGATCGCCCATCAGCGCCTCGCCGGAAAGCTTCAGCAGGATCCGTTTGAAGGCAGGGCCCATCGCCGCAGGAGCCTATACCCGGGCGGGCGCCCGCCGGCCCTCTACTGGCCGACCGCGAAGCGCGAGAAGCGGCGGATGACCACATTCTCGCCCGTCGTCGCCGTCAGCTCGTCGCGCAGCTGCTGAACGGTCTTGCCATCGAACTTCGGGTTGTGCATCTCCTGCTCGAGCAGCGCCACCGTCGAGAGCCACGAGTCGAGCTTGCCGGCGACGATTTTCTCGCGCACGCTCTCGGGCTTGCCGGCGGCCTCCTGCTCGTAGATCCGCAACTCGGCCTCGCGCAGATCCTCCGGTACATCCTCGCGACTGACGTAGCGAACCGTCGGCGATGCAGCGATCTGCATCGCGACCTCGCGTGCGAACGACACGAAGTCGTCGTTCTTGGCCACGAAGTCCGTGTTGCAGTCCACCTCGATCAGGACGCCCACCTTCGAGCCCGCGTGCACGTAGGCCTGCACCGTGCCCTCGGTCGCCGCACGCTCGCCGAGGTCCTGGATCTTCTTGCCCTGCTTGACGCGCAGGATCTCGATCGCCCTCTCGACGTCGCCCTGCGCCTCGGCGAGGGCTTTCTTGCAGTCCATCATTCCCGCGCCGGTGCGGTCGCGCAGGGCCTTCACGTCCTTCGCTGCGATCTGGGCCGTGTCCGTGTTCATCACGCGTTCGTCTCCGCTTTCATCTCATCCGGGATCTCGGAGGCGGCGGGCGCCGCCTCCTCCGCTTTCGCCTGCTCTGCGTCCTGCGCCGCTGCGGCGTCCTGCGCCGCTGCGGCGTCCTCTGCGGGCCCGACCTGATCGCCCTGCTCCTCGGGCGCGGCGTCCGCCGCAGGCGCGGGCGGAGCTGGCGGCGGATCGGCCTCGGCCGGGGCTGGCAGCTCAGCTGCCGCCGGCGGCTCGGTAGCCGCTGCAGCCTCGGCAGCCGCTGGCGGCTCTTCTGACCCGGCTGGGACCTGCGCTGCGGCCGCAGCCTCGGCGCCAGGAGCCCCCGATGCAGCCGGCGCCTCGGCGAGGACCGCGGGCTCTGGCTCGGCGGGCGCCTCCGGCGAGCTCTGCGCCGGCACGGCGGGCGGCGCGTGCGTCGGCGGCGTGACCGCGGCGGCGGCAGCCTGCTCGGCCGCCTCGCGTGCGGCGCGCTCCTCGGCTTCGCTGGCGCGCTGGGCGGCGGCCTGCTCCTCGGCCTCACGTGCGGCCTGTTCCTCGGCTTCGCGCCTGGCCCGGGCCTCGGCCTCGGCCCGCACCTTTTCCTCGGCTTCCCGGCGCGCGCGCTCCTCCTCGGCGCGGAACACCGAATGCCCATCGGAGACGACCTGGCCGATCGCCTGCGTGATCAGAGCACACGAGCGGATCGCGTCGTCGTTGCCGGGGATCACGAAGTCGATACCGTCGGGGTCGCAGTTGGTGTCGACGAGACCGATGATCGGGATCCGCAGCCGCTGGGCCTCTTTGACCGCGATCACCTCTGTCTTGAGGTCGATCACGAACATCGCGTCGGGCACGCGCTGCATGTTCTTGACGCCGCCGAGGTTCGCGCGCAGCTTGCTGAGGTCGGCCTGGGCGGCCATCCGCTCGCGCGTGGGCAGCAGCTCGAGCTGCCCCTCGGCCTCGTAGCGCTCGAGGTCGTGCAGGCGGCGGATGCGCTGGTTGATCGTCTGGAAGTTGGTCAGCAGGCCTCCGAGCCAGCGGTGGTTGACGAACGGCATGTCCGCCGCTTCGGCGACCTCGCGGACGGTGTCGCGTGCCTGCTTCTTGGTCCCCACGAACAGCACGGTCCCGCCGCGATGGGCGAGGTTGCCGGCGAACTCCTGCGCCTGCGCGAGCAGCGCCTGCGTCTTGAGCAGATCGATGATGTAGATGCCGCCGCGCTCGCCAAATATGAAACGGCGCATCTTGGGGTTCCAGCGTCGCGTCTGGTGGCCGAAGTGGACGCCGGCCTCCAGCAGCTCCGCGATGCCTACTTCGGCCACGGGCCACTCCCTTTTGTTGTAATTCTTTGATTGGTTCCGCGCGGTAGGAGGCGGACCCGGAGCGCGTGCCGTCTGGCTCGCTCACCGGGCAGGGCCACGTCCCGACCCCGCGCGGGTCGGGGACTCTTGAGTCCCTCAGGATAGCTGTTCGGCCCTCGCCAGGGCGTCGAGCAGATCCGCGGGCAGTGGCGAGACGACCTCCACGCGGCGCTGCTCGATCGGATGCTCGAACGCGATTCGCGTGGCGTGCAGGAACTGCCGCTGCAGGCCGAGAAGCCCCGCCGTCCCGTAGTCGGGGTCGCCGGCGACCGGATGGCCGATCGCCTGTAGGTGCACGCGTATCTGGTGCGTGCGCCCCGTCTCCAGGCGCAGGCGCAGCAGCGAGGTTCCCGCCAGCGCGCGCTCGAGCGTGAAGTGCGTGCGCGCCTCCCGTGCGCCCGCTCCCCCGACCGCCATGCGCGTGCGCACACGCGGGTCGCGCCCGATCGGCGCCTCGATCGTGCCCGTGCGCGCGGGCGGACGCCCCTCGATGAGGGCGAGGTACTCGCGTTCGATGCGGCGCTCCGCGAGCGCTCGTTGCAGCAGGCGGTGCGCCTCCTCGCTGCGCGCGAGCACGAGCAGCCCGGAGGTGTCGCGGTCGAGCCGGTGCACGATGCCGGCGCGGGCCTGCTCGCCGCCTGCGAGCAGCGGGCCGAGCAGCTGCGCGAGCGTGCGCTCGGGGTGTCCGCGTGCAGGATGCACCACGAGTCCGGGACCCTTGTCGATAACGAGCAGGTGCTCGTCCTCGTATGCGATCGAGAAGGGATCTGAGGCGCTCATTGCTGGTGGCGCCGAGCATGCTCGAGGATCAGGAAGAGGGCCACGATCCCGAGCGTGATCGCGGCGTCTGCGAGGTTGAACGGCGGCCATCCGAGCGGGAGCTTGATGAAGTCGGTCACCGAGCCGTGGCGCAGCCGGTCGAGGATGTTCCCGAGCGCACCGCCGAGCAGCAGCCCGGTGGCGAGCCAGATCAGCGGCTCCTCGGCGTTGCGCGCGAAGTAGACGAGCAGCAGGACCAGGGCCAGCCCGATCAGGATCGTGACGAGCGTCTGCTCGCCCGGCAGGAAGCCGAAGGCGACCCCCCGGTTGCGCGTGTTGACGAGCTCGACGCCGGGCAGGAATGAGCGTTCTTCGCCGCGCACGATCGAGCTGTTTACGAGGTGCTTGCTCAGCTGGTCGGCGCCGAGCACGAGCACGAGCGTGAGCAGCGCCAGCAGCCATGGGCCGCCGCGCCGATCGTGCAGCGGCCTCATCCCCCGATCAGCCGTGGATCAGGCGTTCGACCACGATGTTGTTGAAGAGCGAGAGCGTGATGATCGCGAGCAGCGGGCTGAAGTCGAAGCCGCCGAAGGACGGCAGCACGCGACGGAAGATGCGCAGGAACGGTTCACACACGTCGCGCAGGAAGCCGAGGATCGCGTCGGTGGCGCGCGAGTACGGCGGGCGCAGGCCGACGGCGAACAGCAGTTGGATGACGATGTAGACGATGATCAGCAGCGTGTAGACGTAGATCAGCGCCGACAGGAAGTCGGCGATCTGCGTCCGCGCGCTGGCGAGAACGACCGCGCTCATGGCTCGAGCACCGCATCGAGCGCGTCGCTGAAAGCCGCCCGCAGGCCGCCGCGCTCGAGCGCGTCCAGGCCGCGCGCCGTGACCCCTCCCGGGGAGGCCACCTCGCGCCTTACGGCGAGCGTGTCATATCCGCGCCTGCGCAGCAGCTCGGCTGTGCCGGAGAGCGTCTGCACGACGAGCTCGGCGCCCTGGGCAGCGGGGATGCCACGTCGCGTGCCGGCGTCGATCTGCGCCTCGGCGACGAGCGCGACATACGCGGGCGCACACGACATCAGCCCCATCGCGACGTCGACGAGCCCATCGTCGAGCACGACCAGCGTGCCGAGCTCGGCGAACAGCGCGGAGACCTCGGCGTCGAGCGCGGCGCCCGCCTCGCGGGCCTCGGGCTGGCCGGCGCCGGCGGCCTGGACGACCGCGCCCTGGCGCACCTCGACCGGCAGCGAGGGGATGAAGCGATAGACGGGGCGGTCGGGATAGGCCGCGCGCAGCGCCGAGAGCGGCGTCGCGGCAAGGATCGAGGCGACCGCGCGCGCGTGCGGGGCGACCTCGCGGGCGACCTCGTCAAGCTGGGCCGGCTTGTGTGCGAGCACGACCAGATCGGCGCGCTGGGCGACCGCGGCGTTGCCGGCGAGCGCCTCGCCGCCGAGCTCCTGCGCGAGCGCCCGCGCCCGTTCGGCGACCGGGTCCGAGCACAGCACAGGCCTGCCCCAGCCGCGCGCGAGCGCGCGCGCCATGTTCCCGCAACCGATCAATCCAATCTGCATCGCTGGCCCAGGGTATCGGCGGCTGAAGTGACGACGAGGAGCCCGCCCCGCGCACCCGCCGAGCCGCCGGATCTCGCGCGCCGCGTCAGGATTGGTTGAAGAAGCCCTTCTCGATCAACCGCGCGCGCTCCTCGGCCGAGATCTCCACGTTGCGCGGTGTGAGCATGAAGACCTTGTCCGCGATCCGCTGCATACCGCCATCGAGCGCGTAGGTCAGACCCGAGGCGAAGTCGATCAGGCGCTTCGATAAGTCTGTGTCGGAGCTCTGCAGGTTGAGGATCACGGGGATCGAGTCCTTGAACTTGTCCGCGATCTGCTGTGCGTCGTTGAAGGACTTCGGCACCACCAGGTGCACGCGCACGTCGCCGTTGCCGCGCCCCACGGGTTTGAGCGCCGTGGCCGAGCGTCCGCGCGCTCCGCGCGAGGACCCGCCGGCTGCGGCCACGTCCGTGGGTTCGTCCTCGGCGAAGATGTCGTCGTACTCGTCGCGCCGACGGCGCAGGCGGCGCACGTTGGGTCGCTCGCGGTAGCGGTCCTCGATCTGTGACTCGGGGCCCGCCCCCCCCACCGTCCCGCCCGCTGCCCCGGGCTCGTCGTCGTAATCGTCGTGATACTCCTCGGCCAAGCCGAAGTACACGAGCGCGCTGTGCCAGGAGTCGCGAAAGGCCATCAGTAAGTTGCGTGTTCGCCCGGCGAGCCGGATTCCCTGCAGATGCTAGTAATTCGCCGCCCCCGAGGAGTTCGCGAGGCGACCCCTCAATCGTACAGGCTCGTACCGATACGCACGATGGTGGCGCCCTCCTCGGCCGCGACGACGTAGTCCTGGGAGGTGCCCATCGAAAGATGCTCGAGGCCGCGCTCCTGCGCAAGCTCGCGCAGCGCCGCGAACGATGGCCGACTGCGCTCGGGATCCTCGCTGCGCGGCGGCATCGTCATCAGGCCGGCCACGGGCAGCGGGCAGCGCGCGATGAAGCCGTCGAGCTCGCCCGGCGCGATGCCGGCCTTGCCCTCCTCGCCGGCGACGTTGACCTCGACGAGCACGCGCAGGCCCGGTCGGGCGAGTGCACGGTGGCGCTCGAGCTCGCGCAGCGCCGAATCGGACGCGAGCGAGTGGATCAGGCGCACGTAGGGCACGATCGTGCGCACGCGCCGGCTCTGAAGAGCCCCGATGAAGTCCCACTCGAACAGATCGCCGTGCGCGCGGTGCTTGAGCTCGAGCTCCTGCGCGCGGTTCTCGCCGACCAGCGTGACACCCGCCTGCGCGAGCGTTGGGAGGGCCTCGGCCGCGAGGTACTTGATCGCCGCGAGCACCTCCACGGGCCGCCCGTTCCCGGATCGGCCGGCGGGCGAGCGCAGCTGCGCCGCGTCGAGCCGCTCGCGGATCCGCTGCAGGTTCGCCCGCACGCGCGCGGCGTCGAGGGCGACGATCAGCTCAACCACGCGACCCCCGCCTGGCGCCCCGCGCTCGGGCCTTCGCGGCGATGGGAGAAGAAGCGCCGATCGCAGATCGTGCACGCCTGCACGTGGCGAACGTCCGTGACGCCCGCCGCCGACAGCCGCGCCGTCGCGATCGAGCGCAGGTCGATCGTTCCGCGCTCGCTTGCCCGCTCGCCTGCCTGTGCGCCCGTCAGGGTGTGCCCGCAGGGGTGCGCCCGCCAGGGTGTCCGTGCGAAGGGAGGGCGGGAGCCCGCTCCGAGGGCCGCATGCACCTCGGGGCCGACCTCGTAGCAGCAGGGCCCCGCGCACGGGCCGATGACGGCGGCGATCGCGTCTTCGCCGAGCAGCTCGCGCAGCGCGATCGCGCCCTGCTCGAGCACGCCTGCCGCGATCCCACGCCAGCCGGCGTGCACGATCGCCACGCCGCCGCGACCGCCGAGCGCCACGGGCAGGCAGTCGGCGGCGAGCACCATCACGCCCACGCCGGCCAGCGCCGTCGCCTGTCCGTCGGCGTGCGCGAGCTCGGCGCCCTCCCGATCGCCCGCGGGCGCGCTGCTCACGCGTGCGACGGTGCTGCCGTGCACCTGGTATCCGCGCGCCAGCGCGGCCACGCCGATCCTCTCGCGCAGCAGCTCGCGGTTGTGCGAGCCGCGCTCGGACTCGAGCCCGCCGACGCTCGAGAGGTTGCCCTCGCTGCGCGAGGTGAACAGCGCGCGCCCGCCGCCCGGCAGCTCGACCTCGATCGCTGCGGTGCTCAACACGGTAGCTCCAGCGCCGCGCGCAGCTCCTGCTCCCTGCCCGGGGCGAGCTCGCCGTCGAGCTTCAGGTCGAGGACGCGCTCCAGTCTCCGCCCGATCTCGGGGCCCTCGGACATCCCCGCGGCAAGCAGGTCCGCGCCGTTGATCTCGAGCTTCACCTCGCGCAGATCGCTCAGCCACGTGCTCACCCTGCGCGCGATCTCGGGCGAGCGCCTGCCACCGAGCGCGCCCGCGATCGCGATCGCCTCGACGGGCCGGCCGGCGAGCAGTCCTCGCAGCTCGGAGGGTTGCTGCGCGCGCTCGATCCCGGCGCGCAGCGCGAAGGAGTCGAACGCGGCCGCTAGCACACGCTCGCGCGTCTCGGCAAGGAACTCGAACCGCTCCATCAGCGCCCCCGCGGCCTCGCGCGCGTCGTCGCCCGGCGGCGCGACCGGGTGGAACAGAACAGCCATCTCGAGGACGCCGGCGATGCCATCGGGCGGCAGCAGCGAGATCGCCTCGAGCAGGAGCTGCTCGTCGAAGGCGGCAGGCAGCGCCAGCGCCTGCAGCACGCCGAGCTCGCCGAGCGCCGCGAAGGCGCGTGCGTCGCTTTCCTCGGTCACGAGCCACAGCTCCGCGGCGATGCGCCCCCCCGAGACGCTCTCCAGGGCGCCCGAGGCGAGCGCCGACTCGGCCAGGCGCGCGGTGTCGGGCTCGACCTCGAAGCCGAGCCTCGCGCGGTAGCGGCCGAGCCGGAGCAGGCGCGTGGGGTCGTCGATGAAGCTGCGCGCTTGCAGGACGCGCAGGCGGCCTGCCGCGAGGTCTTCGAGCGCGCCCTCGACCGCCTGCAGCCGCCCGCGCTGCGGCCCGCCGAGCGGCAGCGCGATCGCGTTGACGGTGAAGTCGCGCCGCGCGAGGTCCTCGGCGGTCGTGCCCGGCCTCACGTCCGGCAGCGCGCCGGGATGCGCGTATGTCTCAGCGCGCCGCCGCGCTATGTCGACGCGTCCGTGGATCCAGTCCACGACGGCGGTGCCGAAGCGCTCGTGCACCGTCGTCTCGGGCATTCCTGCCTCGTGGCGGGCAAGCCGGGCGGCGAGCTCGGCGGCGAGCGGCGCCGAGTCGCGCTCGACCGTGACGTCGAGCTCTCTGGGCAGGCCGCCGAGCAGCAGATCTCGCACTGCCCCGCCGACCAGCGCGAGATCGCGGCGCTCGCGGGCGAGCGTCAACAGCTCGCTCCCGCCCGGGAGCTCGGCGAGTGCATCGATCGCCTCGGGCCCGGAGCGCAGCACGCGCGAGCCCCTCACGCCCGTCTCGCTCACCGTCCGGCGCCTACCCCTCGCGCACGGCGATCCCGGCGGCCGCGATGTGGGCCTTGGCCTCGGCGACGCTGTGGCGCCCGTAGTGGAAGATCGACGCGCACAGCACCGCGTCGGCGCCCGCCTGCAGGGCCTGCACGAGGTGCTCGAGCTCGCCGGCGCCGCCCGAGGCGATCACCGGCACGCTGACGGCGGCGCTGACCGCTGCGATGAGCGGCAGGTCGTAGCCCTCGCTGGTTCCGTCGCGGTCCATGCTCGTGAGCAGGATCTCCCCCGCGCCGCGCTCGACGCCCTCGCGCGCCCACTCGACGACATCGCGCCCGGTCGGCGTGCGCCCGCCGGCGAGGAACGCCTGCCACGTGCGGTCCTGCCCCTCGCCGCCCCGGTCGGCATCGGCCTTGGCGTCGATCGCGAGCACGACGCACTGGGCGCCGAACACCTCCGCCAGCTCGTTGATCAGCTGCGGTCGCGCGAGCGCGGCAGAGTTCACCGAGACCTTGTCGGCGCCGGCGTCGAGCACCGCCTGGGCGTCTCCCACCGAGCGCACGCCGCCGCCGATCGTGAACGGCACGAACACCTCGTCGGCGGTGCTGCGCGCGAGCCTCGCGATCGTCTCGCGCTTCTCATGCGTCGCGGTGATGTCGAGGAAGACGAGCTCGTCGGCGCCCTCGCGGTCGTAGTGGCAGGCCAGCTCGACGGGGTCTCCCGCGTCGCGAATGTCGACGAATTCGACGCCCTTGACGACGCGCCCCGCGTCGACGTCCAGGCATGGGATGACGCGCTTGTAGTGCACCGCTCCACGGTACCGTCCGACCGGCGCTCACCCCTGCAGGGCGAGCTGGGCCTCGCGCACGCTGAAGCGGCGCTCGTAGAGAGCCGTGCCGACGATCACGCCGTCGAGCCGCTCCAGCGAGAGCTCGCGCCGCAGGCGTGCGAGCGCGCGCAGGTGCTCGAGCGTGCCGATGCCGCCGGAGAAGATCACGCTGCCCTCGCCGGCAGCCCCCGCGACCCACTCGACCTCCTCGCGGTTGGCTCCGTCGAGCATGCCGTCGTGGTCGATGTTCGTGAACACGAACGACTCCACGCCGCGCGAGCGCAGCTCCTCGAAGGCGTCGCGAGCCCTGAGCGGGGTCGTTTGCAGCCATCCGTGGGTGGCGACGAAGCCACCGCGCACATCGACGCCGACGAGCACCCGCTCGGGAGGCTGCGAGGCAAGGATCTGCTCGAGCAGACACGGGTCGCTGAACGCGGCGGTGCCGACGATGACGCGCGCCGCCCCGGCGTCGAGCGCCTCCTGCACGGACCGCGCCGTGCGCAGGCCGCCGCCGTACTGCACCGGCACGCCCGCCTCGGCGGCGATCCGGCGCAGGTGCTCGAGGTTGACCGGTCTGCCCTCGCGGGCGCCGTCGAGATCGACCACGTGCAGGTAGTCGGCGCCGTCCTGGACCCAAGCGCTGGCGGCCGCCAGCGGATCGGCGTCGTAGACGCGCTTGGCCTCGAAGTCGCCGCGCACGAGCCGTACGGCGTTGCCGGCGAGGATGTCGATCGCCGGGTAGAGCCTCACCGGGCGACTGGCGAGCGGGAGGCGGCGCAGATGCGTGCGAAGTTGGCGAGCAGCCGCAGGCCCGCCGCCGAGGACTTCTCGGGGTGGAACTGCACGCCGTAGAAGGAGCCGCGTTGCACCGCGGTCACGAACTCCCCGCCGTAGTCGGCAACGCCGAGCACGTCTCCCTCCTCGGCCGCGACGGGCGCGTAGGAGTGCACGTGGTAGAAGGCGCAGCGCCGCGGCAGGTCGCTCAACAGCGGCGAGGGGTCCGTCGTGAAGCGGACCTCGTTCCAGCCGATGTGCGGCAGCTTCAGCGACCCTGGTCGCAGCGCCACGACCTCGCCGGGCACGATCCCGAGGCCCGTCGCGCCGCCGAGCTCGCTCGAGCGCTCGAAGGCGATCTGCATGCCCAGGCAGATGCCGAGGACCGGGGTGCCTTCAGCGACGCGCTCGAGCAGCACCTCGTCGAGGCCGAGCTCGCGCAGGTTGCCCATCGCGCGCGGAAACGCGCCCACACCCGGGACCACGAGGCCGTCTGTGGCGAGCAGCCGATCGGGCTCGCGGCTGATCACGGCGCGCGCCCCGACGTGCTCCAGCGCCTTCTCGACCGAGCGGCGGTTGCCCATGCCGTAGTCGACCACGGCGATCTCCACCGGATCATCGATCAGCGGGCTCACGCCGTCAGCGTTCCCTTCGTGCTCGGCACGCCGCTCTCCTCGGGGTCGATCGCCACGGCCTCGCGCAGCGCGCGAGCGAACGCCTTGAAGGCCGCCTCGATCATGTGGTGGGCGTTGCTTCCGGTCTCCACGCGCAGGTGCAGGGTGAGCTTGGCAGCGTTCGCCAGCGCGCGGAAGAACTCCTCGGCGAGCTCGTGCTCGAATCCCCCGGTCGAGCCGCTCGGGAGGTCCGCTTCGAAGAGCGTGAACGGGCGCCCCGAGATGTCGATCGCGCAGAGCGACCGCGCCTCGTCCATCGGCACGATCGCAGCGCCATAGCGCACGATTCGCGCCCGGTCCTCGAGCGCCGCGTCGAGCGCCTGGCCGAGCGCGATCGCGGTGTCCTCGGCCGTGTGGTGGGCGCCCGTCTGAAGGTCGCCGCTGACGGCCACGTCGAGGTCCAGGCGCCCGTGTCGCGCGAGCAGGTCGAGCATGTGGTCGAGGAAGCCCACGCCCGTCGACCGCGTCCCCGCGCCGGACCCTTCCAGGCTCAGCGACAGGCGCACGTCGGTCTCGGCGGTAGCGCGCTCGATGGTTGCGCTGCGGCTCACGATCCCGGATTCTCCCCGATACGCGCCTCCATCGATTCGGCGTGCACCTCGAAGCCCTCCGCGCGGGCTATTGGGGCCCCCGCGGCGGCGAGTCGGGCAGCTCCCTCTTCGATGCGCACCTCGGGCATGCGCCGCCGGAAGTGCCGCGGCGAGAGCGAGGAGGCGAAGCGCGCCGCGCCGGCGGTCGGCAGCACGTGGTTGGAGCCTGCGGTGTAGTCGCCGAATGCGGTCGCGCTTGCGGCCCCGACGAACAGGCAGCCGGCGCAGGTGACCGCCGGCGCCAGCGCCTCGACGTCGGAGCCGATCAGCTGCAGGTGCTCGGGGGCGAAGGCGTTTGCGAGCGAGATCGCCTCGCGCGCGCCCGCGACCTCCACGAGCGCGAAGGCGGCGTCGCCGACTGTGGGGCGTTCGACGATCAGCGCCCGCAGGCGCTCGGCGAGCCGATCGCTGACGGACGGGGCGGGCGTCAGCGCCGCGATGAGGCTCCCCTCGCCGTGCTCGGCCTGGGCGAGCATGTCGAGCGCCGCGAGCTCCACGTCGCGCTCGCTGACCTGGCTGCCGAGCGCTATCAGCAGGTCGCTCGGGCCCGCGAACCCGTCGATGCCGACGCTCGCCGAGAGCTGGTGCTTGGCCTCCTGCACGTAGAGGTTGCCCGGGCCGACGATCACGTCGACGGCCGCGACCGTCTCGGTGCCGTAGGCCAGCGCGCCGATCGCCTGCGCGCCGCCCATGCGATAGACGCGCTCGACGCCGCACAGCCTGCAGGTGCCGAGGATCACGCGGTCGATCTCGCCGTCCCCTGCGGGAGGGGAGCAGACGGCGACGTCGAGCACGCCCGCCGCCCGCGCGGTGACGACGCCCATCACGACCGTGCTCGGATAGGGCGCGCGTCCACCGGGGACGTAGACCGCCGCCGATCCGACGGGCACCTCGCGCAGCACGATCCGCTGCCCCTGGGGCAGTAGCACGGGCACGTCGGAGCCGACGCCGGCGTCGGCGACGACGGCGACGTTAGCGATCGCGACCTGCAGGCCGGCCACGAGCTCGCGCGAGAGTGAGAGCAGGGCCTCGTCGAGCTCGCGCTCGCCGACGCGCAGCACGGTCGGCTCGGCGCCGCCGGTGTCGAACGCGCGCGTGTAGCGCAGGACCGCCGCGTCGCCCTCGCTGCGCACGGCCGCGAGGATCTCGCCGACGGCCTCCCGCACCGAGGCTCCGCCCGGGACGAGCGCGCGCACGTGGCGCGCCGCTGCCTCGACGCCGCCGAGCCGCGCCACCGCGGCCACGTCCAGGCGCTCCAGGCGCATCTCAGTCGGCGCCGCGCGGCGCCGACCCGGTCGCGGCGGGCAGCGCGCGCAGCTGCTCGAGCAGGTCGTCGATGGGCGCCGCCTTGAGCTTGTGGGCAACCGGGTTGGCGATCAGCCGCGCGGTGCACTCGACGATCTCCTCGCGCACGAGCAGGTTGTTCTCGCGCAGGGTGGTGCCGGTGGCCGTGAGGTCGACGATCGCCTCGACCATCCCGGTCAGCGGCGCGAGCTCGACCGAGCCCTTGACCTCGACGATCTCGGCCTGGCGGCCCGTCTCCTCGAGGTGTCGCGCCGCGATCCGCGGATACTTCGTCGCCACGCGCATCACGCCGAGGCGCCGCAGCGCCTCGTGTGCCGGGTCGACGGGCGCGTCCCTGCTGGCGAGCACCATCGTGCAGCGGCCGTAGCCCAGATCGAGCAGCTCGTAGACCTCGCGGCCGCCTTCGCCGGGACGCTGCGCGGTCTGCTCCAGCAGCACGTCCTTGCCCGTCACGCCGAGGTCGGCCGCGCCCGCCTCGACGTAGGTGGGCACGTCGGTGGGTCGCATCGTGATCACGCCGATGTCGTCGAACAGCAGCTTGCGATCGTTGGAGGAGAGCTCGGCGGTGTCGAGCCCGAGCGCCGCGAGCAGCTCGACGGTGCCGGCGAAGAGCGCGCCGCGGGGGACCGCGATCGTAAGCCCGTTCGTGGGGCTCATCGCGCGGGCCTGCCCGCGCCGCCGGGCGCGCCCGATGCGGCCAGACCGGCGCCGTCGGTCCTTTCCAGCAACGCGCCGGTGCCCCGCTCCTCGCCCGCCAGCGCCATGTGCAGGCGGTCCACCCCGAGCGCGAAGCCGACCGCCGGCAGGCTTCGCCCGAAGCGGGCGAGCAGCTCGTCATAGCGGCCGCCGCCACCGATCGGCGCGCCGAGCGCGGGGTCGTATACCTCGAACACCGCACCTGTGTAGTAGCCGATATTGCGCACCAGGCCGAGGTCGAAGATGACGCGCTCGGCGGCGCTCGCGGACAGCAGCTCGTGAACGCGCGCGAGCCCCTTCACGGCCTCGTCCGCGGGCGCAGGCAGGTCGGCGAGCACCTCTGGCCCGCCGCGGCGCTGGGGAACCTCGAGCAGCACCTGCGCCGCGGAGCGGTCGATCCCCGACTCGGCGAGCATCTGATCGAGCCCGACGAAGTCGCGCATCACGAGCGCCTCCAGCAGGCTCGCCTGGCGCTCCTCGCGCACCCGCAGGCTGCTCATCAGCGCCGGAAACAGCGACGCGTCGCCGAGGCCGATGCGGAAGTCCTTCAGACCGGTCGCGTCAAGCGCGTCGCAGAGCACGCTGAGTGCCTCGGCGGTGCCGCTGGGAGCGGGTGAGCCGATCAACTCGATGCCCGCCTGCAGCAGCTCTCGCGGCTGGCCGCGCTGGGGGCGCACGCCGCGATAGCAGTGCGCGAAGTAGCAGAAGCGCAGCGGCGGCTCGCTGCCGGCGTAGCGGGTGGCGACCACGCGCGCGATCGGCACGGTCATGTCCGAGCGCAGCACGAGCACCGCCCCGCTCTCGTCGAAGACCCGGTATGCGGGGCGCGCTTCGGCCATGTCTGCGCGCGCGAGCACGGACTCGTACTCGAGCGCCGGCGTGTAGATCTCGCCGTAGCCGTGGCTCTCGAACACGCCTCGCAGCGTGTCGGTGATCGCGCGCACCTCGCGCGTCTCGTCGGGTAGCACGTCGCGCGTGCCGCTGGGGATCGGATGGATCAACGCGACCCCGAGGTTACGCGTGAACGGGCTCCGTGGCCACGCGCTCGATGTGCGCGCCGAGCTCGCGCAGACGCTCGTCTATGCGCTCATAGCCACGGTCTATCTGGCGGATGTTGCCGATCTCGCTGCGGCCCTCGGCGCAGAGCGCCGCGAGCAGCATCGCCATGCCGGCGCGGATGTCGGGCGACTCGACGCGCTCGCCGCGCAGCCGGCGCGGTCCGGTGACGATCGCGCGATGCGGATCGCACATCACGATGTCGGCGCCCATCAGGATCAGCTTGTCCGCGAAGATCAGGCGGTTCTCGAACATCCACTCGTGCACGAGGATCGAGCCCTCGGCCTGCGTGGCGAGCGCCACCGCGATCGAGGTCAGGTCGGCCGGGAACGCCGGCCACGGGCCGTCCTGGATCTTGCTCTTGTACTCGCCCACGTCCGCCTGTACGACGAGCTTCTGGCCGCCGGGCACGTACACGTCGTTGCCGTGCAGCTCCGAGCGCAGACCCACGCGTTCGAACACGAGGCGGATCATGCGCAGGTCGTCCGGGACGGTGTCCTTGATGCGCAGCTCGCCGCCGGTGACGCCTGCGAGCGCCATGAAGCTCCCGATCTCGATGTGGTCCGGCGCGACCTCGTGCTCGCAGCCGTGCAGGCGCTCGGCGCCGTTGACGGTCAGAAGGTTCGAGCCGATCCCCTGGATGTCGGCGCCCATCTTGACGAGCATCCGCGCGAGGTCCTGGACGTGCGGCTCGCACGCCGCGTTGCCGATCACGGTCGTGCCGGGTATCAGCGCCGCGGCGAGCAGCGCGTTCTCGGTCGCCATCACCGACGGCTCGTCCATGAACACGTCCGACGGGCGCAGCCCGCTGGGCGCGCTCAGCACGATGTCGCGTCCGCACTCCGTCAGCGCGCCCATCGCGCGGAAGGCGTCCAGGTGCGGATCCAGCCGGCGGCGACCGATCACGTCGCCGCCCGGCGGCGGCATCACGGCGCGGTGAAAGCGGGCGAGCAGCGGGCCGGCGAGCAGGAACGAGGCGCGGATCAGCTCGGCGAGCTCCGGCTCGATCTCGACCTCTTGTGCGCGCGCGGCGCAGAGAACGACCTCGTTGGGGCCCCGCCAGGCGACCTCGACGCCGAGACCGCGGAGGATCTCGAGCATCGCCTCGACGTCGCGGATGCGCGGCACGTTGCGCACCACGACCTCGTCGTCGGTGAGCAGGCTCGAGGCCAGGATCGGCAGCGCCCCGTTCTTGTTGCCGGCCGGGACCATCGTGCCGGACAGGGGGACGCCCCCTTCGATGACGAACTTCTCCATGAGCTTGGGTCGCGGGCGCGCGGCCCTGATCGGGCCCTTCGCGAGGCGTTCGCCAAGCCTAACAGCCATCTCAGAAGTCAAGTTCTAGCCCCACGCCGATCGACCTGCGAGGGCCCCTGAGAGTCCCTGCGCGAGCGCCGCCGTGCAACGCCGATTGCAGGACCGGAGGCTCGATTGTGCTCTGCAAAGCGATTTTCGGGCGAAGGCGCCGACACGTACGCATGTTCGCAGAAGATCCGTCCGCAGGCCGGCGTAGCTTGCGAACACATGTTCTGCTCAACGCGAACATCCACGCTTGCACAGCGCGCGCTCGGTGCCCTGCGCCTGACCCGCTCGTTCCTCTTGCTCGAGGACGACCACGACGTCGACTGGGAGGTCGACCGGGACGAGCACCTTCGGGCGTCCCACCCGCACCGAGCGCCGCTGCGCGGGCGTCCCGCACGGCGCCGCGCCGGCCAGCCGGCGCCCGCCGCGCAGCTCTGCCTCTGCCCCGTCGGCGGCGAGCGCGAACGGCGCCTGCTGCTCACGAGCGCCCGCGGCGGCGGTTGCGGCGTATGCTCGGGCGCGGCACACGACGACTGACCCGACTGGAGGCGAGATGGAGCAGCGCGTGAGCCTCGTGCCGCTTGGCGTCGAGGACCTCGCTCGCGCCCGCAAGTTCTACGAGGCGCTCGGATGGAGCAGCGGGGCGAACCCCGCCGAGGACGTCGTCTTCTTCCAGGCGGGGGGAATGATCCTCGGCCTATGGGGACGCGCCCACAACCCGCACTGGACGCTCGCGCCCGACGGCCGCGTCTCGCTCGGCGGCTAGGCTCGCTCGACCGTGCCCGATCGCGCTCGATCAGCTGGCAGGCGTGAGAGGATCGCGCTCGTGCTCGCGGGCGGAGGGGCGCGCGGCGCCTACGAGGTCGGCGCGCTGGCGGCGCTGGCGCCGGCGCTGGCCGCGCAGGGCGTGGCTCCCGACATCGTCGTCGGGACCAGCATCGGCGCGCTCAACGGCGCGTTCTTCGCCGCGCGCGCGGACGAGCAGCTCGAGGACGTGGCCGTGGCCGCGCTCGAGATGTGGCGCGAGCTGCGCTGGGGCGACGCGCTGCGTCCGTTGGCCTCGCCCTCCGAGCTCGGGCGTTTGCTCGGTGCGGGCGCGATGCTCGCTGGCTTGCCGGGCGGGGGCCTCGCGGGGCTGCTTGACCCCTCGCCGCTGCGCAGCACGGTCGAGCGCCTCGTGTCCTTCGACCGGATCGCGCGCAACGTCAAGAAGGGAGCGCTCACGGCCGCCGCCGTTGTCGCGACGGACTACGCCACGACGCGCAGCGTCGTCTTCCATCACGGCGGCCCGCAACCTGGCCTCGACGCTTCGCACGCGATCGACTACTTCGAGACCAGGATCGCCCCCGATCACGTGCTCGCCTCGGCGGCGATCCCGGGCGCGTTCCCAGCGGTCGAGATCCGGCGGCCGCCGGCGGCGGCGGGCTGGTACGGCGACGGCGGCGTGCGCCTCAACGCGCCGCTTGCGCCCGCGCTCGCGCTCGGCGCCGACCGAGTCGTCGTGATTGGCCTCAACTCCTCGGTGACCCGCGCCCGCTCGATACCGCGACCGGACGCCATCGACGGCATCGCGCAGCTGCTCCAGGTCGTACTCGCCGATCAGCTCGCCGAAGACGTCGCGACGCTCGCCGCCGTCAACGAGACGCTCGCGCCGGCGGGGTCCTCTCAGGCCGGCAGGGACTCCGGCCACAGGCGCCGCCGACGGATCCCATACATCTTTGTCGCGCCGTGCGATCGCCTGGAGATTGGCCGCCTTGCACGTAAGGTCTACAAGCGTCACTACGCCGGCATCCGCGGCCTGGCGCACGACGCCAACCTCGCGTTGTTCGGGCGATTGGTCAACGCACAGCGCGGCGCGGTCCACGGCGAGCTCCTCAGCTACCTGTTCCTTGCGCGCGAGTTCATCGACGAGCTGATCGCGCTCGGTCGCCGCGACGCCCGGCGCTGGCTGGACGAGCAGCACGACGACGGCCTCTGGCAGGTGGGCGTGCTGCCGGCCGGCGTGAGCGAACCGGAGCCGCCCGGCCGCCGCTCGCGCGCGCGTAAACCTCGCGCAGCCGGTGCCTGACGGCCGCGCGCAGGGCGGCGAGCCGCCCAGGGGCGGCTCGCGCTGTGCGAAAAGACCGGCGGCGTCCTACTCTCCCAGGCCCTTGCGGGCCAAGTACCATCGGCGCTGAGGGGCTTAACTGCTCTGTTCGGAATGGGAAGAGGTGTTTCCCCCTCGCCAAAGCCACCGGAAAACGGTGAGAGACCCGCCCTCGCGGTCCTTCAAAACTGCACAGCGCCACACCGGGTATCACAAAAAAATCCGTCAAGCCCTCGACCCATTAGTACCGGTCTCCTTCAGACGTTACCGTCCTTCCAGATCCGGCCTATCAACCTGGTGGTCTACCAGGGGTCTTACTCCCTCGAGGGGATGGGAGAGTTCATCTTGAGGCCGGCTTCCCGCTTAGATGCTTTCAGCGGTTATCCGATCCACACGTAGCTAGCCTGCTATGCCCTTGGCAGGACAACAGATACACCAGAGGTGCGTTCATCCCGGTCCTCTCGTACTAGGGACAAATCCTCTCAACT
>DATFZM010000028.1:0-50943 GCA_035314465.1 Solirubrobacteraceae bacterium | reverse complement strand
CGTTGTAGAGCCCAATTCCGTCCGCACTTCGCGCTAGCGCGAAGTGCGGACGGAATTGGGCTCTACAACGCCATAAAACCTAGAGAAACTGGCGCGAGTCCATCATTACGAGTGAAGTGCTCTACCAGCTGAGCTACGTCGGCATATGCCCTGCTAGTCAGCCCTTTTCCGCGTCTTCGCCGGCGGCAGTTTGGCCGCCGTGGGCCCAGGGCTGGGCCCACCCTGCGTTCGGGAGGAGGTCACGGTCTGGGTTGAAAGCAGCGACAGTGCCTGAACCTTAGCTGCCCGATACCGCTCGGCGAGTCCCAGCGGCGGGGAGCACCCCTCCCCGCGGATCGTGCGGCCGTAGGTTCGCGATGCTCTAGTGCCGGGAGGTGCGTCGTGGCGTGCAGGCACTCGCGGGGGTGCTCCTCCCCTCGGCGACAGTGTTCCTGCTGCTGCTCTGCAACGACAAGGACGTGCTCGGGCCGTGGGTGAACACCAGGCGGCGGGCTGTCAGTGCAGCTGGTCGATGAAGGTGTAGAGGACCATGAGGCTGACTAGCACCACGAACACGCGAAGGGCCCACAGCCCGGCTGTGGCGCGTGCGCTGAGTACGGCTCGCGGCACGGGCCTGGAGGTTTGGGCTACGAACTGGTCGCGCTCGAGGTGCATGATCAGGTCGTCCTCTAAGCGCTCCTGGGGCTGCAGGTCCCGCTCTCGGATGGCGGAGCCATTCGGTGCGTCGTTCGCGAGGGGCGCTTCTGCGTTCATGAGCCGATGAGATGGCTCGCCAGCAGGAAGGAATCGATGCCGTATGCGGCGCCGCAGATCCCAACGAAGGAGATGACCGCGATCCCGATCGCGTTGGTTGAGCGCTTGTTCGTCCAGCGGCCCATCAGTCCCTTGTCGTTGGCGAGCATGACCATGAAGACCAGGCTGACGGGGAGCAGGACGGTCGCGAGCACGTTGGCGTTGAGAACGATCGAAAGCAGCGGCGCACCGGGAATGAGGATCACAACGGCTGCGAGCAGCGCGACCCCGATGTTCGCGGCGTAGAAGACCGCTGCGCCGCGCGGCGAGGTGTTGAAGCTGTGGGATGCGCCGATGCATTCTCCGGCGGCGTAGGCGGTACTGGCAGAGATCGTGAGGATGGCTACCGCTCCAGCCTCTATGAGTCCGAGTGCGAACACGGTCCCGACGGCGCCGCCGGCGACGCGATCGAGCGCCTCAGGGAACCCGGCTCCCGGGGAGAACCCCTGGATGGCCGATCCGTTGTGGGTGAGCAGCGCCGCTCCGGCGATCAATGCCCCGACGCCGAAGATCGCGGCCAGAACAGCGCCCGCCGCCGTGTCATAGCGGCCGTGTTTGATGTCGCGGGGAGTCATGCCCTTGTCGGCGGAGGCGCTCTGCTGGAAGAAGATCATCCACGGCGTGACCGTCGCGCCGATCGTGGAGGCCAGCAGCAGCAGCAGGGTGTTGAAGCTGCCGCCCGGAAACGGGCTGAAGTCAAACGAGCTAGCGATCGCGCCGACGTGGGGTTTGACGAGGATCGCGGCCAGTAGGAACAGGCCGTTGAAGAGGGCCAGGCCGAGCACGATCCGCTCCCAGCGCCAGTAGCGTCCCCCGCTGAGCGTGAACACGACAAGCGCAAGTCCGAGTGCGACGGCCACACCGGCGCCGAGGTGGAAGTAGGCCAGCCCGACGCGGATCGAGACGAACTCGGCTACGAGCGTGACGAGGTTGGTGAGGGTCAGGTCGCCCGCGCCGAACCAGCCCCAGACCCTTCCGTAGCGCTGCAGGACGAGCTCGCCATAGCCGCGGTGGGTGACCGCGCCGACGCGCATGCACATCTCCTGGCAGACGAAGGCCATCGCGAACAGCACCGGGATGAAAGGAACGAAGAACCCGAGTCCGTACTGCGCGCCGTCGGCGGCGTAGGCGATCATGCTCGGCCCGTCGTTCTCGCCGAGCATCGCAAGGATCCCCGGGCCCACGAGCAGCCACATCAGGTACCAGCGCCTGCTGTGTGTGCGGGCGTGGTGAACGCGCGAGCGATCCCGAGATCGTGCGGCGTCCTCCCCGGTCAGCGGCGGCAGGGCAAGGCCGGGCGAGGCCGCGAGGTCAGTCGTGGACATCGGCCCGTGCTGTACGCCTGTGGGCGCGGGCCTTCTGCGGCGCCTGATCGACCTCGACGCGCATCGCGCTGGCCAGCCGGCCACCGAGCGCGTGTTCGCGCTTCCCGAAGCGGACGAACAGCGGGCCGCCGAAGGGTTGGCGCTCGCGCACCAAGAAGCGATCGCCCGGCGAGATCCCGCACCCGTCCAGGTAGCGAAGCATCTCCGGGTCGGAATCCGAGACACGCACGAAGCAACCATGGTCGCCGGGCTGCAGGCTCTCCATGCTGCGCGTCAGGCGCTCATCGAGCTCAAGGTCGGCGCTGGGGATCGGGTCACCGTGAGGGTCCACCGTGGGGTGCCCCAGCTTCGCCGCGATCAGCTCCTCGAGATCCTCGGAGAGAACGTGCTCGAGGATCTCAGCCTCGGCATGCACCCGATCCCAGGGCATCCCCAGCGCATCGGCGAGGAAGCTCTCGAGCAGCCGGTGGTGGCGGGTCACCTCCAGCGCAAGGCGCCGTCCATCGGCGGTGAGGCGCACTCCCCGGTAGGGAACGTGAGTCGTGAGACCCAACTCGTCGAGCTTCTTGAGCATCGCCGAGACAGAACCCGACGTGATGCCCAATCGCTCGGCCAGGGCGTTCGTTGAAACCGGCTCCTCGCCGCGGGACTCCAACGAGAAGATCGCCTTGGCATAGTCCTCCACGGCTGGCGTCCGCGACAACTCTCGTGTTCCCATCAAACAAAGAGTATGGCACACCAAGAGATTCGTCAAGGCGCGTCAGAAACACAGCCGTGGCGGCACGACGGTGGGGGATGTGGCAACAGCCAGGCCTGGACCCGCTCCTCAGCGCCGCGCGCCCCGCAGGATCAGCGCCGCGGTCAGCGCGAGCAGCGCGCTCGCGAGAGCGACGACCGCGTCCCGATGTCCTTCCTCGCCGAGGATCGCGCCGTCGCTTGCAGCCGACAGCACCGACGCCCTCGCCTTTGCCGAGAGCACCGAGCCGAAGGATCCCGCCGAGCCGATCGAGAAGGCCGAGCCGAACGAGCCGATCGAGCCAATCGACAGCGCCGAGCCGACCGAGCCGATCGAGAGGAACGAGCCCCTGGAGGCGATCGACAGGAACGAGTCATCAGACCAGAGCGACAGCTTCTCCACGTGGGTTCAGATCGGTTCGTAGCTCGTATAGAAGCTACGCCATCGGCGAGCCCGATGGCGCCCCGATCGCCGCGAGCTCCTCGAGCAGCGACTCGCCGTGGCGCTCGCAGAAAGCGGGGCCGACACCCCTGATCGCGATCAGCTCGCGCGCGCTCCCGGGGCGGCGGCGCAGGATCTCTTCGAGCACCGCGTTCGGCGCGACCGTATATGCCGGCAGGCCGTTCGCGCGCTCCATGCGCCACGCGCGCAGCGACTCGAATGCCCCCTCGTCGACGGGCGGCTGCGGTGGCTGTGTCTCGCTTGCCTGCCCCTGCTCGGCGAGGGTGCCCGCAAGGCTGCGCTGGTCAAGGCCCCGAGTCGCACGCGCACCGCCGCGTGATGCGCCCCTGGCGCCGCGGGCCGAGGCGGCAGAAGCACCCTTACGGGCACGAGCGAGCGCGCGCGCCAGCCCCGGATCGGGGTCGCAGACGTCGCAGCAGCGCCCGGAGGCCGCGGGTGCCTCCTCGTCGCCGAAGTGCGCGAGGATCTGCGCGCGCCTGCAGGTCTCAGCCTCCATATAGCGCTCGATCGACCTATAGGACTCCCACGCGCGGTCCCGCGCCGCGCCTATCGCAGCCCGTGCCAGGCGCGGGCTGCCGCGACCGGTGGCGCGCACGAGCAGGCCCTCGCTGCCGCCGGGCTCGAGCTCGACGGCGCCTGCGCGCTCGGCGATCGACAGCAGCACGCGGTCGCGCTCGGACAGCTCGCCGTGGCCGATCGCGACGGTGCCCTCGTGCGCTGCGCTGCGTATGCGGGCGACGTAGGCGCGCACTTCCGCCACGCTCGTCTGGCGGTCGTTGATGAACCTGATCAGCCGGCCGAGGTCCACGCGCGCGCCCAGCAGCAGCGCCCGCGCCGGCGCGCCGTCGCGCCCGGCCCTGCCCGCCTCCTGGTAGTAGGCCTCGAGGCTCGTCGGCAGCGCCCAGTGCACGACGGTGCGAACGTCGGCCTTGTCGACACCCATGCCGAACGCGTTCGTCGCGACAACGACGAACGCGTCGCCCTCCATGAACGCGCGCTGGCTCTCGGCGCGCGCCTGCGGGCTCATGCCCGCGTGGTAGGCCACCGCCGAGACGCCCTCGCCGGCGATACGGCCGGCGAGCTCGTCGGTGTCCTTGCGCGTGCCGCAGTAGACGATCGCCGGCAGGCTCGGCGGCGCCTCGGCGGCGGCCTCCGGGTCGGGGCAGCCGCCGGCTTGCACGCGCCCGCCAGGGCGTGCCCGTGAGGGTGCGAGCACTCCGATCAGCGCAGCCCACTTGCGCGCCATCGCGCCCTTACCCTCGACGCTAACGACGTCGAAGGCGAGGTTCGGGCGATCGAAGCCGGAGCGCACCGAGACCCAATCGCGCAGCCCCAGGCGGGCGGCTATCTCCTCGGCCACGCGCGGCGTCGCGGTGGCCGTCGCTGCCATCACGGGCGGGCGGCCAAGACCTTCGATCGCATCGCCTAGGCGCAGGTAGTCGGGTCTGAAGTCGTGGCCCCACTCGGCAACGCAGTGAGCCTCGTCGACGACGAACAGCGCCACCTTGCGGCGCGCGAGCGCCCGCGTGAAGGCGCGCGAGGCGAAGCGCTCGGGCGCCGCGAGCACGAGCTGGGCCTCGCCCGACTCGATCTCCCGCAGCGCCTGCGCATTGTGGCCCTCCTGCATGCCCGAGGCGAGCATCACGCCGCGCACGCCGGTCTCTTGCAGCCGCCGCCACTGGTCGGCCATCAGCGCTATCAGCGGGCTCACGACGACCACGAGCGGGCGGCTGCTGGGATCTCCCTCGGTTGCACCCTCGCGCGCGCACCCGAGCGCGGGCAGCTGGTAGCAGAGCGACTTGCCCCCGCCGGTGGGCATCACGACGAGGCTGTCCCTGCCGGCGAGCGCCGCGGCCACCGCCTCGCGCTGTCCGGGGCGAAACGTGCGCAGGCCAAACTGCGCGAGCAGGGTCTCGGGTTGCATGCTCGACAAGCTATCCCTCGCCGCGGCCGGGACGAGCCTCCCGTCTGCCTGGCTGCGCGCGTCGGGATGGCCTTGCGGAGGCAGGATGCGCGCCGTGGCGGCCACCGCGCGAGCCCTCCGGGCCGCCCTCAGAGGCGGCCCCATCATCGACTCTCAGGCAGCCCGCAGGGCGGCCGGCGCCGCGTCGCGACGAGGCGCGGTATCGCTGCGCCGCTCGCGCCCCTGCCAGACGATGCGCGCACCGTCAGCTGGCACGAGCGTGATCGCGCGGCGCCTGATGCGCTCGCCGCGCCGTCCGCGCTTGTGGGCCGGAAGCGTCGGCTCGAGCTTTTCGAGCGCCGTGCGCAGGATCAGCTTCATCTCGAGCATCGCGAACGACGCGCCGATGCAGCGCCTGATGCCGCCGCCGAACGGGATCCAGGAGAACGTCTCGGGCGCGGAATCGAGGAAGCGCTCGGGGCGGAACTCCTCTGGCTGCTCGTAGATGCGAGGGTTGCGGTTGGCGAGATAGATGCACGGCGCCACACGCGTGCCCGCCGGCAAGACGCGCCCGCCGATCTCCATCTCGCCCGTGAGCACTCGCACGACGAGCGGCACCACGGGGCGCACGCGCAGCGTCTCGTGGACGACGCCCATCAGGTACTCCTCGCCCTCGCCGGCGTCGATCTCGGCGAGCAGGCGCGCAAGCTTCTGCGGGTGGCGCACGAGGCGCTCGAGTGCCCATGCGACCGACGTCGCGGTCGTCTCGTGGCCGGCGAGCAGGAGCGTGACGAGCTCGTCGCGCAGCTCCGGGTCGCTCATCGCGGCGCCCTCCTCATCGCGAGCCTGCAGCAGCAGCGAGAGGATGTCGGCGCGCTCGCCGAGCTCCTGCGAGCGCCTGCGCGCGAGCTCCTCGTAGATGAGCGCGTCGAGCCGGTCTAGCGCCTCGCCGAAGGCACCCGTTGGCCGGCCTGCACGCGGGCGGCTGAGAGCCATGCGCAGCATGCGCACGCCGCTGACGGGCACCATCAGGCCTTCTATCGCCGAGCGCAGCGGCGCCATCCGCTCGGCCTCCACGCCGAAGACCGCACGCAGGATCACCTCCAGCGTGATGCGCCGCGAGTGCGCCTGCATGGGCATCTCCGCGCCGATCGGCCAGCGCGCCATGTCGCTGCGCGTAGCCTGCACGATCACGTCTTCGTACTCGCGCATCCGCTCGCCGTGGAAGGAGGGCAAGAGCAGCTTGCGCTGGCGCATGTGCTCGGGTCCAGTGAGGATCACGACCGAGCTCGGCCCCATCACAGAGGCCACCGGCGAGCTGCCCGCGCCCGACGGCGCGAGCTCGGCCGGAGCGGTGAACAGCGCCTTGATCGCCTCCGGGTCGCTCACGATCACGAGCTCGATCCCGCTCGGCCACATCCTCAGCGTGAACCACTCGCCGATCGAGCGCGCGCAGTGGTCGAGCACCCACGTCGGAGCGAGCGCCCAGGCGGCCGTCAGCAGCAGTGCCGGCCCCCTCGGGGTCGGCGGCACGCCGGGCGATCGGCGCGGGTCGCCCAGATCCCCTGCGCGAGCCGCGCTAGCCGTCGCTGCCATGCCCTACAAGCTACCCCGTTCCCGCCGGAGCTCGGGGCGGCGTCGCCACGTGAGCGGCGTGGTGGCCCGCATGCGGCCGGGGATGAGCCTTGCGCTTTACGCCCTCGTCGCGGTCGAAGACGCGCACGACGGCGCCTTTGACGCTGTGGGCGGCGTGGCCGACGGCGTGCCTCACGCCGGGCGAGATCGCATACGCGACCAGCGAAGCCGCGATGCCGATCACGACGAGCGCCAGCACGATGCGCGCGCGGCGCGCCTCGCTCTGCGGCGAGCCGGGGCGGGCTTGGAAGGGGGAGATGGACATGCTCTGTACTGAAACTACCGACCTCTGGCGGGCGCTCATGCCGGCAGGCCTCTAGCGGATCAGCTGCCAGCGCTCGTGCACGGCCCTGCTGCGCGCTTTGTGATCGCGCAGCGCATGCGCGATCAGCGTTCGCGCCTCGTGCACCTCCGCCGCGGACAGCTCGCAGGATTGGCGCTGGAGGTAGCTCACGAGCATCCTCGCCGGGATCACGCGCACGCCGCGCCTGCGCGCGCCGGGGCGATCGACCCAGGCGCGGCTGTAGACGATCAGCGGCTCGGCCTCGAGACCCGTTGCGCGCTCCAGCGCGACGCTCTGCGCGCGCGCCTGGTTGAGCGTCGCGCCGTGCACGCGGCCCACCCTGACCGGCCCCGGGTGGCTCTTGGTCTCGACCGTGAACACCCCAGGGGGGCCGACGAGGATGTGGTCGATGTTGCCATGGCCGAGGCTCGCGTCGTGCATCACCGCCCAGCCGTGGCCTTCGAGCGCCCCCAACAGCGCGCCCACGTGCTCCTCGCCGCGCGCGCCGCGGTCGTGGCGATCGACGAGCGGCAGCACGTAGCGCGAGATCACGAACATGCTCACGAGCAGCGCTACCTCCGATCCGAGGAAGCGTACGTCGTGCAGCCCGAACGCCCTGCCGAGCATCGCCGTTGCCACCGCCAGCGCGCCCAGCGTCACAAGCGTGCGCATGCGCAGTCGCCGCACGGTCGCGCGCGCATACTGCCCCGGCGTGCGGCGGGTCGGGTCGGCCAGCGCTGTCCTCATGGATCCTTCCTGCTAGGGGGGGCCCTTTCTCTCATCATCGGCCGCGCGGGCGCGCTTTCTTGAGCCGTATCCGCCCCTGTCCGCCGGCGAGCGGCGCGGGGGAGCGGCTGGAGGTGGCACGCCGGTTTGCGGCGCCCGGAGAAGCGTGGAGCGCGGGGGCCGAGTTCTAAAGCAGCGACAGACGCGCGACGATGCAAGAACAGATCGACAACCTCCCTCGATCTGCCCCCCGAGAGCACGGATGCCCCATGGAGTGCAGTTCCGATAACTCGTACCCTTCTGACATCTGCCTGATGCTGCGCTCGCACGGAGAGCAGCACTGGCTCGTGTCCCAGGTGATGCCGGTGCTCCGCCAGGTCGAGCATCCGCGCCTAGTCCCCGAGGACCAGCTCGGCGCGGCGCTGGCCTATCTCGAGGTGCTGTGGCTCGACGCGCTGCGGCGCTCCGCCGAGACGGAGGCCGCGCTGCGAGAGCTGCTCGACTGCGATCCGCGCGCGCAGCGTCCCTTCCACGCGGAGGCCCGCCGCTACGAGCGGGCGGTATGCGCTCTGCGCAAGTCGGTGGGCGCGCGCGTGAAGCGCATCATCGCGCCGCGTAACGGCTCCCACCCGCACCCTCCCTCCGGAAGGGCAGGCGAGCGGGCGACCGCCTGAGACGATCGCATACGCTGCCGCGGATGTCGCTGCGCTTCGACCTGCAGTCGCACTCCACCCACTCCGACGGCGCGCTGCCCGCGGCCGAGGTCGTGCAGCGCGCTGCCGAGGCGGGCGTAGAGCTGCTCGCGCTCTCAGACCACGACACCGTCAGCGGAGTCACGGAGGCCCTCGCGGCGGGCGAGCGCGTGGGCATACGCGTGGTGCCCGCGGTGGAGATCTCGGCCGTCGACGAGGGCGCGCCGGTGGGCCGGGAACTGCACATCCTCGGCTACAACATCGACCACACCGGCGCTGTGCTCACGCGGCGCCTTGGCGACTTCCTCGCCGACCGCGAGCAGCGCACGCTGCGCATGGCCGCTGCGCTGGAGGAGTGCGGCTTCGAGCTGGACCGCAGCGAGCTCGAAGCGCGCATCGCGGCCGAGCAGCCGATCGGGCGCCCGCACCTCGCCGCTGCCGTGCTGGGCGCGCCGGCGAACGCCGAGCGCCTGCAGCGGGAGGGCATCGACGACGTCGGCTCGCTGATCCGCGGCTACCTGATCGAGGGCAAGCCGGCGTTCCGCCTGCGCCAGACGCCCACCGTCGCCGAGGCGATCGACGCGATCCACGAGGCCGGCGGCGTTGCCGTGTGGGCGCATCCCTTCTGGGACATCTCCGAGCCGGAGGAAGTGCTCGCGAGCATCGACCGCTTCAAGGCGCTCGGCATCGACGGCGTAGAGGCCTTCTACGTCACCCATACGCGCGAGCAGACCGAGCTGATCTGCGCGCGCTGCGCCGAGCTCGGCCTGCTCACGACCGGCTCCGCCGACTTCCACGGCCCGGATAACCGCCAGTTCTCGCGCTTCATGGCCTTCGACACGTACGGCATCCAGCCGAACCTCGGGCCGATCAGCTAGCGCGCGAGCGTGTCCTGCAACCTGTACGCGAGCGCCTCCAGGGCGAGCTCCTCGGAGACGTTCACGTCGAGACTGATACGGGTGTCCGAGACGAGCCCGGCGCCCGCCGCTAGGCCTCTGGCATCGCGTCCCTGCGCGTCCCGCTCGAGCTCGGCGGTGCGGTCGACGGCGAGGATCAGCTCGGGGGCGCCCTCGCAGATGCAGAGCATGTCGCGCAGCCACAGCTCGGCGAGCCGCAGGCCGCGGTCGAGCGTTTGCGTGCGCGCTCGCCGCTCGCCGCGGCGGCGGCCCTCGGCGGCTTCGCGTTCGTAGCGCTTGCGCTCGCTTGCCTGCCCTTGCTTGGCGAGTGTGCCCGTACGGGTGCGCGCCGACAGCAGCTCGAGCTGCTCTTCGAGCTTCGCCTGATGGCGCTCGCCGGCCTCCGCGCCGGCGGCCCTGGCGGCGTCGAGCAGCGCGATCCACGCGCGCCCCTGCGTCTCGCCGGCGAGCGTCTCGCGGATGAAGCGCTCGGCGACGTCTCGAAGCGCGCCGCCGTGGGCGCCCGCGAGCAGCTCGGCCACGGCGGCGTCGCCCTGGGCCAGGCGCGCGCAGGCGAGCGCCCGCGCCGGCTCCACGCCAGCGAGCTCCGCGGCGATGCTGGCCGCGGGCAGCGGGTCGAAGCGCACCTGCTGGCAGCGCGAGGCGATCGTCGCGAGCACGTCGGAGCGGCGGTCGGTGATCAGCACGAGGTGCACGAACGCGGCCGGCTCCTCGAGCGTCTTGAGCATGCGGTTGGCGGCCTGGTCGTTCATGGTGTCGGCGGCCTCGATCACGAACACGCGCCTGGCGGCCTCGAACGGCGTCAGCGCCGCGGCCGCTACGACGGGCTCGTCGACGTCCGCGACGAGCATCTCCGCGGCGCCCGACGGCGCCACCCACGTGAGGTCGGGGTGGGTTCCGCGCGCGACCCTCGCGGCGCTCGCGCGCGGGTCGGCGGCCCCGTCGCTGAGCAGCGCCGCGGCGAACGCGCGCGCGGCCGCGCGCTTGCCCGTGCCGGCGGGGCCGTAGAAGAGGTATGCGTGCGAGGGCCTGCCCGCGGGGGGCAGCGCGGGTGTGAGCACCGCGCGCGCATGGGGATGGCGCTCGATCGCCGCGAGCACGTCCAGGGCGCCGTCCGTGGGGGGCGAGGATCGCTCTGCGGTAGGCATCTGGTGATCCTAGAGCGAGTACGGTGGCGCCGTGGCGCGCGGCACGCTGATCACGATCGAGGGGCTCGACGGGGCAGGCAAGTCGACGCTCGCCGCCGGCCTCGTGGACGCGCTCTCGCAGCGCGGCGTGACCGTGGAGCTCCTGCGCGAGCCCGGGGGCGTGGAGCTCTCGGAGCGCATCCGCGCGCTCGTGATGGACCCGCAGCTGACCGTCGGCGCGCGCGCAGAGGCGCTCCTCTATGCCGCGGCGCGCGCCCAGCTCGTCCAGGAGCTGCTGCTGCCCCTGCTCGAGGAGGGCGCCTGCGTTGTGCTCGACCGCTTCGTCGACTCCTCGCTCGCCTACCAGGGCGCCGGACGCGGCCTCGGCGTGGCCGAGGTGCGCGCGATCAACCGGCTCGCCACCGGCGAGCTCGTGCCCGACCGCACGCTGCTGCTGCGCATCGACCCGGCGCAGGGCCGCGCTCGTCAGCGCGAACGCGCCTACGCCTACGCCGACGCGGCCGCCGGCCCGCCGGACCGTCTGGAGCGCGAGGGCGATGCCTTCTTCGCCGCGATCGCTCGCGCCTACGACGAGCTCGCGCGCTCAGAGCCGCAGCGCATCCGCGTGCTCGATGCTACGCGCGACCCCGAGCAGGTGCTCGCCGACGCGCTCGCCGCGATCGCCGATCTGCCGATCGGCGCGAATGCCGGCAACGAGCCCGAAATACCCTGAGACGCAGCGCTTGCCGTAGCGGCGTGCCCGTGCGGGCACCCTCGCCAAGCAAGGGCAGGCAAGCGAGCGCGGCGGGCGGCCGTGCGCACGCCTAGCATGGTCGTGAATGATCGACCCGCTGCATAGGACCACGGCCCAGCGCGGCACTGCGCGCCGCGCGTTTGCGGCGCTCCTCGCGCTCGCGCTCGCGCTCGCGCTGCCCGCCCCTGCGCTCGCCGCCGAAGGCGGCCCGGCCCTCAACGTCCCCGTGCCGGCCGGCACGAAGGGCGGCACGCCCCCGGTGGGCACGGTCACGGCCAAAGCGCCCGCGAGCGCCGCACAGGCCGCCACGACCCCGGCGGCGACGACGACGACGCCGGCCAGCAGCGCGCACCCCGCGACGCGTTCGAGCGGCGTCTCCAAGACCGCGATCGCGCTCGCCGCGGCGGGCGTGCTGCTGATCATCGGCTGCGTCGTCTGGGCGCTCGCGCGGATGAGCGGCTATGAGCCCCGCTGGACGCTCTCGCTGCGCTTTGCGCTGGCCGAGGCGGGCTATCGCGCCTCGGCGACGTGGGCCGAACTGGGCGACTGGATGCGGCTCGGGCGCTGACCGCCGGGCCTCGGCGGAGGAGCCGGAATGCCGCTCCCACCGCCGTTCGGCGTCCCCGCTCGGGACACCGGAGCCTCTAAAATTGAAGGTCTTGAGTCTGCTGTTTCGTGACCCCTTTCCGTCCGATCCGCGCGGGACTATTCGCGGCCCGAGAAACCCACTTCAGTGGTCCTCACCACGCGGCGCAGCAGAGGAGGAAGGCCGATGAATCCACCCAGCAACCAGATCATCTCCAGCGAGGCCGCGACAGGCGAGGCGCTGTCGATCAGACGCCGCTTCACGACCGAGGGCAGGCATCCGTTCGAGTCCGTCGAGTGGGAGCTCCGCGACGCGCGCATCGGCCACGGCGACCGCGTGGCCTTCGAACAGCGCGAAGTCGAGTTCCCCGAGACCTGGTCCCAGAACGCGACCAACATCGTCGCCCAGAAGTACTTCCGCGGACAGGTCGGCTCGCCCGAGCGGGAGCACTCGGTCAAGGAGATGATCAGCAGGGTGGCCGGCACGATCACCGGCTGGGGTCGTGAAGGCGGCTACTTCGCGAGCGAAGAGGACGCGAGGACGTTCAATCACGAGCTCACGCACATCCTCCTGCACCAGATGGCGGCGTTCAACTCGCCGGTGTGGTTCAACGTGGGCTTCGAGGAGAGCCCGCAATGCTCGGCGTGCCTTCCGCATCACGCACTCGTCTCGACCCCAGAGGGAATGATCCCGATTGGCGAGATCGTCGATAGCGACGATGTCGGCCGCGCTGTCTACGACTCCAACGGAGTTACGCGCATCGTGGCCGTGAAGGACAACGGCCGCAAGCCCGTCTGGCGCGTGACCCTGCGTAACGGCAGCTTCATCGAAGCCACCGCCGATCACGTCGTCAAGGCGGTACCTGGCCGCCGCACCCAGCCTCAGTGGGTGCGAGTCGATCAGCTCCGTGCGGGGATGCGTATGCACTTGCATCCTCATCGCGCCAAGGTTGCCGATCCGGTGCGCGTCGCGGTCGGCGCCGGTGGCGGAGAGGCCGCCTTCGAGACCTTGGACGAGGTTGATCGCGTCGCCGTGGCCGAGGCCACGCTGGCCGGCTGGCTGCAAGCTGACGGATTCGTGGGGCAATACACGGCGGGGACCGATCGTTCGCTGACGGTCGAGTTCCAGGTCGCCAGCGATGACGAGTTCGACTGGATCACCGAGAACCTCGATATCGCATTCCCCGACGCTCATCGCGAGGTTCGCGAGGCCGACACGCAGGAGACGCGCGTAAGGCGCATTCGACTCTACGGCGAGGTTCTTCGCGAGTTCGTCGAGCGCTGGGATCTGCTCGTGCGCGGCGCGGAGATGCGTGTGCCCCAGCGCCTCTTCACCGCTTCTTGCGACGAGATCGTCGCGTACCTACGCAGTCTCTTCCAGGCCGATGGCTACGTCTCGCTGCGCCGCAGTGACGATGGTGAGAGTGGGCGCGTCGCCTTCGCGGTGATCGGCGAGCGCTGGGCGGAGGACATCCAGCTGCTGCTTGGCACGCTCGGTATCTACTCACGTCGCAGCCACGAGCACGAGAAGCGCAGCGATCGTCACGACCTTCACGAGATAACTATCTCGATCGGCTCCGAGCGAGCCCGCTTCGCCGAGCTGATCGGCTTCGTCGGACACGAGAAGCAGGACAAGCTGTTGCAGTCGTTGACGCTGCGCAACCCCAAGCGCTGTCCCGACCTGCGCGAGGAGGAAATCGTCTCGATCAGCCTCGTCGGTGAGATGGACGTCTATGACATTCAGACCGAGTCGAATGAGTTCCTCACAAACAACATCGCGGTCCACAACTGCTTCATCCTCTCGGTCGAGGACACGATGGAGTCGATCCTCGACTGGAACACGAAGGAGGGGATGATCTTCCGGGGTGGGTCGGGGTCGGGCATCAACCTGTCGAAGATCCGCGGCTCGATGGAGCCGCTGGCGAAGGGCGGCACGGCATCGGGGCCGGTGTCGTTCATGCGCGGCGCCGACTCGTGGGCAGGCACGATCAAGTCGGGTGGCAAGACGCGCCGCGCGGCCAAGATGGTCGTGCTCGACGTCGACCACCCCGACATCAAGGACTTCATCTGGTGCAAGGCCCACGAGGAGGACAAGGCTGCGGCTCTGCGCGACGCCGGCTTTGACATGTCGATCGACGGGGACGGCTTCAAGTCGATCCAATACCAGAACGCCAACAACTCGGTGCGCGTCACCGATGAGTTCATGCGCGCGGTCGAGGAGGACGGCGAGTGGCAGCTGATCTCGCGCACGACCGGCGAACCAGTCGGAGAGCCTGTCGGAGCTCGGGAGCTGATGCGCGAGATCGCCGAGGCCGCGTGGCGCTGCGCGGACCCGGGCGTGCAGTACGACACGACGATCAACCAGTGGCACACGTGCCCCAACAGCGGGCGGATCAACGCGTCGAACCCGTGCAGCGAGTACATGCACGTCGACGACTCCGCCTGCAACCTCGCCTCGCTGAACCTGATGAAGTTCCGCCGCCCCGACGGCACGCTCGACGTGGAGTCCTTCGAGCACACCGTCGACGTCATGCTCCTGGCCCAGGAGATCATCGTCGGTCCGTCGAGCTATCCGACCGAGGAGATCGCCGCCAACGCGCGCGCCTTCCGCCAGCTCGGGCTCGGCTACGCGAACCTGGGCGCGTACCTGATGAGCAACGGCATGCCCTACGACTCGGACGCGGGGCGCGGCACGGCGGCGGCGATCACCGCGCTCATGACCGGACGCGCCTACAGGCGCTCGGCGAAGGTCGCCGGCGCGATGGGGCCCTACGAGCGCTACGCGGAGAACCGCGACGCACAGAACAAGGTCATGCGCATGCATCGCGACGCCTCGTATGCGATCCCCGATCAGAGCTGCGCCGACGGCGAGCTGCTCGCAGCAGCGCGACGCTCGTGGGAGGAGGCCGTCGAGCTCGGCGATCGCGCTGGCTACCGCAACGCGCAGGCGACGGTGCTCGCGCCCACGGGCACGATCTCCTTCCTGATGGACTGCGACACGACCGGCGTCGAGCCGGACTTCTCGCTTGTCAAGTTCAAGGAGCTCGTGGGCGGCGGCCAGATGACGATCGTCAACCGCACCGTGCCGCTGGCGCTGGCGACGCTCGGCTACTCCGACCAGGAGATCGAGCAGATCGACGCCCACCTCGCCGAGCACGGCACGATCGTGGGCGCGCCCGGGCTCAAGGAGGGGCACCTGGCGGTGTTCGACGTGGCGGTGGGCGAGCGCGCGATCTCGCACATGGGGCACCTGCGCATGATGGGGGCGGTCCAGCCGTTCATCTCCGGCGCGATCTCGAAGACCGTGAACCTGCCGCAGGAGGCCACCGTTGAGGACATTGCCGACGCCTACCTCCAAGCCTGGCACCTGGGCGTGAAGGCGCTCGCGATCTATCGCGACGGCTCCAAGACCGCCCAGGCGCTGCGAACCGATGCGAAGGAGGAGGCCAAGGCGCCCGCCGACGTCGACAAGCTCGTCGAGGCTGCCGTGACGAAGGCGCTGGCCGAGGTCGGACCCCGCCGCAGGCGGATGCCCGTCGAGCGTCAGTCGATCACGCACAAGTTCTCGATTGGCGGCCACGAGGGCTACATCACCGCGGGCATGTATGCCGACGGCACCGTGGGCGAGATCTTCCTCACCGACATCGGCAAGGAGGGCTCGACGCTGCGGGGCATGATGAACTCGTTCGCGACGGCGATCTCGATCGCGCTGCAGTACGGCGTGCCGCTGGAGACGCTCGTGAAGAAGTTCAGCTACATGCGCTTCGAGCCCGAGGGCATAACCGGCAACCCCGAGATCCCGTTCGCGAAGTCGATGCCCGACTACATCATGCGCTGGCTCGCCTCGCGCTTCCTCGACGCGGACACGCAGGAGGAACTCGGCATCCTCACGCCTGAGGTGCGCGCTCGAGCCGCCGCCCAGCAGACCGCGCAGGCGGCCGCCTCATCCGACACGGCCGGCCCCGGGGGCTCGGCGCCAGAGGGATCCGCGCAGCAGACACAGGCGACGCCGGCGGCGGCGGCGCTGACGGACTCCCCGCCGGTCGTGCCCGCGCGTTTGCAGGGACTCGACCTCGGTCCGGCCTGCAGCCAGTGCGGGGGCATGATGCAGCGGACGGGCAGTTGCTACACGTGCTCGTCGTGCGGCAACAACACCGGCTGCGGCTGACGGCCGAGGGTCGGCGCGCGGCGCGTCCTCGGTGGCCTAGGGCGGGCCGCCATTGAAGCCAGGGAGCGAGGGGGCGGAGGGCGCTTCGGCCTGCGTGGACTGTTCGTTCCAGGAGACCGAGAAGGAGCCGTCGGCGGGAGAGGCGGATGAGGGGGCGGCGGCGATCAGGGAGGTGCTGAGGCCGAGGCTTCTTCTCGAGCCTCCCGGGAGAACGTGGCCCGCGTCCTGGCGCAGTTCAAGCGCCGTGGCCGACCAGTCGGCGTCGTCGATCGTGCCGGTGTGGCCGGCGGCGGTGGCGGTGGCGCTCGTGAACTCGACGCTGCCGAAGTCGGTGAGCGGGAGCAGACCGCAGGAGCCGGTGCTGAAGCAAACCGAGGGCGCCTCGACGATCCACTCGGCCGAGGAGACGTCGACGTTGGCAACACCGCGGGTGGCCGTGAACCGGGCGCCGCTGCTGAGATCGCGGATGCGCAGCGTGACGTCGTGCGCGCGCACGGTGACCGAGGCCGACATCCGATCGCCCGGGCGAACGCGGATCGGGACGCCCACCGGCCCGGCGGGTATCAGCTCATACCAGGCCGAATAGGAGGCATGGCCCGAGCGGCTACAGTCGGCGTCGGTGCCGACCTGCTCGAGCGCCTGGGCGTCTTCCCTGTCGCCTCCGAGCCCAACCCAGACCGCCGAATAGCCTTCGCGGCCCGCGCTGCAGACGGCGCTCGGCTCGCGCCACGAGCCCGAGACGCTGCTGAAGCGCTTGGCGACGCTTGGCAGCGGCGAGGCAAGGTACCCGGCCCAGTTGCTGCTGACGCTCGCCGCGCTCGCCGTCGAGGCGATCGTGGCCCCCGCGGCCAGTAGCGCCGCGCACGCGAGCACGGCGGGCTTGACCGCCGAGCCGATCACGCTTTTGAGGTTCATCGCGGCAAGGATCCCCGCCGTACCTTAGGAGGGCCTAGGGAGCACCTAAGGAGCGCCTATGAATGTGCCCGCCCGTCCCCCGAGCCCAAGAGTGCACGCGGGTATTGGTCTCGGGCGCATGCCTTCGGGGAATGTACTTTGCCGCTGCCCGAGAATGTTGAGACTTCGACGCCGAGGGTGCGCGTGCGGGGCGATCGTCACCGGCACTCTAGGATGCTCGCGTGGCAGGCGCGCAGATGCCCTCTTCACAGGAACCGCTGCAGGGCGGCTGCCTGTGCGGCGGCGTGCGCTACGAGATCACCGCCCCGCTCAGCTCGGCGGGCTACTGCCACTGCACGCACTGCCAGCGCCGAACCGGAACCGCCTCCTCCCTCAATGGCCGGGTGCCCCAGGAGGGCTTCGAGCTGCTGCAGGGCGGCGAGTTGCTGCGCGCCTACCAGCCGCCCGGCGGCAGGCCGAAGCTGTTCTGCGCCGACTGCGGCTCGGCGCTCTTCAGCGGCGAGCCCCTGACCGATGAGCAGGTCACGGTGCGGCTGGGGACGCTCGACGGCGACCCGGGCATCAGGCCGCAGTACCGCCAGTTCGTGGCCTCCGCCGTGGAGTGGGAGCCGATTCCCGAGGACGGCCTCCCGCGCTATCAGCGCTCGCGATGGGCCTGATCGCCGCGGCTCAGGCCGCCACGCCACCGAGAAGCCGGACCGGCGCTCGTGGCGCGCGATCGGAGAGCCGCCGGGCGCGTTCGCGCAGCCAGCTGAGCGAGCACGGCTGTCCGCAGCGCTCGCGCCAGCCCTCGAGCGCCGCGTTTAGGCGCTCGCGCTCGCCCACCTCGGCGAGCACCTCCACGACACCTCCGCCGGACTCGGCCGGGCCGAGGCGCACGAGATACAGCTCGCCCGTGTCGCCGATCCAGGCCGCGCGGTGCAGCGGGCCGGTCGGGTCATCGCGCCACCACAGCCCAACGTCCAGCTCGCGCGAGCCCAGCCGGCGCGGATCGGCCTTGTAGAAGCTCGCCAGCGAGCGATATCTGCGCGCGGGCCCTGCGCGGCGGTCCTCGAGTCTCATGTGCGGCGCCTCGCTTTCGAAGGTAGGCGTTCACTGCAAGGCTCGCCGCTGCTCCTAAGAGTCGTGTTACGACTTGATAAGGATTTCCTACGTACGCCGTTTGTACGAGGCGCGCCGCCCCGGAGCCCGCTGGCCCGCGCCCGACCGCGGCGCGCGCGTGCCGATGGCGGTGGGGCCGGTCACGCGCGGATCGGTCCCGGTGCCCAGGGGTCACCGGCCCACGAGGGGCCGGTGACCCAGGGACCCAGGAGCGGGATCAGCCGTTGAGACGCTTCTTGAGGGCGCTGGCGGGAGAGAACTTGGCCGCCTTGGAGGCGGCGATGTTTATCGTCTCGCCGGTCGAGGGGTTACGCCCCTGGCGCGCTGCGCGGTGGCTGACGCTGAACTTGCCGAAGCCGGCAAGTGCGACCTCACCCCCAGCTGCCAGCTCGCTGGAGACAGCCTCGATCGCCGCCTCCACTGCCTGCCGGGCCTGGCTGGCGGCCATTCCAGTGCGCTCCGCGACCTGCTCGGCTAGCTCGTTCTTGGTCATGCCACTCCCTTCTTGAGTGTCGTTGCTGCGAGCAGGCTAACCGCTCGCAAGGACGGCGATCGGGCCGCCGTCCCCCACAGCCCCGCGAATAAGCCCTAATTTCCGCCGAACTGTCAACGCGCGGAGGCGACCAAGCCGCTGTCTAGGGCCCTCTCGGGCGCTGCGACAGCGCTGCGACGCGTCACCGGCCCGGCCGCCAGGGCGGCCCAAAGCACAGCGATCCAGCAGCAGCAGGCGAGCAGAACGTGCACCCACACGAGCTCCGTGGGCAGGTGCGTCTCGTACTGGTCGAGCCCCACGGCCCCCTGCAGCGCGAGCAGCCAGCAGAGGATCGTGAGAGGGCGCTGCACGCCCGCCGGGGCGTGGCGGCGGCGCGCGAACCACCACAGCCCGACCGCGGCGAGGCTGAAGAGGAGCGCGATCTCGGCATGGCGGTGGATCACGAAGTCCATCGTGCCGCGACCGTCGAAGCTCAGACGATTGATCTTCTGCCCGGGCGAGCCGCCCGCGTGCGGGCCCGCGGCCGTCGCCGCGGTGCCGGCGAACACGGTCACCGCCCCGAGCGCCACGAGCCCCCGGACCCACAGCACGAGCGTGCGCTGGCCTCGATCTGGTTGCGCCTGCGCCGGCTCCTGCTCGACGGCAGGCTGGGGCGCCTCGCCTGCGGCCAGTCGCGCTCGCCAGACGAGCAGCACGGCGGCGACGAGGATCAGCATCGAAAGGGCGAAGTGGCCCATCACCCAGCCGTAGTCGAGCGCGCCCTTGACGGTGAAGCCGCCGAGCACCGCCTGCGCGATCACGCCGAGCGGCAGCAGCGCCCCCAGCCACATCAGGTCGCGGCGGTAGGGGCGCCGGCGCAGCGCTCCCAGCCAGGCGAAGCCGGCGGCGAGCACGACCGGGAAGCTGATCACGCGGTTGGAGAACTCGATCACGGCGTGGCTGTTGAGCGGCGGATAGAGGCTGCCGTAGCACTTCGGCCACGTCGGGCAGCCGAGGCCCGAGCCGGTCAGGCGCACGGCCGCGCCCGTGAGCACGATCAGCGTGAGCGCGATCAGCGCCGCGTAGGCGATGAGCACGTACTGGTGCGGCGTGACCGTACATCCGTTCGTGCGCTCGCGCAGTCGCTCTCGCCGCGTCGACATCGCTCTAAGGATGCCACCGGAAGGGCAGCTCGTCGACAATCTCAGACAGGCGCGGCGCGGCGGCGTCGCGCGGCGATACGACCAGCTCGGAGGCCGGAAGCGGCCACTCGATCCCCACGTCCGGGTCGTCGTAGGCGATCCCGCGTTCGACCTCGGGGTCGTAGTAGGCGGTCTGCTTGTAGAGCACGTCGGCGATCTCGCTGAGCACGCAGAAGCCGTGCGCGAAGCCCACGGGCACGTACAGCTGACGCATCGACTCGTCGTCGAGCTCGACCGCCTCCCAGCGCCCGAACGTCGGCGAGCCGCGCCGCAGGTCGACCGCGACGTCGAGGACGCGCCCGCGCGCGCAGCGCACGAGCTTTGCGACGCCCGAGCCGACCTGGAAGTGCATGCCGCGCACCACCCCCCGTGCCGAGCGCGAGTGATTGTCCTGCACGAAGCGGTCCTGCTCTGGGATCCCCCACTCGGCGTGGCGCTCGAGCCGATAGGTCTCCACGAAGAAGCCCCGCTCGTCACCGTAGACGGGGGGCTCGATCACGGCCAGGCCCGAGAGGCTGCTCGCAAGCGCGCACACGGCGGCTGAGATTAGCGGGATCGAGCCCGTCGGCAAGCGCCTGCGCCGCCGACGCGGAGCGGCCTCAGCGCCATATATTCGCGAGATGCGCAGGGCGCGATGAGCAGCATCACGACGCAGCCCGCGGCTCTTGCGGCGCGGCCGGCGGCCGGCCTGCGGGCGCCCGCGGGGCGGTGGAGGCCCGGACCGGACACCCCTCGCCTGCCCAGCCGGGCTGTGCACGTCTGGCGCGCCGATCTCGATGCGGCCGGCGAGGAGCTCACGCGGCTGCTCAGCCCCGAGGAGCTCGCGCGCGCGAGCGCGATCGCGATCGAGCGCGTGCGCACGCGCTGGAGGCGCAGCAGAGGCCTGCTACGCGCGCTGCTGGGCAGCTACCTGGAGGAGGACCCGCGCTCGCTGCGCTTCCGTGCCGGCCCGCACGGGAAGCCCGAGCTGGCCGGCGGCGGGACACTCGCCTTCAGCGTCACGCACTCGCATGCCACGGCGCTGTACGCCCTCGCCGCCGCGGGGCCGGTGGGGATCGACGTCGAGATCGCGCAGCGCAGGGTCGCGAGGACGGCGCTCGCAGAGCGCGTGTTCGGCGCGCGAGAGGGCGAGAGGCTGCGCGCGCTCGAGCCCGCAGCGCGCGAGCGGGAGATCCTACGGCTGTGGACGCGCCACGAGGCGAGGCTCAAGTGCCTCGGGGAGGGCCTCGCCGGGGGCGCGGGCCTCGCGGGGGGCGCCGGCGCGGGCCTCGCCGGCGCTGCGAGCGGCGGGTCCCAGAAGGGCGTCTGGATCCGCGAGCTGGAGATCAGCCCGGACGGCGTGGGGGCGGTCGCGGCGCTTATGCCGCCCGGCGAGCTTCGCTGCTGGCAGTGGCCGGGCGCGCGCGCCCCGGCCGCCTAGAGGATCTTGACGTCGAGAGTCTGCATGATCGTCGTGTGCCTGGAGGTGGCCACGAGCGTCGCGGCGATGCCGTGATCGCGGCGGATCAGCGCCATCACCGAGGACGCGAGACGGATCGGCAGGTGGCTTGTCGTGTTGCCGGTGAGCGAGAAGCCGGCGTGGCCGATCCTTTCGCCGTCCAGGGACACGCTCGCGCTGCCCCTGCAGCCGGCGGTCGGGCGGCAGTAGATCGCGACCGAGACGATACGCGCCGCGTTGATGCCGTCGGTCTGCGGGTGCACGTCGATCGCGCCCAGCACGGGCGGGGCGTCCTTGCTGCCCCCGGCGCATACGTAGCGCGCGTCGGGGCCGGTGCCGAGCGTGACCTGCATCATCAGCTCCTCCTGCGGGTTGAGCGCGAACCCTTCCATCGCGCTCGAGACCTGCGGGGATATGAGGGAGCCGTTGCCGGTGCCTTCGTTCCTTATGAACGAGTCGAACGAGGATCCGGGCACGGCGCCGAGGACCTTGTAGCCGACGCCGCTGCGGTAGTACCTTTCGACGAACCCGCCCTCCTCGTTGAAGGCCACGTAGTCGCCGCGGTTGACGCACAGGTTGATGGGTTCGTACGTCGACACGGTCGCCCCGCTCGCCCCGCCGACGCCGCAGACCGGCATTTCGAAGGCCTGCGAGGAGAGCTCGACGCGGTACTTGCCTCTCGCGAGCGGGTGCAGCGTCTGAAAGTGAATCTGCGTCAGCGGCGGCGGACCGCCGGGAGCCGGCACGGCACAGCCCTCGAGGCTGATCTTGATCGCCTGCCCGGCTGCGGGGATCGCGGGCTGGCCGCTGGCGAGCGCGGTGTTCCACATCGCCCCATCGGCGCCGTAGTGGTAGGTGTGCACGATGCCCGTGGGGAATTCCGCGTTAGGGGGCACGGCGGTGTTCGTTCCCGTGTAGCTGAGGTTTTCGGCCGTGTTGAGTGTCGCGGGCACCGACAGCGGGCTGCCGACGGTCGTGATTTCGGCGGAGCTGGCAGCGGGGAGCGCGAGCGCGAGAAGAGCAGCGAGCAGGGCCGTCGCGGCGATCCGCGCGCGGCGGGTTGGGCGGGGATCTACGGTCTTGGCCATCGAGTTTTGATCGACGGGGGTTGGCGGATTCCTTAGAGCGCTGTTGGCCTACCAACGAATTGGCGCTACCCGCCGCCTCGGCCGCTCAAGCGCAGCTAGTTCGCGTCAGCGACGCTCGCCGGCGCCGGCGACCTGCTCACGCGGATGCCAGGGCACGACGCTCAAGCCTGGGGAGGCTCCGCAGTGGCCCCGGGCTTGGCATGAAAGATCGCGTTTCGAAACAGCAGGAAGTTTGCGCTGACCACGAGTGCAACCGTCGCCAGGTAGACCACCTCCGCGGAAACACCCAGCAGAGCGGGGAGCACCGCGGTCGATGCCGCCGTGATGCCGTACTGGATCGCCGCGAGCATGAGGTAGCGGCCCGCCTGCGCACGGAGGGGCAGGGCGAACTCCTCGTGATGTATCCATACGAACGTTCGCTGCAAGGTGAAGTGGGTCAGGAGGCTGATGCAGAAGCCGATCGCCAGTGCCAGCTGAAAGGGAAGACCCACGACTTCGGCGAGCACCGTCGTAGTGGCGAGATAGACCACCGCCACGGTGCCCCCTGCCATCGCAAAGCGCACACCCTGGCCCATAAGGCCCGATTCGGGCTCACCCAGCCTGCGTGCGGCCGCGCGCGCTCTCGCTCTCCTGGTCGGCGTCCGGATTCCCGCGTCGCTCGGCATGATCAACACGCTAGAGGAGCGAGCGGAGGCGGGGCTTGGTGGCGCCGGCGAACGACGCGCGGGGTCAGACGCCGAGCGGTTCAACTTCCCGACCACTGGGCGGTCGTGGCCGGCAGAGCTCTTAGGAATGCATCCGTCTCCCGGAGACCGGTCGGTGTTCCGATCTCGTAGAAGCGCTCGCTGGCCTCGAATCCGAGGAGCTCTCCGCGCTCGGCCAGGCGCTTGTAGAGCATGGACAGGTCGCTCTCAGATGAGTCGACACGGTCCAGAGCGTCGGCCGTGAGCCCTCCCAGGCCATAGTCGATCCAGTGCATCTGCGACGAGGGCGCCCGCTTGTCGTAGCGAGCGACCAAGCCACCCTCGAAAACGACATTGGAGGTGTCCCAACGGCCCTCGTTGCGCAGGACCGTCATGACCGCCGGGAGGCCGCTCTCGCGCCACGCGCTGGCCACGCTGGCGTAGTCGATGCGCAGGTAGGTATCGCCGTAGAGCACGAGGAAGCGCTCACCTAGAAGTCTCAGCGCACGGCGAATGGCCCCGAGCGTCCCGTCGAGTCCAGGCGCATCAAAGCTGTACTTCACGCTCATGCCAAAGCGTCGCGGGCCGATCCGCGACTCGATCTGCTCGCCGAGGTAGCCGACGCACAGCACCACCTCGCGCCCGCCATGGGCGGCGAGCAAGCGCAGCTGATGGTCCAGGAACGGCTCGCCCGCGACCTCGAGGAGAGGCTTGGGAATCTCGCGCACACGCTCGCCCAGGCGCGTGCCGAGACCTCCGGCGAGGATGCAGACGGGGGGCAGAGCACCGACCTCACCCTGAGGCTTCGCGCTCAGTCGCCCCACCCGTGACGCGACTCGATTATGTACTTGGGCCGATCTCGGGACTCGTCGTAGATGCGTCCCACATACTCGCCAATCACTCCCAGCGACAGCAGCTGGATACCGCTGAAGAAGGCCACGACGATCACGATCGTGGGGTTGCCCACCGGGAAGTTCAGGCCGCCCAGCTTCAGCCCGAGATACACGATCGCGAGCAGGAACGCGAGCATGGAGATGATGACGCCGACCATCGAGATCAGCTGCAGGGGATAACGCGAGAAGCCAACGATGCCGTTCAGCCCGATCACCAGCGAGCCCCAGAAGCGGTTGTACTTGCTGCTGCCCGCCGCCCGCGGATCGCGGTCGTAGAGCACGCTGGTCTGGCGGAAGCCGACCAGCCCGACGAGCCCCCGGAGGAAGCCGTGGCTCTCCTTGAGAGCCACGACGTTGTCCACGACGCGCCGGCTCATCAGGCGAAAGTCCCCTGTGTTGGGCGGGATGTCCACGTCGGCGATCCGTTTGATCACGCGGTAGCCTAGGGCCGCGACGATGCGCTTGGGGATCGTCTCGCCTGCACGCGTGCGCCTCTGTGCATAGACGACGTCGAAGCCCTCGCGCCAGCGCGCCAGCAGCTGTGGGATCAACTCAGGAGGATCCTGCAGGTCGCAGTCGATCACGACGACGGCGTCGCCCGAGGAGGCATCCAGGCCGGCGATCGTGGCCATCGGCTGTCCGAATCGGCGCGAGAACCGCAGCATCTTCACGCGCGCATCCCGCTCACACAGGTCCACGATCAGCTCCTCGGTGCGGTCGCTGCAGGGATCCACGCTGAAGATCAGCTCCCAATCCACGTCCAGCGGCGCCATCACGGCGGTGAGGCGCTCGTAAACGCGCGCGATGTTGTCCTGCTCGTTGTATGCGGGGATCACGACGCTCAGCTTCGCCCTCGACGAGTCGCCGCGGCTGGGGGCCACGCGGCTGGGCTGCGAAGACACGCTCACGGCGCCTCTAACGGGCGCGTCAGAACGGTCATGCCGCGGATCCCGAACGGCAGCCGCAGCCCGCGCGCGAGCAGCCTCTCCTCGATCCGACAGGCGAGCCGCCCGAGCGCGGAGTCGTTGGTGCGCGCGATGTCATGCCTGACCCGCGCCTCGAGCTCCGCTCCGGCGAGATGCCCACGGCGCCGACGGTTGCGCTGCTTGACCGCCCGGAACGCCGGATACAGGGGCGCACCGAGGAACACGTCCTCGGACACGGTCAGCCCTACGTCGCGAGCCTTGCTCGCCAGCTCGCCCTTGGCATAGCGACGCTCATGGCCGAGAAAGCGATCGTAGTAGTCATAGTTCCCGGGGCCGACCGGCACGACGATGACCGCTCTGGCGCCCGGACGCAGGATCCGACGCATCTCGGTGAGCGCTTGGCGGTCGTCGGGTAGGTGCTCGAGCAGGTTGGCGCTCACGAGCGCATCGGCGCTCCCGTCCGGCAGCGGCAGCGAACAGGCGTCGGCCTGAAACAGCGTCGCCTCGGGAACGTTCTCGTGCGCCTTTCGCAACCCGCCGGCCACGAGATCGACCCCGATCAGCATTGCGTTGGGGATCATGCGCTGCAGGTCCGCGAGCAGGTAACCGGTGGAGCAGCCGACGTCGACGACGGTCGGCGACTCGGGCAAGGACCCCAGCCTCGCGAGCATCGCTCGCCGCGTCCACACGTCGATGAAATGCGTGCGGCTGCTCTCCTCGTGAAGCTCCTCCAGATCGTCGGACCAGTTGACCTCGTGCTCGGGCGCGACATGGCTGACGAACGGCTGGGTCATGCCGGCGACTCGCCGCTCGCCGCGAAGAAGACGTCGTCGATGCGCCTGAGCGTCGCCAGATCGGGCTCGGCGGCAAGCCTGCGGCGAAAGCGCGGATCGCGCCACGCGTCCCACTGGGCCGAGATCAGCCGGCCGGTGAACGATGAGTCAGGGTCGCCCTCGAGCAGCAGGCAGGCGAGCTCGGCCGCCTCGCTCGCCGGCACACCGCCGCTCGCGAGCTCGGCGCGGGTTCGACTGAAGTAGTCCTCGCCTGCCACCTCCGGCCCGGCCGCGAGCGTGGCGCGGTGGATATCGGTCGCGACGAAGCCGGGGGCGATGCTGTTGACCCGCACGCCGTCGGCGCTCAGCTCGGCGGCGATGTTCTCTGTGAGACGAACGACGGCCGCCTTGGAGGCCGCGTAGGCGTCGAAGCGGGGCAGCGGCGAGGTGGCGCCCCCTCCCCCGAACGTCACGATCGCCCCGCCGCTCCTGCGCAGCGCCGGCAGGCAGGCGCCGATCGCCAGCAGCGTGCCCAGCACGTTGACGTCGATCGTGCGACGAAAGTCCGCGGCGCTGTAGCTGCCGATCGGCCCTACCGGGTCCAGCACGGCGGCGGCGCACACGAGCCCTTCGAGCTCGCCGAGCCGCGGCTCGAGTCGACTCCAGGCCTCCTCGTCTGCGACGTCGAGCACAACCGCCTCGTGCCCATCACCCGGCAGCTGCTCGCGAGCCCGCTCCAGCGCGACCGGGTCTCGGGCGAGGAGCGTGACTTGCCAGCCGCGCGCGGCGAGCGCGGTGGCGACGGCATGACCGATTCCCTTCGACCCGCCGGTGACAACCACTCGCCGGCGGCTCATCCCACGACCGCCTCGCGGGTATTTGCGTACGGGCCGGAAGCGTAGGCGGCCTCGATCTGCTGCCACGCATAGCGGGCGTCGTCGAGACCGCCGTTCACGAGCTGTTCGTCGTCGGCGTCGATCGCCGCCATGAAGCTCGTCCACTCGGCGTCCCAGGAGGTGTCCTGACCGGGGTATGCCACCTCCTCGACCGCCGGCGGTCCCAGCTCGGGCGACATGCGGTAGATCCTCAGCCGCTGCGGACCGTAGGAGCGAACCAGTCCGTCCACCTGGATCTTCGCCGCGCGGCAGTAGATCTCGAGCGAGAACAGGTTCTTCCACTCCGTCCAGCTGACGTGCAGCATCGCCCAGGGGTCGGTGCGCGAGCGGGCCTCTCCGAGGATCAGCGCGGCGTTGTCCTCGACCGGCGTGTCCCAGAAGTGGGTGCGCAACAGCGCTGAATGCAGGGGCAGCGGCCCGGCGAGCCAATGGGTGATATCGAGCAGATGCATGCCCTGGTCGATCAGCTCGCCGCCGCCCGAGCGCGCCGGATCGGCGCGCCACTCGCGCTCGTAGCCCACTCGGCCGCCGTGACCGTAGCGGCCACGCAGGTACATCAGGGTGCCATGACGGCCTGAGTGAACCTCCTCGGCGGCACGGGCGATGGCGGGATGGAAGCGGTGGTTGAATCCGACCTTGACCAGGCGCCCGCTAGCCTGCCGACAGTCGAGCAGACGATCTATCTGGGTGACGGACATGGCCGCCGGCTTCTCGACGAGCACATGTGCCCCCTCGTGCAGCGCGCGTTCGGCGAGCCCAGCGAGCTGGTCGTGAACGGTGGCCACCACGACCACCTCTGGCGCGAGCGCGAGTAGCTGCTCGATGCTCGTGCAGGCACGCGCACCCTGGTTCTCGGCAAGCTCCTGGGCGGCCTGCCGGTTGACGTCGTGGCAGCCGATCAGCTCGTCGTCAGATCTCAGCGCCTGCGCTCGCTTGGCTCCGATCAATCCGCACCCGACGATCGCGACCCGCCGTCCGCTCATGCGTACTCGCTCGCGTAGGCGCCGTCGAACTCGAAGTCGAACGCGAGCTCCGACGCGCCGGCGGCCGCCATCGCCTGCCTCGTGTCCTCGGGCCGAGGCGCATAGACCAGCAGGAACCCCCCGCCGCCGGCACCGACGAGCTTGCCGCCGATCACGCCGCTGCGGCGGGCGAGCATGTAGAGCCGATCGATGTGCTCATTGGCCATGCCCGGCGAGCGGCGACGCTTGTTCTCCCAGTGCTCGTGCATGAGTTCCGCATAGCCCTCCAGATCCCCGCTGCGGAGCAGCTCGCAGCTGTCTCGCCCGAGCTCCTTCGTGCGGTGAAGGTTGGCGAGCATCTCCTCGTCTCCGGCCTTGGAGCGCTCGTCCTGGTTGGTGAGCACCTGCGAGGCCGAACGCGCCTCGCCGGTGTAGAACAGGAGCAGCTGGTCGCGAAGCTGGCGCAGGACACCGGGACCGAGCTCGAGCGGTTCCACCTCGACGCTGCCATCGGGCGCGAACGTGTAGGCGCATATCCCGCCGTGCGCGGCCACGTAGGGGTCCTGCTTGCCCACCGGCTCTCCGAGCACGCCGATCTCGATCTCGCAGGCGGCCTCCGCCAGCGCACCGGGCGTGATCGACGTCCTGCGCGCGTGTGCGAGGCCCTTCAGGAGGCACACGGTGTAGGCGCCCGAGGACCCCATGCCCGTTCCCGCGGGCACGTCCGCCACCGAGGCGATCTCGAGAGGATTGCCCCGCCAGTGGCGAAGCAGCGTCTCGCGCAGGATTGGGTGGCGGATCTGGCCGACCTCATCGACCTCCTCCATCTCGGAGTACTTCATGCGGTAGCGCCGCTGGAAGACGGTGTGCGTGAGCATGTAGACGTACTTGTCGATCGCGCCGGAGACGAGGAAGCCCCCGTACTCTCGGTAGTAGGAGGGCAGGTCGGTCCCGCCGCCTCCAAGCGATATCCGCAACGGCGCGCGGCTGAAGATGACGCTCATGCGACTGCCTCCTCATTCATCCCAGGGCACCGTCGGCGACCTGCTCGCGCCAGGCGTACTCGCTTTCCGCGAGCCAATCGAGCGTGCTAACGACCGCCTGGCGAATCGTCAGCTGTGGCTGCCACCCGAGCGCGCGGATGCGCGCGGTGTCGAGGTGTATCAGCGGGCTGTCGCCTGTCCATCCGCGGCGCCCGCCGGCGTGCTCGACCTTCGGGGCCAGACCCAGATGCCCGGCGATGATCGCGACCGAGTCGTCGACCACGATGGTCTCGTCGGTGCCCAGGTTGTAGACGTGGGTCCCGGGCTCCCGCTCGTGCTGATAGACGGCTGCGAGCATCGCGTCGAGGCAGTCCTGGATGTAGAGGTAGGACTTCTCCTGACGCCCGTCGCCGAGCACGCGCAGACGCTTTGGATCACGCCTCAGCGCGCAGTAGAAGTCGAAGACGTGCCCGTGCGTGTAGCGCTCTCCGAGGATCGAGACGAAGCGGAAGATCACTCCTGTGAAGCCGAAGCCGGCGACGTAGGCCTCGATCAGTCCCTCGCCCGCGAGCTTGGAGGCACCATACAGCGAGGTCTGGATCGGGAAGGGCGCGTCCTCCGGAGTCGGGAATACCTCGGGCTCGCCGTATACCGACCCGGTCGAGGAGAACGCGATCTGCGTCACGCCGCTCGCGCGCATGGCCTCCAGGACGTTGGAGGTAGCGATCGTGTTCTGCTCGAGATCGTGTCGGGGACGGATCAGCCCCGACCGCACATCCGCGTTGGCCTGAAGGTGAAAGACCCAGTCGCAACCCTGCATGGCCTCCTGCAGTGGCGCGAGTTCGAGGATGTCGGCCTCGACCAGCCTCACGCCCGGCCTGCGCAGGGCATCGGCCACGAACTCGCGGCGCCCGGTGCGAAAGTCATCGACGATCACGACCTCGACGCCCTCGGCGCTGAGGCGATCAGCCAGATTGCTACCGATGAACCCGGCGCCGCCCGTGATGCACGCTCGTTTCATCGGTCGCGCCCGCGAGTCGGTCTGCGGGCGCCTGCAGTGCGAGGCTGCCCACCTGGAGGGAGGACCGTCATCGCTACAGAGTGAAGCCCGCGGCCACCGCGTCGCCGTGGAACATCCTGACCGTCTCCAGCGAGTACTGATCGAGGTCCTTGCCGAGACAGTCGAGCTTCTTGAGCAGGTCGTGGGTCACGGTGATGATGTGGCAGCCGACCTGATCGGCTTGCACGAGGTTGAGAATCTCGCGCGGTGAGGCCCATATCAGCTCGGAGCGAGGCGCCTGCACCATGATGTCGACCGAGCGAGCCATGATCGGGACCGGGTCGATGCCCGCGTCGGCGATCCGCCCAGCGAAGACCGAGATATAAGACGGCGCCCCCTCCTTCACAGCGGCCGTTATGAGCTCCACCTGTGCAGTGGTGAAGAGCGCGGTGACGTTGACCCTCACCCCATCCTCGGAGAGCTCGCGCACCAGCCCGGCCATCGACTCACCCTTCGTCGTGGTGACGGGGATCTTGACGTAGACGTTCTCCCCCCAGGAGGCGATCAGGCGCGCCTGGCGGCGCATCTCCTCGGCGTCGTCGGCGAACACCTCGAAGGAGATCGGATGCTTGGTTATCCGCTCCAGCAGGCGCATGGCGAACTCCGCGTAGTCGGTCAGGCCCGCCTTCCACATCAGCGTCGGGTTCGTCGTGAATCCGGCTATCCGCGGATCCGCCGCCAGCGCGAGGATCCCGTCGAGGTCGGCTCCGTCGGCAAATATGCGCGTGGAGATCTGGTCGAGCACTGGCGTCACGATATCGCTCTGATTGGCAGCTCCGGCGAACCCCTCCGGGTCCGCAGGTTAGCGGGGCCGACGGTCGAGGAGTTGCCTGACGCCATCCGCGAGGTCGGCGGCGATGAGATCCGGTTGCACCACGCCGAGCCGCTTGTGTGCGCTGCCGGGATACTCGAGCAGAACCGTCCGGCATCCCGCTGCGCGTCCGGCGGAGATGTCGCTATCGGTGTCACCCAGCATCCAGGAGGAGGCGAGATCGATCCCCAGCGCACGGGCCGCGTCGAGGAGCATGCCAGGTTCGGGCTTGCGGCATCGGCAGCTTCCGGCGAGCTCGCTCGCCACGCCGTCGGGATGATGCAGGCACAGACGCGAGGCATCGATGTCCGCACCCTCCTGCGCGAGCAGTTCCAGCACGCGCTCGTGCGCGGCGAGCACCTGCTCGACGGTGATCTTGCCCTTCGCCGCAGCGGGCTGATTGGATACGCAGATAACGAGATAACCGGCGGCGGAGAGCTCCCGGACGGACGCGGCCGCGCCGGGGAGGAGCCTGACGTCCTCGGGTGCGAGCGGCGACTCGGGCGCACCCGAGATCGGATCGGGCACCGCCTCATTCAGGGTTCCGTCTCGGTCCAGGAAAGCGGCGGGGCGCGCTCTCGCGCCCGCTGCCGGGGTGCCGGGTTCGAGCTCGACGGGCTGTCGGCCGGTCGAGCGCGGGGAGGCCCGGCTCACGATCCCCTTGCGAGGGACTCCCAATGGCCCTGCTGGAGCGCGAGGTCGGGATGGGAGACGAGGGCGTGCCAGATGACAGCCTGGAAGGACTCGACCAACGGTGTGCGCAGCGCCGGGGGCGGTTCGATGAGGATCGCCACGTCAGCGAGCTCGGCCAGCGTCCCGCCGGGGGCGCCGACGACGCCGTAGATGGAAGCGCGAGCGCTGTTCGCGGCCTCGATCGCGCCCACCAGGTTCGTCGAGACGTTGTGTTCGCGCGAGCCACCGCCGACGGAGAAGACGAGAATCGCGTCCTGCCCTCCGAGGCGCGACACCTCGAGCCATGCGGTGAACGACGTCTCCCAGCCATCGTCGTTGGTGCGTGCGGTGAGCTCAGACACGTTGTCGGTCGGAGCGTAGCTCTCCAGGCGACACAGCTTGCGGAAATCGTTGACCGCGTGCGAGGCATGGCCGGCCCCTCCGCCGACACCCAGGATGAACAGACGCCCGCCACCGCCGCGTACCGCCGCCAGACCGCGCGCCATCTCATCGATCTGAGCCGGGTCGATGCTGCGGGCCAGATCGGCGGTCGCCCTGAGGTAGCCGGCGCTGTGGTCCTCGGCGTTCACCCAGGCAAGCGTACAGGGGCGAGAGCCCGTCTGCGGCCGGGCGCTCGCGGACGCCCTTCAGACTCTGCGAGCAACGCAGAACAGGTTCAGACCGACGGGCGGCGGCACCCGCCGCTCGATCGCCCGCGTCAGCGGAACCCCCACCCGATCCCAGATCTGCAGGCTGCGCCCGACGCGCTCGGCATCATCGCGATCCAGCCATTTGGAAGAGAACAGCACCCACGCGGGAATCGCGAGCATGTTCACATAACGGAGCTCCACCGGTTGAAGCCCAGCCTCACGCACGACTGCTGAGAGTCGGCGCTTGGAGTAACGCCGATAGTGACCGACGTCACGATCCCACGGTCCGTACAGCCAGTTCAACGCCGGCACATAAATCAGGCAGTTTCCACCCGGCTTCAGAAGCTCTCTGAGCGTACTAAGGGCACCAACGTCATCGCGGATGTGCTCCAACAGGTTGATGATGACCGTGGAGTCGAAGGACTCAGTCAGATCGACCTCGCGTAGATCCACGCGTCTGACCTCGACGTTCGACCAGTCATCAAATCGCGAGTGAAGAGCGTCCAGGCATGCGTCCGACACATCCGTGGCCATGAAGCGTCGATCTCGCGCCAGGTGCTGGGTGACCGAACCGTGACCTGCGCCCACCTCCAGAGCCGAGTCTCCCAAATAGGGAATCATCAGGTCAGCTATCCAGTGCAGATAAGCCGACGCCGTATCGCCGGCGACATCGAGCCCACGGTCATGCTGCCCGGCGCTTGGGTCCGCGGCTGACTTCGGGTGCACGTAGCACGTCATGCGCTCGTCGGCTGTGCTCAAGAGTGTCTCCTTGGTGGTCACGCCCGGCGTCGGCACGGGGAGACCGACGGAAGAGTATGCCAACCGGCGATGTCCCAGCGAGACAGGCCGCATCTCGGCCAGGGCCGCTAGCTAGACTCCGCGCCATCGCACTACCGACGAACAGACGGCCAAGCGTCGCCACCCTGCGCCCGCGGATTGCGAGCGTCCTCGATGATCGGCTGACCCTGTCCCTGGCCGTCGTGTTTCTGGTCGGTTCTGCATGCTACCTGTGGACTGCCGCGAGCACGTTTCCATTCTCCCTGGCGGGGGGGCAGACCGACTACTACAACCTGCTCGCCACAGCGTTGCTGCATCTGCACCTCTCGATCGGCGCAGCACCCGCGGGGCTGCTGCACCTTGCCGATCCGTATGACCCTGCACAGAACGCGGCCTACCAGGGCAGCTACCACGACCTTTCCCTCTACCACGGCCGTTTCTACCTCGACTGGGGCCCAGCGCCCGTGGTGGTGCTTCTCATACCGCTGCACCTGCTGGGGCTCGCGGCATCGTCGAGCCTCACAGCCGCCCTGTTCTCGGTCGCGGGACTGGCGTTCGCGCTGGCTGCGCTGCGAGTGTTGCTGCGAGGGTTCGACGCACTGCCCATCTGGATGGGGGTCCTCGCCGGCGTCGTGCTCGTGTGCTCGACGAGCGTACCGTTTCTACTGCGCCGTCCAGCGATCTACGAGGAGGCCATCTCGGGCGGCTTCTGCTTTGCGATGGCCGGCCTGTTCCTTGCTCTGCAATCGATCGCGCAGCGCCGGGCCTCGCTCACCCGCCTCGTCCTGATGAGCCTCTGCTTCGGATTGGCCGGCGGCTCGCGTCCGCCGCTGTTTGTGCTCGGGTTGCTCGTCGTTCCGGTCTATCTGACGCTTCGAGGTACCCTGCCCCAGCGCAGGCTTCTCGCTGCGCTGCTTGTGCCGTGCGGGGCATGCCTGGCTCTTCTGCTCGCCTACAACTACGCCCGCTTCGGCAACCCGCTGGAGGTCGGCCAGTCCTACAACCTGGCGGGATATGACCCGCGCTATGCCCACTTGGGCCAGGCCGCCTACATCTTGCCGAACATGTGGTTCTACGGAATCGCGCCGCCACGAGCGACGATCCTGTTCCCGTTCCTGGCCCTCACTCCCCCACCCATCACCTACCCGCTCGGACTCCCATCAAGCTACACCGGGCCCGAGATCACCGGCGGGCTCCTGACGATGACGCCGATCCTGCTGTTCGCCTTCGCGCTGCCCTGGCTCTGGCGACGTCGCCCGGAGTCCGTCGGCGCGCTCGCGGCCCCGCTGCTGCTCGCCGCCGGAGCCGGCCTGTTCGGTCTGCTGTTTCTGAGCTATGAGTTCTTCAGCTCCACCGAGCGCTACGAGGTCGACTTCGCCGCCTTGTTCCTGTTCGCCGGGATCGCCGCCTGGTTCGCACTGGCCTCGGGCGCGCCCGGACGCGGCCGCAGCACCGTGCGCGTCGCCGGAGCGGTGCTCGCCCTGTGGGGCTGTCTGACGGGGTTGGCGATCAGCTTCACCGGCTACTACGACCTCCTCCGCGCGACGCACCCCGGTACCTACCGTACGCTGGAAGACGTCACCTCACCGATCTCCACCGCGATCGCGATGCTCGCAGGGCGCCCGATCCTGGCCAGAGTGGAAGCGCCCAACCTCGCGCAGGTCTCAGCCGTGCGCCTGACGAGCGTGGGTGCCGGCGTCGAGTCGTTCGCCCTGCCGACGGGCACCACGGCTCAGCTGACGATCATCTCCCCCGACGATCGCGAGGCGGGGATCGTCGCCACGATGGCTCCTGGAGGCGAGCTGCGCTCGGGCGCCTCGCTCTCGGTGCGGATCACCGACGGCAGCGGCAGGCGCAGCGACTACCCGATCGACGGCGCCGGCCTACAACGCTTGCCGGTTCACCTCACGATGGGTCTCAACCGGCTGATCCTCGCCCCGGTCGCCTCAGCCACCAACCCCCCGAGCCCCTCGGTGCCCGCCGCTCAGCAACTGCTGTTCGTGCAGGGCCTGAGCCTTGCGGCTGCCGTTCAGAGGCCGCGATAGGATCCTCCGATTGTGCCCTTCCTCGCCAAGAAGGCCAGCGCGAGCTGGCCGAAGCAGGTGCCTAAGCTGACCGAGGAGCAGCACCGTATCCAGGACGACTGGATGAGGTACTTTCACGAGCAGATGCCTGAGGAGCGCACTCGAATAGTGCGTTTCAACCACTCCTACGCGGCGCGCTCCGCCCGACCTGGCCGCACGCTCGACATCGGCGCCGGATTGGGCGAGCACCTGCGCTACGAGGATCTCTTTACACAGGACTACCATGCGGTCGAGCTCAGAGAGGACATGGCCAAAGCGATCAGACGAGACTATCCGTCGGTTGTCACGGTGGTGGCGGACTGCCAGCAACGCCTGCCGTATGAGGACGGGACGTTCGATCGGGCGCTTGCCATCCATGTTCTCGAGCATCTTCCCGACCTGCCCGCAGCCCTGAGCGAGATCCGGCGTCTACTAAAGCCGAGCGGCGTGTTCTCGGTGGTGATTCCGTGCGAGGGCGGACTCGGCTACGCGCTCGGTCGCCGCGTCACGACGCAGCGCGCGTTCGAACGCCGGTACAAGACGAGCTACAAGTGGCATATCGAGAGCGACCACGTAAACAAGGCACGTGAGATCCTTCCGGAGCTCCGCGCCCGATTCGATGTCACCGACTCGACGTACTTTCCCATGCGCGTACCGCTCGTCGACCTCAATCTCATAATCGGCCTCACCTGTGTGCGTCGGTCTCCCTGAGCACGCACGGAGTGACGTGGAGCGCGCGCCGGACCATCACGGACGTGATGAGGTTCTCAGCAGGCGGCTGCGCCGTCCCATCATGTGCAGCAGGAGCGTGAAACCAAAGGTCTGAAACCCGAGAATCAGCAATAGCAGACCGAAGACCGAAGAGTACTGAATCGTCAGCAGATGAAGGCCGTGGCTCAGCCAGCGGATCAGCAGCACGATGTTGGGGATGATTCCCGCAAGCATGAGCAATGCGCTCACGGCCACCCCGCGGTTATAGGTGACGAGATTGAGAACCCTCTCGGTGTAGCGACGGTCGAAGTCGTAGAACACCCGCGCCAGGACCGCCAGCTGCACGGCGCTGTAGCCGACGGTGGCGAGCACCATCGCCAGCAGCATCCAGTGCAGGTTGAACCCCACTCCCAGCGCCGAGAAGGGCCCAGGCGCGAGAGCGGCCGACAGCGCGAGGCCGATCGCGAACAGGACGGCGCCTGGCCAGAGCAGGAAGAAGTCCGGGGCGTATAGGAACATCACACGAAGGTTCGCCCAGCCGGCGATCCACGGACTCCGCCATCCACCGCGCTTGTGGTGACTCTCACGGCCCTCTCGGTCCTTCCAGAACCGGATTGGTACCTCGGTCGTGCGCATCTCCAGCCGGCGCGCCTTGAGGATCATCTCGGAGGCGTACTCCCAGCCCTGCGCCTCGAGCTTCATCTGCTTAAGCGCGCTCAGCGTGATGGCCCGCATACCACAGTGGATGTCGCTGAAGCGCGTGCCGTAGATGACGTTGAAGACGATCGTCGTTGCGGGCGTGCCGAAGTAACGGTGCAGCGCCGGCATCGCGCCCGGCTCGATCACACCGCGCATGCGTGTGCCCATGACGAAGTCGTTGCCCTCCCGGATTGCGTCGACGAAGCCGCGCAGCTCCCGAAAGTCATATGTGAGATCGCAGTCGCCCAGGATCACGATCTCCCCGCGCACATGGGGGATCGCGTCTATGTAGGCGCGTCCAAGGCCGCGCCTGGGGACCGCGATCACCGTGGCGCCGTGCTCGGCGGCGATGATCGGAGAGCGATCGTTCGAGGAGTCTACGATGAGGACCTCTCCGCGCACCTCCGCCGCCGCGAGCCCCTGATGGCACCAGTCGACGAACTCACCCACGGTGCGCTCCTCGTTCATGCACGGAACGACGATCGATACCTCCGGCGCCTCAACGAGCGACTCGAGCGGGGCGCGCTCGCTGGCGCGGGTGCTCATCGCCTCGCCACGTCCCGCGCCTCGGCGATGTTGGCGTCGATCGAGTCGATCAGCGCTTCGGCCGAGCTGTGTGCGCAACGCCAGTCGAGCGCCTCGAGCTTGTCGCTGCGGAAGCGCACGATCGGAACGTCCCCCTTCCAGCCGCGAGCTCCTCCGGTGTATTCGTAGCGGACGCCCTCAAGGCCGAGCCTGCCGACGACCAGGTCGGCGATCTCTGTAACCGTTATGTAGTCGCCGGTCCCGGCGTTGAAGACATCGTATCCGCTCCAGCCCCGATCGGTCAGCGTGAGCATCGCGGAGACGACGTCGCTGACATGGATGTAGGACTTGCTCTGGGTTCCGTCTCCAAGAATGCGCAGATGCGTCGGCTCCTCCAGGAGCCGACGCACGAAGTCGTATGTGACGCCGTGCGTCTGGCGCGCCCCCACGACGTTCGCGAAGCGAAAGATCACCGCATCGATCCCGAACATGTGAGAGTAGGCGGCGAGCATCCCCTCGCACGCAAGCTTGCTCGCGCCGTAGGTCGAGACCGGGATCAACGGGCCGAACTCCTCGTCGACCTCCTCTTCGCCGCGGTCGCCGTAGACACCCGAGCCGGAAGCATATGTGATACGTCGCACCTCGTTGATCCGGGCCGCCTCGATCACGTTGTGGGTCAGGTAGGTTCCCTGCCAGAAGTCAATTCCCGGGTCATCCACCGCCGCGGCGATGTCGGGGTTCGCGGCGAACAGATAAACGTGATCGACGCCCACCGTCTCCTGCAGGACGTCGTCCAGCGACTGCAGGTCGGCGACGACGAGCTTCAGCCGGGGATGGGAGAGCACGTCCCGCAGATGGGCTTCGCTACCTGACACGAGGTTGTCGTAAACGATCACCTCCTGATCGTGCCTACGCAGCAGCGCGCGGGTGAGGTGGCTGCCGACGAACCCGGCGCCCCCGGCGACGAAAGATCGTGTCACAGCCCGTCAGCGTACCCTACGGATAGGCCGCACGTGCGGCCGCGGCGGACGCCGTCGGCCACGCCAGCAGCACAGCACGATCTCCGAGGACGTACTGCCGATTGTGGCACTCAGAGGTTGGCGCTACCTCGGTCTCGGCGAAGCCTGCGGCTCGGGCTGCCTGTAGCAACGCCGCACGATTGGGAATCAGAGACACGACTCCTCCCGCCGCGGCAAGCATGTTGCCCTCCTGGTCGGTCTCGAGGAGAGCCGCGAAGCTGGCGGGGCTCTTTTCGTATTGGTCACTCCGCCCGTTCCCGTGAATGATCGCCTCGGTCTGGCGTGTGAGCTGAGTCTCGATGATGCACACACCGCGAGTCACGGCGCGCGCGATGCGCATCGCCCCAACGGGGTTCTCGAGGTGATAGATCAGCCCGAGGCACAGGACCACGTCATAGGTCCCCAGCTCTGACGCGTCCAGGTCGAAGACATCGCAGCAGCGCAGCTCCAGGCGGTCGGCCGATATGCCGAAGTGCGCGCGTAGCAGCTCTGCCCGCCGAATCAGACGCGGGCGGATGTCGACGCCGAGCACACGAGACGCGCCCCAGTCGAGCATCCGATGGGAGAACCAGCCCTCGTTGCAGGCGAGATCGATGACTGTGGCGTCGGGTCCGGCCGACGACAGCGCGGCCTGCACGGGCGCCCGCATTAGCTCCAGGCGCGTCTGATGGATCTCGGAAAGCTCGGGACCGACGAGCGGCGTGGTCACTCCGTCGCCGAGCTCCCAGGCGTACATCCACGGCGGGGGCTTCTCGATCTCCTGTTCCAGAGTGGCGTCCACTGACCGTTTGTTCTCGACTCGAACTCCTCTGCCCGAGGCGCGCCGAAGGCCGCCCGCACGGCAGGCGCGCCGCATCATACGCGGACAACGTCGAGCGCGGACGCCGGACGTGACTCGGGCCTCGATCACGGTGCCGCCCGCGCAAGTATGATGTCCCATCGATTCGGGTTGCCCGCCGCGGGACCGCGAGCTCCGCGTCAAGGTCGGCGCGCCAGGACGCACCGCCCATCTGAGCCTTCGCCACCGATGCACATCTGGACCGACCTGCTGGTGCGCGAGGGCGCACTCCTAGCAATCCTGCTCGCACTCGGCGCCGCCCCAGCCTCATTCCTCGGGGAGAGGTTCGACGCGGCCGGGCGGGTTGCGCTCGCACCGATCCTCGGGTTCTGCCTCGGGACATGCGTGGCGACCACCCTGCTCGAGTTCCTCCCAGCCCGGCAGACATACTGGATCCTCGTTCCGCTCGCGCTCCTGTCACTCGGGATAGCGGCTCGGCGAACGCTGCGGGGCACCAGCCGCGCACGACTCTCGGCGCGAGACGTGGCCCAACTGCTGACGGTTTGCATCGCGGTGGCGGGGCCCCTCACCTACACGCTGCACCAGCACCACACGGTGGGACCGGCGGCGTACTTCTACACCGACGTCGACAACTACGTGGGTGAACAGGATGGCGCATACAGAGAGTCTCTCCGGAGCGCGTCCAATGCCTGGGAAAGCGCGCAGCGAACCGGTGCACGCTTTCCCGACCTCACCCTCTGGGACTGGTCGTTCCTGGCCTCCTTCGACGCAAACCTCAATGCGACGCCGCTCGATGCGAATGTCGACGGGCTCGCCGATCTCGGCGCGACGGACACCTTCTCCCCCTTTCTGATCAGCCTGCTGCTGGCGGGAGCTCTGGGCGCGTTCGCCGCTGTGCGGTACGCAACGCGCTCGGCCACCTGGATGGCGGTGCTCGCCGGCGCGCTCTTCGGCGGCCCTCTATTCCTTGAGCTGTGGTTCGACACCTTCCAAGCCGCGATCGTCGCGCTGGGGATGATCCTGCCGCTGCTGCTTCTCGGTGCCGAGACGCTGCGTTCGCCGCGACCGGCCAACGTGGTCCTGCTCGCGCTCGTCGTCGGCTGCCTGCTCTCCGTGTACCCGCTGTTCATCCCGATGGTATTCGCAACCGGTGCCCTCGTGCTCGCCGCGGGCGCGTTCTCGATCAGGCGTAGAGGTCGCAGCCTGGAGGGTCGCGTCCGCCCGATCCTGGCGAGCGTCGCGGCCGTCGGAGCGCTCGCGGTCGTCTTCGATCCGGTCGGCTTCACGCGCACCGCGGGCTACTACCAGAAACTGCTCCATAACGAAGTCCCGCTGCCGCGCGTCGGCTGGAGCCTGCCGCTGAACGTGCTCCCAGGATGGCTGTTTCAGACCCGGGAATTCTGGTACATGCCGGACCTCGGCTCGGCAGGGTTCAAGCAGATCCTGCTCGGTGCTCTGCTACCGCTCGCATTCCTGGCCATCATCGCCCTCGGGATCCGGCATCATCGGCGGGCGTTGGCTCTCGTCGCGCTGGCCGGCGTCTGTGCGCTGGCGGCGGAGTACGCATACAAGAGTAACGCCGACTGCACCTATTGCGCCGAGCGAGACCTGTTACCCCTCGCCCCGATAGTCATAGTCCTGCTCGCGCTGGGTCTGGCGACGGCGCTTGCGATGCCACAGCGTTGGGTCCGCCTGCTGGGGTTCGCGGGCGCCTTGCTCGTGGTGGGTGCCGTCGCTCAGCGCAGCCGGGTCGAGCTGACCCGCTTCTCCCACGGCTCCTACTTCCTCGATTCTGCGAACCGGGGCGTGCTGGCCAAGCTGCCTCCTCGCACGGGCGCGGTGCAGCTCGAGGGGTTCGGCAACACCCTGAGCGCCCAGGCAGAGTTCTCGCTGGTCTACCGTCTGCTCGACGAGCGCGTGCCCGGGCGGGCGTCGATCATTCTGGGCTCGAACATCAACAATGCCATCGAGTATCTCGACTTCGGGGTGATCAAGGCTCCCGGGGCGGAGTTTCACCCCTACTACCGCTATGTGCTGACAAGATTTCCCGGGATTCACACTCCTCGCCGTGTCATCGCGCGCAGCGGCGGCATCGCTCTTCAGGAACGCACCCAACCCCTTGACATAACGCCGTCGATCGGCTTAACCGCCCCGCTCGCTCGCCTGGACCCGGCTGGTAGGGCATGGGTCGAACCCTTGACGCCGCTCGGATTCTACGTGGCCGGCGCGACGGGCGGTCCCGTCTGGGCCCGCCTGACGTTCCACGCCGCCGGTCCAGTCATCGTCCGCCCACACCCCGGACTCCGCTCGCGCCAGGTGGGTGACACAGTGACAGTATGCGCTCCGGCGAGCGGCGCGCCGCCTGTACGGGCCGTCACCGTCCAGCTCTCGGGACCGCAGCTGGCCGGCACGCCTCCGGCCGAAGAGTTCCCGCCTGCGGTTCCCGCAGAGGGAATCGAACTCACTGCGATGGCGGCGCTCCCCGGCAGCTGCAGACTGTGACCGGCCCAGGCGGATCGGAGCCGCCGAGGCCCTCAGACGCACCGCCAGGGCTCTGGTAGCCTTGTCGCGTCGTCCGGCCGCTCGCCGCTTCGCGCGTGCGAGAGCGCGCGGTCTGGCGCCAACCGCGGCCCGGCGCCAACGACTCCACCGGACCACCGATGAGCTCTCACCTCGAGAACGAGTCCTACGACACCAAGGTGAGCGCCGAGCTGGCGCGCTACGAGGCGCAGGAGGAGGTTCACGACCTACCCCCGATCTACCACTACTGGTCGGAGCGATACTGCCTGCCACTGCTCGCGGAGGTGGGCTTCGCGGGCCTCGAGGACTTCTTCGATGAGCACGTGGCAGAGCAGTGCGAGATCCGGGCACCCGAACGGGCTCGGCTGGTGAGCCTCGGTGCGGGCAACGGCGACACCGAGATCGGCATCCTCGACCGGCTGAGACATCGCGGAATCGACAACCTCGAGCTCGTTCTTCTCGAGCTGAATCCGCAGATGCTCGCCCGCGCCACGGCGGACGCCGAGCGACGGGGCATCTCCGATCGCGTCGTCTCCGCCACCGTGGATCTGAACGACTGGCGGGCCGACGCCGACACGGACGTGTACTTCGCCAACCACTCCCTCCACCACGTCGTGGCGTTGGAGGATCTCTTCACCGAGGTGAAGAGATCCCTCACCGCCGACGGAGTGTTCCTGGTGAACGACATGATCGGCCGCAACGGGCACGTCCGCTGGCCCGAGGCAGGTGATCTCGTGCGATGGATCTGGTCGGTCGCGCCGGAGCGCTACCGCTGGAATCCCTTTCAGGCGAGCGTCGATGAGGTCTACCCGGATCACGACTGCAGCACGTCCGGCTTCGAGGGGATCAGAGCGCAGGACATCCTTCCGCTGTTGCTCGACCGCTTTCACCCGGACGTCTTCATCACCTTTCTCAACGTCGCCGATCCCTTCATCGACCGCATCTACGGACCCAACTTCGACGTCTCAAATCCTGACGATCTCGCGTTTGTCGACGCCGTCGGCCGTCTGGACGACGCGGCGATCGACCTGCAGCTGGTGACGCCGACCCACCTGATCGCCTCCTTCAGATCGCGGCCCACCGCGTGCCGATACCCGAGGCGGCGGTCGCCACAACGCACCCTGCGCACGCCCACCGACGAGCCCGACGGCGTGCAGCCGGGGCACGACGCCGGGCCGCTCGACGCCGGAGAGGCACTGGGACTGCGGGAGCCCGAGGCCGCGATCGCCCAGCTCAGACGTGAGCACGATGAAGCATGGGGGCGCTACAACCACCTCCGCCGGCGCAAGGCGGTCCGACTGGCCCTCGCGCTCGCCGCTGCTCGCCACTGGCGTCCACGCGGCGACGGCGGGCGAGGCTAGGCGTCCTCGACGAGCGACAGGCCGGGGCCTCCGGCCCTCGCCCTCCGCTCCTCCCTCGGGCGACCCTGGCCAACCAGCCCCTGCCACCGCTCGAGTGCTTCCTTCAGCCGACGATCGAGCAGCTCGAGCGAACAAGTCTCGCTGGCCAACGCCTGCCCGTCCTCGGACAGCGACTTCCAGAGCGCATCGTCCGCGACCACCGCCAAGATCCGCGCTGCCAGCTCCGCGGAGGTCTCGCCGATTAGCATGCTCTCGCCGTCGATTCCGTGGAGCCCCTCTGCCCCGAGCGGAGTGGTCACCACGGGTAGCCCGGCGGCGAGCGCCTGTGTGACTTTCCCCTTCACTCCCGCCCCGAATCGCACAGGGACGACGAGGGCACGCGCCGAGTCGAGCACCGGCCCGAGGTCCTCGACCCAGCCCCTGAAGTGCACCCGCGGCCCTGCCAGCCTCTCGACCTCCGGCGGCGCGCTGGCGCCGACGATCGTCACGTGCACGTCTACGTTGCTCTGCCACACGATCGGCATCACCTCTCTGACGAGGTAACGGGCCGCGTCTGCGTTCGGGGGATGCTCGAAGCCGCCCAAGAACAGCACGCCGCCCCGGTGCCCGCTGGACGCGACCCGTTCTGCCACCTCGTGGACCGTGGGGATCACGGTGACCTCCAGGTCGGGGACGGCGCTCAGGACCGTCGCCTTCTCATCCTCGGTCACGGTGATGGTCATATCGGCCGCCCGCATCATCGCCAGCTCGAGCTCGCGCAGCGCGGCCGCCTTCGAGCGCCGGGTCGGCGTATCCCTACCGGAGCCCTCGCCATCGAGGGCAGAGCGTCGCGATTCCCGCACCCAGTGGAGGTCGACGGTGTCATAGAGGAGCAGCGCCGAAGGCGCGAGCTCCCGCAGCGTGTCGAGCCACCGGCTCGCCGAGTGGGGACGCGAGAGGATCGCGGCAACGAGGCCCGGGCCCCGACTGGCGAGCTCCTCGGCAAGGTCCAGGGGACCGTAGAGGACCTCCACGCCGAGGCGCTGCAGCCGCCGTGTGTAGGGACTGATCGGCACGAGATTGTCGGGCAGGAAGGTGACGCTGTAGCCGAGGCGCTGCAGCGATCGGATGATCTCGAACATCCGTAGCGAGCCAGCGTCCCGATCCCACATGGGCACGCGGAAGTCCACGACCAGGACGCCCGGTCCGCGGTGCCTCCGCGCCGCGAGCTGCATGCCCTCCGGGCTTGGCGGGGGGTGATCGGACTCGAGCAGCGCTCCCCACTTCTGCACGAACTTGCGGCGGTTGACCTCCTGATAGGTCTTGTGACCGGCGGTGGGATCGACGCCCGCAGTGGCTCCCTCCACGTGGACGACGACCGACGCCGGCTCATAGAGCACCCTCCAGCCCCGCCGGCGCGCCTCCATGCAAAGGTCGGCGTCCTCGTAGTACATCGGCTCATACCGGCGGTCATATCCCCCGGCGTCCTGCCAGAACTCCGCTCTGACCATCAGGGCTGCGGCGGAGCCGTAATCGATCTCGCGCGTGTATTCGTATCGAGACAGGCCAGGGTCGTCGCCGCGCCCGTAGTTCGCTCCGGTGCCGTCGCCCCAGAGGATCCCTCCAGCCTCACTGAGCCGCCCATCCGGGGAGAGGAACTTCGGGGCGACCACCGCAACGTCGTCGTTCGCCTCGGCGCAGGTGAGCAGGGACGACAGCCAGCCCTCGGTGACCTCGATGTCGTTGTTGCACAACACCAGCCAATCGCCGCGGGCCTCCCCGGCGCCGCGGTTCACACTCTGCAGGTAGCCCTCGTTGCGGTTGTTGGCCAGCACCCGGGCTCCGTTGACGAGCCCCAACAGGGACCTTGTCTCAGCGTCCGCGCAGTCGTCCACGAGGATCACCTCATAGGTGACCTCTGCGGTGTTGTCGCGGATGCTCTCAAGGCAGCGGCGCGTGAGGTCCGCGCGCGAGTACAGGGGCACGATCAGCGAAGCCGTGGGCCGCTCGAAGCTCGGCAGGTTGATGGGCTCGCCGGCCGGCTCTGGCGCCGGCACCGCGCCGACCGCAGTGTCGGGTCTGCGCCCCGTCTGCGTCACGCGCCCGCCGAGCCTCAGGAGCAGGCTCAAGGATCGGACGAGCAGGGAGCGCTCGCCGAGGGCCACGAACACCCGTCCGCGGATGCGCTGGAAGAGCTGCCAGGTAACGGACTCCTCGACGCGGCGGGTGAGCAGCTGCGCCTGCTTGAGCTGCACGCTGAGGGCCGCCTGGGCCGCCCTGGCATCGGCCAGGCGAGCCCGCGCCTCGTCGCGCTCGAGCTCGCGGTGACGATTGTAGTCGGCGCGCGCCTTGAGCTCTCTCATCGCGCGTTTCTGTTCGGCCTTCAGCTTGTCCTGCTCCTGCTCGAGCGCATCGCGAAGGGCGGTGACGTTGTCGGCCGCGGTCGCCACCTCCCCCTCCTTTGCAGCCAGCAGGGCCGCCAGCTCACGTTCCCTGGCGCGCATCAACTCCAACCCGCAGTCGCCGAGGGCGGAGTCCGTCGACACCGCAGGGAGCGGCTCGTTGGACGCGACGGCCACGAGGTACATAGGCGCCGGATCGCCCGCCGTGCGCCATTCCTCGCCAGCCCGCTCTACGAAATAGCTGGTCGTGGTTCCCGACGGCGCCGAACGATCCAGCGCTCCGAGATGGGAGCCGGTGATCACCTGCTGTCCCCAGAGGCCCACATTGGCGAACGAGGCGTGCAGAAGCGAGCGGAACTCCTCGCCGCTCAGCTCCCGTCGGTGAAAGGGGTTTTCCCGCTGGTCGGCATCGCTATACATGCTCCGGTCGGGGGTAGAGATGATTAGCAGCCCGTCATCGGCGAGTACACGCCTGATCTCCGCGAGCAGCCGGTCATGCTCCTCGAGATGCTCGATGACCTCGAACGTCACGACGGCGCCGAAGGAGGCGTCCTCGAACGCACCGAGCTCGAGCGCGCTGCCGTGGAGAAAGGAGACCTTCTCGCTGGACCAGTTCAGAGCGGCGTGCTCGACCGTTCGCTCGTCGATGTCCACGCCCACCACCTCGGCTGCGCGATCGGCGAGGATCGAGGCTCCGAAGCCCTCGCCGCTCCCCAGGTCGAGCACGCGCCGTCCATCGACGAGCTCGGCCGCCCACATGTAGCGGTGCAGGTGCTCATAGGCGACCTGGATGTCCGGCGTCCAAGGCACGCACCGCTCGCCGGTCCACTCGATCAGGCGCGGGGCCCCGGCCCGCCGCTGCAGGCTCACAGCCCCGCCGCGCGCGCCGCTCGCGGTGCGGCGCTCCTCGCGTCGGGCCCGGCGGGGGTTGGTACGGCGGTCATCGGGCTAGGTAGTAGCACACAAACGCGGGCGGGTTGGGCCACGACTCGAGCGGGAACCTGCGCAGTGATGGAGGGACCCCACGGTACGCTTAGCCGGTGCCCAAGGCGGCTTACAGCTCGGAGGCGCCGATCGTAGTCGATTCGGTGAGCAAGACGTTCCGTGTGCCGGAGGAGCGCTCGCACACGTTGAAGGAGCGCGCTCTGCACCCGAGGCGCCGAACGCGCCATCAGAGCTTCGCAGCGTTGCGGGACATCTCCTTCGAGGTGGGGCGAGGAGAGTTCTTCGGCATCGCCGGTCGCAACGGCAGCGGCAAGAGCACCCTGCTGAAGTGCCTCGCCGGGATCTACGGCATCGACAGCGGCCGCATATGGATGAACGGCCGCCTCTCCACGTTCATCGAGCTGGGCGTGGGCTTCAACCACGACCTCGCAGCTCGGGACAACGTGGTGCTGAACGGGATCATGATGGGGCTCTCGCCGCGCGAGGCCCGCGCCCGCTTCGATGCGGTGATGGACTTCGCGGAACTCCGCGAGTTCGAGGAGCTCAAGCTCAAGAACTACTCCTCCGGCATGCACGTGCGGTTGGCGTTCGCCGTGGCGATTCAGGTGGACGCCGAGATCCTGCTCGTGGACGAGGTGCTCGCCGTGGGCGACGCGGCCTTTCAGCAGAAGTGCTTCGACGTCTTCAGCCGCATGCGCGACGACGGACGCACGATCGTCTTCGTCACCCACGACATGGGCGCGCTCAACCGCTTCTGCCATCGCGCCCTGCTGCTCGAGCGAGGGGCGCCCGTGTATCTCGGGGAGCCACATGAGGTGGCCGACCGCTACCTGGAGATCAACTTCGGGCGCAACCCCGCTGCCGACGGGGGCGCCACCGGACGCCATGGCGACGGAGAGGCGCGCGTCCTCGACGCATGGGTCGAGGACGAGGACGGCGAGCGACGGGGCTCGATGCCCCAGGGTCACCGAATCGCGCTCAAGGCGCTGGTGCGCTTCACGGTCCCGGTGGAGGACCCGGTCGCGAGCGTGTACGTCCTCAACGACGAGCACGTCGCGATCCTCGTCGCCACGAGCGCCCGCGAGCACGAGAGCAGCGGGCACTTCGACGCCGGCGAAGAGGCCCTGTTCTCGTTCTCCTTCGAGAACGTTCTGGCCCCCGGCCGCTACAACCCACTCTTTACCCTGGCCCACAGCGGCACGGGCCTGGACATCATGGACCGCTTCGAGGGAAGCGTTTCGTTCGTGGTCACCGCAGCGCAGGCCCTCGGCGGCCTGATCGACCTGCCAGTCGAGGTGGAGGTCGCGCGGCGGCCGGCCACGGCCTCCGAGCGGGTGCGAGCATGAGCACCGAGGCCGCGCGATACGAAGGCCTCGGCCGACCCATCAGGGGCCCGCGGGCGCTGACCGACGACTGGGCGCGCTTCTGGCACCTCACGTACAACATCGCCCGCAACGACTTCAAGCTGCGGTTCTTCGGCTCCGCGCTCGGCTATTTGTGGCAGCTGATGCGCCCTCTGCTGCTGTTCGGAGTGCTGTACGTGTTCTTCACCAAGGTCGCCAAGGTCAACAATCAGCACGCGCCGGGACAGGAACACTATGGAGTGCAGCTGCTCGGGTCGATCGTGCTGTTCACGTTCTTTGCCGAAGCCACCGCCGGGGCCGTGCGCAGCGTCGTGGATCGGGAGAACCTCGTCCGCAAGATCCAGTTCCCGCGGCTGGTCATCCCCCTTTCTGTCGTCCTGCTCGCCTCCTTCAACCTCGCGCTCAACCTCGTCGTGGTGCTGGGCTTCGCATTGGCAGAAGGCGTCGTGCCGGCGCTGACCTGGCTCGAGCTGCCGTTGATCCTCATATTTCTCGCGGTGTTCGCAACGGGGCTGGCAATGCTGCTCTCAGCGCTGTTCGTGAGCTTCCGCGACGTCCAGCCGATTTGGGACGTTGTCAGCCAGATCCTCTTTTACGCATCGCCGGTGATCATCTCCGTCGTGACCGTCAAAGAGAAAGTAGGAGCCACCTGGTTTCACCTATACATGCTGAACCCCCTCGCGGTGGCCTTCCAGCAGTTTCGCCATGCCATGATCACGCACGCAACGCCGAGCGTGGGTCAGGCACTGGGCAGCTGGGCGGACCTACTCGTACCGATCGCGATCGTCGTGGCGGTGTTCGTGCTTGGTTTCACGGTCTTCAACCGCTCCGCCCCATCCGTCGCCGAGAACCTCTAGCGCGGCTGGAGGTTTCTCTGATACGTCGCTGCCGCCTGCTCGGGGGTGCGCGGAAGGCGCGCTGGGGCACGGCCGCGCCTGCGGTCAACCGGAAGCCGAGCCTGCGCTGTAACCAGGCGCACCATGCGCTCGCCGGCGCTCATGCCCTCGTGCCTTCCGACGTAGCGCAAGGGCTTGGTGGCGATCATGTTCATCGACACCCCTCCCAACACGTTGTTCAGCCACGTCAGATACGCGCGGCGGACAAGGCCGCTTCGGCGCAGCGCGAACCCGAGCCTTCTCGCCACGAGCCGACCCCGCGAGGCGTCCGCTCGCTCCGCGAGCTCGGCGTCGCCGAAGAAGGGACGGTAGTGAGGCTCGGTCACTTCCGTGATGAATCCGGCGCGAATCGCCTCCCAGCGATAGCGAAGCGCCCAGTGAGCGTGCTCGTAGCCGTGGTACTGCTCCACACCCTCGAGATGCACTCCGTTGCGGTCGCGCAGCGTCTTTAGGGTCTCATTGACCATCAACAGCCGCCCGCCTGGGCGCAGCACGCGGAAGATCTCGGCGAAGGTGCGGCGCAGGCCCTCGGCGTCGTTGTGGTGCAGCACCTCGCAGCAATACACGTAATCGAGGCTGCTGGATGCCAGAGGTATAGCGTCCATCGAGCCGAGCACCCGCTCGAAGAACACGTCCTCGTTCTCCATGAAGTACTCGGCCGTGTAGAGGCCCTGCAGCTCGGTGGTGGAGATGTCCAGTGCGATCGCCTGCAGCCCCCGCACTGCGAAGTGGTTGGTTGCCCAGCAGGTGTTGGAGCCGACGTCCAGGATGCTCTGGCCGGGAGCGAAGGGGACACTTGTCAGGAGCTGGTGCATCGAGCGCGACTGGACGTACCAGTAGCCGTGCTCGATCTCGGGAAGCCTGAGCATGGTCTCGCGGTCCCATCCCCCGCTGCGCATGTGCTCGGCGAAGCGCTCGAGGCCCGCCGCCTCGTCGAGGATGTGCTGAGGCGGCTCGTGCAGCAGCTCCGGCACGCCGCGGTGAACGGGGAAGCGCGTCGCGCACACCCGGCAGGTGAGCGCGCCCTCGCGTACCTCGCGTCCGTCGCTGGCCTGCGCCTGCAACACGAGAGTGCCCTCCCGGAGGCACGCTGGACAGCGCAGCCGCCCGGCGAAGTCCGCCTTCACGAGCGCGTGAGCACTCTCTACCCCGGCTCCCGCGCAGCAGCGGCCTCTACGCCCGGCTGCGCGAGTGCGTCGAGGTCCACGCGCCTCGGGCGCGCGAGGTCTTGGAGAAAGGACTCCAGCGCGTCGATGCGCCGCTCCCAGGCGTACTCCTGGGCCGTCTTCATCCCCTCCCGGCCGAGCCGATCGCGCAGCTCGGGATCCTCCAGCGCGCGCCTGAGCGCAGCGCTGACGGCGGCCGCGTCGGGCTCCGGCATCAGGCAGTTCTCGCCGTCGCGGCAGAAGTCGCGGTTTCCATGCGCGTCCGTGCACACGACCGCGCCCCCCGTCGCCATCGACTCCAGCGGCGGCAACGCGAAGCCCTCGTGGATGGAGGTCTGGACGAACACGGCCGCGCGGTTGAACAGCTCGTTCACCTCCTCGTCGCTCGGCGAGACCGCGTAGCTGATCCCCTCCTCATCCGCGAGCTCGGGCTCGATCCCGAACAGGCACAGCTCGGGCCGCGGCTGCGGCAGCGCGCGCCAGGCCGCGATCGTGAGCGGGAGGTTCTTCAGGGGGTTGGAGCGCCCGAGAGCCAGCACCATGTCATCTCGGCGATGCACACCCTCCAGCGGCCGGAACCTGTCGAGGTCGATGCCTGGCGGGATCAGCTCGGCGTCGAGGCCCAGCTCGCGCAGGCGCTCGCGGTTCCAGGAGGAGATCGTCATGTAATGGAACTCGGGTCGGTAGGAGTCGAGCACCGCGTGGCGCGTGCGCTCGTCGTCGGGGTAGTAGCTCGTCTCGATGTCCTGGACGAAGTAGACGGGAATGCCGCGCAGCACGCTCGCCCGCCATACAGGCGCGGCAGTGTTCCACCACGTTGCGACCTTGATCGCGTCGAGGTCCGCGAGCTCCTGCACGAGTTCGTCGTAGAGCTCGAAGCTGCGCACGGGCACGCGCAGCGGGAACCAATCGGGGGGATCGCCAAGCGTGTAGAGAGCGACCTCGTGTCCACGGTCGCTGAGTCGGTTGAGGTGCTCGAAGATGTCCCGATGGCCGCCGCCGACGCCCGTGCCCTCGGTGACGTAGGCGAGGCGCAGCTTGCGCTCGGGGGTGCGCACGTCGCGCGCGTCGAAGAAGTCACCCCACCGCTCCCAGAAGAACCGCTGTGACTCGCCCTCGCGCTCGCCGAGCTCGGTCCCGCGCGTGACCGACTCGTGGTGGTAGAGGCTCGCGGCGGGGAAGTACAGCACCCGGTATCCAGCCTGCCAGGCGCGCAGGCACCAGTCGACGTCCTCGTAGGCCATCGGATAGCGCTCGTCGAGCAGTCCGATGCGGTCGATCACCTCGCGCTTGACATACATGCACGCGCCCGTGACCGCGAGCACCGGAGCCGACAGCGCAGCGGGTCCCCAGTCGGACGGCTTGAAGCGGTAGCGGTGGTCGAACCACTGCGGAGCCCCGAGGTTGCGCACCGTGCCGGCGAACTGAATACGCCCATCCGGGTAGAGCAGGCGCGCTCCGACGATGCCGATGTCCTCATCGCGGCTGCTCGCGTACTGCAGGCAGGCGAGCCATCCATCGCGAGCCTCCATGTCGGAGTTGAGCACCACGACGTCGCGCCCCGCGTCGCTTGCGCGTAGGCCGCGGTTGACGTTCGCCGCGTAGCCCGCGTTCGTCTCGCCGGCGAGCACCTCGACGCCGGGGATGCTGCGCAGCGCCGCCAGATGCTCGGGCCCGCTGGCGTCGTCGGCAACGATGATCCTTGCCATGCCCGCGGGGACCGTGCGCGCGATGCTCGCGACGAGCGTCCGCACATGCTCGGCGTCGCGGAAGCTCGGGATCACGATGCTCACCGGCCGGCCATTGTGCCGGTACCAGGCCAGCGCGCGAGGATAGTCGCTGTTGGAGGCGCTCGAGCGCAGCTTCAGGCGGTGGCGCAGCGGCGTCAGGCGCAGCGGGAGCGTGAGGATTCGGAACAGCAGCGTGCGCCAGCCGTGGTACTCGATCGTGAGCCGCACACGGCGCGCCAGCCCCGCGAACGGCCCTCGGCGCGACCCGTCGACCGCTGCGGTCTCGATCGAGCTCGAGGACGGGATCGTGGGACGTGGGGCTTGCGAATTGTCTGCTTGGGTCACTGTTCGAGATCC
>DATFZM010000027.1:0-61590 GCA_035314465.1 Solirubrobacteraceae bacterium | reverse complement strand
GACTGATTGCACCGGCAGGTAGCGCGCTGGCGCTGCGCGAAGCTGTGGCTATGCTGCCCGTCGATAGCGCGTCGCCTCGCGCCCTCCCTTCGGCAGGACACGCGAGCGCCGCGATCGAGCCGCTGATGCTCGATTTCCTGGCCTACCTGGAGCTCGAGCGCGGCCTCTCGCGCAACACGCTCGAGGCGTATCGCTCGGATCTGCTGCAGCTCGGCGAGTTCCTCTCGCGCCGCCGATGCCGTGCCGAGGACGTCCGCTACAGCGACCTCGCGGCGTTCCTCTCGGAGCTCGCCGAGGGCGGCCAGGAGCGACCGGCGGTGGCGGCGAGCACGCTCGCGCGCAAGGTCGCGTGCCTGCGCTCGTTCTACCGCCACCTGCGCCGCGAGGGCGTGATCGCGCACGATCCGACGGCTGAGATGCGCGGGCCGCGCAAGTCCCAGCGACTGCCGCGGGTGCTCTCCCGCGACGAGGTCAACCGCCTGCTCGCCCAGCCGCGCGGCGCCGGCGCGCTGGCGGTGCGCGACCGGGCGCTGCTGGAGCTGATGTACGCGTGCGGCCTGCGCGCCTCGGAGGGCGTCGAGCTCGAGCTCGGCGACGTGGATCTCGAGGAGGGTCTGCTGAGGGCTCGCGGCAAGGGCTCCAAGGAGCGTCTGGTGCCGATCGGCTCGAGCGCGCTGAGCGCGCTCCGCGTCTACTGTGCGGGGGGCCGGCCGCGGCTTCTGGGGCAGCGCACGAGCTCGCGCGTGTTCCTGAACAGCCGCGGGACGGGGCTCACGCGCCAGGGTCTGTACAAGATCGTCCAAGCGCACGCCCGCCGCGCCGGACTGCAGAACAGGATGAGCCCCCACACGCTCCGACACACGTTCGCCACGCACCTGCTCGCGGGCGGCTGCGACCTGCGTTCGCTGCAGGAGATGCTCGGTCACGCAGACCTCGCGACGACGCAGGTGTATACCCACCTCTCGGCAGACCGGCTCAAGGACGCCTACTTCAGCGCCCACCCGCGCGCGACGCGCTGAGCGCGCCGAGGTGAGAGCGGGGATGGCAGCGATCAGCGAGCGCCGGACGTTCGTGCTCGTAATCGACGCGTGCGGCGTCGGCGCGCTTCCCGACGCCGCCGCCTACGGCGATGAGGGCACGAACACACTCGCGCATGTCGCGGAGGCAGTCGGGGGGCTGCGGCTGCCGACCCTCGCCGCGCTCGGGCTCGGCTCGATAGTGGAGCTCGCGGGTGCGGCCCCGGCGCCGCAGCCGGCGATCTACGGGCGCCTGCACCCGCTCGGGCCCGGCAAGGACTCGATCACCGGCCACTGGGAGCTGATGGGCGTGGTGCTCGATCGCGCGATGCCGACATACCCACGGGGCTTCCCGCCGGAGCTGATCGATCGCCTGCAGGCGGCGATCGGGAGGGAGCTGATCTGCAACCGGCCCGACAACGGCTTGGCCGCGATCGAGGACTTCGGCGCCGAGCACCTGCGAACGGGGGCGCTGATCATCTACACCTCGCAGGACTCGGTGCTCCAGCTCGCCGGCCACGAGGCTCGTATCTCGGCGGCGGAGCTGTACGAGGCGTGCGCGCGGGCTCGCGCGGTGATGAGCGACGCAGACGCGGTGGGCAGGGTGATCGCGCGGCCGTTCACGGGCTCGCCGGGTTCCTTCACGCGGACGCCCGGCCGGCGCGACCTCGCCCTGGCGCCCCCGACGCGCAGCTACCTGCAGGACCTTCAGGACGCCGGCGTGGCAGTGCATGGCGTGGGCAAGATCCCCGACCTGTTCGCGGGCGTGGGGATCGACTGTTCGCACCCCGGCTCCGACAACGAGCAGGCGCTCGCGAGCACCGCGCGGCTGCAGGACGAGCTCGACTGCGGGTTCGTGTTCGTGAACCTGATCGAGACCGATCAGGTCTATGGCCATCGCAAGGACACGAGCGGGTTCGCGAGGGCCCTGGAGCGGATCGACGCAGCGCTCGGCGAGATGCTCGGCGGGCTGCGCGGGGGGGACCTGCTCGTCGTGACGGCCGACCATGGCGTGGACCCCGCCCACCCCGGCACCGATCACACCCGTGAGTACGCGCCGTTGCTGGCGTGCACCGGGGAGATGCTCCGCTACGGCGGCGGGGGGGCGCGCCACGACGGCCCGCTCGCGGACGTGGGGGCGAGCGTGCTCGCCTGGCTTACCGGCGCGCGAGATCCCGATCTGCCGGGGCGCGCGTTCGTAAGCTAGGGCCGTGCCCGAGCTACCCGAGGTCGAGACGATCAGGCGCCAGCTGGCGCCGCTGGTCGAGGGCAGGATGCTCGCGCGCGTCGAGGTGCTCGACCCGCGCTGGTCGCGACCGCTGCCGCCGCAGGAGCTCGCCGCGGCGCTCGCGGGCCGGCGCGTGCTCGAGCTCGGACGCAGGGGCAAGTATCTGCTCTGGCGCCTCTCGGGCGAGCTCTACCTCGCCCAGCACCTGCGCATGACGGGCACCGTGCTCGCAGACCCGGACCCCGAGCCGCCCCATACGCGCGTGCGGATCGTCCTCGGGCCAGGCCGCACCCTGCTCCCTTCGGAAGGAGACCCTCACCCTCCCTGCGGGAGGACACCCTGTCGGGCGCACGCAGGCGGGCGCACCCTCGCGGGCACACCCTGGCGGGCGCACCCTCACGGGCACAAGCAGGCAAGCGGGCAAGCGAGCGCCGCTACCCATCGGCTCGCGATCGTCGACCCGCGGCGGTTCGGCACGGGCGAGCTGCTGGCGGGAAGCGAGGCGATGGAGGCGTTCTTCGCCGCGCGGCTGGGCCTCGAGCCGTTCGACGAGGGTTTCACCGCTGCTCACCTCGGGGCGATCTCGAGGGGCCGACGCGCGCCGATCAAGGCGCTGCTGCTCGACCAGCGCAGGATCGCGGGGGTGGGCAACATCTACGCCGACGAGGCGCTGTTCCGGGCGGGCATCCATCCGAGCCGGCCAGCGGGGCGCCTCTCGGCGCCCCAGCGCGAGAGCCTGCGGGAGGCGATCGTCGCGGCGCTGCAGGCGGGCATCGACGCGCGCGGGGCGACGATCGACGACTTCCGCCACGTGGACGGCGTGCAGGGCTCCTTCCAGGACCGCTTCCGCGTGTACCAGCGTGAGGGCGAGCCGTGCGTCGCGTGCTGCTCGCCGATCGTAAAGACGGTCGTGGCCGGGCGGGGCACGTACGTGTGCGAGTCCTGCCAGCCGCGGCCGCGCCGGCGCGCGCCGGCCTAGGCGGCGAGGAGATCGTCCAGGCGCCCGCTGTCGGCGGCGGCCTGGACCTCGGCGAACCCGCCGAGCAGCTCGCCGTCGACGATCACCTGGGGGAAGGTCATCATGCCCGTGCGCTTCGCGAGCTCGAGTCGTCCCGCGGGATCCCTGGCGAGGTTGACCTCGGAGAACTGCAGCCCGCGCGAGCTGAGGATGCCCTTGACGCGGGCACAGAACGAGCACGGCTCAGTCGTGTAGACGACGATCTCACTCATTACTTCAAAAGGTATAGCAAGGGTTGACCGCCGCGGTGAGGCCTAGACTCGCGTTTCGATGCACGGCCCGGTGAAGACCGAAGCGGTGGTGATGCGCTCGATGCGCTTCTCGGAGGCGGATCGCATCCTGCACCTATATACCCCCGCGCGGGGGCGGGTGGGGGCGATCGCCAAGGGCGTGCGCCGCGCGCGCAGTCGCTTCGGCGGTCGTCTGGAGCCGTTCTTCCGCCTGTCGCTGGAGCTCCACGAGGGGCGCGGCGAGCTGCTGACGGTGACGGGCGCGGAGACGATCGACGCCTATCCGCGGCTGCGCTCGAACGCGCGCTGCATCGACGCGGCCGCGCGGGCGTGCGACGCGGTGGGTCGCCTGTTCGAGACCTCGGAGCCCCATCCGGGGGTGTTCAACCTGCTCTGCCGCGAGCTCGCGCTGCTCGACGAGCAGGCGGGCGGAGGCCGGCCGGAGCTCGGGCTGGCCGGCGCGCTGGCGTTCCGGCTGAAGCTGCTGCTCGCGGCCGGGCTCGCGCCCCAGCTCGCGATGTGCGCGAGCTGTGGCGAGCAGGAGCACCTGGTGGGCTTCTCGGGGGCGGCTGGAGGGGTCGTGTGCGCGGCCTGCGAGGCCGGCTCGTTCCCGATCGAGCGGGAGGCCTACGGCTTCATGATCCAGGCGCTCGAGCGCCCCCTGAGCGAGACGCCGCCGGCGGGCACCCAGGAGGGCACCCTCCCGGCTGGAGGACAGGCAAGCGAGCGGGCCCTCGGGCAGGTCGAGCGGGCGATCGCGGCGACGCTCGAGCACCACGCCCACGTGCGGCTGATGCCCGCTTGCCTGCCTGCGCCCGCAAGGGTGCGCCCGCCTGCGTGCGCCCGACAGGGTGTGCTCCCGCAGGGAGGGTCAGGGTATCCTTCCGACGGGAGGGCGAGCGCGCGCTCGGGGTGAGCGACCCGGCGCGGCGGCGAGGACGGGGCGCAGGGGGCGCGATATCGTGGCCCTGATGGACGAGGGACTGCCAGTCGCCTACCAGATGCTCGATGCGGGGGTTCCCGTGATCGCCTCCGACGGGGAGCAGGTCGGGACCGTGGGCAGCGTGTTGAGCGCGCCCGAGGACGACATCTTCCACGGGCTGCTGATCAACACGCGCGGGCACGGCATCCGCTTCCTGGAGGCCTCGGCGATCGCCTCGATGCACGAGCACGGTGTCGATCTGCGAATCGACGCGGAGGCCGCGCGCAGCCTGCCCGCGCCCGAGCACAGGGCGCCGGTCTACGACGAGGATCCGACCGAGCAGGGGAAGTGGAAACACTGGGTCCACATCTTTACGGGGCGCAACGACTGGAAACACGAGCCCGAGCGCTGAGCGCACGCGCGTCCGTGCGCCCCTCGCGAGCGCTCGCCCAGGTGGCTGCGACAATCGAGCAATGAGCGTTGCCAGGCAGACCGACACGGTCGCGGCGGGGTTCGCGCAGCGCATCGCCGAGCTCGAGGAGCGGCTGCTCTCGCCCCTGGCGGCGCGCTCCTACCCGGCGCTGCGCGCGCACGAGGAGGCCGACTGCGCGTTGCGGACGCCGTTTCAGCGCGACCGCGACAGGATCGTGCACAGCAAGTCGTTCCGCCGCCTGACGCACAAGACGCAGGTGTTCGTGGCGCCTCGCGGCGATCACTACCGTACTCGCCTGACGCATACGCTCGAGGTGACGACGATCTCGCGCACGGTGGCGCGCGCGCTGCGCCTCAACGAGGACCTCGTCGAGGCGATCGGGCTCGGCCACGACCTGGGCCATCCTCCGTTCGGGCATATCGGCGAGGAAGTGCTCGACGATGCGCTGCGCGAGCGCTTCGGGATGGCTTTCCGCCACTACGAGCACTCGCTGCGGATCGTGGAGCATCTCGAGCGCGACGGGGCGGGCCTGAACCTGACAGAGCAGGTGCGCGACGGGATCGCGCACCACTCGAGCCGCACGCCCGCGCCCGCGACGCTGGAGGGCAGGATCGTGCGTGTGATCGACCGCGTGGCGTATATCAACCACGACATCGACGATGCGCTGCGGGCGGGCCTGCTGCACGAGGACGAGCTGCCGAGCGAGCCGATCGCGGTGCTCGGCGCGAGCGGCTCGGAGCGGATCGATGCGCTCGTGCACGACATGGTCGAGCACTCCCATGTGGCGAATGACATCGTGCAGGGTCGCGATGCCGGCGAGGCGATGAGCGAGCTGCGCGAGTTCATGTTCGAGCGCGTCTACCTGGGGCCCGCTGTGCGTGCCGAGCGCGAGAAGATCGTGGCGGTGCTGCGAAGGCTGTTCGACCACTATGTCGAGCATCCCGAGCTGCTGCCGGACGCGCTGTCGGCGGGGCCGCCGCGCGAGCAGCAGGAGCTCGCAAGGCGCGTGTCTGACTACGTGGCGGGGATGACCGACCGCTACTGCATCCGCGCGTATAGCGAGCTGCAGATCCCGCGGGCGTTCGCGCGCTAGCGTAGCCGCGTGGCCCTGTATACGAAGGAGTCGAAGGACCGCGTTCGCGACGCGGTGGACTTCCTGGCGTTGGTCTCGGCGCGCACGGACCTTCGCCGTGCCGGGCCGGCGCGGTATGAGGGCCTGTGCCCCTTCCACGAGGAGCGCACGCCGTCGTTCGGGATCGACCCGACGCAGAAGGTGTACTACTGCTTCGGCTGCCAGGCCTCCGGGGACGTCTTTACGTTCGTGCAGGAGACCGAGGGCGTTGACTTCAAGGGGGCGCTGGAGCTGCTCGCCGAGCGCTCGGGGATCGAGCTGGAGCTCGAGCAGGAGGATCCGCGCGAGCAGGAGCGGCGCAGGCGGCGCGAGCGGCTGCTCGAGCTGCTCGGGCGCACGAGCGCCTACTACGAGCGCTACCTGTGGGAGTCGCAGGAGGCGGCGGGCGCGCGCTCCTACCTGCACGAGCGCGGGCTCGCCGAGGAGATGCTGCGGGAGTTCCGCGTGGGCTATGCGCCTAGCGCGTGGGATCGCGTGCTGCTCGCCTCGCGCCGTGCGGGCTTCACGGTGGAGGAGCTCTATGCGACGGGGCTCGCGCAGCGATCGAGGCAGAACGGTCAGCCGTATGACCGGTTCCGCTCACGGATCATGTTCCCGTTGGCCGACCTGCGCGGCCGCGTGCTCGGCTTCGGTGCGCGCGCGAGCGGCGCGGACCAACAGCCGAAGTACCTGAACACGTCCGACAACGACCTCTACCACAAGGGCCTGCACCTCTACGGCGCGGACCTCGCGCGTGCGCACGCGGCGCGCGCAGGGGAGGTGATCCTGTGCGAGGGCTATACCGACACGATCGCGCTGCACCAGGCGGGGATGCGCAACGCGGTGGGGCTGATGGGCACGGCGCTCACGGCCGAGCAGGTGGGCGAGCTGGCGCGGATGGCGCAGACGGTGCTGCTCGCCCTCGACGCGGACACGGCCGGCCAGGAGGCGATGCTACGCGCCTCGAGCCTCGCGTCCAAGCGCAAGCTCGAGCTGCGCGTGGTGCCGCTGCCCGCGGGGACGGACCCGGCGGAGCTGATCGCCGCGCAGGGCGCGGAGGCGATGCGCGCTGTCGTGGATCGGTCGGCTCCGTTCGTACGATTCCGCGTGGAGCGCGTGCTCGCGAGCGGGGATGCGGAGACGCCCGAGGGACGCGATCGTACGATCGAGGAGCTCGCGCCGGTGTTCGCGACGCTGCCGGCGAGCGCGATGCGGCTGGAGCTCACGAGGGTGGTGGCGGACAGGCTGAACCTTCCCGAGAGCCTCGTCGAGCAGCTCGTTGCCGCCGACGATCGCCGGGGAGCGCCGCGCGGGGGCAGGCTTGCGCATGCGGCTGGGCATAGAGACGCTCTTCCTTCGGGAGGACAAGCGGGTCGGGGCGAGCGCGGCGGGCGAATGACTGACGGTGAGCGGGGCAAGGACCCCCGAGGCGGGGCGAGCCCGAGCGCCAGCGGCCTCTCGCGCCGCGAGGAGACCGAGCGGGCGTTCCTGGCGCTCTGTATCGCGTTGCCCGAGCAGGGCGCTGCGGCCCTTGCGGACCTCGACATCGACGAGCACTTCTCGAGCAGGCTGCTGCGCCGCGTCGCGAGGCACCTGCGCGACGGCAGCCTGCGCGCGCCGATGCAGCCGTCGGGCGCGAATGGCGCGCCGGATGTGACGCCGGCCAACGGCGAGGGGCACGGCGGGGCGGCCGACGGAGGTGCGGCCGTCGGGGGGTCGGGCGGCGCGGGGGTCGGCGGGCCGGGGGGCGCGGACCCCGAGCACGATCTGGAGCTGCGCTCGTTGCTGGCGGAGCTGATCGTGGAAGCGGGGGGCGTCGAGCCGCATCCGGCGATGCTCGAGGTGCAGCGCCTGCAGCTCGAGCTCGCTCGCCTCGACCGCGACATCCAGCGCGCCCGCGGCCGCGAGGAGGGCGACGTGAGCGGCCTGGCGGTGCGGCGCGGCCAGGTCAAGCACGACTTCGACCGCGCCTACGCGCAGATCCTCGAGGAGACGGGGGCGAGGGAGGCCTAGGGGCGCCGCGGCGCAGCTGCGAGGGCGGTCTACGCCGGCGCAAGCCCATCGCACGCTTGCGGTCGCTAGTGCGCGTCGCGATATTCGGTGTCGCCGCGCTGCATTTCCACCACGTCGACCCGAGTTGCAAGAGCTTCCATCTCAGCATGCAGGGTGTAGCCCGGTCGCTGAAGGCCGCGCGGGCGGAGATGGCCAAGTGCGTCTTGCTATGTGCAAACTGTCACGCGGAGGTCGAGCAAGGCGTCGCTGCTCTGCCGGCCGACACGATCCAAACCGCGGAGCCCTAAGATGCGAGGCACGGTCCCCGGCAGCTCGACTGGCCGAGCGCTCGACTGTTAATCGAGAGGTTGTGGGTTCGATCCCCACCCGGGGAGCTTGCTCTGAGCGGCAAGGCGCTCGATTAAGCCGGCGGCCGCGTTGCCCGAGTTGTGCCCAGCGCTCCAGGCGGCGATCTCCTGTGCGCGCGCCCGGATCGACGGCTCGCCGAGCGCGCGCTCGACGGCGAGGCAGAGCGTGCGCGGGCCGACGAAGCGGCGCGGCAGCCGCACGCCCGCGCCCGACCAGTCGAGGCGTGCGGCGTTCTCGTTCATGTCTCCCGTGGCGGGGCAGGCGACGACCGCACAGCCGCTCGCGAGCGCGCGCGCGAGCGTGCCGTGGCCGGCGTGGCAGATGACGACGTCGCAGAGCGGCATCGTGCGCGAGTAGGAGACCCAGTCGACGACGCGCGCGTTCGCGGGCACGGGCAGGGGGCGGGGCGGCAGGCGGCGGTTCCACGTGGCGAGCACGCGTACGGGCTGATCGGCGAGGCCGCGCAGCGCCGCGCGCAGGAGGCGGTGCTCGGCGTCGTGCGCAGTCGAGGGGGCGACGAGCACGAGCGGCTCATTACCGGGCGGCGGCTGCACCGGCTCCGCCGGAGGCTCCCACATGAGCGGCCCGACGACGTGGGCGCCGGTGGGCCGGGTGCGCGGGTACTCGAGCTGGGGGAAGCTCGCGACGAGCGCGAGACGCCGGCTGATGCCCCCGTGCACGTGGGCGAGCGGCGGCAGGCCGACCCGGGCACGTGTTTCGTTGAGCTCGCGCCTGCCTCGCTCGAGCCCTCGCTGCACGGGGCGCTGGCCGACCCGCCAGAGGGCGCGGCCGGCGGCCGTGCGCGGCAGTCGTGCGCCGAGCGAGTAGATCGGGAAGTGGGGCTCGCCGTGTGGATGGACGTGGGGGATCAGCGTGGCCCAGGGGACGCCCTCGTGCTCGGCGGCGAGCGCGGGGGCGAGCGTGAGGATGTCTGCGACGACCACCTCGGGGGCGATCTCGCGCACGAGCGGGACCGTGTCGAGCGTTGCTTGGACGGCCGCCTCGTAGAAGTCGAGCGGCTCGGGGCCGGAGGGGAAGACCTGGTACTCGGGCGCGGGCGCGAAGCGCATGCCCTCCGCCTCGACGTGCTCGCGCCAGCGACGCCAGGTCTGCAGCGTGACGTCGTGTCCGCGCGCGGCGAGCGCCCGCCCGAGCGCGATCATCGGGAACGCGTGCCCGGGATCGCCGAACGCTCCGAGCAGCACGCGCAGCGGTTCCTTCGCGGCGGGGCCGCCCATCGCGTGGCCTCGGCTCAGGCGGCGAGCTCGGCGACGAGACGCAGCTGTTCGAGCCGCTCGGGCGCCGTGAAGGCCGTGGGCGTGACGCCGAGCGTGCCAACGCCGGCGTCGCGGTAGACGGCGAGCCGCTCGCGTACGACGTCGGGGGGGCCGCACAGCGAGACGGTGTCGATCAGCGAGTCGGGGATCGCGGCCATCGCCTCCTCGCGCTTGCCTTCGAGGTAGAGGTCTTGGATCTGCTTGGCGGCGTCCTCGTAGCCGTAGCGTTGGACGACCTGGTTGTAGAAGTTCTGCTTGCGCGAGCCCATGCCGCCGACGTACAGCGCGATGAACGGCCGCATCGCGTTGCGGGCGCCCTCGAGGTCGTCGGTGACGAAGACGTTCACGGTGGGCGCGATGTCGAAGCCATCGAGGCTTTTGCCGCTGCGCTCGGCGCCTTCCTGGAGCAGCGGGCGAAACTCAGAAACGTGCTCGGGAGAGAACAGGGTCGGTATCCAGCCGTCGGCGATCTCGCCGGCGAGCGCCGTGTTCTTGGGGCCGATCGCCGCGAGGTAGATCGGGATGCGCTCCTGGACGGGGGAGATCGTGAGCTTGAGCGCCTTGCCGAGACCGTCGGGGAGCGGCAGCTGGAGCGTCTCACCATTGAATTCCACGCGCTCGCGCGCGAGGGCCATGCGCACGACCGCGACGTACTCGCGCGTGCGCTGGAGCTGTTTGGCGAAGCGCTGCCCATGCCAGCCCTCGGCTACCTGAGGTCCGGAGGAGCCGATGCCGAGGATCATGCGGCCGTTCGAGAGCTGGTCGATCGTGGCAGCGGTCATGGCGGTCATCGCAGGCGAGCGCGCCGGCATCTGGAAGATCCCCGAGCCGAGCCGGATCTTGGAGGTCTGCCCGGCGAGCCAGCCGAGCACTGTGGCCGTGTCCGAGCCGTAGGCCTCGGCCGCCCACACGGAGTCGTACCCGAGCCGCTCGGCCTCCTGGACGATGTTGAGCTGGTCCTCGGAGGTGAGGCCGAGACCCCAGTAGCCGATATGCACGCCGAGCTTCATGTGCAAGTTTCCTTTCAGCGGGAGGGCATTCGTTGCCGGTGTGGAACGCCTGGCCTACTGTTGGCCGCGTACCGTCGCGGACCCCAATGGCGCGCGGCGGCGCACAGCCTATGCGAAACCGCCGCCGCCACACGAGGAGCTCGATCGAGGGCCTGCGCCTCGCGATCGACTGCATGCCCATCGCCACGCGCGAGGCGATGCTCGAAGGCGTTAATCGCTACGAGCGCATCATCGTCGGCGCCTACGTGGATGACCTCGGCGGCGTCTGCCCGATGCTGGCGGCGCACCGCTGCGGCGGGCGCACCGACTTCCTCTCCTTCGCGAAGTCCTGGGATCGCTTCGCCCGCGCGGGCGGGCCGGCGAAGCGCGCCGCGACCGTGCGCGAGCTGCGGATCCTCGTCTCGCAGCTGCAGGACAGCCTCGAGTGCGCCTCCGGCCTCGAGCTCGACCGTGCGATCGCAGAGCACCACGAGCTCATCGCGCGTAGCAGGCGCACGCGCCGGCGCCTGGACGACGAAGCCGATCGCAGCGGGCGCCGGGACGACGCCGATCGCTACGGGCGCCGGGACGACGAGCCCGATCCCCGCGATGAGATTCGCGCGCGCAGGCTGCGCGTCCGGCCCATGCACCGGCGCACTCGGCGCGGGTTGAGCGAGGCGGGCGCTCCGAGGCAGGCCGCGCCGGTCGCACCGAGGCCGGCTGCGCCGATTGCAGAGCTCGTCTGAGGGCGGGTCGGCTCGGGCGTGCTCGCTGAGGCGCGCTGAGGGACCGAAGTCGGCTAAAGGGATTCGCCTGGGCGCACGAACTTGATCTCGGGCACGACGCACGGAGGCGAGACGCGCAGCAGGAAGCGAACGGACTCGGCGATGTCCTCCGGTCGGATCATCTCCTCGGCCGGCACGTGCTCCTTGGCGAAGTCGGTCATCGGAGTGTCGACGAACGCCGGGCAGAGGGCGGTGGACTTGATGCCCTCGGCGCCGAGTTCCTTGTTCATCGCTTCGGTCCAGCCGACGACGCCGTGCTTGGTGGCCGAGTAGACCGATAGCCAGGGCTCGCCGCGCTTGCCCGAGATCGAGGAGGTGTTAACGACGATCGCGTTTCTGTGCTCGCCCGCCGCCTCCCGCAGCATCGGCATGCATTCGCGATAGAAGATCACGATCGAGCGCAGGTTGATGGCGAGCTGCATGTCTAGGCGCTTGGTCTCGATCTCGGCGACCACCTGGCCGATGCCGACGCCGGCGTTGTTGACGAGCACGTCGAGTCGCCCGTAGCGCTCGCGGTGGGCGTTGACGACCTTCTGGATGTCGGCCTCGTTGGCGACGTTCGCGTCGAGCGCCTGGAGCTCGAACCCTTCGCCCGTGAGCCGCTCGGCGGCGGCCTCGAGCTTCTCGAGCCGGCGCGAGGCCAGCGTCAGACCGTAGCCCTCCTCGCCCAGCACGCGGGCGATCTCGAGTCCTATGCCGCTGGACGCCCCGGTGACGATCGCTGCGCGTTTGGCTGCCATTGCTGTCCCCTTCTGTTGACCTGGATCTGGCCGCCAGCAAGGGACGGCGCGGGCAGCATTCCACATCCCGCCCGCGCGGCGGCCCCGCAGGGCAGGCGGTCGCGGCGGCGAGCGCGGAGGCCGTGCGCCCGGCTTGTGCGAGCTGACCCGTGAGAACCCACACAGACTCCTCACGTGCACGAGTGCGAGCGTCGATTACAGCTGCGTGCCGGTCATCAACCAAGGGAGCAGCACATGACCATCGGTCCAATCGCAGGAGCAGGTGCAGGAGCATCGGGCGTGCCCGCGGTCGCCAAGCCGGACACGGGCGATGTAGCAGGCGTGCAGGACCACGACGGCGACAAAGAGCAGGCTGTTGCGCCGGCGAGCGCCGCGTCGACGACGCGCCCCGGCCGGGTCGACGTCAAGGCCTGAGTCGGCCACGCTGGTAGCGTCTCACCGTGCACCCCGGAGCGCGCCCGGGAGCGCGGCGGGCCCGTAGCTCAGTTGGTTAGAGCTGCCGACTCATAATCGGTAGGTCGCTGGTTCGAGTCCAGCCGGGCCCATCGGTCATACCGTTACAGGGTGGCAGCCTCCAAACTCGGTGCCGTGGGCCGTCGGCCCACTGGCCTGGGCCGGTGCCGCCCGCAGCCATATCGCTGGACCTTCTGGCGCACGTGCGAGCCTGACGAAAGTCGCCGGGGCCCTAAGCAGCTTCTCACGCCTGCGACAGCGGGCGTTTAAGAGGCGTTGCTTTGCTTCAAGCGGCAAAAACGCCGGACGCACCAGAGAGGCCTGAGGTGGGAAGTGGCGGCACTGAAGGAGGGGGGCGAAGCAGTCGCAGGCGACGGGGTCCCGTTTGCGGGCGCGCGTGAGCGGCGGCGGCGGCCGCAGGAGGCGCGTAGGGCAGCAAGCGCCGTAGCGCTGACGCTGATAGTCGCCGGGAACGGTGCCGTGATCGTATGGATGTGGCTGCATGACGGGGGCATCTCGGGCGTGCATGGACGCCCTGAAGCATTCACCAGCCTCGGCAGGATCACCGGGCTGCTCGGCGTCTACCTCGCGTTGCTTCAGATACTGCTGTTGTCGCGGCTCGCTCCGTTGGAGCGGCTCGTCGGTTTTGACAGGCTGACGGCCTGGCACAGGCTGAACGGCAAGGTGTGCGTGTCGCTGATAGTCGCGCATGCCCTCCTGATCACTGCCGGCTACTCCCTCGCCGACAAACTCACGTTCGGGCACGAGTTCTCACGCTTGCTACGTGTCTACCCGGGGATGGTCACAGCGACGATCGGCACGGCCATCATGGTGCTAGTCGTGCTGACCTCGATCATGATCGTTCGCCGGCGGATGCGGTACGAGAGCTGGTACTTCGTCCACCTGACCGTCTACGCCGGCATTGCGCTTGGCTACCTGCACCAGCTGCCGACGGGCAACGAGTTCATCGTCCACCCCCTCCAGGCGGGCTACTGGATATCGCTCTACGTCGTGACGCTCGCGGTGTTGATCGCTTACCGCGTCCTCGGCCCGATGCGGAGCGCGTTCAGGCACAGAATGCGCGTGAGGCGCGTCACGGTCGAGGCACCTGGCGTGACGAGCATCGAAGTTACAGGGCGCGACCTTCGCGCGCTACGGGCGGAGGCCGGCCAGTTCATGCTGTGGCGGTTCATGACGAAGGGGTGCTGGTGGCAGTCGCACCCCTTCTCGCTGTCCGCGGTCCCCACGGGCGACTCGCTGCGGCTCACGGTCAAGGCCGTCGGCGACTTCTCACGGGCGGTCGGCAAACTCGAGCCGGGTACGCGCGTGCTCGCTGAGGGGCCATTCGGGGTGTTCACTTCGGCTGTGAAGCGACGGCCTGAGGTGCTCCTAATCGCGGGGGGAATCGGCATCACCCCGCTGCGGGCGCTTTTCGAGGAGCTCGCCGAGTCGGCCCAGGTAACGCTCCTGTACAGGGTCATCTCCAAGAGCGAATTGATCTTCGAAGAGGAGTTGCGCGAGATCGAGCGACGCTATGGCGCGAAGCTTCACCTGTTGATCGGCGATCACTCCACGCGCAATGGCGCGGCCCTGCTGGGCCCCGAGAACCTGGCCAAGCTCGTGCCCGGGATCGCGGAAAGCGACGTGTACATCTGTGGGCCCGTTGCGATGATGGACGCTACGCGGCGGGCTCTCTATCAGCTCGGGGTGCCCGAGGAGCAGATCCACGACGAGCGTTTCGCGCTGGCGGCCTGAGGGGCGGCGGTGGCTCACTTGGTATCCAGATCGCGTGCTCCGTGGGTTGAGCGGATCGAGCACGTCATGGGGATGCCTGTGATCGTGCAGGTGTGCGACCCCGGCTTCGACGAGGCGGCTCTCGATCGCGTCTTTGCATGGCTGCGCTTTGTCGACGAGACCTTCAGTACATATCGGCAGGACAGCGACATCAGCAGGCTCAACCGCGGTGAGCTCACGCTCGTGGACGCCCACGTGAGCGTGCAGTCGGTGCTCAGCCGCTGCGAGTCGCTGCGCGTGAGCACGCGCGGCTACTTTGACGTGAGCGCACCGATGGCGAGTCTAGGTGGCGGCGTCGACCCGTCGGGGTTCGTTAAGGGCTATGCCGTAGAGGGTGCGGGGCGACTGCTGAAAAGTGCGGGGGCGAAGTGCTGGTGCGTGAACGCGGGTGGTGATATCTGCCTAAGTGGCGCGCCCCAGGGCTGCGAGTGCTGGCGGGTTGGCATACAGCACCCCTGTGAGCGCCTGGCGGTCGCAGTGGTCCTTGGTCTTCGGGCGGGCGCGGTCGCGACGTCGGGTACATACGAGCGGGGCGAGCACATTCGCGATCCCCATACCGGCCTTGCCCCGGAGGGGGTGCTGTCGGTCACGATCGTCGGCCCTGAGCTAGCCGTCGCGGACGCGTATGCGACCGCTGCATTTGCGATGGGGCGAGCCGGCGCGAAGTGGGCGGCGACGCTGCCGAGGCACGGCGCCATCGTCATCTTTGACGACGAGACCATCTCCTTCTCCGCGGGCGTCGAGAGGCATCTGCATCGGGCCGGCGTGCCGTCGTTCGCGGGCCAGCGGCGTCGGCACGCTGACATCACCGGAGCAAGAGGATGACGATCAAAGGCACACCATGATCAGCGCGGCGAAACTGAGGCTGATCCGCCGCATCGCGGGTACTGCTGCGCTTGCCGCGGTCATCGCCGTGCTCGTCGTGATCTATCTACGCAGCGAGGGCAAGGGCACCGGCGGCCTCGCACCCTTGCCGCGGGCGAGCGCGAGCAGCAGAACAGGCGGCGAACAGGGATCGACTAGCAACGGGACCGGCGGTAGCGGCGGATCGGGCAGCTCAGGGTCAGGCCCCTGTCTACCTCCGCGCGTCTGCGGTGCCCAAGCCGGTGGCGGCGAATCGAGCCCATCGAGTGGCTCATCCACGAAGGTGACCTACACGGGCCCGGTGGTCGAAAATCCATACGGCCCTGTGCAGGTCGCGGTGACCGAGGAAGGCGGCAAGATCGTCGACGTCAAGTCGCTGCAGATGCCAACCGAACACGCGCTGTCGCAGGAAATCAGCGAACAGGTCGCTCCGATGCTTCGCAGCGAGGCGCTCCAGGCGCAGAGCGCCGAAATCAACATCGTCTCGGGCGCCACGTTCACCAGTGAAAGCTACGCCTCCTCCCTCCAGGCGGCCCTGCACAAGGGCGGCTAGGGCACGGCAGCTAATGTCGAATCAGTGGCCGATCCGGTAGAGGCCGCGCGCCACCCGCGCGAATCTCGGCGTCGGGCCGTCGAGGTTCCCGGCGAGCGTTGCCTTGACCGAGATCCGGCGCACCCGCTCGCCCAACAGCGCTTCGACGGCCGCGTGGACCTCCTCCGCGCGCATCGGACCGCCTGCCACACAGAGCACGTGCGCGACGGCGCCGACTATCCGTCCCGCACGGCTAGAGAGGCTTCCAGCCCTCCCCAGCATCCAACGTGCTTCTTATCGGGGCGATCCTGGCGAGTGCGGCGGTTCTGTCACAGATTTCGGGCTCGGTCCAATATGGGGTGGTGACCCCGAACGAGCTGTCGAGGTGCTCAGATGAGGAACTGCTGGCGTTGGGTGCTCGGGACGCCGAGGCGTTCGGGGCACTCTACGACCGATACGAGGAACCGCTGCTGGCGTTCTTCCGCCGGGCGACTGGACAGGCTGACCTCGCCGCCGATCTCACGGCCGAGGTGTTCGCCGCTGCGATCGTGTCAGCCGCGTCGTTCCGTCCGGAGCTCGGCACAGCACGAGCCTGGCTGTTCGGCATCGCCCGCCACGAGCTCGCGCAGAGCTGGCGGCGTGGACGTGTCGAGGCGCAGGCGCGTCGCCGTCTGAGGATGGAGCCGATCGTGCTGAGCGATGAGAACCTCGAACGGATCGACCGCCTCGGCGAGGCGGGCGTGATGGACTCGCTCGAGCTGCTGGAAGCCCTCCCGGCGGACCAGCGCGCCGCGGTGCGGGCACGCGTGATCGACGGTCTGGACTACAGCGAGGCAGCGGACGTTCTCGGCTGCTCCGAGATGGTCGTACGCCAACGCGTGAGCCGCGGCCTTCGCCGCCTGCGAGCCTTGGTAGGCCCACGATGAGCACGCTGCCGCAACTGCGGGACTCGGTGGTCGCCACGGCGGAGCGCCACGCGCGCGAAGGGCCGACCCGCGCGCCCTTGGCTCGAACGGCGCTGAGAGGTCGGCGCTGGCGGCGCGCCCTGCTGATCTCGATCGCGGTCGTGCTCGTCCTTGCTGGCGTGGCCTTTGCGAGTGGGGTGATCCCGTTCGGGACGCCCGCACCGGTCTCGCCCCTCCAGCTGTTTACGGCGCCTACCAGTGGCGACGGCGCCCTGACGCCCGGGACGGTGCGCATGCTGCCGGTCTCGACGCCGGATCCCGCCGGTGGAGCTCCGTGGGGTATGCGCGAGTTCATGACGAGCCGCGGCCTCGGGTGCATCGAGGTCGGGCGGCTAGCCGAAGGCAAGCTCGTCGCGGTCGGCCAGGACTACGCCTTCGGCAACGATGGCCGCTACCACGTTCTCGGCGTCGCCAGCGGGGGGACAGGCTCCGGCGACTGGTGCAGCGCGCTCGACCGGTACAACCGGCTGTTTATCAACCAGATGTGGGGCGAGCAGCCCGCCAGCGCCTGGCAGAGCCGCTGCTTCGCGCCGGGCTCCCCTCCCGGTGGGCACATGCGACACGAACCGGAATGCCCGATGCGTGACGAGCGCAACCTCTACTTCGGCTTGCTCGGCCCGGACGCCGAGAGCGTCGCCTACGTGCTGGGCGACCACCACCACACGCTCCCGACGAGCGGACCCGAGGGCGCCTACCTGATCGTGACGCGCTCGACGCCGGGACAGCTGCTGGCCGGCGTCGGGACCGGCGGGGTCGTCCCCGTCGACGGGCCGATCACCGAAATCCACTACCGGGACGGAGCGACCTGCCACATCACCTCCAAGAGCTGGATCGGCGAAGCCTACGCGTGCACGCCGAGCCTCAAAGAGCCCGTCGGCTACGTCGCGCCGCCCGAACTCGCCTACACGCACCGCCAGGTCGCAACGCCGGTCCACGCGACCCTGATCCGCACCCACGACGGCCGCTACGAGCTGCGGCTCGCGATCAGATCGCGGGTCGCCCTGAGAAACGCCCAGAGCGGCTACGACTTCGCCTGGTACATCCCCGGCACACGTTTCGAAAACCACGGCGACTACCACACGGAAGCCGACACAGCCGCAGGCCAGGTCGTCAGCACCACCACGTGCCCCCTGCCGGCGGGCAACGTCCACGGGACCGTGAGCCTGTACGAGCCCAACGAGCCCTACACGAACAAGAGCGAAGTCGTCTACGCCTACAAATACGAAAAAACAGGCGAGCTCGTCGGCAGCTTCGCCGTGCACGTCCCCGGGAAACCCAGCCACGTCAACCCCGAATCCCTCCGGGCAGAATCACCGCTGGCCTCATGCTCCCGGCGGATCCTGCGGCCACGCGGCTGATGAGGGTACCAGCGGCCCCCGAGCGTGTGCGGTCTCCGGGAGGCGCGTGTGCGGTTCGTGTGAGGTCGACCACGCGCGCGCGATCTCGGATGCTCTAGCCCGACGGCGACCCGAGCCCCCAACGTCGCACGCGAGAGCCAGATCCGAAGCTCAAGCCGCCCCAGCCCACCCCAGCATCCACCAACGAGGCAATCGGGGCGCTTGAGGAGGAGTGGCGCCCGTGCTTGCGATCAGCGAGGCGTGGGCGGTTTCGTGGGCGGTAGGGCTCCAAGCTAGGGCAAGGCCCCGCTCGCGCCGCGTGGCGTCGCGACGCTCGGAGGTAGGCTTCTACGTCGTGGCGACGACGACCAGGCTGACCATCGGCGAGACCACCCTGACGCGGATAGGACTAGGCACCAACCGCCTGACCAACACGCCTGAGAACGTCCAGTTCGTGCGGGAGGCGGTCGCCGCTGGCGTGAACATGATCGACACCGCGCACATCTACACGGGCGGCGAAAGCGAGGCGACGCTCGGAGAAGCCCTTTCCACGGCCCCCTCGGACTGCATGGTGGCGACGAAGGGCGGTTTCAGCGCCGCGGAAGCGAACACCGATGCGCTACGCGCGCAGATCGCGGAGAGTCTTCATCGCCTGCGGAGCGAGCGCATCGGCCTCTACTACCTCCACCGCATCCACCCCGAGGTGCCGCTGGAGCAAAGCCTCGCCGTGCTGGCCGAGCATCGCGACGCCGGCACGATCGGGCATGTCGGCATCTCTGAGGCGAGCATCGAGCAGGTCGAGCGGGCACGCGCCATGGTGCCGATCGAGGCCGTCCAGAACCACTACAACCTCACCGAGCGAAGGCACGAGGAAGTCGTCGATTACTGCGCGGCAGCGGGGATCACGTTCGTGCCGTACTTCCCGCTGCGCGGCGGCGGCCCCCCCGAGCTCGACGAGATCGCGGCTCGGCACGAGGCGACTCCGACCCAGATCGCGCTCGCGTGGCTGCTGCGGCGCTCGCCGACGATGCTGCCGATCCCGGGCACCCTCTCGCTCGCGCACCTACGCGAGAACCTGGGCGCGCTCGAGATCACGCTCACCGACGCCGAGTTCGAGGCGTTGATGTAGCTGATCGATGGCGCGCGGCCATCAGGATCCCGGGGTAGTCTCGTAGGCGCCCGGCGGCGAGATGGCGCAACGGCGTGTCCGCAGCCGAAGTCGCGGTAGAAGCGCTCGAACAGCGTCTCGTAGCCCGCGACCGTCGAGCGCTTCAGCTGTTTGTCACGAGTGCGCTCGAGGACCCAGCCTTGAGTGGCATCCCGAAGCGTCGCGGTGCCCTCTGACGCGCCGTTCAAACCGGGCTTGCCCTCGAGCGGCCGCCGCGATCGGACCTGACCTGAACATGCCCCGTGGGGCGAGATGCTCCACGCATGTGCCGATAGACTTCCTCGATCTCGATTCGGCAACGAGCCGCGCGGACCGCGATTTCCCTGCGATTTCCCTAGAGGGCCAGCCCGCCCGCTAATAAGGCGAATCTCTCAGGCCGAATACCAGTAAACACGGGGAACTTCGGCTAATCCGAATCTCCTCAGAATCGGTAGGTCCCTGGTTCGAGTCCAGGCGGGCCCACAACAGGCGGGTCCGAAACCGCCCCCGTGCGGAGGCCGTTTCGCCGTACTGACGCCTTGAGGACCTCCGGTGCCCGCACGTCGAGCCTAGTCATGCGGTTGACTGCCGGCAGGGAGCTCGGGATCAGCGTTCGCGAGCGGCTGGACGATGGTGTGCGGAGCAGGCTGCCGGGCATCTGTCCGGGCTGACTCATCTACCGTCGCGATCAGTGTGTCGCCGCGGTCATCTGGACCATGTGCCGAGGCGAACTTGCGGGCGTCCTTCTTAGCCTGCTTGTCCTGCCGACGCTCGCGCAACCGGCTTTCGCGCGCGAGCTTTGCCATGGTGGTCTTCTTCTTGCCGCTTGAGGCCATGTCTCTTGGTCTCTCGTCGTGGAGTTCGGAGTGGGCCCGCGCACGTTGTGTGAGCCCCAATCGCCGTTCGGCTGGCCTTGCGTTCCGAGCCGGACCGCAGAATGGTCACAAGCCAGCAGGCCGGAGAGCGCTAGGCCGCTGTTACGTTCCCGGCCTTCGGCCCCTTGTCGCCGGCCTCGGCGTCATAGGTGACCTTCGCGCCTTCGGCGAGCGAGCGATAGCCGTCACCCACGATTGCGCTGTGATGGACGAATAAGTCCTTTGACTGGTCGTCGGGGGTGATGAACCCGAAGCCCTTGTCGTCGCTGAACCACTTTACGGTTCCAGTAGGCACGTGTTTCCTCCGACATTGATAGTGCTGCGAACGCGGAGATTGCTGAGCAAAGGCTACGAGCGCTGACACTGCGATATTGGGCGATCACCCAACCTGATCTGTTGACGGTAGCAGCAACGACGGTCGTCCGGGGGCCGATTTTCCGGACGCGGCTCGCTGGCACGCCAGCCTTGAGTGACGCTCACCCACGCAGATCGTGTGGCGGAGGGACGCCCCTCAGCTTGCCCGCGAGCTCCGGTCGCTCAGACGTCGCAGTCGGATGAGCCTCGATAAGGCACGTCGGGCCTAATCGCTGAACACGGCCGACTTGGCGTCAGGGATGATCTCTGCTCGCTGCGCTACTCGCTTCAGCTCCATCTCCTCTGGGGTTACGCGCTGTACATCCCACGCCAAGCCCGTCTTCTCCATCGTCCAAATAAGCCACCACGTTGGATCGAACTGCCACGGCTGCAGGCCATGCTTGGCGGACCTCGGGAAGGCGTGGTGGTTGTGGTGGTTGCCCTCGCCGAGTCCAACCACTGCCACAAACGGGTTGTTGCGGCTCTGATCTCGGGTTTCGAATGGGCGCTTGCCCCAGAGGTGGCAGACCGAGTTCACGGCCCAGGTAGCGTGGTGCACGAAGAACACACGCATCGCACCGCCCCACAGGAACCCTCCAAGCCCGCCGCGGAGCTTCCTGGTCGCGAGCAGCCCAGCAGTAAACGGTGCCACGAAGTAGCTCACCACTACGATCAGGGCGAAGCGGCGGTGCACCGCCATCACCGCGGGATCATCCAGCAGGTCGGGGACATACCGCTGTCGCGATGCGTTCTCGTCGGCAAATAGCCAGCCGAAGTGGGCGTGGACGAAGCCCCTGATCGGGCCGCCCCTGTGGCCGATGTGGGGGCTATGTGGATCGCCCTCTTCGTCGGCGTAGGCGTGGTGCTTGCGATGGTCCGCCACCCAGTCCGGAACCGATCCCTGGATCGCCGTCGAGCCGAGAACGGCGAAGATGCCCCGGACCAGCGGGTACGTCTTGAAGCTACGGTGGGTGAACAGCCGGTGGTATCCAGCCGTAATGCCGAACCCGCTCAAGGCGTAGAAGACTCCGAAGATGCGGCGGTTGGCGGGGGTTGCCAGAAGCCAGCGCTTCCGGAACGCTGCCACCAACAGGGCAGGTGGACCGAACACGAACAGCCCTGTGAATACGCGATATAGCCGGGTGGCCGGATAGGTCTCAGACACCTCAGATGCTGCAGCCTGCTCCGCCATCACCGACTCTCTTGCCTGTGGGCCGGTCGAGGGATACATAGCCGCTTAGGTTAGACCGCCGGCGCTCGCGGCGCTGCGCGATGGCGATCGAGCTCAATGGGCACCAGCCAGAAGAGATTCATCGCACCGGCCTGCCGGAGCCCTAGGAAGAGGCGATCGGGCGGCGCCTACTGGCCAGGGTCGTGCCACCGGCTGGTATCGCCCATTGCCTCCTGAGCGCATCGCAAAGCCGTTTTCGCGTATCTAGCCCTCGCTTTCCTAACAAGGGCCTAACAATTCTGCAGGAGAGTGCTCAGTCTGAGTAGTTGCCCCTGCTCCTGCGGGTGGGTGAGTCTCCGAGTCGCTGGTCTAGCTCTGCCGGCGAGCGGGCGCCTGGGAGCGCAGCGTATGGTTTGCCGAGGCAGAAGATCCGCCTGCCAGCTTCCCCGGGCGATTCGCTCGTGGGGGCGGGCGGGGGCTAGGCATGCGCGGGCGCCGTAGCGGGGTCGCGCGGGAGCGATTGGGGGTTGTCGATGACGCGGGTGTGCGGCATGGGAGTTGTGGTGGCTGCATTTTTGGCGATGGCGGGGACGGCGATGGCCTCTGGGGGCATCAAGCTGTGCGTGCCGAAGAAGGAAGGCGGCGCGGTCGTCACCCCGAAGCACGGCAAGTGCAGCAAGGGCTACAAGCTGACCGCTCTGGGTGCGGAAGCCAAGGAAGGCAGACCCGGCGCGGAAGGCAAAAGGGGGGCCTGAAGGCAAAACGGGGCCTGAAGGAAAGGGGGGAGCCGGAAGGCAAGGCGGGCTTGACGAGCAGCGAAGTGGAAACGCTACATAGCATCCTGCCGTACATCCGGTTTGTGGGGTCGGGAGTTGGCGGCAAGCCCACGATCCAGTTCGGGGCCGTAAACGTGCAGGTCGTGAACGGCGATGGGAGAACGGAATCGGTCAACGGCGAGGGCAACCTCGTGATCGGCTATGACGAGAACCCGGAAAACAAGTTTCACGAAAGACGCGCACAAACCGGCTCGCACAACCTGATCCTCGGTGAGGTCCAGACGTTCACAAGCTACGGGGGCATTCTCGCAGGAGCGGGAAACACCATCAGTGCCCCGTTTGCGTCGGTCACCGCAGGCGATCAGAACACCGCCAGCGGCGAAGACGCATCGGTGAGCGGCGGGAACAAAAACACGGCCAGCGCCCTTTGGGCGTCGGTCACCGGCGGGACTGAAAATGCGGCCAGTAACGAGCTGGCGTCGGTCAGCGGCGGGGTCCAGAACCACGCCAGCGGCGAATTCACCTCGATCACTGGCGGGGGCAGCAATACCGCCAGCGGCAATACCGCCGCGATTCAGGGAGGCTTCAAAAACGTTGCCGAAGGCAACTTCTCCTCGATCTTCGGCGGCAAAGAAGTGACAGTGAAAGGTACCTACGAATATATGCCATAACGCACTTGGGGCTAGTGGCCGCTGCGGGAGCGATGCAATGCCGAGCGCTCCGAGCTCGTGCACGAGGCCGGAAGCCGAACGCTCGGCGGGACGCGTAATTGCCCTCCGCTCGAGCTTGTAAGGGGCTCGATGAGATCACCGCTCATCCACCCCCCTGAGTCGGCGGAGTGACGGTGAGCGTGGCAGCATCGCTGAAGGCCTGGCCGACGGAGTTGGTGAAGACGGCACGGTACTCGCGGCCGCTGTCTGAGGTGACGGCAGCTATCGACAGCGTGCGTCCCGTCGCGCCGGCGAGCGCTTCCCAGCTGTCGCCTGCGTCGAGCGAGACTTGCCACTGCACTGTCGGCGTCGGCCGTCCAGACGCGCCGGCGGAGAACGTCGTGCCTGTCCCGGCTTCGGCGACGACGCTCAGCGGGTTCCTGTACACATGCGGAGCGAGGACCGACGGTTGCGGAGGTTGCACCGTGAACCTCGTCACGTCTCTCGTGTAGGGCGGGCCCAGCAGCGTGGCTTCGATTTCGCTCGGTCCGCTCGCGCACGAGCCTCCCGCGAGCGCCACCACGAACGCGCCACCGTCGCCGTCGAGGGTGAGCTCGACGGCGTCTCCGACCGCGTCGAGGATCGGTCCCTGCGTCGCCGGCGAGGTGAACACCGGAGCTTCCAGGCACCTGCTGAGCAGCTGCCCAGAGCTGAGGTTGACGCTCTGTCCTGCGTAGGCGGGCGGAAACGCCACCTCGATCACGGTCGCGACGCTCCCGTGGACGGGGTCCTCGATCTCCGCCGCCGGCTGGGCGGTGAGCAACGGGTACGTTCTTCGCGGCGCCATCACGGTGAAGGTCGCAGGGGCGGGCGCTTCAGGTTCTTCTTCGACCTGCGCCGAGATCGCGTTCGGGCCGGGGGCGCAGCCCGGGCCGGCCCAGAGCGCGACGGTGAGGTTCCCGTCCGCGTCGAGCGACGCGGCGAACATCGGACCGGTCTGGGCCGCGAGCGGGTAGGGAAGCGACCAGGCGAGGTGCCGCGCGCAGCGTTCGTAGAGCTGCGAGGAATCCAGCACGACCCCGCGCCCGGCGAGCCGGGGGTCGCACGACACGCGGACGATGTCTGCGACGCTGCCCGCGGCTTCACCGTCGCCCTGCGCCACGAACGAGGGGAGCGAGCGCAGCTCGCACGCCGAGCCGGAATAGACCCCGGCCGGCGCGGCCGACGCGGCCGGGACGATCAGCGCTGCGAGCGCCGTCGCGAGCGCGAGTGCTCGCACCATGCTTCCCGTCACGTCCGCGGCCTGATCGGCGGCCGACAGATCCAGCGGTCCACCGCCTGCACGCTCATACGCGCCCGCCGCGCTACTGGAGCGGACTGTGCGGCGCTTCGGTCACGAAGCTCGTAGCGAACGTCGTGAAGGGCGCGTTTTCGAGATCCGCTTCGATCAGGCTGGTCCCGGCCGCGCACGACTGGGATCCGACCAGCACCACGAAGGCGTTGCCGTCGTTGTCGAGCTGCACGCGCGCTTCGTCCGGGCGCAGTTCTCCTTCTCCCGCGCCGCTGCGGAGTATCTGCTCCTCGGGGCCGATCCACACGAGGTCCGGAGGCACCTGGCAGCGCTGATACATCTGCTCGCTGGCAACACGTACCCACCGCTCGGCGTCGACGGGCGGGAACTCGAGCTGCACGATCGTCGCGACGCTGCTGGTGGTCGCATCCTCGATCGCCGTGCTCGGAAGCGCGTAGAGGCCTTCCGGCGTGGGTGTTGGCGCCAGCACCGTGAACGTCGTCGCGACGCTGGTGTACGGAGGGGCGAGCAGGTGGGCCGTGATCGCGCTTTCTCCGGCGGCGCAGGACGGACCGCCCCACAGGATCGCGGTCGCGTTGCCGGCGTCGTCGAGTTCGACCTTGAACGAGACCCCCTCGTGGAACGTCGTCGGCGCATATACCGCAGACCAGCTCAGATGTTTGGCGCAGCGGTTGAACAGCTGTTGGGCGCGAAGTTCGATGTGCTGCTCCGCGTAGACGCCCGCGCAGTGCACCTGGACGATGTCGGCGACGCTGGAGGCCTGCGCGAACTCGCCCTGATCGACGAACGTGGGCAGCGATTCGACGTAGCACAGCGAGGTTTCCGGAAGGATCGCGAACTGGGACTCGGCCGTGGCGGCTTCCCATTCTCCGTCGCCGGCGAACGTCGCGGTGAGCGGGTACGTCCCGGGCGTGAGCGTTGCCTTCATGTTGCACGCCGCGACGCCGGAGCCGTTCGTGATGGCGGTGCAGACGACATGTTTTTTCGCGGGGGGGCCGAGCACGAAGCTGATCGTGCGTCCTGCGATCGGGGCTCCACCGGTCGGGTCTTCGAGCCTCGCGGAGGCGGTGAAGAGTTCTTTCTGCCCCGCTTTCCTTGCACCGGTGTACGTGAGAGCCGTCCCGTCGGGCTTCACGGTCACCTCGGCCGTTGTGCTCGCGGGCGCGAGTTCGGGGCCGCCGGAGAAGGAGACGAGCAGTTCGTGGCTCCCGTTGGGCTGCGTCGGCGTCAGTTCGCATTCGGCGAGACCGGATCCCGAGACCTTCGCGGTGCATTCTTCGCCGGAGTTCGGGCCTAGCCTGAAGGTGACGGGCCTACCGGCGGGTGAGATGACCCCCGGTGGCACTTGGAGCTTCGCGGAAGCGACGAACGGCTCGCCGCGATCGACGCTGAGCGGGCCCTGGTAGGTGAGCGTGGTGGCCGAGCGCACCGGCGGTGCTTCCACCGTGAAGTTGCCCAAGAACGTCGTGAAGGGTGGCGCTTCCAGCGAGCTCTGCAGCAAGTAGGTGCCGGGCAGGCATGACGGCAGCCCGAACACCACGACGAACGCGTTGCCGTCATTGTCGAGTTCTACTCCGCTGACCGATTCGGTTCCTTCGGCGAGCTGTTCGCCGGCCGCCCCGAACCACCTCGTTTTGAAGAACGGCCCGCACGCGTTCACGAGGCCCCCAGCGCTGATCGTCACCGGTGAGGCAGCCGCGGTGCCTGCGTACTCGACCTGGACGATCGTAGCGGCCGCTCCACTGTTTGCCGACTCGACTACGTCTTGGGGCAGGGCGTTTATGCCTTCGGGCGTCGGAGCGGGCGCCAGGACCGTGAAAGCGGTAGCCACGGATTCGATCGGCGCTTCTTCGGTGTGCGCTTCGATCAGGTTTTCTCCCACCGAACAGGAGGGGCCTCCCCACACGACCACGGTGGCGTTTCCACTCGCGTCGAGCCGCACTTTGATGCCTGGTTCGCCGGCCGGCCCGGGGGTCGCTTCGTCGACGCTCGTCCAGCGCAGCGTGTGTTTGCAGCGGTTGTTCAGCTGAAGCGAACCGATGAACGCCGCCTTGCCCGCGAACGTCCCCGATTCGCAGGAGAGCGTGATCACGTCAGCGATGCTCGAGGCGTGCGCAAGCTCGCCCTGGTCCATGAAGGACGGCAGCGAGGTGAGCTGGCAAGAGGCTGCCGGATGCGCCGCCGCGGGCGCGCTGAACAACGCGCCCGTCCCCAGCACGAGCCCCAGGGAGAGCGTCGCCGCGGCCGCCGCCAGGCGCGCAAGTGACCTCGTTGCCAGCCTGCCCATGTTGCTCTCCTCGCTCATCGGTTCTCAGTGCACCACGGCCGGGGGCTTGATCGAGAAAGTCGTGGCGTAGCGCGTGTACGGCGGCCCGACGAGGCTCGCTTCGATTTCGCTCGCACCGGCCGCGCACCCGCGCGGCGCCAGCAGGACGACGAACGCGTTGCCGTCGTTGTCGAGCTTCAGCGTGCGGGCCGCGTTGGCGGCGCCGTGGAGGACCGCCTCGTCGGCGCCGATCCACACGAGTGGCGCGCCTTGGCAGCGGGCCGCCACCTGGTCGGCGACGACGTCCACGCTCTGGCCCGCGTAGACTGGCTGGAAGGCGATCTGGATGATCGTCGCGACGCTGCCGCTCGTCGCGTCCTCGACCTCGCTCGCGGGGAGCGCCTTGACGCCGGCGTGCGTCGGTTTGGGTGGCAGGACCTTGAACGCCGTGATGCTGGTTTCGAACGGTTCGGAGAGCTCGTCAGCCGCGATCAAGACTTCGCCCGCGGCGCATGACGGGCCGCCCCACAGCACCGCTGTCGCGTTGCCGTCGTCGTCGACTTCGACCTTGATCGAGCGGCCTTGGACCTGCACTTCGGGTTCGCGCGGGGAGGCCCAGCTCAGGTGGCCCGCGCAGCGGGCGAGCAGCTGCTGCGAGGAGAGTTCGATCGGCTGCTCGGAAAGCGAGGGCGGGCAGTGGACCTGGACGACGTCGGCGACGCTGGACGCCTGCGCGAGGCTGCCCTGATCGACGAACGACGGCAGCGACTTGATCGTGCAGCCCTGCGACTCGACCGGCGGCACGACTTCGAACGTCACCGATTCGCTTTGCCCTTCGGGATTGCCGATCGCGCTCGGAGCCGTGGCGATCGCGAAGAAGCGGTGCTTGCCCGCCGGCAGTGGTTTCACTAGGCTCAGGCTCCAGCTCCCAGCGCTTCCTACGGCGGTCGTGCCCTGGTCGATTTCCGTTTTTTCTTCGCTGTAGACGTGAACTGTGACCGTGCCGGGCTGGCTCACAGTGCCAGAGAACGTCGGCGAGTGATTGCTCGAGGGCGTCGGTGGCTTGTTCAGCGTCACCAGCGGCGGTTCGGTATCGACTTCGAAGCTCACGGTCGAGCTCCTGCCTTCGCCCGCAAAGTCCGTCGCGGTTGCGTAGGCCGTGAACACGTGGTCACCGCCGGGGAGGTTGGGCGTGATCGTCGCCGACCATTTGCCGGCAGCTGGGGCCGTGTGGCCGGTGGCAACCTCTTTGCCTTCGAAGAGCACGTGCACGGCAACTTCGGTCGCGCCTTCGCTGACCGTCCCAGAGAACGTCGGCGCGACGTTGTTCGAGGGCGTCGGCGGGGGTAAGATCGTGATGGCGGGCGGCGAGACGATCGTGAATTCGGCTTCGGCCGACGAGGGGCCGAAGCCGCTTTCTCCTTCGAATTCCACCCCAAGGATGTAGTGGCCCGCGGGCTGTTCGAGTTTGATCGTGCAGCTTGCGCTGCCAGCTTCGTCGGTGAAACCCGAACACGTCTGTTTGCCGAGCCTGAAGACGACCTTTTGTTTGCCGATCGCGGACGGCGCTTCTTCTTGAGCCGAGAGGACCGCCGAAAGTTCGACGCCCGCTCCTGCCGGTGCACTCGTCGGGCCGGTGTATTCGAGCTTGGTGGGGACCGAGATCGTCGGCGCCAGCGAGGCGGTCAGTGGACCCCCTGCCGCCGCAAGCGATGCCGCACCGGCTGGCGCCGCCGTTGCGAGGGCGCTGACCGCTAGTACCGCCGCGATCCCCAGCAACCCGCGGCGTCGTCTTGAAGCGATCGCACCAAGCGTCATGCGCCGACACGGCCGAGCCATCCGCGCTTCCCCCCAACTAGAAGATGACGCCGCCTCTATCGCCCTACCGAGGCGCGGGAGCACGCTATGCCGAGCGCGCCGCGTTTTGCAACCCCGGTTCACGGGTTAATAACATCTCCTACGTAAGAACGACCCGTGCGCGCCGCCTTTCGGCAGCGTGGCTATTGGGTCACGGCTCGCCGTGAAGCCGTGCCTATCGAGGAGATGCCGCGCGTTCACGCGCTGTCATCGGCGCGGCTGGGATGCGTGAGCAGGTGAGCGAAGCTCTGCCAAGCGACCTCCGGGTAGCGCGCCCGAACGGCGGCAATGTCGATGCCGTACCCCGTGTTGGCGAGGAAGGCGTACATATCGGCCAGGTCGGGGCTGCGCGAACGTACCTCCTGCAACGGCAGCTCCACCGGTCGCCCGCCGAGCGCCGCCGCCATAGCCGAGCTCCGTGAGGCCCAGAAAGCAAGGCTTCCAGGGGCCGCGACGGGTTGGAGTGGTGTCCACTAAGGTCCATCGCGATCGTGTGAGCCGTCGCCTGGGCCGTCCGCTACAGCCCGAGGACGAGCCTCAAGGCTTCCTCGACTGCCTGCATCTCGTGGGCGTCCAGGCGCTCGGCTGATCTTCCCAGTCCTCGCAGCACGTCAGTCCGCGCGCTCGGGGGCGAGTTCGGCCAGCTGTTCGCGAACGGTTCTCATCTCGGTGCGGTCGTCTGGGTCGGCTGCCAGTCGCTGGACCTCGGCGGCAATCGAGGAGCGGGTGTGCGTCGTACGCCAACGGTCGCTGCCGATACCGGAATCCCGCCGTGGCAAGCCAGGTTTCACGCCCTTGAGCCCCACTATCGCCCGTGCCTCACCGCCGCGGGGCGTTTCGTTTAGCCGAGTGAGACGGCTGTGGTGCTGAGGCCGGGGATGTCCTGGAAGTGGCGCTCGTTGGCGGTCGCTACTCGCCAGCCCGCGGCTAAGGCGGTCGCAGCGACTATGCGGTCGTGGGCCCCGACATCGCGGCCGCTCGCGGCCAGTTGCGCCCAGATTCTTGCGTGGACGCGAGCGGCTAGTAGATCGAACGGCAGGGAGGGGAAGGCGTTCAGGGCTGTCTCGACGAAGGCCTCTCGTCTAGCGCGGTGCTGCTCGGAGGCTCTGTGCACGCCGTGAAGGAGCTCCGAGGCGGTGATGGTGGCTATGCCTACCTCCTCGTCGGCGCCGAGGCGGTCTTCGAGGCGTTCGCCCACTATGCGCATGGCGAGCGCTGGCGGCAGCTCGCGGGTTGCGCGCTCCAGCTCGATGAAGACAGTCGTGTCTAGGAGGGTGCCCACGGGTCTGCCGGTACCGGGCCGACGTCCTCGAGCACGGCCTTCATGTCGGCCGCGAACTCCTCGTCCGGTGGCGCGGTCCGGGCGAGCAGGGCCAAGGCGTCTTGCAGCGGGCGTCCGCGAACCGCTGCTCTAAGGGGGTCCTCGTCGGGATGCAAGATCAGGAACGCCGGGCGCTCGCGGTTCATCACGACGACCTTCTCGCGGTGCGCCACGGCTTCGCGCGCGCGTCGCGGGATCCGCACTTCCTCGGCTTTGATCTCGGTCACGACCCGAGTGTAGCAGCCTACCGTACGGAAGCGTACGAATCGGCACGGTAGAGAAAGGCGCCGGTCGCCCGGCGGGCCGGGCTGGCAACTTTGTTCGCGGTGGCTTTGACGTCTACTTTCCCGCTGGCGTGTGCCGGGGCCACGAGGACGCATTCCGTCTGACTCTGGCGCGCGTAATCATATGCGCGTGCTCGCTCCCGGACGAGTTCCAACTCTGAGCGACGTCGCCGGCCGCGCGTCTGCTTGCTCGAGGAAGAGCAGCCCTGGCCGGCGAACTGCCACGACGCCGACTCTTACTCGGTCGGCACTGGGCCGCTCTCCAACCAGGCCTCGGCAAGAGCCCTGTAGACGCAGGAGAAAGAGCAGACCTCGGAACGGAGTCGCGAGTCCCTTTCGGCGGCTTGCGATCTGCGCTTCTGTGCTCTTGACTGCAGGGTGCGCAGCGTGCGGCACGGCATCGCCCAGCCCTGCGCCGGTATCCACCTCGGTCTCAACGACATCCTCTGGGCTGAAGCGCTCTTCCCGTGAGACGGCCAAGGGTTACGCTGACGGTCTCGCGGTCACGTTGACCGTGACCCCTGCGAGGGCGGCCCTCGGTGCGTCCGTCGAGATCGATCTGACGGTCGTGGCAGTGCGTGCGGCCGGAGCGCTCGCCTACCGGCTCGACTTTGGCGATGGCCGGCACAGCGAAAACGTGCTGCCGCAGTTCTGCCAAGCAGTGCCGAGCGCCCGCGCGCACGAGGCCTGGCATTTCACACATAGGTACTCCCGACCAGGTGTCTACCGCGTTGGCGTCTTTGCACGCGTGAACTGCACCGATGAGAGGGCGGTGGCCGCGGTTAGCGTGAAGGTCGTGTAGAGCACCTCAAGCCCGCGCGCCTGAGAGCACCCAGGGCTACCGTCGAACGCGGGATCGCCTCGGGCTTCTTGTGTCGGCAGAATGCGCTTTCGAGTTCGAAGCGTCGAGCCGGCCAGCACATCGGTGTTCGTGAAGCGGCCGCCGACCAGGAAAGCGTTGCGATCGAGTCCGAGCACTCAAGAGTTGGGAAGTGCATTGCAACGCTTGACACAAGCAGGGCGGTCGCTGAGGATCTGAGAATGCCGGAGAAGGACGTGCGTCCTGGTCTCGGCCCGGTCCAGTGCCCTGGGCTGCTCGTGCGTCGCAGCAGCATTCGTGCCAGCGCCGGCGCAGAGGGCGGCCAACTCGCTGGGAGCCTCCCCGGAACGCAGGCGGGGAAGGCGGGCGACGGCGCCCGCTCACGCGAGCCGGGAGACCTTCAGCGGGAATTGTCGGTGCTGGAAGAGGCTCTCGCCGGCCAGTACCCGACACCGGCCCGGGCGGAGAGAATACTCACGACCGTTCTATTCACCGACATCGTCGACGCGACCGCCCGCGCGGCAGCGATCGGCGACGCGGCGTGGAGGCTGCTGCTGGATCGACACGACGTGATCTCGCAAGGCACGGTCTCCGACTGCCGCGGACGTTTTGTGAAGGGCACCGGCGACGGGGTGCTGGCCACGTTCGGCACGCCCGTGCGAGGGCTCCACTGCGCTAAAGCGCTGCGGGTGGCGCTTAGCCATGTTGGAATCACGATCCGGGCGGGCGTTCACACCGGCGAAGTGGAGCGTCGAGGCGACGACGTCGCTGGGATCGGGGTCCACATCGCAGCTCGTGTCGTAGAGCTGGCCGCCCCGGGCGAGGTGCTCGCCTCCCGGACAGTGAAGGATCTCGCCGCCGGCGGGGGTTACACGTTTACGAGCCGTGGCGTTCGTCGTCTCAAGGGAGTTCCCGAGACCTGGGAGCTGCTCGCCGTCACCTGAGCGGCCGACGTCGGGGGCGGGGTGAGCACGTAATCGTCAAACGTCGGTCGTGTCCTTCCCGTCGCTTGCCCGCGACGCGGCGAGATTGAGCGTGTCCCTGATTCGAACCCAGTATCGCCCGTAGGCCGAAAGCCCCGCCCTGCGCGCTTTCGCGCTCTTTCTCTCGTGCTCCGGCCTTCGCCTTCGCGGGAAATGTTCGCCGCTGATCGGGCCTCCTTGGTCCTCGCCGCGCGGCTGAGACGGGGCATCACGGATCAAGCCGCAGTCCCTACGTGACGATGAGCATCTGCATGAGGCAAGGCGGAGATGCCTATGTCTAAGAGCGAAACCCAAGCGCCCAACGCGCAGCTGCGGTCCGCGGCTTCGGCACCGCCGACCTCGCGGCAAGGTGCGTTTCGGCGTCTGAGGACGGCGGCCAACAGCCACGCCGGCTTCTGGGCGGCCCTGGCCGCGGTCCTGGCGCTCGGCGGGGTGATGGCGTCGGTGCTCGGCGCGCGAGCGGTCGCCCGGTCCAACGGCGAAAAAAGCCGGCTCGCCTTCCATCTGGCCTCCGCCGAGATCGCCTCGACTCTGAAGCTCGCAATCCAGCACGAGGAAGATCTGGTCGAAGGCGCAAGCGCGTTCTTCGCAGCCAACCCGAACGTATCGCCGGCCGGTTTCGACAGGTGGGCGGAATCTATCCACGTGCTCTCGCGATACCCCGAGCTCCAGGACTTCGGCCTCGTAGCGCGCGTGCCGGCGTCCCATCTCCGGCTGTTGGCCAAGCGCATCGAAGCACACCCTCTGCTGCCCCTGGGATCGCGACCGTCGGGGTCCAAAGAGCCGCTACAGATCCTGCCGTCGGGCCCGCGGTCCTACTACTGCCTGGCCGTGGCCGGATTGGCCAGAAGCATCGCCACGATGATGCCTCCCGGCCTGGATTATTGCGGCGTCGCCCCGAGGCTGGCGTTGGCCCGCGACACGGCCCTGACCAGCTACGCGCCGTTTGCGCTGGGCAACACCACAACGCTCGGAGTCGAGACCCCCGTCTACCGCAACGGGACGGTTCCCCCTACCGTGGCTGGGCGCCGGCGAGAGTTCGTCGGCTGGATTGGCGAGCTGCTCGTGCCCAACGTTCTGCTGAGGAGAGCGCTACAGGGCCACTCGAGCATGGCGCTGAGGTTCAGCTACAACGCGAGCGGCTCGCGCGTCGCTTTCAATAGCGGGACTGCTCCGGCCGGAGCCTTGAGCGAGACGATCCCTCTGCAGGTCGGACGGGAAGCCGATCTGAGTCGGCCCGACGAAGGATGGACCGTGCAGAGCTTCGGGGTGCCGATCCGGCCCGGGACGTTCGACAACTGGAGCTCGATGATGCTGCTGGTCGGCGGCATCCTGCTCAGCTTGGCGATCGGTTTGCTGACGCTTGTCCTCTCGACGGGGCGCAGACGAGCGATGTCGCTCGTGCGAGAGAAGACCCGCGAGCTCTCTGAGAAGAATCGCGAGCTGTCTCATCTGGCCCTTCACGACACGCTCACAGGCTTGCCGAACCGCGCGCTCGTGCTGGACCGCGCCGAGCATATGCTTGCGCGGTCAGCACGCCAGCAGGCTGTCGTGGCCGGCGCGATGTTCCTCGACGTCGACGGCTTCAAGCACGTCAACGACAACCTCGGGCACGCAGCCGGGGACCAGCTCCTGCGGATCCTGGCCCAGCGGCTGCAGGCAGAGGTTCGCGAGCAGGACACGCTGGGCAGGCTCGGGGGTGATGAGTTCGTCGTGCTCGTCGAGTCGACAGCCGGCGAGGCGGCGTTCGACCGGCTCGCCGACCGCCTGACTGAAGTCATGCGCGAGCCAGTTGAACTCGTCGATGAGCGGAAGGTCGTCTCGGTGACTGCCAGCATCGGGGTGGCGCTCGCCGGGCCGCAAGCGACGCCGGACGCCCTCTTGCGCGACGCGGACCTCGCCCTCTACGCTGCCAAGGCGGCCGGAAAGGACCGCTATGCGCTATTCGAAGCCGACATGTCAGCGGGTGTCGAGGGTCGGCGGGAGCTCGGCGCCGATCTGAGCGCTGCCGTTCAGGGTGGGCAGTTCTTCCTCCTCTACCAGCCGATCTGCGCGCTCCCCAGCCGCGCTGTCGTGGGCGTCGAGGCGCTGATCCGCTGGCGGCATCCAGTGCGTGGGATTCTGTCTCCGAACAGCTTCATCCCGGCCGCCGAGGAGAGCGGCCTGATCATCCAGATCGGTCGCTGGGTGCTCAACGACGCCTGCCGTCAGGCCGCAGCGTGGGCCTCCGCCGGCCTCAGGCTTGGCGTCTCGGTGAACATATCGGCGGCACAGCTTGGCCGAGCTGAGTTCGCACACGATGTCAGGCGCGCGCTGCAGGATTCCCAACTAGAGCCCTCATTGTTGACCCTCGAGATCACCGAGACGATGCTCACGCGCGACACGCTCGCAGCCGGCGAACGACTCGCTGCGATCAAGGCCCTCGGTGTCCGCGTTGCGCTCGATGATTTCGGCACCGGATACGCGTCGCTCTCTAACCTGCAGCGGATGCCGGTTGACGTCATAAAGATCGATCGCAGCTTCGTGGCGGAGCTGACGCGCGAGCAGAAGAGCCGCGAGCTGCTCGCGGCGCTGTTGGGGGTGGGCCCGGCCCTGTCCCTCGCCGTGGTCGTCGAGGGCGTCGAGGAGGAGGAGCAGCTGACCCTGCTCGAAGCGATGGGCTGCAAGCTCACCCAGGGCTTTCTACTTGGACGGCCCGTTCCGGCGGGGGACATAGGGCCGATTCCCGATCACCGGGCGCCCTACGTCCACGGCCCCGCCGCGCCGGTGCTGGCCTCGGGAGAGCATCCCGCCTAGCTCGACCGGCTAATTGGCCGGTCCACTTGTCGTCAGCGCCTCCTCGTAGGGGACGTTGAAGTCGACGCACGCGATGCGCCCGTCCCTCACGGTCCAGACGGTGGCATGCTTGTGCGTGGTCTCCGGGGCGCCCTGACGGGGCCGGCCGTTGAACCTGTGGACCACGACGACCCGGTCACCGTCGTCGATCACGTCCTCGATCTCGTCACGGTAGCTCTCCCAATGCTTGAGCCAGTCTCGCCACGCCGACAACAAGCCATCCATGCCCGAGTAGCCCACCGGGGCCATCCCGGGCAGTCGCATCGTCGAAACCACGGACGGCTCGAAGACGGCCGCCAGTGCGTCGCGCCACCGCTCAACCGCCTCATCATCATTGATGATGGGGGTCAGATCCACATCGGGTCCAGGATGCATCGCCCGGACCAGATCAACGTTCTCAGTCGACAGGACAACACCTCCGGGAAGCGACGTCGGCCCCGGTCCCGTCCGCCACTATGCCGAGCGCCTTATTGCGACGATGACAGGACACGCGCGCAGAATACCGGCCGCGGCAGCGGATCGCCCCACCCGGAAGCCCGCGGCCTAGACGTCTTCGCGGAAGCATCCCGAAACAGGGAGCGAACGCCGCTTGGAGCGTCGCCTAAGTGTCAGTCTCGGGTTGCGCCGACCGTCTTGGACGGACCTAGCCAGGCCGTCGCGGGCCGCAGCGCTTTGATCGGGGCACGTCCGCGTCGCGGGCGCGCGATGTACGCTCGCAGTGTGCGGCGGACGCGTCTGAGAGCATCCGGCAGTACCGTGCGGCCGGACGGCCGCACGGCAACCGAGGGTCAGTCACGAGGAGGAATCATGAGTGAGGAGCCCGTGAAGTTCCTTTTGTTCGAGGGCGACATCCCCAGGCACTGGGTGAACCTCCTCGTTGACCTGCCGGGAGAGCCGCTGCCGCCGTTGTCGCCGCAGACGATGCAGCCTGCCGGAGCGCCGGACCTCGCGCCGATCTTTCCCCCGGCGCTGATCGAACAAGAGGTCTCCGATGAGGCGAACGTCGAGGTCCCCGAGGACGTGCGGGAGGCCTACAAGCTGTGGCGGCCCACCCCGCTGTTCCGCGCGCGGCGGTTGGAGCGCGAGCTCGATACGCCCGCGCACATCTACTACAAGTACGAGGGCGTGTCTCCTGCCGGCTCGCACAAGCCCAACACCGCAGTTCCACAGGCGTATGAGAATGCCCGCGCGGGGATCACGCGCCTGTGTACGGAGACCGGGGCGGGGCAGTGGGGCTCCTCGCTCGCGTTTGCCTGCTCGCTCTTTGGTCTCGAGTGCGAGGTGTTCATGGTCGGGTCCTCATACGATCAGAAGCCGTATCGCCGCTCGATGATGCAGACCTGGGGAGCTACCGTGCACCGCTCGCCGAGCACCCTCACCGAGTCCGGGCGCGCGCAGCAGAGTCATCCCACCGGTTCGCTCGGCATCGCGATCTCCGAGGCGGTCGAGATCGCCGCGGCCCGAGACGACACAAACTATGCCCTCGGCTCGGTGCTCAACCATGTGCTGCTCCACCAGACGGTGATTGGCCAGGAGGCGGCGGCGCAGATGGAGATGGCCGGCGAGCGGCCGGACATCGTCGTCGCATGTGTCGGCGGAGGCTCGAATTTCGCCGGGCTGACGTTCCCCTTCGTGCGTCAGGTGCTGCGTGGGGACGCAAAGATGCGCTTCGTGGCAGCGGAGCCAGCAGCGTGCCCGACGCTCACGCGCGGCGCCTACCGCTATGACTTCGGCGACACCGCCGGCCTCACGCCGCTCATGCCGATGTACACACTCGGCCATGACTTCGTGCCACCGCCGGTGCATGCGGGCGGACTGCGGTACCACGGCGATGCCCCGATTGTCTGCGGGCTCGTGCACGCGGGCGTGGTGGAGGCGCGCTCTTATCGCCAGAACGAGACATTCGCCGCCGCAGTGCGCTTCGCACGCAGCGAGGGCATCATCCCGGCGCCAGAGCCCGCCCACGCGATTCGCGCGGTGATCGAGGAGGCCCAGGCCGCGCGCGAGGCCGGGGAGGCGCGGGTGATCCTGTTCGGCCTGTGCGGCCACGGTCACTTCGACCTGTCGGCCTACGACGCCTATCTCGCGGGCGAACTCGAGGATCCCGAATTCTCAGAGCGGGAGATGAACGACGCGCTCGCTCGCCTCCCGCAGACGCCGGCGATCGCCTGACTCCGGTGAGCGGCGGCGGCCGTCGATGTCCTGTGCGTTGCGGTGGGCACGAGCGTGACGTTCAGCTAGACATGCGAGCGTCCGCGCGCTGATACGCGGGCCGCCGCGAGAGGCGCTCGATGTAGTCCTTGACGCCGTCGGGAAGAAGCTCCGCGTGGCCGGCGCGGGCCGGCCACGAGAGCGTCGAGCCGACCAGCACATCGGCGATCGTGAAGCGGCCGCCGACCAGGAACTCGTTGCCGTCGAGGGCGTCGACCACCGCGCGTGCTGCGGCGTCCACTCGCCCCCGCGCGATGGCCGCACGCTCGGGGTCCTTCTCCGTGTACATCGCAGCTTCGATCAGCGGCGGCTCGATCTCGGCGGGGGAGAAGACCGTCCATTGGTAGACGAGCGCGCGGTCGTGAGTACCGACCTCTGGCACGAGCCCTGCGTCGGGGTGCAGGTCCGCGAGGTACAGGCAGATAGCGGCGGACTCGAACAGGAAGCCCTCGTCACTTTCGAGCACGGGCACGCGGCCGAGCGGGTGGCGCGCGAGATGCTCCGCTGCGCGGCTTTCCTCGCGGGTCATCGTCGTGAGCTCGTACGGCTCGCCGAGCTCCTCCAGCGTCCACGCGACACGTATCGGCCGCCCCGCGTGCTCTCGATGGATGACGCGCATCGTGCGCACGATAACGGTCTCGCGTGGAACCCGTCGGCGGCCCGAGAGGCACGACCGCGTCCGGGGGCGCGAGCAGTTGCGAAGAGCCCTCTGCTGCCAAAGGACCATGAGCGGTCGCCGTTCATGGTGGGCCAGCGTGCCGCCGAATCGTCGTTTGGCGTCTTGCAGGAACCCTGGCAGGAATCGCGGACCACCTCAAGCCCTCCGACTGTGCGTGTGGATACGACGCGTCGCGAGACGCTTCGCTTGCCAGTTCAAGGATGTGGGCCTAGAACGGCCCGCCAACAAGGAAACCCATGGCACGACGACTTCTACGCCCCACGCCGATCATCCTGCTGCTGATCCTGTCCTCCGCGAGTGCGCAGGCCCTGACCGCCTCTCGAGGTCAGAGCGGGTCCGCTACGGCCGACAATGCCGGATTGCGAGTAGCGAACACGGAGCGAGTGCTACCCGGGCGTATCGATCCTGTCAGCCCGGTCGCGGCCGAGCATCCTGTTGGCCGAAAGGCGCTCGGTCGTGCAAGCCGCAAGCAAAAGCAACAGACTTCGAAGGGCCCACGGGGCGAAACTGGACCTCAGGGCAAGGAAGGCCACGCGGGCGCCGCCGGAGCCGAAGGCAAACCGGGACCGCAGGGCGTCAGGGGCGAAACGGGCGCCGCCGGAGCCGAAGGCAAACCGGGACCGCAGGGTGTCAAAGGCGAAGCGGGAGCGCAGGGTGTCAAAGGCGAAACGGGACCGCAGGGTGTCAAAGGCGAAACGGGAGCGCAGGGTGTCAAAGGCGAAACGGGCGCGGAAGGCAAACCAGGCAAAGGCGTAGAAATCGCCCCTGAAGAGGTGACGGGCGAAATGCTGGCCTCTGAAGCGGTATCTGCGGCGAAGATCGCCAAGGAAACGATCACTGCAACCCAGCTGGCTGAAAGCGCGGTTACTACCAGCAGGATCGCGCCAAACGCGGTGACCGCCGGCAGGCTCGGTAAAGAAGCTGTCGAAACGGCGAAGTTGAAGAACGAAGCGGTCACTGCAGGAAAGCTGGCCCCTGAAGCGGTGACGGAAGGGAAGTTGACGAACGAAGCGGTCTCTGCGGCGAAGATCGCGAAAGAAACGATCACCGCGGCTCAGCTGGCCTCCGGCGCTGTCACTGCCGAAAAGTTCGCGGGCGAATCGGTCACCGCCGGGAAGCTCGGTAAAGAATCTGTCCAGACAACGAAGTTGAAGAACGAAGCGGTGACGGAAGAAAAGCTGGCCAATGAATCGGTGACGGCGGGGAAGCTAGCCGATGAATCGGTGACGGCGGGGAAGCTGGCTGCCGAAGCGGTGACGGCAGGGAAGCTAGGCTCTGAAGCGGTTTCCGCGGCGAAGATCGCGAAAGAAACGATCACGGGGACTCAGCTGGCCGCCGGCGCAGTTACTGCCGAAAAGATCGCGGGGGAAGCGCTGACAGCCGGGAAGCTCGCCGACGAATCTGTCGAAACGGCAAAGTTGAAGAACGAAGCAGTGACGACAGCGAAGCTGGCCCCTGAAGCGGTGACGGAAGGGAAGCTGGCCCCCGAAGCGGTGTCGGCAGGGAAGCTGGGCTCTGAAGCGGTTTCCGCGGCGAAGATCGCGAAAGAAACGATCACGGCGGCTCAGCTGGCGGCCGGCGCAGTTACTGCCGAAAAGATCGCGAGCGAAGCCGTGACAGTTGGGAAGCTCGGTAAAGCCTCTGTCGACACGGCGAAGTTGACCAACGAAGCGGTGACCGGCGAAAAGCTGGGCGTTGAAGCGGTGACGGAAGAAAAGCTGGGCGCTGAAGCGGTAACGGAAGGGAAGCTGGCCCATGAAGCGGTGACGGAAGAACGTCTGGCGGCTGGCGCGGTGACGGAAGGAAAGCTGGCCGCTGAAGCGGTTTCCGCGGCGAAGATCGCGACAGAAACGATCACAGCGTCTCAGCTGGCCGCCGGCGCTGTGACCGGCGCAAAGATCGCGGCGGAAGCGGTCACGGCGGCCAAGCTCGGCAAAGAATCCGTTGAAACCTCGAAGATCTTGAGCGAAGCCATCACCGAAGGCAAGCTGGCGTCTGAAGCGGTCTCAGAAGCGAAGTTGAAGAATGAAGCGGTGACGGCAGGCAAGCTAGCCTCCGGCGCGGTCTCTGAAACGAAGTTGCAGAACGGAGCGGTGACGGAAGCGAAGCTTGCCCCTGAAGCGGTCTCTGAAGGGAAGCTGAAGAGCGAAGCGGTGACGGCCGCGAAGATCGCGAATGAAACGATCACGGCGCCTAAGCTGGCTGCCGGCGCTGTGACCGCGGAAAAGATCGCGGGCGAAGCGGTCACGGCGGGGAAGCTCGGCAAAGAATCTGTCGAAACCGCGAAGTTGAAGAATGAAGCGGTGACGGAAGCGAAGCTTGCCCCTGAAGCGGTCTCTGGGACGAAGCTGAAAGGCGAAGCGGTGACGGCCGCGAAGATCGCGAAAGAAACGATCACCGCGGGTCAGCTGGCCGCAGGCGCTGTCACTGGCGAAAAGATCGCTGCGGAAGCGGTCACGGCGACGAAGCTCGGCAAAGAATCTGTCGAAACCGCGAAGATCCTAAACGAAGCCGTCACCGGAGAAAAGCTCAAAGGCGAAGCCGTGGAAACAACCAAGATCAAGAAAGAAGCGGTCACGGCGGAAAGACTCGCGAAAGAAACGATCACCGCGAACCAGCTCGCCTCCGAAGCGGTGACGGCGGCCAAGCTGGCCAACGAAGCGGTGACGGAAGCGAAGCTCAAAAACGGGGCGGTCTCGGAAGTCAAGCTCGCCAGCGAAGCGGTGTCCGGAGAAAAGCTCAAGAGCGAAGCCGTGGAAACATCGAAGATCAAGAAAGAAGCGGTTACAGCGGAAAAGATCGCGAAAGAAACGATCACCGCGCTTCAGCTCGGCGCCGGAGCGGTGACCGAAGCCAAGCTCGGCACGGCACTAAAGGAAGTCGGCGCGACCAAAGTCGGAGCACCGGCCGCGCCTGCGGCGGTGACATCTGGCACAGAATACACGCCGAGTGCCACCGAACCCACGATGGTCTACCTGTACTGGAAATTCACAACTGGGAAAACGGCTAAACTGAAAGTTGAAGTGGGGGGCGTGATCGTGGGCGAATTTGAAAGTGTGGAAAACAAAAGCGTCAACTCCACCTGGACGGGCATTGTGCCTAAAGGCAGCAAACTCAAGGTCACGTACAGTGAAGCGACAGAAGTCAAGGACAGCTACCAGCCACTGTGAGACGTTGATGCCGCATGGGGGGTGCCTGTTGCCCAGCAGCGCCCGTCGGCACGTCGTTCGCGGCTGCGATTCCCCTGCGTGCCTCGACGGATGAGGCGCAAGGTTTGCCAGGCTGGGCGCCTGTTCAGCGCGAGGGAGCTGATGCGGTCGCGTGGCCTGCGTGGGCCGATGGCGGCGGGGTTGCCACCGGTGATGCAGGAAAGGAGCGAGGCGCGGCGAACAGCTCGAACAGCTAGCACGCGCAGTTGACTGTTGCGCTCAAACTTTCGCTATCCCGGCGACAAATGATCCTTGGTGGCTGATATGACAACGAGCACGCAGGACGTTGGGTCTCAGTGGCCCTCACAAAATATGAGCACCGCTTCCGCGCCTCCGATTCCCCCTCCGGACGCGTCGGCGGGGGGAGCTGCCGGCGCGCTCCCGGGCTACGTGCCGCCTCGCGGCGACGGATCCGCGCCGGCCTGGCGCAGCCCGGGCGGCTCCAATAAACGCTTGCGCAGGGCGGCGGTGGCCGCCGCGGCTGCGGTCGCCGTCGGCCTCGTCCTCCTTGTCGCGGGAGTGTTCAAGTCGGGGTCCAACGTAACTGAGATCCAGGCGCCGGCCACGGCGCAGGCAACCGCTCAGGCACAAGCGGGGCTGAAGCAGCCGGGGACGGTGTCGGTGTCCGGCCAGGCGCCGTTTGTGCTGCACTACCCGAGCGATTGGGCGCAGCTGACGGCGGCACAGCTGGCGAGGATCGCTAACCCGCCCGCCGCTGGGCTTCTCGCGGAAGGCGGCAAGGTGCTGCTGCTCGTGCGTCCCAAGAAGCCGCTGACGCAGCCGCTTTCAGCGCTGTCGGCGCAGCTCACCAAGTCCCTCAGCAGTCGCTTTGCCGACTTCAAGCTTCTGAGCACGGGGACGACCAGGACGCTGGCGGGCCCGGCATGGGTTTACACGTTCGAGCGCACCGGGCACGGGCTCGTGCAGAGCGAGGTCGTGGTTTCGACCGCAAACGCTGCGTACGAGATAGACATCGTCCTTCGCGGCGGGGCCAATCGCGCAGCCAGGCAGATGGGCGAGATTGTGCACTCGTTCCAGACGTGAATGCGACACGCTACGGGAGCTTGATAGCGGCGGCTCGGGTTGGACTCGCGGGGCGTTGCTGCTTTCGCTGGGGTGCCGGCTGCCGCGTCGGGGGCCGCACCAGGTGGCGACTCGGCTAAGGCGTGCCCCGGGGATCCGCTCGCAAGTTGTGAGGCTAAGCGGGAGGCGCCGCGAGCACGATCGGCGCGAGGAACGACCACACGACCCCGATGCCGGAGATCGTGGCTAGGCCCGGCGCACGGACGAGGGCCCCCGGTGCACCTGGGAGGCCGTGCCCGACCCCGTAGAGGGTCAGCTGCTCAACGCGCACGCCCTCCGCGCACCCGGTCCAGCGGTAGAGGGCGGCGTGCGGCGCGACCCCGACTCTGGTTGGCTCGTGGGCACAGCCGTCGCGCGCGGCCCAGCCCGCGGCGAATCCGAGTGCCGTGCCGCCCCCGTTCGCCCCCTCGCTGTCGTAGGGCACGACGGCGTCGTCGGTTCCATGGATCTCCAGCAGCGACACGGGCTGCGCGGGCTCGCACGGCGCCAGCGAGCCGTAATAGCCGGCAATCGGAACCACCCCTGCGATCAGGGGGCTCGCTTCGCACGCAAGGCGCGCCGCCATCCCGGCGCCGTTGGAGAGACCGGTGACATACACCCGGCGCAGGTCGATGCACGCGAGAGCCTCGACGCGTGCGAGGAGCGTCGTGGTGAAGGCCACGTCCGTGGGCGGCCCGCTGATCCGCCAACTCGTGCCTGCCGAGCTGGGGTAGAGCACAGCGAAGCCCTGGCGGTTCGCGAGCGCGTCGAGACCCGTTTCGCGCTCGAACTGGGCGCCGCTGCTTCCCCAGCCGTGGAAGGCGACGAGCAGCGCAAGCGCGCGGCCACTCGCCGCACGAGGCAGGTGAAGCACCGCACTGCGCGCGTGGCCTTCGCTCTGGAGTGCGATCGACACGTCGTGGGCCGGGCCGGCCTGCGCGCAGGGACCGGAGCCCAGCGGCTGCGCCTGCGCGCCACCGGCCTGCGTGTCACCGGCTCCCGCTGCGGGTGCGCAGCCGGCTGTGAGCGCGATCAGGATCGCGCACAGTCCCAGCAGCCGGCAGCTTATGAATCTCCTCAGCATCGTTCTCCGGACTTAGCCCCAGTATCGCCGACCGGCCCGAGGCGCAAGATCGGCCGCGAGAAGGCTTCGAAGGCACAAGAGGGGTCGGAGTGGTGCCCACCAAGGTGCATCATGGGCAAGTGCGGGAGCGTACTGCGAACGCGAGACGTCCGCGTTGGGGTGCGGGCTAGACTTGGCGGCGTTTACGGAGAGGAGATCGAGATGGAGCATGAGCACACCGAGCACGTCGCAGCCTCGCCCGACCGGGTGTTCGCGGCAATCGCCAACCCGGAGAACCTGCCGCACTACGTTCCGCAGCTGACCGCAGTCCGACGTGGAGACGGCGACAAGCTCGCGGTCGAGGCGCGCTACGCGGGTTACACGCAACACGGTGAGGCCTGGTTCCGAGCCGACGAGTCCAGACGGCGGATCGAATGGGGCGCCCCCGACAGCGAGTACCGCGGCTGGATCGAGGTCAGCCCCGACGAGGACGGCTCGCGACTGGTGCTGTTCTTGACGACCGCGCGCGGCGACGCCTCTGACGCCGAAGTGATGGGCACACTCGACGCCATGAGGCTCCTGGTGGAGGCTGACGTCTGATGTGGCGTATCAGCGCCCGCCTCCCGGTCGTCCGGCGAGGGGATCCCAGACGGCCATCTCCGATCCATGCACCTTTGGCGCCTCGCTGGTGATCCGTTGCATCAGCCCGTAGAAGCGGTGAAGCTCGGGGTAGAGCACGGGCTTGCCGTTGGTCATCACTGCGCAGCTGAGCGCGCGCTCGGGGTCGGCCCAGGCGAGCATGTTCGTGAAGCCGAGATGGCCGAACGCGTGCTGGGTATCGCGCCCGTACAGGCTCAGCAGCTGCGCGCCGAGCATGAGTCCGTATCCGAACCGTGTCGGGAACCCCAGCGAGAGGTCGACCTCCAGGTGGGACTGCTCGGTGATCGCATTGCGAATCGTCTGCGGTCGCAATACGCGGATGCCGTCGAGCTCGCCCCCTAGACGTAGAAGCTCGTAGAAGCGTGCGAGCTCGTTGGCTGTCGTGACCACGTTTGCGGACGGGACGATCGCGGTCAGGAGGCGCTCGTCGTTGCTTGCCTCGACGAGCTCATCGAAGGGGAGCCCGAGGCCCCGCGAGAACAGCTGCGAGAATGGAGGCGCGGTGGGCAGTCCGGTTACGTAGTTGAGCGCGACCCGCGAGACGTCTTGCGGTGCGACGCCATAGTTGGTCCAGCGAAAGCCGAGCGGGTCGAGGATCTCCTCGGCGAGCACCGTCCGGATGTCCTCGCCGGTGACGCGATGGACGATCTCTCCCAGGATGTAGCCGCCCGAGACAGCGTGGTAGGCGAGAAACCTCCCGGGCTTGGCGAACGGCTTCGCCTCGCAGAACGCACGGACATGGAACTCGCGGTCGTCCGCTCGGTCGAGGGCGAGAGCCTCGCGCGGGAGATTGGGGACTCCGGCGCGGTGCGCGAGCACCTGGGCGATCGTGATCTCGCCCTTGCCGTGACGGTCGTACTCGGGTATGTAGTGACAGACGCGCTCTGAGATGTCCAGCGCCCCACGCTCGTGGAGCATGTGCACCACGAAGGCGGTGACCGCCTTGGCGCCCGAGTAGATCACGAACGGCGTCTCGGTCGTCACGGGCTCCTTGCTCGCCTCGGCTGCATCGCCTGGCCCGTTGCCGCGAGCGTGTCCAATCGCGCGGTCGAGTACGACCGCGCCTTCGCGGCGCACACACACCTGCACGGCGGGATGGACGCCGCTGCGATAGAGGTCTACGGCTGCGCTCCAGATGCGCTCGACCGAGTGCTCGCTCATGCCTCCGGCCCCCGGCGTCTCCTCCCGGCCGACCGCGGTGACCGACCCGAGGTCGCGCGGGACGCTCACGCGCCGCAGCGGATCAGGCAGTGCAGGCAGGCGGGGAACCGACGGTATACGAGGCATGACGAGGTTCGCCAAGAGCCCGAGTCTACGGGTCTCGCGCAAGCTCGGGGGCGGTGCTGGTAGCCGCCATCGACGTGGGAGAGCGGCCGCGCTTCCTCTAGACGGTTTGGTGAGCTCGACAGATGCCGGCCGTGAGAACATGGGCATGTGCTACCCGAGGCATCGAATCGCGCAGCTTCTCCCGGTCCCGCCCCGATAGGCGCAGGCGCCGGCCCGATCGAGATCGTCGAGTATGAGCCTTCCTGGCCGGCCTGCTTTGTCGCCGAGCGTGAACGGCTGGCGCCGTTGCTGCCCGGGGCGCTGATCCACCACATTGGCTCCACCGCCGTTCCCGGGCTTGCGGCCAAGCCCGTGATCGACATGATTGCGCTGGTCGACGACCTTGAGTCGAATATCGCTGCCGTTGTGCGACAGGCCGGCTACACGTTGCCGGCCCGTTTCAACGCGAACCTGGTGCACAGGCGCTTCCTCAGCTATCCGGGAGCCTCCTACCGCACGCACCACCTGCACCTCGTCGATCAGCGCGAGGACTTGGATCGGTGTCTGCGCTTCCGGGACAGCCTTCGAGGCGACTCCAAGCTCGCGGCCGATTACGCGGCGCTGAAGCGAGCGCTGGCCGCGCGCTTCCGGGAGGACCGGGCCGGATACACCGAGGCCAAGAGCTCGTTTATCGAGGAAGCAGCCTCCGATGCGGGCGCCTCCGGCCGAGCGGTGTCGTGATTTGAGCGCCAATTCCGATCAGGTGCTGGATGCCTGCGGGCGACTTGGGCTGGAGGAGGATCAGCGCGACCTGGTCGCCGCGCTGCTCGACCTAGGAGTCTCCGTGGAGGCGATGGAACACGCCCAGGCGCGCGGCCATCTGCAGGACGCGATCTTCGACATGGTCCTCGACCCCGATCGGGTCCGGCGCACGGTGTCCGCGCGTGAGATCGAGGACCGCGGCGGTTGGCCGGTGCCGGCCACGCTCGCGATGGTCTCGACGTTTGGCTTTCCGAGCCCTGGCCCTGACGACCCGTACTTCAGCGTCGAGGAGGCTGAGGCGCTGATTGGCGGGGCTGCGCGTCAGGAGTGGTGGCCGCTGGAGGTCCAGATGGAGGTCGCACGTGTCTGGGGACAGGCGCTCGCGCGTATCGCGGCGGCCGAGGTCTACAACTTCCGGTTTGAGACGGAGCCGCGGGTGCGGGGCGGAAAGCTCACTCCGGCCGAGGCGCTGGCGACGATCCAGCGGGCGCTTGCGGAGCTCCTGCCGCTCGCTGACCCGCTGATCGTCGGGATTCACCGCCGCTGGGTCGACCACGAACTGACCCAGTACGCCGTGCGCGAAGCCGAGGAGCATGCGCCCCGAGCGATCCCCGGAGCGATCGATGTCTGCCTGCTCTTCTGTGACCTCAAGGACTTCACCACGCTCGCCGAGCGGCACGGAGACGCAGCCGCGATCTCGGCCGCGAGCCATCTTGCGCATGTGATGGTCCAAGAGCGCGGTGAGACTGGACGCGTCGTAAAGGACCTCGGCGACGGGGCGATGCTTGTCTACCCAGAGGCCGCCGACGCGGTCGCGGCGTGGCGCCGGTTCCGTGCCGCGATGGACGACTTCGGTGCGCCCGCGCTGCACGGCGGCATGCATCAGGGCGTGGTCGTCCGGCGGGAGGGTGACTACTTCGGCGGGGCAGTCAACCTAGCCGCGCGGCTGTTGGCGCTGGCCGGCAGCGGGGAGTTGCTGGCTACGCGCGCAGCTGTCGATCGCGCGGGTGGTGCAGGCACGTGGATCGCGCTCGGCAGTCGCAAGCTCCGAGGGCTGCGAACGCAGGTCGAGGTCTACCGCCTCGATGAGGAGAATCCCCTGGCATAACGACCGGACGGAGGCGCCGACGCGCCCGTGGTTGACGCGCACGGGCGCTGATGGGCTGGCGCTACGGCTGCCGCGCCGTAGGGTGTGCGCAAGCGCCGCAGGCCGTCTGTGGCATGCGTCTACCAATGGGCGAGGTGGTGTTCAGATGTTCAAGGGCTTCAAGAACTTCCTGATGCAGGGTGAGCTCATCGTGATTGCCGTGGGGCTTGTGGTTGCGCTCGCCTTCAGCGGCCTGGTCAAAGCATTCACCGACAACGTCATAACACCGCTCGTCAACGCGGCCGCCGGCGGCGGCACGACTGGGCTCGGCGTCGAGGTCAACGGTCAGCTCGTTAACTTCGGAGCCGTCATCTCCGCCATCATCTACTTCATCATCCTCATGGCTGTCATCTACTTCGCGATCGTGGCGCCATATCGTGCCTACCAGGCACGCCGGGGTAGTAAGGTCTTCGGTGATCCCGGGCCCACGAAGTCCTGCCCGGAGTGCTTGAGCGACGGACTGCCCGTCGCCGCCACCAGGTGCAAATTCTGCGCCGCGGCGCTATCCCGAGCCGGCGCTACTTGATCGCGAGAGTGATGGTGGCGACCCCGAAGTCCTGGCCCGCCTTGAGCCCGGTCACTCCGAGCAGGCCGTCGAGCGAGCTGGCGGCCTCTTCGGTGACCACGAGCTTGATGTCGCTGGCGAGGAGGGTGCCGTTCGGCCCGCTCGCGCGCCTGATCGCGGCCAGGTTGAGGTCGAAGATCGGAACGCGCATACCGCCGACGACGGCTGTGATCTGCTTGCTTTCCGTGTTGAGGACGAAATTGGTGAGCTGAACGCTCCGACCACCGTGCGCGAGGGTGATGCCGCCGCTCTGTTCGATGCTGCCCGCGAACGTCGTCACGGAGATGTGACCGCCGGTCACGGGAAACACGAGCACCTTCGTGGCTTTCGCTGGCGCGACGGCCGTTATCGTGATGCCGTTCTGGCTCAGCAGCTGCACCGTCGCGGGATTGAGGGTCACCGTCGTGCTCTTGCCAACAACGGCGACGGGGGCGGAGGCGGCGACCGCCGAGGACGTGCTGCCCGTGGCAGTGCTGGAGCTGCTGTGAGAGCTGCTCCCGCAGGCGCCCAGCGCAAGCGCGCCGGCGCCCAGGATGGCCGCCAGCGAGAGCCGTCGGAGGTCGTGAATCATGTGGGCATCTCCTTGTAGCATTGGGGAAAGCGGCTCTTGGCGGCTGTCGTTGCGGGCTCGTCGCGTCCGGAGACCCCACCGGGAGGCCGCAGAGGGCACCGAGCTCTTCCGCGTGCGCTTCCGTGCACAATTCGCTCTCCGATCGCCTTTCCCTTCGCGCTCGACCCGTGCCGCGACGAAGGAGGTCCGCGTGCGGCCACGAAACCTGGATGCCTTTGGAGCTTTGCTCCTCGCCCCGCCTTATCGCGGGCGCTCTGTGCGATATATCGCGATCAGCGAGTTCAGCAGCTTCCAGCCGATCACTCCGTTCTCCTCCACGAGCGGGCGGAAGTCCCAGAACGTGACTCCGGAGCAGACGAGCTCGCTGGAGGCGATAACCGTCGCGGTGCGGCTGCCCGCATCAATCAGAGCCATCTCGCCGAAGTAGTCCCCCGGCCCCAAGACCCGCTTCTCGTTGCCGTCGACGAATACCGTCGCCTCGCCGGAGTCGATCACGAAGAATGCAGCCGCGCCCGAACCCTGCTGGATGATCGTTTCACCGTCCGAGAAGCGCCGCTCCTTGAACACGCTCGCGATTCGCTTGAGCTCGTCCTCGTCGAGGTCGGCAAAGAGAGGCACGCGCTGGAGCACATCGGTAGACGCACCGCTCATGGGAACCTCTTGACCGTCTCTCGAAGCCCGACGCGAGCGCACGCGGGACTCCATCGAAACCCGCTCTGCGGTGGGCTTGCCGTCATGGCCCGGATGTCGTTACCGCTCTGCACTGCAGTAGGTAGAGGGTCCCGTCCGCGATCGCCCACTCGATGTCCCGAGCGGGGCCGTAGACGCTCTCGCAGCGCTCGGCGAGGCGGCTCAGCTCTCCGAGTTGCTCGTCGTCGAGGCAGAGTGCTTCGACCAACGCAGGCGCGACCTCCTCCTCCACGGTCCCTCCTTCGGGAAGCGAGCGGAATACGACGCTCTTGCGGCCAGCCACGCGCTCGAGCACCTCGCCCGCGCGGTCGACGCGATAGTGGTCGGGGATCACGCGGCCGGCGACGACGGCCTCTCCGAGCCCCCAGCTCGCCTCGATCACGCGCTCGTCCGCACCGCTCATCGGGTTGCGCGTGAACATGACTCCCGCCGTCTCGGGGTTGACGAGCACCTGAACCACGACGCCGACGCTCGGGCGCGTGAAAAGGCCGACGCGCTGGCGGTATGTGATCGCGGAGTCGGAGTTCGCCGACCACCAGATCTCGTTCAACGCAGAGGTCAGCTGATCCGTGCCCGGGACATTGAGAAGCGTCAGGTGCTGCCCGGCGAAGCTCGCCTCGGCACCGTCCTCGTCGACGGCGGAGGAGCGGACGGCGAGCGGGCCTCCCAGCGGCCGAACCGACTCGGTGACCTGCTGGATGGCGGGACCGTCTCGGCCGGCGACGGCCTCGACGACATCGCCCGCGAGCGCGACGCCGGGTGGGACCGGAAGCCCGTCCCTCAGCGCCTGCCCCAGCCCGACCGCCTTTGAGCCGAACAGCGCCGTATCGCGCGCATCGAGGAGCTGTACGACGTGGCTCAAGCCAGCACCGTGACCTCTCCGGAATCGCCGTCCACTCGCAACCGAGCACCGTCGGCGACGCGCTCGGTCGCCTCGCGAGTGCCGACCACGCCCGGGATGCCGTACTCGCGCGCCACGATCGCCGAATGGGAGAGCAGGCCGCCGCTGTCGGTCACGATCGCTCCGAGCAGGGGCAGCAGAATGTTGAAGGCCTCGCTGGTGGACTCGGTTACGAGCACGTCGCCCTGGACGATTCGGTCGAACTCTCCAGGGCCCGATACGCAGCGCGCCGGACCCTCATAGACCCCCCGGCTGGCCGCCAGCCCGCGCAGGACATGCTCCTCGTGCTCGGCCTCTGAGCTGCCGAACATCTCCGTCATCGCGATGCCCATCGCGCGCATGACCCGCGCGGCTGCCGGCGGCAGCCCTGAGGGGTCAGGCGGAGGCATCGGCGGTTCGCCCAGGAGCGCCGGGGCTTCCTTGGCGCTGTGCGAGGCGCGGTAGGCGGCTCGCGCGGAGAGCTCCTCGGCGGTGGGTGCCTCGGCTTCGGCGAGCAGCGAGCACATCTCCTCCACGCTTGCGTCGATCAAGTGTTCGGCCTCTGCGATGCGCCCCTCGGCGGCGAGCCGGCGACCGGCGGCGAGGACCGCCCGTCGCGTGAGCCCGGAGGCCCAGATGTCGCTGAAGACGCCACGCTCGTCGCGGAGCCGATACATCATGCGCGCCTCCCCGAGCAGGTCGTCGAACTCGGCGCGATGCTCCTCGGGGACCTTGTCCCTCACGCCGGCGATCAGCTCCTCGACGTCCGAGGCCTCGGCGTCCCTCCCTGCAGCGGCCACGCGAATCGCCCGCAGGAGCACGTCGGGCAGCTCGAGCGCGCACGGCCCGGAGATGTCAAACCCGTCGAGCAGGCGCCAGCCCACCAGGTCGAGATAGGCGTTCACCGCCTGACCGGCATCGCCCTCCCTCGACCGCAGCGCCTCGAGCACCTGGCCGGGGTCGCCCTCGGACTCCAGGATCTCCCGCGCCTCTTCGTCCTCTGCCAGCGCGGAGACCAGCCGGTCGAGCTCGGCGGAGGCCCCCGCCGAGACGGGCGCCGCACCGCGCATGAGGCCGAGCAGCTGAGAGGCCGGAAGGCCGCTCCAGGCTCCGACGTGCGCGAGGAAGTCGCCCGTCGGCACCATCGCGGCGGCCGTAAAGCGCATGTGCTGGGAGATCATCGCCGCGTGGTGGTCGTGGCAACGCCGCAGGTAGGCGGCGAGCTCTTCATCGGGGAGCTCGTCGGGATCGACGGCTTGCAGCTCGCGGTGGGTCGTGATCGAGGCGGGCTTGACCGTCTCGTCCCATTCGCGAAGTTGCTCTCTCCAGAGCTTGCCCTCGAACAGCTCCTCCGCGCGCGCGAAGCGTGCAGGGATCTCCTCCGCGGCGACTGGCCAGGCGGTTTTGTACGCGAAGCCGTTGATGTACTCCATGTCGAGCGAGTCGAGCAGCATCCCGTAGAAGCGCGTGAAGTCGCTCACGCCACGCTTGAAGGCCTCGGGATGTGTTTCGGCCCAGTAGCGCGTCACCGGCCTCGGGAAGTGGACTGCATCAAGGTCCCACGAGCCGCGGGCCGGGGGCTGGAAGCGAAACTCAGTCGCTGTCTCTGAGTAGGACATGAACGCCTTCCCGTCGATGTTCGAAGCGGCCTGCGGGCGCCGCACAAGTAGGCCATTCCTAACGCATCCCCGCAGCCGTGTCCACTCGCCCGGTACGGCCGCGCTCGTCGCCGCTGTTCGGCGCCGGCACGGCCGCGCTCGTCGCCGCTGTTCGGCGCCGGCACGGCCCTCGGCTGCACGGGGACAGTCACGCGCACGGCCGATCCCTGCGACCACTACGCGGATGCGGCGGTCGCGGCTGGCTAGGCGTCATGATTGATAACGCGATGTTGGGGACGCGCACCTGCGGGAACTGCGCGGTGGAGAACCCACCGGCCGCCCAGTTCTGCATGGCCTGTGGAGCCAGGCTGCAACGTAGCTGTCTAGAGTGCGGCCTGGAGGCGCTCGCGGAGGCACGTTTCTGCACGGCGTGCGGAACTGTGCTCGCAACCGACGCGAGCGCCACGGAGGCGACGGCGACGATTGCGAACCCCGGCGCGGTTCAGGAGCGCAAGACGCCCGAGGACGCCAACGCGGCCCCTGAGCGCACGCTGGCGGCGACGAGCGAGGAGCGGCGCACCGTCACCGTCCTGTTTGCCGATCTCTCCGGCTACACCGCGATCTCCGAGCGCCTCGATCCGGAGGCGGTCAAGGCGCTGGTTGATCGCTGCATGGGCCGCCTCGGCGAAGAGGTCGATCGCGTTGGGGGCAGCGTGGACAAGTACATGGGCGACAACGTCATGGCGATCTTCGGCGCGCCGGTCGCGCACGAGGACGACCCGGAGCGCGCGGTTCGCGCGGCGATCGCCATGCAGACAGCGATGGGCGAGCTCAACGAGCGCCTGCTCGCCGACTACGAGGTCGAGTTCGCGCTGCGGGTGGGTGTCAACACCGGCGAGGTGCTGGCGGGCAAGGTGGGCGAGGCCTACACGGTGATAGGGGACGCCGTGAACGTCGCCTCGCGATTGCAGACGAGCGCTGCCCCGGGCACGGTGACCGTGGGGGAGCGCACGCAGCGGGCGACCAGCGGCGCGGTCGACTACGTGGCGCTGGAGCCGCTCCAGCTGAAGGGCAAGACCGAGCCGGTTGCGGCCTGGCGTGCGCTTGGCTTGCTCGAGGCTCACACCGGCGGCGCTCGCAAATTGCGCCGCGAGGTGCCGCTGGTCGGCCGCAACGACGAGTTCGGCGCGCTGCAGATGCTGTTCGGTCGCGTTGCGCGCAACAACACGCCGCACCTCGTCACCGTCTTCGGGCAGGCGGGTGTCGGCAAGACGCGGCTGCTGCGCGAGCTCGAGCGTTCGCTGGAAGCGCGCGAACCGCCGGTACCCGTGCGCAGGGGACGGTGTCTGCCGTTTGGCTCGAGCGTCGTCTACTGGCCGCTCAGCGAAATGCTGCGCGCCGAGTGCTCGATCGCCGACGGCGACCCCGCAGAGGTCGCGTGGGCAAAGCTGTCAACCGGGCTCGCGCCGCTGCTGGGCAGCGATGGTGGCGGCGATCACGCAAAGCGACGGATCGCGCCGCTTGCGCGGCTGCTCGGCATCGAAGCGGCGGACGCGGACGCCTCGGCCGAGGGCGATGACGCGCAGAGCGCCCGCGAGAGCATCTTCGCCGCCGTACGAACCTGTCTGGAGGCGATCGCGCATGGCGAGCCGCTGGTGCTGGCGTGGGAGGACATCCACTGGGCGGACGAGGGCATGCTCGACCTGATCGAGTACCTCGCGCATTGGCTGCGCGCCCCTGTGCTTCAGGTCTGCCTGGCCAGAGACGAGCTGCTCGAGCGCCGCCCGAGCTGGGCGGCGTCGCGGCGCACGACGACGAGCCTGTTCCTCGACCCTCTCACCCCCGCCGACACGCGCGAGCTGATCGGCGGCCTGCTGCGCGACGCCGGTGCGACGCCGGAGGTGCTGGAGACGCTCGCCGAGCGCGCAGAGGGCAATCCGCTGTTCGCCGAGGAGATGGTGCAGCGGCTGGCCGAGGAAGGCGGCGCCAGGGTTGCGGAGCTACCCGACACGGTCCACGGACTGCTGGCCGCGCGGCTGGATTCGCTCGCGCCGCTGGAGCGCCATCTCGTCGCCCATGCGGCCGTCGTCGGACGGACCTTCTGGGAGGGTGCGCTCGCGCCGGTCGCCGCGTCCGAGGGCGGAGACCTGCAGGCCGCGCTGGCGACGTTGCGCGAGAAGGACATCATCGTGCCGGGTGAAGGCGGGCGCTTGGCCGGCGAGCAGGAGCTCGCGTTCAAGCACGTCCTGATTCGGGACGTCGCCTACGAAATGCTGCCGAAGTCGGTGCGGGCGCATAAGCACTTCGAGGTCGGCGCGTTCATCGAGCAGCGCGCGGGCGACCGGCGCCACGAGGTCGTCGCGCTGCTGGCCGAGCATTACGGCCGCGCGGCGATGCTTGGTGAGGAGGTGCGCCTGGAGCCGGACGAGCAGGCGCCGTTGCGCGCGAAGGCGCTGCACTTCCTCGAGGCCGCCGGTGACGCCGCGAGCGCGCTGTACTCCAATCAGGAGGCTCTCGCCCACTACGAGATCGCGGTCGCGCTGAGCGCCGGTGATCTCGCGCTCGAGGCGCGCATCCACGAGAAGCAGGGCGACCTCGCACTGCGATTCGGCCGCGTCGACGCGGCGATCGACGTATGGCAGCAGGGACTCGAGTACTACCGCGACCAGGGAGATCTCGAACACGTCGCCGAGCTCCACCGCAAGATCGGCGCGGCGTTGGCGCACAAGGGGGAGCGCACGGAGGCTATCCAGCACCACCAGCAGGGCATCAATCTGATCAAGGACGGCCCCTCGTCGCTCGCCCTGGTGCGGCTCTACGAGGAGGCCGCGTGGCTGTACATGCAGGTCGGCGACAACATGCTCGCGATCTACGCCTCCGAGAAGGCTCTGCGCCTCGCAGAGCGACTTGGCGAGGTGCGCGCCGCAAGCCGCGCGCATGGGATCTTCGGCCGTGTCTTCGGTCGCATCGGCGACAACGTCAAGGCGCGCGAGAATCTCGAGCGGGCGATCGAGCTCGCCTCCGACTCCGACGAGAACGAGACCGTTCTCGCGATGCTCGCGCTCGGGCATCACCTCGAGAACGCCGAGGGCGATTACGCGGCGGCCGAGTCCTCCTATGCCAAGGCGCTCTCGCTCGCGCAGCGCATCGGCGACGTGCCGGCGCAGATCGAGCTGCACGCGGCGCTCGCTCAGCTCGCCTTCTACCGCTGCGACTGGGAGCAGCTCACACGCTCGACCGACGCTAGCGCCGAGCTCGCCGAGCGCGAGGGTCTCGTCGGGAAGCTGTGCCTGGCATACACGCTGAGGGGGTGGCTGCAGTGGCGCGAGGGCGACTGGGAGGCCTCGGCCCAGCTGTTTCGGCGCGCCCGCGAGCTTGCCGAGCAGGTCGGCTGGTCGGAGGTCGCGTTCAACGCGCTGCTCGGGCTTGCGGTGACGCAGCGCGATCGTGGCGACTTCCTCGACGCGGAGGGCACGATTGCGCAGGCGCTCGAGATATGCGAGCGCGCCGGATTGATCGGACAGTCGATCCAGGCGACGTCGATGCGCGCGCTGATGCTCGCGCTGGTGGGCGAGCGGGAGCGTGCCGGCGAGGCGGCGGAGCACGCGGCGGAGCTGGCCAAGCGCATCCACTATCCCCTCGGCGAGGCGGCCGTGCTAGAGGCGAGCGGTATGACGATCGAGCTGCCGGAGGCGCTCGCTGTGCTCAGCGATGCGCGCGCGGCGTGGGAGCGGCTCGGCCGCCCCCTCGACGCCGCGCGCTGCCAACTGCTGCTCGGCCAACGCGCACGCGAGGCCGATCCGAGCGCCGCCGAGGAGGCGCTCGACGCGGCTGCGGGCGCATACGATCGACTCGGTGTCGAGCATCTCGCTGCGCGCGCCCGCGAACTCACGACCGCCTAGCGGCGCCCGACGTAACCGGAGTCGATCCTGCGTCGGCGCTAGTCCTGAAGGGCGTACTGCAGCTCGCTGGCGATTTCGTCGGTCGTTGCATCAACAGAGCGCTTGACGATTTTTGCCGCGCCCGTGATGGCCCTGTCGACGCCCTTTTCGATCGTTGGTTCGCCGACCACGATCAGCCCCGCCTCGTTGGAATTGAGCTCCCCGGCAGCTTCCTTGAGTTCCTTGCGTGGCAGCGTTCCGCCCCCCAGCTCCTCCGGGATCACGCGAATGCGCGGAGCATCGAGCCGTTTGACGATGTGCGGCTTGCCGTTCTCCTGATCGATCACCGCGGCGTCGTACTTGCCGACGATCTCGTCCTTGTGCAGCTCCTTGAGCGCTTCGAGATCGGTCAGTGCGGACGTGACGTCGTTGTACACGGCGGTGTAAAGAGCCATTTCGTGGTCCTTAGACATGAGTTCTCCTTGGTCTGGGCTGGGCAGGGAAGGTGCTACCCACGAGGACTACCGTCGCCACGGACTCTTGCTATTCGTCCTCGGTGCTTGCGCGAGACGAGTCAGCGATGACTGCCCAGCGCGGGCTGGTCCCACATGTGCGGGCGAGGGCTACCTGGCCACCGCGGGCGCGAACGACGGCCTCCTGGACCCGCGCGTGCGCTGCTGGCGGCGCGCTCAGCGCCTGGGTCGCGCTTGATCTCGGCGAGACCGGTGATCAGCCTCGAGCGCGTGAGCGCGCCGCGGTCTCTCGGCGCGGTCTCCGACCAGGACCTGCGCCGAGGCCGGGGCTGGGTTTGGAGCGCCGCTAGCCCTGGTATCGCGGTTCGGTCCGCGCCGCACGAGACACTGGTCAAGTCAAGGTCGGGTTGACGCGACTACTCGAGCAATGGGGGATTACGGACAGGATGCAGGTCGAGCGCAGTGCCGACACCGCGGCGGGACGTGCCTGTGCGCGGTCAATCGCCGATCTGAGTGGGCGACAGCCGCACCCGATTCCGATCTCGCAATGCTCCACGTCGCGGCTTCCCGATAGGCGTGCGGCGCGAGGCCCTCGGCTCAGCCGAGGGCCGAGGTGTCCTCCCCAAGGACGGCCGCCTTGGCTCCCGTAAAACGGCTCAGCATCCGGGACGACGAGCGAGATGACACCCACACGCTGAGCCTCGTGGGCGAACTTGACATAGCCACCGCTCCCGAGCTGGAGGCAACGATCATGCGGCTCTGCGAGGAAGGCGCGAGCGAGATCATCCTTGATCTTCATCAACTCGAGTTCATCGACTCGTCGGGGCTGCGCGTGATCTTGAGCAGCAGCCAGCGATGCGCGCGGCACGCTTGCGACTTCTCCTACGTCCGCGCGCAGGTGCCCGCCCAGCGCCTGTTCGAGCTCGCGGGGGTCGTCGGGCGGCTGTCCGTGCGCGGTAGGGCCTTCGCAAAGCGGATCACCGGGCGCCAAGCATCCGCTAGCTCTGGGCGTCTGGAGCGTCACCGACCGCACCTCGAGGCATTGTTGGATCTGAACCTCGACGCGCCGCGCTCGGCTCGCAACTACGTGCGCGATCTGCTCCGTTCAGAGCCCTCGCGTGAGCTGCGCGACGTCGTGACGCTGCTGACCTCCGAGCTGGTCACGGCGATCATGGAGCGAGGGACGCGAGCCTTCTTGGAGACGGGTGAGCTGCGCGTGTGGCTTGGCGCCGCCGTCGTTCGGGTCGAGCTGCGAGTGGCGCGCGAGCTCTTGCTCCTACCGGACGAGCTCGACGAGCCGCGCCATGACCAGATCCTCCTCGACGAGCTCGCCGACCGGTGGTCGATCGATCCCGGTGGGCCCACCTCGTGCGTTTGGTTTGAAATCGACCGCCAGCGTGTACCGGAAGGCGTCTCGCCTCGCGCACCAAGCATCGGCGACAGGGAGCATCCCGTCTGAGGTCTGCTGGACCACGCTCGAACGTCAACTCGCGGGCGCCTCCCGGGGGCCTAATACCTCTGCAGGCGTTCGGCGGCCGTCCTCCGCCTCTGCCGTCTGGCGAGGGAGTCCGTGCGTCGAATCCCATCCCAGGAGCTTCAGCTCGCGGCCCGATGAGCCGAATCTTCCTTGATGAGCGGGTTGAGCTTCCCGGCTTGCAGGTGGGGGGCCAGAGCGACGCTTGGGTCGCCAGGATCGAGGCTGCGGTGGGCACTGCCGGGACTGCTAGCGGTGTGGGTGCTCGTCGCCTGCGCGTCACCGGCCTCGGCAGTGATTGTGCGTCTTGGCGGCGGCAGGGCGCTCAGCTACCAGCCGATGCGCGGGGCACCGCAGCCTCTCGATGCGCTCTTTACGAACGTCGAATACGACGGGGGCCCGGTGATGCCCTCCAACACGGACTACGTGATCTACTGGCGCCCCTCGACCGGGCCGGCGTATCCCGCCGACTACGAGCCGGGGATCGACCGGTACTTCGAAGACCTCGCGCACGACAGCGGCGGAACGGGCAACGTCGACTCGGTCGCGGCCCAGTACAACGACGCGGCGGGTCAGCACGCCTCCTACGACTCGCACTTCGGCGGCGCCAAGGTCGACGAAGATCCCTACCCGGCCAACGGCTGTACGCGGGCCTCGATCTGCCTCACGAGCGCGCAGATCCAAACGGAGCTGAAAGCGTTCGTCCAAGCCGAAAAACTCCCCGCGGACCTCAGCCACGAGTACTTCCTGCTCACGCCGCCCGGCGTGGAGAGCTGCTTCACCGCGGCCGGCACGGAATGCTCGGCCGGCTCCTCGAAACCGAAGTACTGCGCATACCACACCAACCTCCCTGTCTCCGGCGGGGGCGAGATCATCTACGCCAACGACCCATACGTCACCGGAAACCCCGGCTGCGACGACGGCAATCATCCAAACGGCACGACCTCCGACGGCGCCCTGATCGGCGGCCTCAGCCACGAGCACAACGAGTCGATCACCGACCCCGAACCCGACAGCGGTTGGATCGATCTCGGCGAAGGCAGCGAGATCGGCGACAAATGCCACACCAGCTTCGGGACGCCCCTCGGGACGGCGTCCGACGGCGCCAGCTACAACCAGGTCATCAACGGCCACTTCTACTGGTACCAGGAGGAGTGGAGCAACCAGTCGAACCAGTGCCTGCAGCGGCTCGCCTTCGCCGGCGAAGAGCCAACGGCCAGCTTCACGAGCGCGCCGGAATCCGGCAACACCGTGAAACTCGACGCGAGCGCCTCGACTGCTCCCGGCGGAGTGTTCCGCTATGACTGGCAGTTCAACGACGAAGGCGGCTCCGGCACCCCGCTCGAGACCACCTCAGCCGCGATCAGCCACACCTTCTCCGAAGCGGGTCTCTACCACGTGGCGCTGACCGTGTACGCGGCGGACGGCACCAGCATCGGAACCGCGCACACCGTGGCGGCGGGCGGTGTCTTCCCGACGGCCGCGTTCTCGGTCACGACCGCCTCTCCGACCGTCGGGGTGCCGGTGTCCTTCGACGGATCGGCCTCCAAAGCGAACGCCGGCTCCATCACGAAGTACGAATGGGCGTTTGGAGACGGGACGTTCGGCACGGGAGCGACGCCCACGCACACCTACACGGCCGCGGGCTCATACGAAGCGACCCTCACCGTCACTAACAGCTCCAGCCGCCCCGCGAGCGTCACCCACACGGTCACCGTGATCGTCGTGCCCGCCGCTCCGACGGCGGTGACCGCATCGGCGTCGCCGGTCAGGCAGGAAACCGCCACGCTGAACGCGACCGTGAAGCCGAACGGCAGCAACGTGAGCGAATGCCACTTCGAATACGGGCCCACCGCGGCGTATGGCTCGAGCGCACCTTGCTCCTCTCTGCCTGGAGCCGGGAACACGCCAGTCGGCGTCTCGGCCGCGCTCACAGGCCTCAGCGCGAACACCACATACCACTACCGGGTCGTCGCGGTCAACGGCGTCGGCAGCGGCTACGGAAGCGACGCCACCCTCGAGACGCCGCCCAAACCACCGACGGTGCTTACCGGCGCAGCGGCCTCGCTCACGTCGAGCTCAGCGCTGCTGAACGCCGAAGTCGACCCGAACGGCGGCACGGTGAGCGTCTGCGAGCTCGAATACGGCCCCACGCTCGCGTATGGATCGGCGGCGCCCTGCACGTCGCTGCCAGGGTCGGGCCTCAGCCCTGTGGCCGTATCGGGCTACGCCGAAGGCTTGACGTCCAACACCACCTACCACTTCCGCGTAGTCGCCGCCAACGCGGGCGGAACGAGCTACGGCGCCGACGGCGTCTTCACGCTCTCGGCGGCCCTCGCGCCGCCGGGGCGCCAACCCCAGGAACCCGGCGCCAACGGCTCGTCGCCGTCGTCGGCGCTGCCAGGGTCCCTGCCGCAGCAGCCGGGCGGTGGCGGATCGCCGCCATCCCCAGGCCGCCAGGCGGCTCAGGTGCCAGATGCAGAGCTCGCAAGCACGTCGCTGAAGGCAACCCGGTCGGGCCTCGTGACGGTCACGATCACCTGTCCCGCCGGAGAGAGCAGCTGCGCGGGCACGGTCGCGTTGGCGACGGTCGTTCCCGCCGCGGCCAAGACCGCTCCTCGGACCCGCCGGCGCAAGACGGCCGTCCTCAGATTCGCAGGCGGCGCCTTCGCGGTTGCCGGGGGCCACGCAGTGACGATGAAGCTGCACCTGTCAGCCAAGGCGCGACGCATGTTGGCAAGCCGGCATCTACTCCACGCTCTCGCGACCGTCACGGCACACGACCCCGCGGCAGCAACGCACACGGCGAAGGCCGTCGTGATCATACGGCCGGCCAAAGCAGCTCACCGCAAGGCCTAGGAGGCTGGCCGGGCTGCGCCGAGCGTGTCTTGCGATCTGCCATAGCTGTTTCCGATGGCGGTCGCATGAACTCGTATACCACGTATGGAGGGTATGGCGGTTCTCCCGGGAACGTAGGAACGTGGATCGTTGTGCGCTCCGCGTCGCTTCACGAGGCGCTCGTCGCGTCGGCCTCGCCCTCGGCGTATCCGCCGTCTCGGTTCTCTGTGCGTGCGGCAAGAGCGCGCCGACGTTGAATACCGTCGCGGTCGAGCGGGCTATCGCCGGTTCGATTCTCGCCGAGCGTGACCTGCGCGTGATCGTTGCCTGCCCGTCGAATGTCCCCAGAAAGGCGGCGATCCATTTTGTTTGCGCCGCCAAGCTCGACGCCGGTGTCTATCCCGTAGAAGTGAGCGAGACCGATAATTACGGCCATGTCGTCTACCAGAACCGAGCTCCTCTCGTGGCGCTCAACACCGCGCTGGTGGAGCAGGCGATCAGGCGATCGATTCTCGTCCAGAGGCGCGTCAGAGCGACCGTGCTCTGTCCGGCCGAGGTGCTCCAGCAGGCCCGTCAGACGTTCACCTGCCAAGCCGACGTTGGCGGTCGTCAGCATCCGTTCGCGGTTACCGAGGTCGATGACAGCGGCCACATCCGATACGTTGAAGTGCTCACGGGCTGAAGATGCGCCCTGAACCTGAGTCCGAAGCTCGCTTCGGCGCGGCGAACGCTAGCTCGTCCTACGCGCTCAGCCCGACCGCGCGCAGCGCTTCGGCCGTCTGTCCGTAGATCTGCATCCGGACCGCCACGTCGTTCTCGAAGGTCCACACGTGGGCCTGCTGTTTGTCTAAGGCGATCCCGCTCGCCCTGCCGTTGGCTCGCATGCGAATGACAGCGACGACCACACCGTCAGGCGCCTCGATGAAGCGCTCGGTTTCGAGGCTGACGTCCCGCATCGCGCCGTTCAGCACGCGCATGAGCTCGCCGGGAGCGCCGGGCCCCGGAGGGACGCCCGCAGCGTCCACGAACGGGTCCCTGTGGAGCTCGAAGCCGGAGGCGAGAAGGCCATCCTCGGGCCACTCGCCGGTACGGCTGAGCACCTCGTAGCCGCTGCGCAGGCTCTCGAGGGTCTCGTTCTGCATGGTCACGCGACCGTCCCTGCGGTCGCCGGCCGAACGCGTCTGGCCTTCCTCTCCGTCGCGAAGGCCATGGGCAATCGTGCGCCGCCCGTCGCGTGCCGGCTCAGGCGTTCGGGGGTGCGCTGGCGCTCGCCGCTCGGTCCGACGCGCGCGAGAAGCTCGCCGAGGCGTTCGGCGACGGGGCTTTCCAGCCGTCGTCCGAGGCCGCTTGCGAGCGGTGGCGATACCACGCCGTGGCCCCGGCGGCCAGGCCCAGTACGACGACGCCGGCGGCCGCGGCGGCGGCGACAGTGCCGACGGCGGCCACGGCTCCGCCGATCATGACCTTCGGAAAGATGCGCCTGGCGCGCCGTCGCGCGTACAGGAGACCGGCGGTGGTCGCCGTCGTGAGAAGCACCTCGTCGATCTGTCGCTCGATCCACTCCGAGGGCATCGTCCGAGTCTACACCCGGTGCGCTGCCACGCGCAAGGCCCGGCCCCGGCTACTCCCACATCAGCAGCTCGCATAGATGGGTCTCCTGGGTCGCGGACCGCGGGAATGCTTGCCTTTGAGACGGTGGCCGGGGAGCGAGTTTCCTAGATGATTGATTCCACGGCTTAGAGGGTTTGTTCGAGGGTTTTTGAGCAGCAGGGTCGAAGTCGGCGGTGCTCTAAACACACCGTCGACCGAAGGGGGTCTCGATGGACGCCGACCTCGACCTGCTGCTCACCGCTGT
>DATFZM010000026.1:0-20275 GCA_035314465.1 Solirubrobacteraceae bacterium | reverse complement strand
CCATCGAGACCCCCTTCGGTCGACGGTGTGTTTAGAGCACCGCCGACTTCGACCCTGCTGCTCAAAAACCCTCGAACAAACCCTCTAAGCCGTGGAATCAATCATCTAGTGGTGCAGGAGCGAGATCAGCTCCGAGCGCTGGCGCTCGGAGAGGCCGCCGATTGTCTTGCTCGGCGCGATCCTGCAGTGGGCGAGGATCTTGTTCACCTTCACGCGCCCGTACTTCGGAACGGCGAGCAGCATGTCGAACACCTTGGCCGTCTCGATGTACTCGGGCGGGTCGAGCAGCAGCGTGCGGATCGAGCGGCGGCCGGACTTCAGATCGCGCTTGAGCTGGGCTCGCTGAATGCGAATCTGATTGGCACGCGCGAGGGCGTCCATGCGCTGGTTGAGCGACCGCTCGGGGGCTGTGGACGTGTTTGAGGACGTCGTTCCGGTCGCCGTCACCATGGGCGGCGAGTCTACACACCAGCGGCAGACGATCAAGCCAAATCCGTCGAATTCACCTGGACCTCCACCTGAGCTTCAGATACGTCGAGGCTCCTGGACGGTCGGGCGGCCTGTTTGCAGGGGTTTTTGCGGCTTGCGAGGGGAGCGTGGACGCTCGTGGGCGCCGGCTGCGCGCCGTCGATTCCGCTGGTTGCGAAAAACGGCGTGGACGATCTAGGCGCCGGAGGAGGCGGTGATCTCGCGGGCGACGCGCCAGCCGGTCGATGGATCGCGAAACGACTCGGTGCCGACGGCCACGACCGTGGCCCCCGCGTCGAGCAGGTCGCGGGCGTGGGCGGCGCTCTGGACCCCGCCCATGCCCACGACCGGGATCGCGACGGCCTCCGCGACGGCGGCGACCTGGGCGAGCGCGACCGACCTGATCGTCGGGCCGGAGAGGCCGCCGCTGCCGCCGCCCAGCCAGGGTTCGCCCGAGCCAAGGCGGCGGCTCGGCGAGAGCGCGCTCGCGCGCAGCGTGTTGATCAGCGAGACCGCGTCGGCGCCGGCCGCCTCGGCGGCGAGAGCGCAGCGCGCCACGTCGGCGGTGTTGGGAGTGAGCTTGACGATCAGCGGCTTGCGCGTGCACCCCCGCACAGCTCCTACGACGGCCTGCAGCTGCTCGGGGTCGGCGCCGATGTCGAGGCCGGTCTCGACATTGGGGCAGGACACGTTGAGCTCGACGGCAGCAACCTCAGGGCGCTCCTCGCACGCCCGCACGAGCTGCTCGAGCTCGCCGCTGCTGGACCCCATCACGTTCGTGATCAGCGGTACGCCGGCCGAGGCGGCGCCGGCCGCGCGAGCCCGCGCGCAGATCGCGGCGAGCTCGGGCAGATCCTCCCGGAGGTAGCCCTCGAGGCCCTTGTTGGGAAGGCCGATCGAGTTGACCAGACCCGCCGGCGCCTCCCACAGGCGCGGCGGCGGATTGCCCTCGCGCGCGCGCAGGGTGATCGTCTTGGAGACGTAGGCGGCGAACGGAAAGGCCTCGAGCAGCCCCTCACCGAAGGCGCTTTGGGCGGCGATCGCGTCGAACGTGCCCGAACCGTTGATGACTGGGTTGGCCAGGCGCAGGCCGGCAAGCTCGGCGCTCATCCCGCGCGCCCCTCGACGGGGGCGCACAGCGCGCCGAGCTGCTTCGCCTCGATCACGGGTCCGTCGAGGCACACGCGCAGATAGCCGCCGCCGAGCTTGGGCACGACGCAGCCGTAGCAGGCGCCGAAGCCGCACGCCATGCCGGCCTCGAGCGCGAGCTGCGCAGGGATGTCGGCGGCGAGGCAGAGCGCGCGCACGGCCTCGAGCATCGCCGCGGGCCCGCACGCGTAGACGATCGCCTCGGGCTCGCGATCGAGCTCGGCGGCGAGCAGCTCGGTTACCGGGCCGTGGTGGCCGACCGAGCCGTCGTCACTCGCGACGCGTGCGTCGGTGAGCAGCGAGGCGCCGTGCGCGCGTGCGCGATCGCGAAAGCCGAGCAGGACGCTCGCCGGCGCGGCGAGCGTGTCCTGCAGGATCGCCAGCGGTGCGATCCCCACGCCGCCGCCCACGAGAATCGCGCGACACCCGGGCGGCGGCGGCTGAAAGCCCCGCCCGAGCGGCCCAAGCGCCCACAGGCCATCGCCCTCGCGGAGCTCGCTCAGCCGGCGCGTCCCCGGGCCGACGTCCTCGAGCAGGAAGTGCCACTCGCCGTCGCGGCAGCGCGCGACCGAGAACGCCCGCGGCAGGTAGGGGCGCTCGTCCGAGCCGCCGCCCCAGCGCTCGACGGCGGCGATCATCGCGAACTGCCCGGGCGCGGGGGCCGGTCCGCACGGGCCCTCGACGCGCAGCACGCGGTAGGCGCCGAGCTCCTCACAACCGCTCACGCGTAGGCGCCGGCGCTGAAATGGCGTATCGCTCACGCGACCGCGGCGCCGTCGGGGGTCGCTGGACCCTCGGGCGCCCTCTCCCGCTGGGAGCCGTGCAGCTCCTGCAGGCACAGCACCTCCGGCTCGCCGTCGCGGCGCGCGCTTTCGATCGCCCGCGCCGCCGAGAACCCCGCCGCGAGCGTGGTCAGGCAGGGGATTCCGTGAGAGACCGCCGCGCGGCGGATCTCCCACCCGTCGGTGCGCGCGCCGACGCCCGTGGGGGTGTTCACGACGAGGTCGACGTCGCGGCGCTCGATCCAGTCGACGACGTGCGGAGAGCCCTCGCCGATCTTGTTGAGCGGCTCGACGGGGATGCCCATGCGGGCGATCGCTTCGGCGGTGCCGCGCGTGGCGACGATCCGAAAGCCGTTGTCGTGCAGGGTCTGGGCGATCCCCGAGGCGCCGTCCTTGTCGGAGTCGGTGACGCTGATGAATGCGGTGCCGCGCAGCGGCAGCGGCACGCCGGCCGCCGCCTGCGCCTTCGCGAAGGCGGTGGGAAAGTCGCGCGCGATCCCCATCACCTCGCCGGTCGATCGCATCTCCGGGCCGAGCACGGCGTCGGAGCCCTCGAAGCGGTCGAAGGGAAGCACGGCCTCCTTGACCGATACGTGGCTGCCGAAGCCGATCCCCTCGCGCCCGCGGGGCAGCCCCATCTCGGCGATCCGCTCGCCGAGCATGATTCGGCAGGCGAGCTTCGCCAGGGGCACGCCCACGGCCTTCGAGACGAACGGGACCGTGCGCGAGGCACGCGGGTTGGACTCGATCACGTAGAGCTCGCCTGCGTAGACCGCGTACTGCACATTGATCAGCCCGACCACGCCGATCGCGAGCGCGATATCGCGCGTGGCCGCGCGGATCTGCTCGAGCATCTCCTCGCCCAGCGAGTGCGGCGGCAGCACGCAGGCGCTGTCGCCGGAGTGCACTCCGGCCTCCTCGACGTGCTGCATGATCCCGCCGATCCATACCTCGGCGCCGTCGCAGAGCGCGTCCACGTCGACCTCGAATGCGTCCTCGAGGAAGCGATCGAGGAATATCGATGGAGAGCCCTCCGGGCTCTCGGGAGGGCTCGCGCCGTTGTCCGCTACGGCGACCTCGCGGCGCAGGTAGTCGGCGAGGCCGTCGCGGGAGTAGACGATCTCCATCGCCCGCCCGCCGAGCACGTAGGAAGGGCGCACGAGCAGCGGGTATCCGACCTGCTCGCCGCAGCGCAGCGCCTCTGCGACCGAGCGCGCGGTCGCATACGGCGGTGCCTTGTAGCCGAGGCGCGCCAGCAGGGCGCCGAAGCGACCGCGATCCTCGGCGAGGTCGATCGCCTCGACGCTCGTCCCGAGCAGCGGCACGCCGGCCGCCACGAGGCCGGCGGCGAGCTTCAGGGGCGTCTGGCCGCCGAACTGCACGATCACCCCGGCCGCGTGCTCGGCGCGCACGACCGCGAGCACGTCCTCGAGCGTCAGCGGCTCGAAGTACAGGCGGTCGGAGGTGTCGTAGTCGGTCGAGACCGTCTCGGGGTTGCAGTTGATCATCACGGCGTCGCGTCGGGACTCGCGCACGGTCATCGCGGCGTGCACGCAGCAGTAGTCGAACTCGATCCCCTGCCCGATGCGATTGGGCCCCGAGCCGAGGATCACGATCGAGTCGCGCTCGCCGCGCTGAACCTCGCTGACCGACTCGGCCCCAGCCGGCTCCCAGCCCGAGTAGTAGTAGGGCGTGCGCGCAGGGAACTCGGCAGCGCAGGTGTCGACCGAGCGGAACGAGCGCTCGCCGCGGAACGGCGCCTGCGGATCGCCCGCGAGCTCCGCGAGCTCGCCGAGGAACCACGGGTCGATGCCCGTCTGCTCTCGCACCGCCTCCACGCTCGCTCCGCGGCGCAGCAGCTCGAGCACGGTCTCGTAGCGCTCGGGAGCGGGCACGGCGAGGCTCGCGAGCAGCTGCTCGTCGGGTACGGCGTCGAGCGCGGCCGGCTTGTCGAGCTCGCGCGAACGCAGCGCCTTGGCGAACGCCTGTTGAAAGGTGCGCCCGATCGCCATCGCCTCGCCGACGGACTTCATGTGCGTGGTCAGGGTAGGGTCGCTGCCGGGAAACTTCTCGAAGGCGAAGCGCGGCCACTTGACGACCACGTAGTCGATCGCCGGCTCGAAGCACGCCGGCGTGACCCCGGTGATGTCGTTGTCGATCTCATCGAGCCGGTAGCCGACCGCCAGCCGCGCGGCGATCTTGGCGATCGGGAAGCCGGTCGCCTTGGAGGCGAGGGCCGAGGAGCGCGAGACGCGGGGATTCATCTCGATCACGAGGATCTCCTCCGTGTCGGGGTTCACGGCGAACTGCACGTTGGAGCCGCCGGTCTCGACGCCGACGGCGCGGATCACCGCGAGCGCCTGGTCGCGCACCCGCTGATAGAGGCGATCGGTGAGCGTCTGCTGTGGAGCTACCGTGACCGAGTCGCCGGTGTGCACTCCCATCGGGTCGACGTTCTCGATCGAGCAGACGATTACGACGTTGTCGGCGCCGTCGCGCATGACCTCCAGCTCGAACTCGCCCCAGCCGATCACCGACTGGTCGAGCAGCACCTGGCCGATCGGCGAGACCTCCAGGCCGTGGGCGACGATGCGCAGGAAGTCCTCCTCGTCGCGCGCGATGCCTCCCCCACGGCCGCCGAGCGTGAAGGCGGGTCGCACGATGCACGGGAGCCCGAGCTGCGGCAGCGCGGCCTCGGCCTCGGCCAGCGTCGTGGCGATTGCGCTCTTGGGCATGCGCAGGCCGGCCCGCTGCATCGCCGCCCCGAACAACTCGCGGTCCTCGGCGCACGCGATCGCCTCGTAGTTGGCGCCGATCAGCTCGACACCGAAGCGCTCGAGTGTGCCGTCGTCGTGTAGCGCCTTTGACAGGTTCAGAGCGGTCTGGCCGCCGAGCGTGCCGAGGAGCGCGTCGGGCCGCTCGCGGGCGATCACCTGCGCGACTGGTCCAGGCAGCAGCGGCTCGATGTAGGTGGCGTCGGCGAACTCGGGGTCGGTCATGATCGTGGCGGGGTTGGAGTTGACCAGCACCACCTCGTAGCCCTCCTCGCGCAGGACCTTGCACGCCTGCACGCCGGAGTAGTCGAACTCGGCTGCCTGGCCGATCACGATCGGGCCCGAGCCGATGATCAGGATCTTGTGGATGTCATCGCGCCGTGGCATCAGGCGCTCTGGGCGATCCGTCCGAGGAAGCGATCGAAGAGGTACAGGCTGTCGTGCGGCCCCGGCCCGGCCTCGGGGTGGTACTGGACCGTTCCGCCGGGCACGTCGAGCAGCTCGAGTCCCTCGACGGTGCGGTCGTAGAGGTTCACGTGCGAGAGCGCCGCGGCACCGAAGTCGGTCTCCCAGCGCACGGGCTCCTGCCCGTCGATCGTGCGCGCGCCATCGGGTCCGACGGCCGCGAAGCCGTGGTTCTGGGAGGTGATCTCGACGCGACCCGTGTGCAGGTCCCTGACGGGATGGTTGGCGCCGCGATGGCCGAAGGGGAGCTTGAACGTCTCCAGGCCGACGGCGCGGCAGAGCAGCTGGTGCCCGAGGCAGATGCCCCACACGGGCTTGCGCCCGACGATCTGCCGGACGGTCTCTACGACGTACCCGAGCGCTGCGGGGTCACCCGGCCCGTTCGCCAGGAACACCGCGTCGGGGTCCTCGGCGAGCAGCTCCTCGACGCCGGCCGTGCACGGGTGCAGCGATACGCGCGCGCCGCGCGATACGAGCTCACGCACCATCGAGGCCTTGATGCCCGTGTCGATGACCGCGATCGCCGGACCGTCGCCGCTGCCGTGGCGGGTTACCGACGGCGGCGTGACCACGCGTGCGAGGTCCTGCCCGGCCATCGGCGGCTCGGCATCGATCAGCTCGCGCGCGTGCGCCTCGCTGGTGCCCGCGTCGAAGACCCCACCGCGCATCGCGCCCTCGCTGCGGATGTGCTTGACGAGCGTGCGCGTGTCCACGCCGCTGATCGCGCGCACGCCGCAGTCGCTGAGCCAGTCGAGCCAGCCGCGCTCGCAGGTCGGCGCGTCCTCGCGGTTGCACGCCTCGCGCATGATCGCCGCGCGCGCCCACGGGCGCTCGGACTCCATCGCCTGCGCGCTCGCGCCGTAGTTGCCGATGTGCGGATAGGTGAACGCGATCAGCTGCCCCGCGAAGGACGGGTCGGTCATCGACTCCTGATAGCCCGCCATGCCGGTGGTGAAGACGACCTCCCCCACGGCGTGGCCGCCGGCGCCGCAGAGCTCACCGTCCAAGCGCGTGCCGTCCTCCAGGAGCACGTAGCCGGTCGCTCTGCTCATCTCGCTCCCGAGATGGCCGCGAGCCGAGCCAGGCAAGAACGCAGCGAGCGACCTGTACCGATCGGAGATCTACGGGATCCCCGATCTGCCAGCACACGAGCGAGCGAGGACCCAGCATGGCGAAGGCTCGCGGTCATCTCAGATGATCAACTTCTGGACGGCCTTAAACTCGGGTGTGCCGGCGCGCTCGAGCAGCTCGAACAGAGCCGCCTCGACGCTCGTGACGGTCGCGCCCGAGCGCTCCATCCTCACCAGCCCGCGCTGGTGGTCGAGCTCGTGGCGCGAGCCGACGCCGTCCGCTGGCACATGAACCTCGATGCCCAGCCCGAGTAGGTCGTGCACCGTCTGGCTCACGCAGACGTGCGTCTCGATGCCGCACACGAGCGCCTGCTCGCTCCCGGCGAGGTCGAACCCCTCGGCGCGGACGGCCGAGAAGACGGTCTTCTCGATCCGTGGCTCGTCCTGCAGGCCGACCTCGGGCGCGGTCGGGCCGAGGCCCTTGGGGTACTGCTCGCTGACGAGCACGGGCAGCTCGAGGATTCGCGCCGCTGCGAGCAGCTTCGAGCAGGAGCCGGCCACGCCCGCGAACGAGTCATAGGCGCGAAAGCCCTCCTGCACGTCGACGAGCACGAGCGTCGCACGGTCGCGCGCCAGCAGCCCCATCACGCCTCCGCCATCGCCGGGTGGCGGTCGCGATGGGAGATCGCGCCCGCGCTCAGCGTCAGCAGCACGCGGCCGCGCAGGAGGCGCCCGGCAAAGCAGCAGTTCTCGGCGCGGCTGTGCCAGCCGTGCTCGCCGGCGATCCACTCGGCGTCGAGGTCCAGCAGCGCTAGGTTCGCGCTCGCCCCGGGCTCGATCGCGTTCGCGGGCAGGCCGAACAGCGCAGCGCCCGCGCCCATGCGCTCGAGCAGCAGCTCCAGCGGCAGCACGCCGGGAAGCACGAGCTCGGTGTAGAGCGCCGCGAAGGCCGTCTCCAGCCCGGTGGTGCCCATCGGCGCCTGCTCGAAGGGCACCTCCTTCTCATCGCGTGCGTGGGGCGCGTGGTCGGTGGCTACGCAGTCGATCGTGCCGTCGCGGAGCCCCTCGATCAGCGCTATGCGGTCCTCCTCGGCGGTGAGCGGCGGATGCATCTTCATGCGCGTGTCGAGGCTCCTGACCGCCTCGTCGGTGAGCAGCAGATGGTGCGGGCTGACCTCCCCGCTGGCGCGCACGCCGGCGGTCTTGGCGGCGGCGAGGGCGTTCACCGACGCAGCGCAGCTGAGGTGCTGGAAGTGCACCCGCGCGCCCTCGTAGCCTGCGATCGCGGCGTCGCGGGCGACCATCGTGGACTCAGCGAGCGTTGGGATGCCGGCGATCCCGAGCGCGGCGCTGAGCGCGCCCTCGTTCATGTGGCCCCCGCGCGAGAGCGTGGGGTCCTCCTCGTGGAGGGCGATCACGCCACCGCATAGGCGCTGGTACTGCAGCGCCTTGCGCAGCATCCCCGCGCTCTGCACGGGCTTGCCGTCGTCGGTGAAGCCGAGCGCGCCTTCGCGGCGCAGCTCGGCCATCTCGGTGAGCTGCTCGCCCGCGAGCCCGCGGGTGATCGCGGCAAGGAAGCCGACGCGCACGTGTGCCTGGCGCGCCGCTGCGTCACGCACCGAGCGCAGCAGCGGCGCGGAGTCGAGCACCGGATCCGTGTTCGGCATTGCGATCACGCCGGCGAAGCCGCCTGCGGCGGCGGCCCGAGTTCCCGTGTCGATGTCCTCCTTGTGCTCCTGGCCGGGCGTGCGCAGATGCACGTGCGGGTCGAAGAAGGCGGGCACCAGCGCCAGGCGCCCGCCGCCGTCGATCAGCTCCTCGTGCTCGTCCTGGACGAGCGTCTCTGGGTCGGCGAGCTCGGCGATCGCGCCTTGGCGCACGCGCACGTCCAGGCGCGCGGCGAGGCTCGTGCGCGGATCGATCGCGCGCACATCGCGCAGCAGCAGCCGCGCCGGCGCGCCCTCGGCGCCGATGAGCAGCTCGACGGCGCTCACGCCGGCTGGCCCTCCACCACTCCGCTCGGGTTCTGGATCTCGGCCGCGCCCGCGCCTGCGGCACTCGCGGCTCCTGCCGGCGCCGGCGGGGGGTGAGCGCCCTCGTGCGCGCCCGCGAGCAGCTCGTAGAGAACGGCCATGCGCACGACCACGCCGGCCTCGACCTGCGCGGTGATGATCGCCTGCGGCGAGTCGACCACCTCTCCCGAGAGCTCCACGCCACGGTTCACCGGCCCCGGGTGCATCAGCACCTGGTCGGGCTTCAGTCGCTGCGCGTTGATCTGATACCAGGCCGCGTACTCGCGGATCGAGGGCACCCACGTCTCGCTCATGCGCTCGTGCTGCATCCGCAGCGCGTAGACGACGTCGGCGCGGTGCAGCTCGTCGAGCGTATAGCGCACCTCGCAGCCGAGCGCCTCGATCTCGCGCGGGATCAGCGTCGGCGGGCCGGCGACCGTCACTTGGGCGCCCATCCGCTGGAAGGCGAGCACGTTCGAGCGGGCCACGCGCGAGTGCGCGACGTCGCCGACGATCCAGATGCGTGCTCCGTCGATCTCGCCCAGGCGCCGGCGCAGCGTGTAGACGTCGAGCAGAGCCTGCGTGGGGTGCTCGTGCTTTCCGTCGCCCGCGTTGACGATCGCTGCGCTGCACCAGCGCGAGACCAGCTCGGAGGCTCCGGCCCAGGGCGTGCGCAGCACGATCGCGTCGGGCTTGTGCGCGCTGAGCGTGAGCACGGTGTCCTTCAGCGACTCGCCCTTCTCGACGCTCGAGCCGCTGGCGGCGAAGTTCACCACGTCCGCCGACAGGCGCTTGGCGGCGAGCTCGAACGAGCTGCGCGTGCGCGTGGACGCCTCGTAGAAGAGGTTCAGCACCATCCGCCCGCGCAGGGCTGGCACCTTCTTGATGTCGCGGTCGGAGACCTCGGCGAAGCGCTCGGCCTGGGAGACGATCCGCTCGATCGCCTGCCGGTCGAGATCGGCGATCGAGAGCAGATGGTTCATCGCGCCGCCTCTGCGGGGAGCGGTGCGAGCGGCTCGGCGCCGCCGGCGATCGCCACCTCGTCGACCCCGTCGAGCTCGTGCACCCGCACGTGTACATGCTCGCCGCGCGCCGTGGGCAGGTTCTTGCCAACGTAGTCCGGCCGGATCGGCAGCTCCCTGTGGCCGCGGTCGGCGAGCACCGCCAGCTGCACGCGCTGAGGCCGTCCGTAGGCGAACAGCGCCTCGATCGCGGCCCGCGCCGTGCGCCCGGTATAGAGCACGTCATCGACGATCACCACCGTGCGGCCCGTGACGTCGAAGTCGATGTGCGAGGCGTGCAGGATCGGCGCGTCGGGGCGGCTGGCGACGTCGTCGCGGTAGAAGCCGATGTCGAGGTCCCCTAGCGGCACCTCGGCACCCATCAGCTCCTGCAGCAGCGCGTGCAGCCGCGCGCCGATGAACGCGCCGCGGCGGTGGATGCCGACGATCGCTGGAACCTCGTCGGGGTTGCGCTCGACGATCTCGTGCGCGATACGGGTCAGCGCCCGCCCCACCTCCTCCTCGCGGAGGACGACCTTCTCGTTGCCTGCCATCGTTTCCTTCCTGGCCTCACAGGACCGGGTTAAAGGATCAGCTCTCACCCTATCAGGGCACGCTGATGGCCGATCACGGCGAGGCGATTGGCTGCTTTTCTGGTTGCTTGCGCCCGTCAGGGTGTGCACGGGAGGGTGTGCCCTTCAGGGTGTGCCCGTCAGGGTGCGCCTGCGCCGTGGCCTCGCTCGCGGCGTCGGGCCCGGACCCCGGTTCGACATCGGGCTCCTGCTCACCGGCGGCCTCGCCGCGCTCGCTGGCCTGGCGCTCTGACCAGCGCACGAGCCTCGCCCCTGCGCGCTCCGGGAAGGGCACCTCGATCGAGTCGAAATCGCGCGGCAGCTCGGTGGCCGGGAACACGGCCCGCGCCTCCTCGCGCAGCTCCCCGCCGCTGTAGCGGTTGGAGACGTGGGTGAGGACGAGCAGCTTCACCTCAGCCTCGAGCGCGAGCTCGGCGGCTTGGCGTGCCGTGCTGTGCATCGTCTCCCTGGCGCGCTCGCGCTCATCCTCGGCGAATGTCGCCTCGTGCACGAGCACGTCGGCGCGATGCGCGGCGATCGCGAGCGCCTGGAACGGCGCGGTGTCACCGGAGATGACGATCCTGCGACCCTCACGCGCCGGCCCCATGACCTGCTCGGGGCGCACGGTCCCGACGATCTCCCCGCGCTGCAGCGCGCCGAAGGCGGGGCCAGCCGGCACGCCGAGGCTTTCGGCCGTGAGCCGGTCGAATTCACCCGGTCGCTCGTCCTCGAGCAGCGCGTAGCCGTGCGCGACGCGGTTGCCGTGGTTGACCGGCACCGCGGCGATGCGATAGCCGTCGCGCTCGATCTCCTCCCACGGCTCGAGCTCTAGGAACGTGAGCTCGTAAGGCAGGCGTCGCCCGTATACCACCCGCATCGCGCCCATCAGCTCTTGCAGCCCCACCGGGCCGTAGACCGTGAGCGGCTTGCTGCGCTCGCGCAGCGCGAAGGACTTCAGCATCCCCGGCAGCCCGAGCCAGTGGTCTGCGTGGAAGTGCGAGATCAGCACGCAGTCGAGGTCGACCAGGCCGACCGACCTCAGCATCTGGCGCTGGGTGCCTTCCCCGCAGTCGAACAGGAGGCGCTCGCCGCCGCGGCTGAGCAGCACGGCGGGAAGACCGCGCCGCGCGCTGGGAACCGAGCCGGCCGTGCCGAGGAAGAACAGCGAGAGGTCCATGCGGCAACGGTAGCGTCGGCGCGGCGCGGGTGCGGCCGGCGCGATTAGAACCGCCGGCGCCGGGTATGGGATTGTGGGCACCCACGGAAACCGGCGGGTGCGGCAGGACCCGCGAGACCGGCACGCAACTCGTGGGTCACGTGCGAGGGCGCGGGGCCCGCCCACGGGCGGATCCCAGCCCTTGTGAGTGATCGCCGCGGCGCGCGGGTTCGCGGCGGGGCGCGAGCGCGAGTCGCCTACGATCCCCGTGCATGGCGGCAGCGCCCGACATGACGCCCGGCGAGGGCGTGCTCGCGGTCGAGCTTCGCGGCTCCGGTCCGAGGGTCGTGCTCGTCCACGGGAGCATCACGGGACGGCGCACCTGGCAGCGTCAGGAGACGCTGGCCGAGCACTGGACCTTGTGCGTGGCCGACAGGCCGGGGTTTGGAGCGAGCCCGCCGCTGCCGCGGGGCGACTTCGAGGCAGAGGCACCGCTGTTCGCGGCACTGCTGCAGGATGGCGCGCACCTCGTCGGGCACTCCTACGGGGCGGTGATCGCGCTTCACGCCGCCGCGCTCGCGCCCGACGCGGTTCGCTCGCTCACGATCTCCGAGCCCGGCTGCCTGGCCCTCGCCGCGCACGACCCGCTCGTGGCGCAGCAGCTAGCCAACGGCCGGCTGCTGTACGAGCACTCGCGGGAGATGACGTCGATGGAGTTCCTGCGCGCCTATCGCGGCGGCGTCGGCTCGACGCACGCCACCCCCGAGAGCCTCGACGGAGAGCTCTTGCGCGGCGTGGAGCTGACGATGCGCGAGCGGCCTCCCTGGGAGTCTGAACCACCGCTCGCGTCGCTTGCCCGCTACGCGTTCCCCAAGCTCGTGATCTCGGGCGGCCACTCGCACGTGTTCGAGACCGTCTGCGACGTCGTGGCGGAGCGCCTAGGCGCCGGCAGAGCCGTGATCGCGGGCCGTGCGCATTCGATCCCCGTGACGGGAGCTCCCTACAACGACTGCCTGCACCGGTTCCTGCGCGAGGCCGAGCGCTCCGCCTGAGCAGCTATCACTTCAAGCGATGCGATCGCACTCATCGCACGTGCACACGCGCGCGCTGCCCACAGCGGAGAGCCGGCGGTGGGCCTCCTAGACCGTCTGCGCCCGACCGCTCGCGAGCACACGTTCACCGTGCGCGTGGCCGACGGCTCGCGCTCGTTCCAGGGTCGCAAGGGAGACACGATCTGGTGCTCCGGCTACGTGCCCGTCGAGCACTCCGGGGCGAGCATCGGCGAGGCCGAGCACCGCACGAGCGACCCGCGCGTCTACCACTGCCTCGTCGCCGGCACACACCACAACCCGAGCGCGCTCGGGGACAGGCGCTTCGACCCCGGCTCACGGATCACACTGCGGGCGGACCCTGGCAACCCGTCGGATCCGAGCGCCGTCGGCATCTGGGACGCAGCCGGCGCGCTCCAGGTCGGCTACGTGCCCTCCACGCTCAGCCGCACGGTCGCGGCGATGCTGCGCCGGGCAGCGGCGCCGACGGGCGAGGTCCTGCGCGAGCTACGCCTCGGCTCGGCCGAGGGCCCACGCACCGCGCTGTACGTGTTGATAGCACCGCCGGGTCGCATAAAGCTCGACATCCGCTGAGCGACGCCGGCCGGCCTTCGAAGCGGTAGCCGGACTCGTGCGTCATGCGGCGGCGCTTCGTGGCGCAGCCGGTTGCGGCAGCGCTTCCAGCAGGGTCCGCGGCAAGCGCGTGCTCGCGTCCCAAACCTCGATCGCAACCAGTGCGTGGGTTGCTCGGTCACACTCGCGCAGCCCGCCCGGAACGCGCTCGCTGACAACGTCATCGGACTCGCCCGTCGGGAGCCAGGCGGAGTCGGCCTCAGAGTCGCAGTAGGCAAACATGGCTGAGTCCAGACGAAGCGCTCCATAGCCACCCGGTCGCGATTCCAGGTTCCGCGTCGGAGCCGTCGTGCGCGCGGTGCCTTGAGCCGCGCTCCCCGCCGTTGGGCCATCGCTGGCGCCGGGCACTGCGCGCTGAAACGGCGCGCGGTGTTCCCTGACCCGGTCCGCGGGCAATAGACTCGACACTCTGCGCCCGTAGCTCAGCGGATAGAGCGCTCGCCTCCGGAGCGAGAGGTCGGCCGTTCGAATCGGCCCGGGCGCGCCTTCAGCATTGGCTCTGCAATGCGAGATTCAGGCCTCGCGACCGCTCTCGGCCGTAGCCTCGCTGGCACTAGAACCGGCGCCAGTGACGGCCAGGCCTCGCGTTCTTCTCGGCGCAGGCCGTCTTCGCGTTTGATCTGGCGTTCTTCCCTCGGGACCACGTGACGGTTCAGCAGCTCCAGCGCCTCGGCGTCGCTCTTGCCTTCAGCGACGCACGCCAAAAGGCTTTCTTGAACACGTCGTCCTTACCGAAGTCCGTCGCGCTCACGTAAGCCAAGAACCGGTCCAGCCAGCGACGACGGCGCCACCGCTGGACTCGCCGGCGCGGACTCATCGCCATGCCAAGCCGGCGCCGCCCGGCGGGACTGAGCCCCAGCTCGCTCGCGGCTTCCACCGCCTCCCTGCCAATCCGTCGCAACATCGCCAACCCCGGGTGAAGGCGGGCGCTCGTGCCGATCACCTCGCCCGTCGCGCTTTGCACCGGCTGGCTCAAAACCGCCCCATCAGCAGCAATCGCCGCCCGCAGCCTCGATTCTTCGTCGCGCAATCTGGCGAGCTGGAGCACAAGCCCAGCGTCGCACGCTTGAACCCTCGGCAGCGCCCACGCGGCGCTCCAAACCTCCCGCCCGGGCGCTTCAAGGTCGGCCGGCGGCTCCGGGACCACGCGACCGTGGCCGTTCGCCGACGCCCCGGCAGTCATCGGACCCCCTATGAAAAAATCTCAGCACTCGGCGGGATTATTCTGACGGGCTCGGGTCGGTTAGACGCCTCCTGAACTTTCGACCGGGGCCGGGGGGTCGCTCATCGGCGGTCCCGACCGGAGCTATTCTCGTAGCGCTGGAGAACGCAACGAGAGGAGAGCGATGCCTATCCTCAGGATCATCAAGGGGCCGGGGACCCGCGAAGGGTATGACGCCCTCAACGCAGCGATGAAGCTCGATACCAACCACCCGCTCGGCCTGATCATGCACGGTGCCAGCGAGGCCGGCGGGGTGGTACAGGTGGCGCAGGTCTGGGACTCCGAGGCGTACACGCGGCGCTTTGACGAGGAACTCGAGCCCGTACTCATAGAGGCTGGCGCCGCGGCGGCTACCGAGGACACCATCTTCGAGCTGCATCACCTGGTGACGCCCTAGAGGGTCCGTCCGCTTCGAATGCGTCGCGGCCCCCGCAGGCGGGATACTGGCCGGGTGATGTCTGAGGAGTCGCAGACCCCCCGACCTGGTGGAACTTGTGGTCGCTTTCTTCGAGGCCGCTAATCACCGAGACCGCCGTTCTTGCAGCAGCCGAAACAGAGGTCACTTTGCTGCCGCTTAGCACGGCTTCGGGTGTGGTCGACGTGCCCGATCGGCCAAGGTAGGACGGGGCGCCCCATGAATACAACGTACCTTCGTAGAGTCCATAAGCTTCGAGGCCGTTGGCGGCTATCTGGTTCAATTTCCAACCTGTCGCGACCGGGCTCAGTTTGTTTCCGTTTTGCCGTCAAGGCACTGGTTGTTTTTGTCGTGACCCCAGGCGTACAGTTCGCCGTCAGCAAGGATCGCGTAGGAGGTGCCGTTGGATGCTCCGTCGCCACCGGCCTCTATCTTGACGGCCGCTTCTGGGAGTGACACCTTGACAGGTTTCGTGATTTTCGTTTCGGTCGCGCCGTTGCCGACCTGGCCGGTTCTGTTGTCACCCCACGCATACACTTCGCCGTCTTCGAGACGTGCCATGCCGGTGTTGTCGCCGGCGCTGAGTTCGACAACATGCGCGAGAGCTTCGATCGTCTGAGGTTCGGAATAGTTACCCGCTTTCCCGCCGATACCGAGGTCCCCATCTTCGTTACTGCCACACGCGACGACGGTGCCATCCTGCGACACTCCCGATCCCTTTGCATCGTGTGACGCCGCTCCCAGCGGTGCCACGAGCGGGGCAGAGGTCGCAGTCCTACCGCGAATACCTGCGATCTGCGAAGACAGCCGCTCGAGGCCAGCTCTGCCGACTTGGGCCACGCGGGATGGACTGAGATTGAGATGGATTCGGCCATTGCCAGCTCCAAGGACTGTGCCTTCGGGTACGCTTGCACGCGATGAGCGGCCACTCCGGACTTAGAGCGAGTATCTAGGGGCACCGATGCTGGATCAGGCGGAGCTGCAGCGTGCCGCGCGCCAGTACGGCACGGACAAGGCAGGCGACTACCTCGCCAACTACGTGCGCGAGTTCGGCCACCTGGCGGACAAGCCACTGGCTCTGCTCGAGCTCGGCGTTCGAGAGGGCGCCTCGCTGCTCCTCTGGCGCGACATGTTCCCCGCGGCGCAGGTCGCGGGACTGGACATCTACCCGATGACCGTGCACGACGACAGCGGTCGCGTGCGCGCCTACACCGGCCTTCAGCAGGATCAGGCGACGCTGGACCGGATCGCCTCCGAGGTCGCCCCCGACGGGTTCGACGTGATCATCGACGACGCATCGCATCTCGGGCGCTACACCGCCGCGTCGTTCTGGCACCTGTTCCCCAACCACCTGAAGCCGGGCGGCGTCTACGTGATCGAGGACTGGGGCACGGGGTACTGGCCGAAGTGGCCGGACGGGCACGCCTACAGCGGACCCTACCCGCCGCCAGGGGCGGCGCTCGCCGCGCCGACCGTCGCGCCCTCGTCGCCGAGCCGCGTCGAGCGTCTTCGCAGCCGCCTGCGACGCTCCGCGCCCCGCGATCGCTTCCCGAGCCACGACTTCGGGATGGTCGGATTCGTGAAGACGCTCGTCGACGCCGTCGCCGTCGACGTCCGCGGCCCGGTGCCCGAGGGCACCAGGCGCGTCAGCGGCAGCGAGATCGCGTCGGTCGAGTTCATGGCTGCGCAGGTGTTCGTGCGCAAGGCCACGTAGGCTCCGCTGGCAGGCGGCGCCAAGTGCCGATGGTGGTCGGCGACGGCGACGGCTCGCAGCCGTTCCGGCCAGCGAGCCACGGCCGGCGACTGGACGGACCGCGGCTGGCGCAGGTTCTCCTGCCGGGGAACCTCCTGCTCTGCGGCTGTCTCCACCGTGCCGTAGGCGTTGCTCGGCTTCGGCGCCTGTCACGCGACGGCCTGGCGTCTGCCGTTTGCGTGGAATCGGAGCGTGCGCGTGATCTGCCCGGCCGTGTTCGTGCGCTCCATGATCGTCCCCGTAGCTGGTCGAGCCATCACACATCACCTCCCTGGGCGAGCGTGTGCGCCATCGCCCGCGCCTGATCGAATCCGACGACCTCGCCAACGTGGTCTGGTGCCGTCAGACGGAAGCGGTCGCCTCCGAGAGCGTGCAGCGCCACGGTGCCCCGGGTCGGAGTCGATCGCCAGGAACGGGGCCGTCGCGTTCGTCTCCCAGGGTTCCGATTTGCGTTCCCTAGCCATCACGCATCGCCCCCCGGCTCGTGCCGCGCCGTGTTCGCACGCTCCGAATCGAGCCAGGCGAACAGTCGCCTCATCCCGAGCACAGAGAACAGCAGAACACCCAGCCCGCCGAGTAGCAGCAATGCAATGGAGCCACCCAACGAGCCCCTGAACAGCGGGGTGGTCTGCGCGACGGCGCCCAGGACGAACATGCCGACCCATACCGCCACGATCACCTTCACGACGGTGCTCATCCCCACAGCCTCCACCAGACGCCTGCGTTGCCGAGCAGCCGCCCGACCGCGATGTTCTTGGCTCTCCCGGGCGCTTTGCCGGTGCGGAGGGCTCTCCCGGTCGCCGACTGGCGCGGCGCCCGGTACAGCTCGCTCGTGAACGTTCTACGACGAGGCATCAGGCACCGTCTCCGCCGCGGGTCTTCGGCTTGCTCATCGTCGGGACCTCCTCTGTAGGTCTTGGCCAGGCGCCTGGGTGTCTCCGCACCGCGGCGCCGCTTCGCGTAGCTTGAGCGTACGCCCACGCACGGCGTCGAGCATCGACCGCACAAGCTCCAGGTTCGCCGAGTTCGTCACGGCTCGATCGGCTCCAGCTCGGCCTCGGCGACAACCAGGTCGCTCAGGGCTGCCTGCCTGTCGGCCGAAGACGCGAAATGGGGATCCGCTCTGCGGGCTGCGTACTTCACGGAGGATGCCGAGATAGGCGCCTTCGCTAACGCGCTTGAAGAAGGCGACCGGTACGCGGCAATCGCCGTGTACCGTAGATCCATGCGGCGCCTGAGGGCCGATTCAGCGCGGTTCATCAGCGGGCCGCCTATTGCCTGCGGGATACTGAGCAGGTGATGTCCGAGGAGTCCACGACATCCTCTCCGATCGAGCAGACCCGCCGCGCGTATCGGTATCTCAACAGCGGCGACTTTGACGCTCTCACAGGCATGTTTGGTGCTAGTTCCGTGTGGGACGTTTCGCGCTGGGGCTTGGGGGTCCACAGGGGCGTGAAGGGAATCCGCACTTTTCTCGACGACTGGTTCGGCAGTCTCGCCGAGTACCAGGTCGAGATCGAGGAGATACGTGACCTCGGGAACGGGGTCGTGTTCGTGGTGGTCGAGCAGACCGCCTATCGGCCTGCGAGCCGTGGTCCGCTGCGGGTGCGATCTGCACCAGTCTTCGTGTGGACCGACAACGCAATCACCCAGGTTACGGTGTATCCCAACTTCGACGAGGGTCGTGCGGCCGCCGGACGCCTCGCCGAGTCGAGGGGGTAGGGCGATGTCGCAAAAGAACCTGGACCTCGTGCGCTCGATCTTCGCGGACTGGGAACGTGGCGACTTCACGTCCGCTGACTGGGCGGACCCCGATATAGAGTTCATTCAGGTCGACGGCCCCGAACCCAGTCGTGCGACGGGCCTCGCTGGAATGTCCACCTCCTTCCGTGCCAGGAAAAACGTGTTCGAGCACGTTCGCGTCGAAGCCGAGGAGATCCGCGAGCTCGACGAGGTTCGCGTATTGGTGCTTGTACGCAATCACGGGCGAGCAAGGGCGAGCGGCATCGAGATCGAGGAACTCGGCGGATCCAGAACGGCCCACGTGTGGGAGCTAAAAGGCGGCAAGGCAACACGGTTGGCGATCTACTGGGAACGCGGCCGCGCGTTCGCCGACCTCGGCCTCCAGGGGTAGGCGATGTCGCGGGAGAACGTGAAGAGAGTACGTGAAAGCTACGAGTTCGTTGAACGAACACATGAACCGGATTTCGAGCTGCTTCACCCCGACGTCGAGTGGCACACCCGCGCGGATCTGCCGGACACCGGCACGCGCCGGGGACACGATGGTGCCGGGAAGCTCCTCTCCGAATGGTTTGGTGCATTCGACGACCTCAGTCTGAAGATCGACGAGTTGATCGATGCGGGAGACCGTGTAATCGTGGTGTTGCGGCTGCACGGCTGCGTGAGGGGCAGCATCCAGGAAGTCGACATGCCCGAGACGCACGTCTTGACGATGCGCGACGGTAAGACGACCGAGATCCACGAGTACCAGACGAAGGCCGAAGCCCTCAAAGCCGTAGGGCTGGCCGAGTAGGCGAAAGCGGTGCCTCACGTCGGCACTCGGCCGCCCCGTCTCCCCCTCTCGACTCGGAGAGTCGCTCGGCGCCGACACGTCCCTCGTCAATGTCGCGGTAAGACGCGAGCCGCACGATCTTGCCCTGCGAGCAGGGGCCGAACGGCGTCCACGTGGAGTATCCCGCAGACGCACGGCGACGCCTGCGAGATACTTCCCCGCGATGCCCGACGAGCACATAAAGCCCGCCGCAGCTGAGCCGCCGACCGCAGCAACGGTGCACCCTAACGGGCACACCCTGAAGGGCGCACCCCCACGGGCACACCCTGACGAGCGCAGGCAAGCAGGCAAGCGGGCGAGCGGCCGACCTCGCGCTCGCCAGGACTCGATCGCCGATGCCTGAGGGCCTGTCCGCCGCGGAGGTGGGCAAAGAGATCGGCGAGCACGGCAGGCACGAGGCCGACGGTGGCGCCGATCACCACCGCCGGGATCGCGCCCTGTCGATCACCGAGGCCGTGCTGCTGTCGCTAGTTGCAGTGCTCGCCGCATATTCGGGCTACGCGGCGTCGAAGTGGAGCACCGAGTCCTCGGTCTCGCTGGCGAAGGCGTCTGCTGCGCGCACGAAGGCAAACCGCGCGGATCTAGAAGCGCTGCAGCTGCGCACGCTGGACTCGGTCTCATTCAACGCCTGGTTCACCGCGTTCATCGCAGGCAACGCCACGGGGCAGGGGCTGGCCGAGAAGCGCCTGCGCCCGGGCTTTCGCCCCGCGTTCTTCGCCTGGCTGGCCACGGACCCGGCCCACAACGCCAGCGCCCCGCAGGGGCCGCTTTACATGCCTCAGTACGTGATCCCCCAGGAAGCCGCGGCAAATCGCTACGACGCGCAGGCCGATGCGGCCTTCAAGCACGGCTCCGAAGCGGGCGCCACCGGGGACAAGTACGTGCGCGACACCGTGTTCCTCGCGAGCGTGCTGTTCCTGGTGGGCATCAGTGGTCACTTCCCGGTCCGTCAGGGGCGCTACGGGCTGATCGTGATCGGCGCGCTGATCCTCGCCTTCGCCGTCTTCCAGCTCGCCGAGCTGCCCGGACCGCCCGCGTAGCGATCGCCGGGTGCGCTAGCTGTAGTTCCTGAGGACTTTGTTCATCCGGGCCCCCTTGGAGGCTGGAGGTGTCTAACGCCACCAGTCCCAAGGAGGACACCGGATGAAGCTTCACGCTAACGCTCGCCTCAGCGTCAAGGGC
>DATFZM010000025.1:0-13069 GCA_035314465.1 Solirubrobacteraceae bacterium | reverse complement strand
GTAGCGCTCGCCCGCGCCGCGAGCGAGCTCGACGCGCACCTGCCGGCGGCGTTGCTGGCCGTCTTCCAGCCCAGCGAGGAGGCCTACCCGTCCGGCGCCGAGCAGCTCGCCGACGGCGAGCTCGCCGCGCTCGCGCCGTCGGCCGTTGTCGCGGCGCACGTCCACCCCGAGCTCGCGTGGGGCACGGTCGCGCTCGACGCCGGTGTGGTTAACGCCTCCTGCGACGCCTTCGAGATCGCGATCGAGGGCGAGCCCTCCCACGGCGCCTACCCCCATCGAGGGCGGGATCCGATCCTCGCCGTGTCCGAGATCGTGCTCGCGCTGCACGCCCGCGTCGGCCGGCGGATCGACCCGCTGGCGATGGTGTCGTTAACCGTCGGGGTACTCGACGCGGGCAGCGCGGAGAACGTGATCCCCGCCAAGGCGCGGGCGCTGGGAGCGCTGCGCGCCCACCGCAGCGAGGATCGGCTCGCACTGCGCGAGCTCGTCGAGCAGGTCGCCGCCGGCGTCTCGGCGGCGCACGGCTGCAGCGCCGAGGTGACGATCGTGCCCGGCGAGCCCGCGCTCGCGAACGACCTCGCGATCGCCGAGCGCGGGCGCAGCCTGCTCGCGCACGCCGGCCTCACCGAGGCGCCAGCGTGGCGCTCGTGCGGCTCGGACGACTTCGCCTTCTTCGGCCGGCTCGCCCCGCTTGCGATGGCGTTCGTGGGCCTCGACGGCGCGCAGGGCTTCGTCTCGCGGCCGCTGCACCACCCCGAGCTGCTCGTCCCGGACGCCGCCGTGCGCGCCGTCGCGCGCACCCAGGCGTGCCTGTACCTCGCGGCGGCCGAATAAGATTGACCGATCCCAGATCGCCTCTACTTCACCGACTCCGACGAGGCCAACGCGCTGATCGCCACCGACCCGATGGCGCTGCTGGTCGGGTTTGCGCTGGATCAGCAGGTGAGCGTGCCTAAGGCGTTCATGGGGCCCCTGGCGATCAAGGAGCGGGTGGGCACGCTCGATCCGGGCAGGCTGGCCGTGACCGACCTCGACCCCGTGTTCCGGGAGAAACCGGCGATCCACCGCTTCCCGGGCAAAATGGCCGAGCGGGTGCACGACCTGGCCGTTCACGTACGCGACGAGTACGGCGGCCACGCTGAGCGGGTATGGGAGCATGCCAAGAACGCCGAGGAGCTCCGCGCCAACATCGCCGGCCTGCCGGGCTTCGGGGAGATGAAGGTCAAGTCGCTGGGCGCCGTGCTGGCCAAGCGCTACAAGCTGAAGGCGGCCAAGGGCCTCGTCCCGCCACACCCGACGCTTGGCGACGTCGACTCCGCGCAGGCGCTCGCCGATTACCAGGCCGCCAAGAGGGAGCACAAGTTGTCGCTGAGGGAAGGCGCCGCCCGGTGAAGCGCCAGCCCATCGGACTCTGAGCTATTCCTCCAGCCCCGTCGCTTTGAGAGCCGCGGAGCGAGTGCTGTAGAACTCGACGCGCGCGATTCTTGCCTACCCCCTTGGCGCGGCGACGTCCCAGTGATCTCGACCGCCGCCTGGGGTGAACACGGCCTCGGCGAGCCCGCTCAGCCGTAGCGGTGGTAGGTCGTGACCCAGTTCGAGGCGATCAGCCGCTGCGCCTGCGCGAGGGTCATCACCCCGGCGCAGACGCGCCGTTTCAGCGCGTACTCGAGCGCATCCTTCGGATTCAGTTCGTCGTAGCCCGCCGCGTGCGTGTAGTTCAGCTCGGGCCAGAGGTTGCGCGGATCGTTCACCGCGCCGCCGAGCTCCAGCGGCACCAGGTGGTCGTACTCGTACGCCGACGCGCGGCCGGTGACGCCGTAGGCTTCCATCGACGCGTACTTCTCGGGCTCCGTGACCGACACGGGTGGCCGCACCGTCGAGGTCCAGCCGGACCGGCAGATCGTCGCGCCGATCGTCGCCTGCGTCACCTGCGGGTTGACCCCGCCCGGCGTGCACCGCGCTTGCGGCCGTGCATACAGGCCCGCCCCGATCGCGTGGCAGGAGCCTGGCGGCGGCTGTCGCTGCACGACGTAGGGGGATGCAGTTGAGTAAGGCAGGCCCGACGGCGCGGTGCGGGCGGCGGCGTCGGCGCGACCGTGTTCCTCCTCGCCAGGAGGGAAGGGGCCCGCGAGGATCGGCGTCCCGGCGCGGGCGGCTAGCCCAGTCGCCCCCGATGTTGTGAGCGCGAGCATCCCGACGGTCACGGTCACCGCAGCAGCCGCGACGGCGAGCCCCCTTCGCATGGGCGAGAGTCTACGCGGCGCGCTCGCCAAGTTCAGGCGATCGCCTCCCGCCGCCCGCCACCCGCGCACTAGCCTGGATGGTTCTCGTGCGTGCCCGCCCACACCCTCCCCGGAACCCGCGCCTGCCGCTCAGTACCCGCGACGGCGACGCGGGCGGCCTTGACGCGACAGTGGGGCTGTTCGTCGCAGCGCTGCTCGCGTTCGTTGCGATCGGCGCGGCGCTGCCCGTGCTGCCCGGCTTCGTGCGCGGGCCCCTGCACTCGAGCGACCTCGCGGTGGGCATCGTGGTCGGTTCGTTCGCGCTGACGTCGGTCGTCTGCCGCCCGCTCGCCGGTCGCCAGGCCGACGTGCGCGGCCGGCGCCCGGTGCTCGTCTGCGGATCGCTCGCGATGGCGATCGGCGGCTGCCTCTACATGCTCGCCACGGGCGTGCCCTCGCTGATCCTCGCGCGCCTGGCTGTGGGCGTCGGCGAGGGCGCCGTCTACACGGCCGGGGCCACGTGGGCGGTCGACCTCGCGCCGGCGCACCGGCGCGGCCTCGCGCTCGGGTTGTTCGGTCTCGCGGTCTGGGGAGGTCTCTCGCTGGGACCGATCGCCGGCGAGCTGCTGCGCTCGAACGTGGGCTATGAGGCGGTATGGGCGCTGACGGCCGCGCTGCCGCTGCTCGGCGCGGTGATCGCGATGCGCCTGCCGGAGCCGCCGGCGCCGCCCGGGGGCCGCGCACCGGCGCCGCTTGCGCTGCTACCGAGAGCGGCCCATCGCCCGGGCATCGCGCTCGCGCTCGCGAACATCGGCTACGCGGCCCTCGCAGGGTTCGTCGTGCTCCACCTGCGAGCGCGGGGCATCGGCGGCGGCGCGAGCGTGTTCACGGCGTTCGCGGTGGCGGTGTTCGCGAGCCGTCTCGCGCTCAGCCGGGTGCCCGATCGAGCCGGCGCGCGCGCGACCGCGACGGCCGCGGGCCTGGTCGAGGCTCTGGGGCTGGCGATCATCGCGCTCGCGCACTCGCTAGCGATCGCGCTCCTCGGGGCGATCGTCGTCGGCGCCGGCTTTGCGATGTTGTTTCCGGCGCTCGCGCTGATGGTCGTGGGCGAGGTGGACGACGATCGACGCGGCTCGGCGATGGGGGCGTTCACCGCCTTCTTCGACATCGGCGTCGGGCTCGGCGGCCCGCTCGCGGGAGCGACAGCGGCGATCGCGGGCTATCCGGCGGTGTTCCTGCTGGCCTCGATCGCGGCGCTCGGGACGGCCCTGCTCGCGGCCACGCCGCGGCGGGTTAGCGCGCGCGCGGCGGTCAACGTGCCCGAGGTGGCAGCGTGAGCGCCGGGGCGCTCGCCGGCGCGCGCCTCTAGTCTTCCTGCTCGCGCCAGCGGCGGTATAGCGCGGTGAGGTCCTCGCGCATCTGCGGCGTCAGGTCCTCGCTGCGCAGACGCCCCGTCAGGCGGATCGTGACGCGCATCTGCGCGAGGTACTCGGTGCAGTGCTCGCAATCGGCGAGGTGGGCCTCGAAGCGGCGCCGCTGCGCGCGCGGGAGCCTGTTCTCGAGATATTCGGTAACCAGCTCGACGACCTCCTGGCAGACGAGCTCGCGGCGATTCCAGAACATCAGCCGACCCCTCCCAGCTCCATCTCCAGGGCCTCGCGCAGGCGGCTGCGGCCCCGGTGCAAGAGAACCCGCTGGTTGCCTTCGCTGATGCCGAGCGCGTCGCAGACCTCCTGGCTGGAGAGCCCGTCGACGTCGCGCAGCATCACGACCTCGCGCTGGCGCACCGGCAGCTCCGCGAGCGCCGTGTCGATGCGCTCGGCGAGCGACTCGGCGAGCAGCCGGTCATCGACGTCCTCGACCCAATGCTGGGGAGGTGAGGCCCATGCTCCCGAGGCGTCGAAGCGGGACGCGTCGATCACGGGTGCGGCGTCGCCGATCGCCACGCTGCGATCCTCGATCACGCCCGTGGTGCGTGCGCGGTTGACGAGGATGCGCAGCAGCCATGTGCGAAACGTGCTGCGCCCGGCGAAGCCGTCGATTCCCCGCAGCACGCCCAGCCACGTGTCCTGAACGACCTCCTCGGCGATCGCAGGACTCGAGACGAAGGACCGGGCGATGCGCAGCAGCATCCCCTGGTGGCGGCCGACGAGCGTCAGGAAGGCCGCCTCCTCGCCTCGGCGAAGGGCCTGCAGCAGCTCGTCGTCGGGGTCGACCAACTCATGGCCGCCGGCGCGCCAGCGAACCGCGCCGGCGACGTAGATCGCGTTCAGGGCCGCCGGCAGCAGGCCGGACAGGAGGTGGTTGTGCAGTGACATGCGCGGAGCGTGTGCAGTGACGTGATGGCGGGCGGCGCGTGGGCCGCGGCGCCCGCTGCGGGCGCCGCGGCCACGTGACCGTGAACGCTACGGGGCGACGATACCCTCGCCGCCGATCGCGCCCGGAACCGTCACCGAGCCGATCGGCGTCAGGGCGCCGCTGCCCTGCACGGAGTACTCGTCGACGTGCCCTTCGAGGCCCGTCTGGACGTACAGGAAGCGTCCGCCGCCGGGCGCCGCGGCATCGACGGTGCCCGCGTCCGTGGGCGTGTTGCCGAGCCCCACCAGCAGCTGCCCGCCGATCAGCGAGCGCAGGCCGGTGAGCGATCCGCTGCCCGCGTTGGAGACGTAGAAGCGGTTTCCGATGCGCAGCACCCAGCACGTCGCGGCCTGCCCGGTGTCGACGGAATCGAGCTGAGCCAGCGTGCCGTTTTCGCGCAGGACGAAGTCCGCGACCGCGTTAGGACCGGCCTCGGTGAGGATCAGATGGCCCTCGCTGTCGAACGTCAGCGCGAACGGCACCGCTTCCGGCAGTTCGTTGACGACCGGGCTCTTCGAGAGATGGCCGAGCGCGTCGACGCCGAAGACGTCCACGTCATTGCCGTTGGCCTTGGTGGTGACGATCAGCTGCGTGCCGCTGGGCGAGAACGCGACCTGCCCCGGCGTGTTGACGAACTGCGGTGTCGCCGATGTGTTCAGGCCCAATTCGCGGTTCGAGCCGGCGATCGGCTGCAGCCGGCCGGCGAGCACCCTGAAGCCGTCGACGGAGCCTCCTTCCTCGGCGTTGAGCACGTACACGACGCCGTTCTTGGCCGCGATGCTGACCGGGAACGTTCCGCCCGAGGACAGCACCTGGCGCAGCGCGAGGCGATCGCCGAAGACGGCGAACACCGAGATCGTGTTGCTGCCCGCGTTGACTGCGTAGAGCAGTTCGTTCTGACGGTCGTAGAACAGGGATGACTGTGATGCGAGATGGTCGACGACCGAACCTTCGAGCTTGCCGCCGAGCCCGCCAGTCGGATACACGTTGGCCTGCGTGAGCGTGCCGTCCGGGGCGCGGTCGTAGGCGATCACCTGGTTGCCGCCGATGAGGCTGTCGTTTTGCACGAACAAGGCGCGGCCCGCGCCGAATGCGCCGGCGGAGCCGGCTGTTAGGGCGAACACGGCGGCGCTCAACACGAGCGCGGTGCCGAGAAGTCTGGATGCGCGCATGCGCGTGCTCCTCTCGCTGGGGGAAGGGGGTACGACCGTTCAGTCCGCGCGGGAGCGATCGCGTTACACGGACGCACCTCGCCGGCGAGCGGCGGCCTGCGGGAGCGCCCCCGGGCCGCACGCGGCGCCGGACATGCCGCCCCGCGGCGCGCAGCTCAGCGAATCGGTGGCGGCGTGCCTTCGGCGGTCGCGCTGAGCTCGGGGTCCCAGCTGCAGACCGCGCAGCCGTGCCTGTAGGCCGAGTGCAGGAAGCTGAGCGCGTAGGAGTGCGGTTCGGGGCGCGCGCAGACGTCGACCCACTCGAGCACGTACTCGCCGAGCTCGGGCTCCCAGCGCGCGGCCGGGGGCTCGAGGGTGGCGTTCGCGAACTCCTCGGGAGCAGGATGGGCGTATGCGTAGAAGCCGCCCGAGGGGTGGTTGGGGTCGCCGGGCCACCAGCCCGCGGCGATCTCCTGGGCGTCCATCGCGTTGCGCATGATGAAGTCCTCCGACGGTGGCTCGGCGGGAAGCCCCGAGAACAGGCTCACCGCCAGGTCGAAGGACCCCCACCAGGCGTTGACCGGCGTAGAGCGCCCTCGGTAGGGCGCACGATACTCGGCGAGCACGAGCGCGGCACGCGTGGCCGCGGCGAAGTAGACCTCGACCTGATCGGCGTCGTAGGAGGCGTGCTCGTCGTCCTCGTCCAGCGGCACGCTCCAGGGAACCTCCTGCGGGGTGGTGTTGATCTCGACGGAGCCGACGAGCTGCGCGAGCGCGGCGAGCAGCTCTCGCGTGACCTCTCCGACGGCCCGGTTGGGCGTGAGCGCGACGTGCGCGGCGCGGCCGTCGCAGTGCTCGACGAGCGCCTCGTGGGCGTGCAGGTCCAGTGCGACGACAAGCGCGCCCGAACCGTCGGGGGCGGGCAGCGGCAGGGTCTCCCATCCCCTCGCGGTCAGGCGCAGCGCGGCGTGCTGCAGCTCGGGCTCCGGCGGGGCGAGCGCGACCGCCAGCTTGCCGAGCAGCTGGGTGTGGCCGTGGAGCGTGTCGCAGGTCTCGCTCCAGCGCTCATAGGAGATCGAGGGCCAGGACGCGGACATCAGGCCGCGACGTCGGCGAGCAGCCGTTCGGTCACTGCGAGGGCCATGGCGACACGCTAGCGCGCAGGGCGCGCGAGGACGATTACGTCACGGGCAATGCTCGCTGGCTCGCGCTACCCGAGGGGTAATCGGCCGGCGGGTCTGGCGAGGTCCGAATCCCGCGAGATCTGGCCGGCCGCGTATGCGATCGTGGGCGCATGCTGATCGACGAGGAGCTCCTCTGGCGCGCGATCGCGAGCGAGGATCCGCGCTTCGACGGATGGGTCTTCTGCGGCGTACTGACCACCGGCATCTACTGCCGGCCGAGCTGTCCGGCGCGCACGCCCAAGCGCGAGAACGTGCGCCTGTTCGCGACCGCCGCGGCGGCGCAGACGGCGGGCTTCAGGGCCTGCAAGCGCTGCCGCCCCGACGCGAGCCCGGGCTCGCCGGAGTGGGATCGGCGTGCCGACATCGTCGGGCGTGCGATGCGCCTGATCGCCGATGGCGTGGTCGACCGCGAGGGCGTCAGCGGCCTCGCGACGCGCCTCGGCTACAGCGAGCGCCATGTGCATCGCCGGCTCGTGGAGGTCGTGGGCGCGGGGCCGCTCTCGCTGGCCCGCGCGCAGCGCGCGCAGGCGGCGCGCACGCTGCTGGAGACGACCGCCGAGCCGGTTACGCACGTCGCCTTCGCGGCCGGCTTCCAGAGCCTGCGCCAGTTCAACGCGACGATTCGCGAGGTGTTCGCGATGACGCCGAGTGCGCTGCGCGCGCGGGCTCGCAGCGCTGGCCGCCCCGAGGATTCGGGGACCGTCGTCCTGCGCCTGCCCTACCGCAGCCCGCTCAACGCGAATGCTCTGCTCTCGTTCCTGGCCCGACGCGCGGTTGCGGGTGTCGAGGAGGGGCTCGTCGGGGGATTTCGACGCAGCCTGCGCCTGCCCCGCGGCCCGGGCGTCGTGGAGCTGACGCCGCTCGCAGGCCACGTGCACGCGCGCTTTCGGCTCGATGATCTGCGCGACCTCGCCGCGGCGATGCAGCGCGCGCGGAGGATGCTCGATCTCGATTCCGATCCGATCGCGGTGGACGAGGCGCTCGGTGCCGATGCCCTGCTCGGGGCGCTCGTGCGGATGGCGCCCGGGCGTCGCATCCCGGGCGCTCCCGACGGCGACGAGCTGGCCCTGCGCGCGGTGCTCGGCCAGCAGGTCTCGCTGTCGGGCGCGGCGACGCTCGCCGGGCGGATCGTGCGTGCCTGCGGAGAGCGCATCGAGCGCCCGCTTGGCGCCGTCACGCACCTGTTTCCCTCGGCGGCGGCGCTCGCGCAGGTCGATCCGCAGCGGCTCGGGATGCCCGCGTCGCGGGCGCGGGCGCTGCTTGCGCTGGCGCAGGCGCTCGCCGACGGGCGGCTCGTACTCGACGCGGGCGCCGAGCACCGCCAGGCGCGCGCGGCGCTGCTCGCGCTGCCGGGAATCGGCCCATGGACGGTCGACTACGTCGCGATGCGCGGGCTGCGCGATCCCGACGCGTTCCCTGCGGGGGACCTCGGCGTGCGCCGCGCGCTCGAGCTGCTGGGCGAGGATCCTCGCGGGGCGGCGCGTGTGGCCGACCGCTGGCGCCCGTATCGCGCCTACGCCACCGTGCATCTGTGGGGGGAGCTGAGCGAGCGGGCAGCGGCGGCCAGCCAGGCGCACACACGGCTGCAGGTATCGGCGCCCGCCGCGGATGAGGCTTCGCTCGGCGCGGCTAGATCGCGCGCTCGCGGCCGGCCCAGTAGGGCTCGCGCAGGCGCCGCTTGAAGATCTTCCCCGAGTCCTCGCGCGGAAGCGAGTCGCTGAACTCGACGACCCGCGGCGTCTTGTAGCCGGCGAGATTGCTGCGCACGTGGTCGCGCACGCTGGCGGCGCTCACCTGGGCGCCGTCCTCGAGTTCGATGTGCGCGGCGAGCGCCTCCCCGAACTCGTCGTCGGGGATGCCGAACACCGCGCAGTCGCGGACGCCGGCCAGCGACATCAGGCAGGTCTCGATCTCGGCCGGGTAGATGTTGACGCCGCCGCTGATCACCATGTCGCTGCGGCGGTCGTTGAGGAACAGATAGCCGTCGGCGTCGAGGTAGCCGATGTCCCCACAGCTAACGAGCCCGTCGCGGCCGATCGCTCGGCGCTTGTCGTGGTCGCCTTCGTAGGTGAAGTCGGGCCACACGTCGAGCCATACGAAGATCTCACCGGACTCGCCCGCAGCGAGCTCGCGGCCTTCGGCGTCGAGCACCTTCACAACCGCGCGCTGCAGCGGACGCCCGACAGTCCCGGGATGCGCCAGCCACTGCTCGCTGTCGCAGTGGACCACGGGCCCCGTCTCCGTCGAGCCGTAGTACTCCGCCACGATCGGCCCGAGCCACTCGATCATGCCGCGCTTGACCCCTGGGGGACACGGCGCGGCGGCGTGGACGATCAAACGCAGCGAGGAGAGGTCATAGCGCGCCCGCACGTTCTCGGGCAGGGCGAGCAGGCGCACGAACATCGTCGGCACCATCTGCACGACGCTCACACGATGCTCCTCGACGAGCCGCAGGAACTCCTCCGCGTCGAAGCGCTCCATGATCGTCATGTCCATGCCGCGCACCGCTGCGGACAGCGCGTACACGTTCGGCGCGGTGTGATACATCGGGGCCGGGATCACCGTGCGCTCGCCTGGGGCGAGCGCGAAGATCTCCCCGAGCAGCTCTTGCATCGCCTCGCGCTGCTCGTCGGTCGCGGGCTGGCGCACTACGCCCTTGGGCCGTCCGGTCGTGCCCGAGGTGTAGATGATGCTCACCGGCGCACCCTCCGGCGGCTGCTCCCACGGCTCGCACCCGTCGAGCAGGTCCGTCCACGCCAGCCCGCCCGCGACCTCGGGGCGGACGGGGCGTTGACCCCGCGGATCGACGGCGACGACGGTCACAGCGTCCGGCACGCTCGCGGCGATCGCCGGCCATAGGTCCGCGTGCACGATCAGGACCTTGGCGGAGCTGTCGCGCAGGACGTATGCGATCTCCTCGCCGCGCCAGTGCCAGTTGATCGGCACCGCGCTTGCGCCCAACGGCACGGTGGCGATCGACGCCTGTAGGAACTCGATCGAATTGTGAAGCAGCAGGGCCACGCGATCGCCGGCACCGACCCCGAGCTCGTGCAGCGCGCGCGTGGCCCGCAGGGCGCCGCCGAACAGCTGCGGGTAGGTCACGACGCGCCCGCCGCAGCGGACGCCCACCTCGCGTGGCTCCTTCCCCTCCATCTGCTCTCCCTCTAGATGGCCGCCTCGACGAGCGAGGTGAACTCGGCCTGCCCCGAGACGTTCGGCTGGTAGCTTTCAGACAGCGGGTTGGATTGTCCGTTGAGCCATTCCGAGGACGAGCAGACCTCGTGCGAGTCGAAGGCGCTCGTCGGGTTGACGAATGTGAATTTCATCGCTTCCGCGCGACCCTTGATCACGCTGTCGAGTTTTTCCGCGGATTCGTTCATCTTCTTCTCGTTGCCCGAGGTCAGGAGGTTGACGTTGCACGTCTTCCCTTCCTTGGTGAACAGCTTCGGATAGCCGAGCACGATCACCTTCGCCGTGGTCGCCTTCGTATGGATGTCCTTGTAGGTGGTTTCGAGCAGCCCGGGCAGCTTTTTCGCTATGAATTCGTCGGCTTCGCTGATGGCGCTTCCGCAGGTGAAGTAGTAGAGCGCGCAGTTGATGATCACGTTGCTGAATCCCGCATCGTTGCCGCCGATCGTGATCGTGACGAGGCTTGTGCTGCTGCTGAGCGTACCGAGCTGTTTTTCGTTCACTTCGGTGGTCTTCGCTCCGCTGCAGGCCAGGAAGCTGAGGGTGTAGCCCTTCACCGCGGCGATCTTCGGCCCATAGGCGTCCGGGCTGCGATCGCATTCCCCCGGTTCTTCATAGAACGCGCGCGTGCCGACGCCGGATGAATATGAATCACCGAGAGCGACATATTGCGGAGACGCGGACGCCGCCGCGGCAGGTACAAGCACGCCTGCGCAGACAGCCGCAAGCCCGACTATGCGATAGCCCTTCCCCACCCCTCTGACCTCCCCTATGCGGATGCCGCCCGACGCCGCAACCGAAAAGCCCCTCGCGGCGGGGCGCTGTCGGGCAAACCTATCCCGGGCGTTCGCCTCGCGTCAAGAGTTAATTCCCAACGCATCGCCCGCGTCAACGTGTCAACCCGCGCCTCGGTCTGGGCAACCGATCGGCATGCCCGGCCCGAGCGACGATGACCTGCAGGCGCCTCCCGTACGAGGGTCGGTGCGACCGCTGGATGAGAACGTCGACGCGGCGATCCTCGACGCCGCCTGGCAGCTGCTGCTGCGAGACGGCTACTCGCGCATGTCGAGGCTCGGCGACCGATCCGCATGAAGCGCCGGGCGCGCGATCGAAGGACCTCAGCGAGCGTCCGCGTCCGCGTCGGCGCTTGCAGACGATCGTCTGCTGCAGGCAAAGCGCTTCAGTAATTCGGCCCAGCGGCCGATTGATAGCGCGACATGGCAGCCCGGACGTCAAGCGCGCAGCGCGCATTCACAGCTGTGCCCGAGTCCTCGCCGGGCGAGGCGCGCCCGGAAGCGGAGGAGCTGCGCCGCCTCGGCGGGGCCGTGCTCGCGCGCAAACAGGAGGTGCTCGAGGGGACGACGGCCCGCAGCAACGAAGAAGGGGAGGATCTGGCCGAGAGCGTCCACGAGAGCTTCCGCCGCGTGTGCGCGAACTCGACCGTGGCGGTCGCGCGCTGGATCGCGGGCGACGACCTCAAGGTGACCCACGGCGCGGCCAAGGAAACGTCGCGGATCTTCGGCGAGCTGGCGGCCCACCGAGCGGCTTCGATACACGAGGTCGTGCGGCGCAGCATGTGGTGGCGCAACGTGATGGTCGAGGTCACGCGCGACTGCGGCGCGCAGCTCGCCACCCCCGCGCACGTCCTTGCACACGCCGTCGAGATGATCCAGCTGAGCCTCGAGCTCAGCTTGCTGCGAGTCTGCAAGGTCTTCGAGAAGGAGCGCCAGCGCACCGACGACGAGCTCACCCGGCGCGAGGAGGAGCTAGCGTTCCTGGCCACACACGATCCGCTCACTGGCCTGCCCAACCGGACCCTGATTCTCGCCCGCGTGGAACAGATGCTCGCGCGTGCCTCCAGGCAGCAGGCGCCGATGGCTGCGCTGTTCATCGACCTCGACAACTTCAAGAGCATCAACGACACGCTCGGCCACAACGTCGGCGACGAGCTGCTGCAGGCGGTCGCGGCGCGTCTGAAGGGGGTCGTCCGCCAAGCCGACGCGCTGGGGCGCCTCGGCGGCGACGAGTTCGTCGTGATCGCCGAGGAGCTCACGCTCGCGACGGGTCCCGAGCTCGTGGCCGAACGCCTGCTCGAGGCGCTGCGGCCCCCGTTCAAGCTCGGTCCGCAGGGCGAGATCGCTCTCACTATCAGCGCGAGCATCGGCATCGCCGCCGGCCATCGCGGGTCCGCCGGGGACCTGCTGCGCGACGCCGACATCGCGATGTACCGGGCCAAGTGGGACGGGCGAAACCGCTTCGCGGTGTTCGAGGCGGGCATGCAGGACAGCGTCAAGCGCCGCATGGAGCTCGAGATGGACCTGCGTACGGCCCTCGACAACGACGAGTTCGTACTCGCCTACCAGCCGACGCTGAACCTGAGCGACATGCGTCCGACCGGCGTCGAGGCGCTGATCCGCTGGCGACACCCGGCGCGCGGCCTGGTCCAGCCGGACGCGTTCATCCCGCTGCTCGAGGAGACGGGTCTGATCACGGAGGTCGGCCGCTGGGTACTGCGCGAGGCCGCTCGTCAGGGCGCCGTCTGGCACGAGGCCGGCCACCCCGTCTCGATCGCGGTAAACGTCTCCGCGCGTCAGCTCGACAGCGACCAGCTAATCGTCGACATCGAGGAGGCCCTCGCGGAAAGCGGACTGCCGGCCTCCAACCTCACGCTCGAGATCACCGAGACCACGCTCATGCGCAACGTGGATCAGACGGCCGGCCGTCTCGCTGCGATCAAGGCGCTCGGCGTCAGGATCGCGATCGACGACTTCGGCACCGGCTACTCGTCGCTGGCTCATCTTCAGCAGTTCCCTGTCGACGCGTTGAAGATCGATCGCTCGTTCATCGCAGGACTGCGGCACAACAAGGAGGGCGAGACGCTCATCCACACGCTCGTGCAGCTCGGCAAGGCGCTCTCGATCGAGACGTTCGCCGAGGGCATCGAGCAGCCGCGGGAGCTCACGCT
>DATFZM010000024.1:0-62972 GCA_035314465.1 Solirubrobacteraceae bacterium | reverse complement strand
GTCGTCAAACAGGAGCTCGTGACAGTTGGATGGCGACAGGCGCTCGTGGGCCAGATCGGGCCGATGCACCATCACAGTGTGCAGCTGGCCCACCTCCGAATGGACCCCGAGCGCCTTCTGTGTGACGGTGTTCACCTCTGCTCTTCTCGCTGGTCGGGTTGGCTTGTCACGGCAACGCCTTCACCGATGAGGTTTCGATGTCCCCGTGCGCGTCGCTGAAGACGAACCGTACCGTGTGCTTGCCGGCCGCGATCGCGGCGTTGCCGGCCCACGCGGTGATCCAGTACGACCACGTTCGCGAACCGACTCAGGTCACTAGGCGCCCGCGAGCGCCCGCTGCTTGATCTGGTCGAACTCGGCCTGGCTGATCGTGCCCTGTTTGAGTAGCTCCTCGCCCTTGGCGATCTGCTGGCTGGGGTCGCTGCGTCCGGCGACAGACCTCACGTACTGGTCCATCTGTGACTTCGCAGCCTGCTGCTGCTGGATCGACCGGTCGGTCATGCCCTTGTGCTCGGCGATCAGGTACACGAACACGCCAAGGTAGGGAAGCACGATGACGAAGATGATCCATGCTGCCTTCCCCCAACCCGATATGTCGTCGCGGCGAAACAGGTCCGCGAACACCGTGAAGAGGATCCAGATCCAGATGAAGAACGCGAAGAAGATGAGCATCGTCCAAAAGACTTCGAGAAACGGATAGCTGGTCGCAATCAACGTGTAGCTCCTTGTCCTAGCCGGGCGGCTCGCGCCGCGTTTGCCCGGAGGATCCTAACGGGGTCGGCGAGTGGGGCCCCGCCGAGGCCGGGGACGCGGAGTGGCCACCAAGCGGCAGGCGCAGCGGTGAGCGGCGCGAATGGCCATCCTGGACTTGGTAGTGCAGGTGGGATGCGAGTGGCCCCGTGAGCAATACTGCCGCCTCGAGACCACCGCATGCTGGCGCATGGCGTGCGGGGTGCAGCATGATGTGTTGGCGTGACTCAGCCCACCCCGACCAATGATCGACCACCGCGGCATCGAGGCAACGGCCACACTGCTGCAGACAGAGCGCGCCAGGGGATCGCCGCCGCACGACGCCACTTCGAGGGTTCGTGGCTGCAGGACGTTGTCGCGCGCCTCAAGACGGTCGACTTCGGCAGTTCGATCATTCTCTTCGGAGCCGCACTGCTCTTGTCGATGCTCCCGCTCATCATCCTCTTGAGTTCGATCGCGAATGAACGGATTGACGACGACCTGAGTCGGCACATCGGCCTCAATAGTCAAGGCGCACACATCATTCAGGGCCTGTTCCGCAAGTCGCCGAGCCATTCGGCCGGTCCGATCATCCTCGGCCTGATCATTGCGTTCGCTGGAACCGTGACGGTTGCCAGCACGCTGCAGGTGATCTACGAGCGGGTCTTCGACCAGGACGATCGTGGCTGGCGTGACCTTTTGCGGTTCCTCGTCTGGGTCTGCGTCTTGCTTGGGGTCTTGATCGCTGAGGGCAGCATCGACGAACCCCTACGTAGCACGGTCGGGCCTGTTGTCCGGGGGCTCGTGAGCTTGATAGGGGTGACGATCTTCTTCTGGTGGACGATGCACTTCTTGCTTGCAGGTCGGGTGCGATGGCGCTACCTTCTCCGACCAGCCTTCGTGAGCGGGCTGTTCTGGCTCGGCTTTGCGCTTTTCTCTTCGATCTACTTCTCATCGGCGCTCATCTCGGAACACAAGCTGTACGGGATCATCGGCGTCGTCTTCATTCTGATGGCCTGGTTCATCGCCATAGGTGCGGTCATTGTGCTCGGCGCGGCTTGCGGTGCGGTGTGGCAAGAGCGAGCGGTCAGACGTGCCCAGGACGCCATCCCGACGACCGCGCGCCGTCAGACCGACGAAGGCCGCGACAGGGAACGCGCGCCCGCGCAGCACCAGCACCCCGAGACTCGGCGAGATGGCGGTCGTGAAGGACCCGCATCCGTAGATGGCGCAACCGATCGAGAAGGCCCGCTTGCGGCCGATGATCTGTCCGATCTTCCCGCCGGGGATCATCAATGACGCCATCGCCAGCGTGTAAAGCGTGATAGCCGTCTGGATCCCGACTACGGTCGTGCCCACGTCTGTGGCAGCGCGACGGCTATCGCTTAGGACGATCCTCAGCAGTCTCGGTGTGCGTGCCGGCCCCGTGGCGGAAACGCGCGCGAGCCTGCTGCCCTGCGCGGGACCTACTCGACGGAGTTGACCTCGAGCGGTTCTTCGCCGGTCTCGGTCATCGTGAGCTTGAGGGCGGCCTGTTCGAACGCCGCTTCGCCGACCGCCTCTTCGAGCACGTCCCTAGGGAGCCCTTCGAAGCCTTCCGGTTTCTGCCTCCCCATTGCGGCCGCGTATTTCACGGTGACCTTCGTCAGCATCTTGTCGCTCGTCACCGGGTCGAGCACGGAGCCCTTCACAGACACGGTGCTCGCTCCGCATGTGAAGCTCGCGACCGGGACCGATTCGCTGCTCGGCGAGAGGTCGGCGCCGATCGCGTCCTTGAGCGGGCCTTCGCCCGACTTGCTGACGACCCCGAGGCTTCCCACGAGCGCCGATGTCACCACTTCACCTTCGCTGCGGCCTGCGCTCGTGCATTTCACGCCCGCCCGCGTGCATCCGGTGAACGTCACTATCACGCTCGCCACCGTCTTGCGGCCCACATATTCGCCGCCGGCCGACGCGCCCGTGCACGTCACGTCCGTGCGGGCGAGCGTTTCGATCACAGCGGTGCTCAGAGGTTTGAGCGTTGCGGTGAATTTCGCCTTCGGTCCCGGTCCCGGCGCCCATTCATAGGAGTATTTTTCTGCGGTAGCCAGCGAGGTGCAGGTGGCGGTCGAGTACGCGCCCTTGACGCCTTTCGCGAGTTTCTCGCAACGCCCGTATTCCGGCGGGCTCCCCGTCGTGAACGCCTCGTCGACGCCTTCGCCCTCGCCGGTGGGATTGCTCGCAACGAGACGGAAGTGATAGGTGCTGCCGGGGCTCAGGCCGAGCAGCGACGCCGACACCGGGACCGGGCTGCTGCCCGGGGCGGGCAGCGACGAGCACGGCGCGCTCAGTCCATAGGAGGCGGTGGGGCCGTATTCGAACACGCACGCGCCCACGATCTGCCCGTTCGGGTTCACCGTGCCGCTCAACACCGCCGACGTCGGCTGGGGTGCGCTCGCGGCCTCCGCCGCCACGGTCGGCGCGAGCTTCTTTGACTCGAGTGCACCCAGCCCGTTCGGCGCGCCCACGCCTGAAGGACCGTCGAAGCCGAGCGCCGCGTCGCACGCGGTCGTGCCTTCGCAGTCGAGCTTGCCGAGCAGTTCGTTGACTTCGGGCTCGCCGCACGGTCCCGGCGCTTCGCCGTCGCAGTATCCGTCGCCGCCTTCGGTCACGTCATACAGCGCCGAGGGCTGGCCGATGTGGGCGTAGAGCGTGGACGCTGGGTAGCTCACCCCGTTGCTGCCGCCGGCGAGCCCGTAGAGCGCGGCGACCAGCGGGGAGGACAGCGAGGTGCCGCCGACCGTCAGCCACCCGGGTTTGAATCCCGCTTCGTAGACGTAGCTGTCGTAGATGTCGAAGCCGGTATACGGGTCGGCGACCGCTGCGATGTCGTTGTCGAGCCGCTTCGTGCCGCAGCCCGTCGCCGCCCAGCCGGGGACGCTCTGCTGCCAGGACGGCGCCGTGTACCGGCCGCTGCAGCCGCCGCCGGTCGCGCTGAACTGTTTGAATTCTTCGACGCTCGGTCGACCGCTGTCGTTCCACACCGTCTCGCTCTGGCGCGTGCCGGCCGCCGTGAGCTTCAGCGCGGTTCCGCCGACCGCGACGACCGTCGGAAGCGACGCCGGGGAGTCTGGCTGCCCGGGGGCCGTCCCGACGCTGGCCACGTAGTCCCAGTTGAGGTAGCCGGAGTCGCCGGCGGACGCCACCATCACCACGCCCGGAGTGTTGTAGGCGGCCGATTCGCTCGCCCCCACGCCGCTCTCGAGCCCGCCGTAGGAGTTAGAGACCTCGCCCGCACCGCGTTTCACGGCCTCGCTCACCGATGCGGCGAGGTCCGCGAAGCTTTCCGAGTTGGCCTCGACGAGCATGATCTTGCAGCTTTCGCAGACGCTGTGCACCGTCTCCACGTCGAGCGTTATCTCGACCGACCAGCCGACGGTGTCCGCGTGCGGAAGCGACGTCGTGCTTCCGGTCTGCCCGACCTTTTCGAAGCAGCCGTTCGCGGCGGTGCAGGACGAGAGCCCGTAGTGCGCGTCGAAGGACGCCAGGTCCGCTTCGATCTTCGGATCGTCGAACGCGTCGACGATCGCCACGGCTTGTCCGCCGCCGCCCGCGGGCGAGTAGGCGTACGCGCTGGCGAGCTCGGCCGGGGTCAGGCCCCCGGCCGGCCCCGATGAGGCCGCTCCGGCGGCGGCCAGGTAGGGGCTCGCGCCGGTCGCGCTCGCCGGGGCAGGGACCAGAGCCTCCACCAAGCAGCTGGCGTGCCTCGGCTTGGGCGAGCGGCACACGTGGCGCACGGCCGCATAGCGCGTCCGCGGCCCGGGCACCGGGAGCCCCGCCTGGGCGCCCGGCGCGACCGCGCCCGACACGGCGCTGACTGCGGCCAGCGCGACGGCGACGCGGAGGGTCAATCGAAGGCGTTGCATGGATCGATCTCTGCCCTGCCCCCGATCGTCGCCAACGCGATCGATCCGGCAGGGGTACGACCGTACACGAACTGTTACAGCTCGGATGCCAGGCTGGACGCATTGGCAAGCGGCCAGCCGAGCACGATGCTCGCGCGCGTGGTAGCGGAATCGCGCGTGGTAACGGAATCCCGGGTCGCTCAGTGCGAGCTCGCGCGACGCAGCTCCGCACGCCTCGTTGCCGCCCAGCGCGAGAGCGTCAAGGGCGAGAAGAGCAGCCTCTCGGAGTCCTTCGGCCTCGTTAGAGGATGATGAGAGAGCGTGATCGATCTCGGATCGCCGGCTGAGCGCAGTGTCGCGGTGTGGGCCGCGGCCGAAGTCGTCCGCTAGGATCGCGCGGCGGGCGATGGACGCGCACGAAGACTGGCTGCTGAACTTCCTCTCGGACTTCGCCTCGATGACGGAGCCGCAGCGCGACGCGGCGATCGACGCCCTCCCACCGGAGCGGCGGGCGGCCCTCGTGGCGCTCGCCGACGTGAGGGCCGCGACGGGATCCGCCGACCTGATCGCGGCGCTGGACTCCGGTCACGCCGGGCTCGAGAGGCTCTACGAGGTGAGCGACCCGGGCGACCTCTTCGCCGTCATCAACCTCGCCCTCAGGGATCGCCCGAACCTCCTCGTCGAGGCCCTGTTCGCGGCCGTCGTCGTCCATCGGGGCTGGGCCAAGAAGGAGCCCGCGGCCGTCGTCGCGCTACGCGAAGCCTGGATCTGGCACGTCTACGACCAGGTCAGCCAGGCCGCAGGAGAGGAGCTCACGCCCTGATGCGCTCGCCCTTCGCGTCGAACAGCGGCTCGCGCGCGAGCACCCCGCCAACCCACTCGCCGAAGATGTCGACCTCGACCTCGGTACCTGGTCCGATCTCGCTCGGCAGGTACGCGTACGCGATCGAGCGCTCGACCGTGTAGCCGTAGCCGCCGCTGGTCACGCGCCCGACTATCTCATCAGCGACCCGCACCGGCTCGTTGCCGAGCGCCACCGACCGCGGATCCTCGAGCGTCAGGCAGCGCAGTCGCCGCGCGGGCACGGGCCGCTCCGCGCAGGGCTCGACGCCGAGCGCCTGCGCGCCGAGGAAGCCGCCCTCGCGCCGCACGCAGAAGCCGAGCCCGGCCTCGAAGGGCGTCTCATCGGCGGTGATATCGGCCGGCCACACGCGGTAGCCCTTCTCGAGGCGCAGCGAGTCGATCGCGCGGTAGCCGCCTGCGACCAGGTCGTGTGCGCGGCCGGCCTGCCACAGCGCGCGCCACAGCCCCGCCCCGTACTCCGTCGGGCAGTAGAGCTCCCATCCGAGCTCGCCGACGAACGTCACGCGCAGCGCGCGCACCGGGACGTCGCCGACGGCGAGGTCGCGCATAGTCATGTAGGGGAACTCCAGCGCGTCCTCGGTGAGCGGGCCGAGGATGTCCCGCGCGCGCGGGCCCCAGAGCGCAAAGCACGCCCACCTCGCGGTCGCATCCGAGCAGCGCACGCTCCCGTCCTCAGGCGCGTTGCGCTTGATCCAGCTCAGGTCGTGGTTGCCGAACGCGGTCCCCGTGACGATCGAGAACAGCTCCTCCTCCACGCGCGAGACCGTGAAGTCGCACTCGATGCCGCCGTGGGCGTTGAGCATCTGCGTATACGTGATCGCACCCACCTCGCGCGCGACGTGGTTGTCGCACATGCGCTCGAGGAACTCTCCCGCGCCCGGTCCGGCGACCTCGAGCTTCGCGAACGAGGACTCGTCGAACAGCCCGGCCCGCTCGCGCGTGGCGAGGTGCTCGGCGCCGATCGCGGGCGACCAGTGCATGCCCGCCCAGCCGCGAGGCCGCAGCGACTCATCGCCCGCCGGTGCGTTCGTCTCATACCAGTTCACCCGCTCCCAGCCAGACTTCTCGCCGAACGCCGCGCCGTGCTGCGCGTGCCACGCATACGCGCTCGAGACCCGCAGCGGCCGTCCGGCGCTGCGCTCATGTGCGGGGTAGCGGATGTCGTAGTAGGTCTCATAGACCTCCTTGGCTCGCTTGAGCGTGTAGCTCGGTGAGCGGAAGTGCGCCCCGAAGCGGCGGATGTCCATCTCCCACACGTCGCTGGAGGGCTCACCGGCGATGATCCACTCGGCGATCACGCGGCCGATGCCGCCCGCGCCGGCGAGGCCGTGCGCGCAGAAGCCGGCCGCCACGAAGAACCCGCGCACCTCGCTCTCGCCGAGGCAGAACTCGTTGTCGGGCGTGAAGGCCTCCGGCCCGTTGATCAGACGCGTCACCTTCACGTCCTCCATCACCGGCACCCGTAGCGAGGAGTTCTTCGCGATCTCCTCGAAACGAGGCCAGTCCTCCTCGAGCAGGCGGCCGTTGAAGTCCGCCGGGATCGCGTCGATGAGGTGCTCGTCGAGCGCCCACGGAGCCGAGTCGCGCTCGTAGCCGCCCATCACCAGCCCGCCGCCCTCCTCGCGGAAGTAGATCAGCAGGTCCGGGTCGCGCAACGTCGGCAGATGGACGCGCTCTCCTTCGCGCGCGTGCTCGCGGAACGGCTGCGTCACGAGGTACTCGTGGGCGAACGGCACGATCGGGACCCGCACTCCTGCCAGGCGCCCGATCTCGGCTGCGAACATCCCGCCCGCGTTGACCACGATCTCGGCCTCGATCGGACCCCACTCGGTCTGCACGCCACGCACGCGCGGCTGGCCCGCCGCGCTGCTCTGCACGTCGATCGCGGTCACGCGCGTGTGCGTAAAGATCCTGCACCCGCCCTCCCGTGCCCCCTCGGCGAGGGCGCTCGTCAGCAGCGACGGATCGAGGTAGCCGTCGCTGGCCAGGTAGGAGCCGCAGCGGACGCCCTCGGTGCTCATCAGAGGGAACAGCTCGCGCGCCTGCTCGGGCGTGATCAGCTCGAGCGGCAGCCCGAACGTCCTCGCCCACGCCACCTGCCGCATCGCCTCCTGCTCGCGCTCGGGCGTGCACGCCAGGCGGATGCCGCCGCACTGCACCCAGCCGCAGTCGAGCGTGCGGTAGAGCTCCACCGAGTCCATCATCAGGCGCGTCAGCGAGAGGCTCGAACGAAGCTGGCCCACGAGCCCGGCGGAGTGGAAGGTGGAGCCGCTCGTCAGCTCGTTGCGGTCGAGCAGCACCACATCGCGCTCGCCGAGGCGAGCGAGGTGGTAGGCGATCGCGGTGCCCCCCACGCCGCCGCCGATGATCACCACCCGCGCGCGATCCGGTAGCTCACGCGGCCGCAAGCCACTCCTCGAAGTCGCGTGCCTCAGCCGCTGCGAGCAGGCGCTCGAAGTGCCGGTTCGCGTACGCGTCGAAGTCGAAGTCGAGCTCGGAGATCGCCGCCTGCGCGACTCCCCACGCTGCCTCGCGGGCGTCGGAGAGCACGCGCATCAACTTCAGCCGCGCGCGAGAGGCGTCGCTGGGAGGCTCGGAGTGATATGCCTGCAGCAGGCGATCGTCGGTCGCATCGTCGAAGTCGTTGTTGACGGACAGGTTGCCGAGGTCGAAATAGGGATGGCCCATGCCCGCGTACTCCCAGTCGACGATGAGGATCGCGCCGTCCTCGAGCGCACGGATGATGTTCCCGGGAAGGAGATCGTTGTGGCAGGGTCGCGGCAGCTCCAGCGGCACCGCGGCCGTAATGCGCGCGGCCGTCGCGCTCGTCCGCTCGTAGGCCGCCGGAAGCCGCTGCCCGCGCTCGGCGACGATCGCGGCGTAGTCCGCGAGCAGGTCGGGCACCCAGAAGGCGCTCGGCAGCTGCAGCGCGGAGTCGTGGAAGCGGCGCAGCGAGCGCGCGAGCTCATCGACGCGTGCTCTCAGCTCCTCGACGGGGACCTCTGTGCACTCGACGAACCTACTCACGAGCCCCCCGGGCAGCGCCGCCACGAGCGCCGGCGCGATGCCCATCGCGGCCGCCGCCGCGCTCGCCGCGCGCTCGGCCTCGCGGTCGATGCCGAGCAGCTGCGTGTCCCTGCCTTGGATGCGGATCACGTACTCCTCCGCCCCCAGCCTCACGCGGAAGTTGCGGTTCGTTATCCCCCCCTCGAGGGCAACGGGCTTGCCCTGCGGCTCGCCCAGCGACGGCGCGAGCTGCACGAGCATCTCCTCGACCTGCCCCATTTCCTCAACGTACAGTCGTGCCAGAAGGACTGCAACCTATACCTTCTAGCGGGATGAGAACAGCGCTCGCAACGACCCTGCGAGGAGGTCCTCGCTCGTGAGCGAGGACGCTCCCGGCGCCGGCGAGGGCGCTGCCACGACGGACGCCGGCGCTCTGATCGCGCGCGTCGACCTGGAGCGCGCCAGCAAGGCGGTCAGCGGGCTCGCGGTGCACACGCCGACACTCCGCAGCGAGGAGCTCGGCGCGCTCAGCGCAGGCCCGGTGGCGCTGAAGGCCGAGTGCCTGCAGCTCGCCGGCTCCTTCAAGCTGCGCGGCGCGCTCAGCAAGCTCGCCTCGCTACAGCCCGGGGAGGCCGGGGTCGTCGCCGCGAGCGCTGGCAACCACGGCCGCGCGCTCGCGTATGCCGCGCGCTCGAAGGGCGTCTGCTGCGCCGTCTTCATGCCGCGCGACGCTCCCGTCTCGAAGGTCGCGGCCGTCGAGGCGCTCGACGCGCGCGTGCAGCTCGAGGGGGACTCCGTCGAGGAAGCGCTCGAGCTCGCCGCCGAGTACGCGCGCCGAACGGGCGCTTCGCTCGTGCACCCGTTCGACGACCTCGACGTCATCGCCGGCCAGGGAACGCTGGGGCTCGAGCTGCTGCACGACGTGCCCGACCTCGCGCGCGTGATCGTCCCGGTCGGGGGCGGGGGCCTGGCCAGCGGCGTCGGCATCGCCGTTCGCCGGGCTCGCGCCCGCGTGCAGCTGATCGGCGTGCAGGCGCGGGCCTGCGCGCCGTATGCCGAGCTGCTGGAAGCGGCCCACGCCGATCGCGGCGAGAGGCGCGCCGAGATCGCGCCCCGAGCGACGATCGCCGACGGGATCGCGATCAAGCGCCCCGGCTGCCTCACGCTGCCGCTATTGGAGGAGCTCCTCGACGACCTGTTCGTGGTCGGCGAGGACGACATCGCCGGTGCGATGGTGTTCCTCGCCGAGCGCGCGAAGCTGGTCTCCGAGGGCGCCGGCGCGGTCGCGGTCGCGGCGCTGCTCGGCGGAGGCCTGCCGCCCGTCGAGGGCACGACCGTCGCTGTCGTCTCGGGCGGCAACGTCGACAGCGGCCTGCTCGCGGCCCTGCTGCGCCGCAGCGAAACCGAGCAGGGACGCCGCGTGCGCATCTTCACGCGCGTACCCGACCGCCCCGGCGGTCTGGCCGAGCTGCTCGCGCTCGTCGCCGGCGCGCGCGCGAACGTGATCGGCGTCGGCCACGTGCGCGAAGCGGTTGCGCTGCACGTGCGCGAAACCGGGGTCGAGCTGACGCTCGAGACGCGCGGCCCGCGCCACACCGATGAGGTGCTCGCGGCGCTGCGCGAGGCCTCCTACGAGGTCACGATCGAGTAGCTCGAGCGCACGAAGGCTCGCCAGCGCTCGCGCGCGCCGGCGCGCTCGCGAGGGTCGGTGCGCGCCGCCACCGCACGCCCGGGCGCCAGGCGCTGTGCGGCATCCTCCACGTCTGCGAACACCCCCGCGCCCACGCCCGCGAGCATCGCCGCGCCGAGCACGGTCGTGTCCGGGCGTCCCACCTCGACGGGCACCTCGAGCGCGTCCGCCTGCAGCTGCACGAGCGTCGGATCGTTGGTCAGACCGCCGTCGACGCGCAAGCTGATCACCGGCGCCTCCCGCGCGATCGCCTCCACCACGTCCGCAACACGCCACGCGATCGCCTCCAGCGCGGCGCGGGCGATATGAGGTGGGCGCACACCGGGATGCAGGCCCGCGAGGACCCCCCGCGCGCGAGGCTCCCACCAGGGGGCGCCGAGGCCCGAGATCGCCGGCAGCACCATCACCCCGGAGCTGTCGGGGACCTCCGCCGCTCGCGCCGCGAGGGCGGGCGCGTCCGGGGCGAGGCCCAGCCCTTGCGCGAGCCAGTCCAGCAGCGCTCCCGCGGCGAAGACGCCGCCGTCGAGCGCGTGCGCGACCTCGAGCCGGGCGGGCTCACTTCCCGAATCGTCGCCCGAGGCCGCGCTCGAGCGCGCCCACGCCACCGTCGGCAGCAGACCCTGCGCGCGCACCGGCGCAGCGGTGCGCCCGAGCACGAACACCCCGGTTCCGTAGGTCGCCTTCAGCTCGCCCGCGCGCACCGCCCCGGAGCCGGCCAGCGCCGCCTGCTGGTCGACGAGGCGGGCCGCGAGACGCAGCGGCGCCGGCCAGCGCACGCTGCTCAGCTCGCCGAGCTCTCCGACCGTCGGCGCGATCCGCGCGAGCCAGTCGCGCCGGAGGCCGAACAGCTCCAGCAGCTCCGCGTCCCAATCCTGCCCCCCGACCGCCAGCAGCTGCATGCGCGAGGCGGTCGAGAGGTCGGTCTCAAAGCCAGCCCCCAGGCGCTCGGATATGAACGCATCGAGCGTCCCCATGCGCAGCGAGCCGGCCGCGCGCGCGGCCTCTACGCGCTGCTCGTGCGCGAGCATCCAGGCGAGCTTGCCGGCCGAGAAGTAGGGGTCCAGCGGAAGGCCCGAACGCTCGCTCGCCCGCTCGTCGATGCTCGCCAGCAGCTCTTCGCTGCGCTTGTCCTGCCACACGATCACGGGAGTCAGCGGCCTGCCGCTGCCGGCTTCCCACGCGAGCACGGACTCGCCCTGGTGATCGAGTCCCGCCGCGATCACCTCCCTGCCCTCGGCCGCGCCGAGCACCTCGGCGACCGCATCGAGCACGGCCTCGAGAATCGCCTCCGGGTCCTGCTCGACGAGACCCGACCCCGGGTGGCGCACCGGAACCGCGCGACGCGCGCGCGCCAGCTCGCGCAGGTCGAGGTCGAACAGAGCCGCCTTCACCGCGGTCGTCCCCTCGTCGATGCCGAGCAGCAGCGGGGAGCTCATGCCGCGCCCCCGAGCGCGCCCTTGTCCGCCTCTCGCGCGTGGTGGCGCGCGGCCCGTCGCCACCAGGGTCCGTCGCCGCTGGCCGGCTGCTGCACGGAGAGCGCCAGGGCGCCGGCCGGCGGGCCGAGCGACAGCCCCGTCTCGGCGAGCATCGCCGCGACGTGCTCGCCGATCGCAAGCGACGCCGACAGGCCCGTCGAGCGGATCGCGGCGACGTGGACGACGCCCCGGCGCGCGCGCGAGTGCTCGATCACGTAGTTCGTGCCGCGCCCCGCCGGGCGCAGGCCCGCGTAGGCGCCAACCTGCTCTGCGTCCTGCAATGGCGGATAGGCGAGCAGGGCCTTGGCCATGATCAGATCGGCAGCGTCGGCCTCGACCGACCAGTCGCGCTTGTCGTCGCGCTCCCGCGCCGTGGGACCGGCGACGATCTGGCCTTCGAGCGTGGGAAACACAAGCACGCCCTTGCCGAGCGCGGAGGGAACGGGAAGCAATATCTCCTCCAGGGCTGCGCCCGGCGGCGGCTCGAAGACGAGGAACTCGCCCTTGCGCGGGTACACGCTGAGCAGCTCGTCGCCGGCCATCAGCGCGACCTCGTCGGCGAACAGGCCGGCGCAGTTGACGAGCGCGCGCGCCTGCACGCGCGCGCCGCCGGCGAGCTCGGCGGCGAGGAGGCCGCGTTCGCCTGAGATCGCCTGCACGCGGGCGTTGCACCTGATCTCGGCGCCCGCGGCGCGCGCCGCCGAGGCGAGCGCCTGCACGAACGCCACCGGATCGGTCACGGACTCCCCCGGCACGCGCAGCGCGCCGTCGCCTTCCAGGTGCGCCTCGACGCCGTTGAAACGCGCGTTCTCGGCAAGCCGGGCGACGGCCCCGCGCTCGTCGGGCCCGCGCGGGCGCAGGCGCGCGCCGCACCGCCACACGCTCACGTCGAGCTGCGCCAGCAGCACCCCGCGCAGCCTCGCCGCCCGCAGGATCAGCGCCGTCTCGAGCTCGCCGGGGTGCGAGTCGAAGCCAGTGTGCAGAATGCCCGAGTTCGCCCCGCTCGCGCCCAGCCCGAGGTCGCGCTCCGCCTCGAGCAGCAGAGCCGCAACGCCGCGGCGAGCGAGGGCGTACGCGACCGCGCAGCCGACGACGCCGCCGCCGATCACGATCACCTGCGCGTCGCTGTCGATCATCGCCGGGGTCGCAGCGCGCGCGCGCGCCTAGCGACGGCTCTCGTGCTGGGCGACGTACCGGCCCAGGCTGGCGAAGTGACCTGCAGGCCCGCTCATCGCTCGCGCGCGCCCAGCTCCTCCAGGCCGTCGGCGATCGTGCGCCGCGCGCCGTAGCCGAGCTGCTCGCGCGCCTTCTCGATCCGGATCGTGCACTCCTGCGCCGAGACCCAGTAGGCGAAGCGCGTGAGCGGCGGTTGGCCGGGAAGCGGCAGCAGCCGCCACGCGGTCTCCCCGGACGCGGCGACTGCGTGCGCCACGCCCGCCGGGAGGTTGCGCGTCGGCGGCGCGACGCCCTGGCTGAGCAGCAGCTCGCTGACGAACTCCCGGAACACGACGGGCTCACCATCGGTGACGAAGTAGGCGTTGCCCGGGCGTCCGCGCGCGGCGGCGAGCGCGAGACCCTCGACGGCGTTATCGACGTGCGTCGTAGAGGTGCGTTGGCGTCCGCCCCCGATCCACGCGAAGCGACCGCTTCGCGCCATCTGCGCGAGCCGCGGCAGCAGCGTCGTGTCGCCCCTGCCCCATACGAACCGGGGCCGCACGACGACGGTCTGCAGCGACTCGCCGTTGGCCGCCAGCACGGCCTGCTCGGCGCGCGCCTTGGTCGAGCTGTACAGCGCCGGCGAGTCCGGGCGCAGCGGTGCGCTCTCGTCGACTTCCACCAGCGGCTGGCCCGCCATCAGCGCCGCCTCGGTCCCCACGTGGACGAAGCGCCGCACGCCCGCTTCGGTGCACACGCGCAGCGCGTTCTCGGTGCCCCGCACGTTGACCCGCTCGAAGTCCTCGCTCCGGCCCCAGTCGCCGAGCATCGCAGCGGCGTGGAACGCGAGCTCGCACCCGTGCGCGCCGGCGCGCATCGCCTCGAGGTCGCCGAGCTCGCCGCTGACCGGCTCCGCCCCCAACGCCGCCACGCGCTCGGCGGCGACGCTCGAGCGCGCGAGCGCCCGGACGGCGTGACCGTCGCGGCGCAGCCGCTCGATCAGCCGACCGCCGATGAAGCCGGAGCCACCCGTTAGGAACGCCGCGCTCATCTCCGCCGCAGGCTACCGTCTTGGCGGGCCACGCCACGAAAGGACGACCGTTCAGATCCGCCCCTTCCAGATAGAGCGCTTCTACGAGCGCTGGGAGTTCCGCGCCGAGCTGATGCTCTCGAGCAGCGACTGCGAGTCGCGCGCGCTGGAGGAGCTGCTGGCGCTCGAGCCCGACAGCCGCGAGCGGCTGATGGGGCTGCGCCTCGGCTACACCGAGGTGCCGGGATCGCCCGAGCTGCGAGCCGCGATAGCGGGTCTCTATGAGCGCGTGCAGGACGAGGACGTGCTCGTGCTCGCCGCCGCTGAGGAGGGCATCTTCCTGACGTACCACGCCCTGCTGGAGGACGGCGACCACGCCGTCGTCGAGGCGCCTTGCTACGGCTCGGCGCTAGAGGTGGTGCCGAGCACGGGCGCGCGCGCCGAGCTCTGGACGCGCCGCTTCGAGGACGGCTGGGCGCACGACGTCGGGCAGCTCGAAGGCCTGCTGCGGCCCGAGACGAAGGCGATCTACATCAACAGCCCCCACAACCCCACCGGGACGCAGATGTCCCTAGCGACTTTCGAGCGGGTGATCGAGATCGCCCGCGAGCGCTCGCTCGTCGTGCTCTGTGACGAGGTCTACCGCGGCCTCGAGCACGACCCGCGCGAGCGCCTGCCGGCGGCCTGCGACGTCTACGAGCGCGCGCTCTCGCTCGGCACGGTCTCAAAGGCCCACGGCCTGCCCGGCCTGCGCCTGGGCTGGCTCGCGTGCCGCGACCCGGAGCTGCTGCGTGCGATCAGGGAGCTGAAGCTCTACACGACGATCTGCTCGAGCGCGCCGAGCGAGCTGCTCGTCGCGATTGCTCTGCGCCATGCCGAGGCGCTCGTCGAGCGCAACCGGCAGCTCGTCCTCTCCAACCTGCCGTTGATGGACGACCTCATCGCACGCCGAGCCGACCTCTTCCAGTGGTGCCGCCCGAGCGCGGGGCCGATCGGCTTCCCGCGCGTGGCGGGCGAGCGCGACGTCCGCGGCTGGTGCGAGGAGATCGCCGAGCACGCCGGCGTGCTGCTGCTTCCGGGATCGGTCTACGAGCAGCCCCGCCACGTGCGCGTGGGCTTCGGGCGGGCGAACCTCGCGCAGGCGATCGAGCGGCTCGACGAGCACCTCGGCTGAGCGCCCTCACGCCACCGCGGCGCACCGCCGCGGTGGACGGCTCCGCGGCCGCGAAGGCTCCGCGGCTCGGCCGCTCCTAGAGAACCTTCGACAGAAACTCCTGCGTGCGCGCCTCGCGGGGGTTTTCGAGCACGTCCGCCGGGTTGCCGGCCTCGACGACGACGCCGCCGTCCATGAACACGACGGTGTTCGCCACCCCGCGCGCGAAGCCGATCTCGTGCGTGACGACGATCATCGTCATCCCGTCGCGGGCGAGTTGCTGCATGACCGCCAGCACGTCGCCGACGAGCTCGGGGTCGAGCGCTGAGGTCGGCTCGTCGAAGAGCATCAGCTTCGGCTTCATCGCCAGTGAGCGGGCGATCGCGACGCGCTGCTGCTGCCCCCCCGAGAGCTGGGAGGGGTATGAGTCGAGCTTGTCGCCGAGACCGACCTGCTCCAGCAGCGCGCTCGCCCGCTCGCGCGCCGCCTCGCGCGGCTCGCGCTTGACGTGGATCGGCGCGCAGGTGACGTTCTCGAGCGCGGTCATGTGCGGGAAGAGATTGAAGTGCTGGAAGACCATCCCGATCTCCGAGCGCTCGCGGGCGACCTCCGATTCGGGCAGCTCGTGCAGGCGATCGCCGACCTGGCGGTAGCCCACGAGCTCCCCGCCGACCATCAGGCGGCCGGCGTCGATCTTCTCGAGATGGTTGATGCAGCGCAGGAACGTCGACTTGCCCGAGCCGGAGGGCCCGAGCAGGCACATCACCTCTCCGGCTGCGACCTCGAGCGTGATGCCCTTCAACACCTCCTGGCGGCCAAAGCGCTTGTAAACGGACTCGGCCTGGAGCATCGGCGTGCTCACGACCACTCCCGTCGGGGCGAGAACAGGCCGGCGCGGATGCGCTGCAGCGGCGTGAGAGGGAGCGCGCGCGAGGAGCCGCGGCCGTAGTAGCGCTCGAGGTAGTACTGGCCGACGTAGAGGATGCTCGTGCACACGAGGTACCAGATGCTCGCCACGAGCAGCAGCGGGATCGTTTTGAAGTTGGTCGAGTAGATGTTCTGCACGGCGTAGAGCAGCTCGCCCACAGCGATCACACTCGCGAGCGAGGAGGTCTTGAGCATCGAGATCGTCTCGTTCCCCGTCGGCGGGATGATCACGCGCATCGCCTGCGGCAGCACGATCCTGTAGAGCGTCTGCATGCGCCGCATGCCGAGCGAGCGCGCAGCGTCGGTCTGGCCCTCGTCGACGGAGATCATCCCGGCGCGCACGATCTCGGCCATGTAGGCGCCCTCGTTGAGCCCCAGCCCTAGGACGGCGGCGGTGAACGGCCTGATCAGAGCGTTCGCGTTCGGGTGCACGAATGAGGGCCCGAACGGAATCCCGAGACCGATCTTCGGATACAGCGCGGCGATGTTGTACCAGAACAGCAGCTGCACGAGGACGGGCGTGCCGCGGAAGAACCAGATATACAGCCAGCTGCCGCCAGACACGAGCGGGTTCGGCGACAGGCGCATCACCGCGAGCACGACCCCGAGCACGATCCCGATCGCCATCGCGATCACGGTGAGCTCGAGCGTGACGCGCAGGCCGGCGAGCACACGCGGGTCGAACAGGTATTCGCCGACGACGCTCCATTCGAAATGCGGGTCGGTCGCGGCCGAGCGCACGAGCGCGACCGCGACCACGAGCACTATGGCGGCCGCGATCCAGCGGCCCGGCCGGCGCACGGGGACGGCTTTGATCTCCTCCGGCCGTCCCCGCGCCTCGGTGACCTCACTGGAGGGCACCGGCTACACGCTCAGCTCGTAGCGCCGTTTATCTTCGCTTCGGATTCGCTGATCGCGCCCGACTGGATGCCCCACTTTTCGAGGATCTTCACGTATTCGCCGCTCGCCATCAGCTTCTTCAGCGCCGCGAGCATCGGCGGGGCCATGCCGTTGTTCTTCGGCAGCGCGATCCCGTAGGGCGCGAACGCGTAGCTTTCGCCGATCAGCTTGAACTGGTTGCCGTTCTGCTTGATCTGATAGGCGACGACAGGCGAGTCGGCCATCCCCAGTTCGGCGCGGCCGCTCGCGACCGCGAGCGTGACGGGGTTCTGCCCCGGGAAGCTCAGGACGGTGACCGCCTTCTTGCCTTCGTGCGTGCACTTGCCGCTCTGCTTCGTCGCTTCTTCGAGCTCCACGGTGCCCTTCTCGACGGCGACCGTCTTGCCGCACAGATCCGCCAAGGTTTTGACGCCGAGGTTGGAGCCGCTCTTGGCGTAGAACGAGATCCCGGCCTTGAAGTAGTCGACGAAGTCGACCGTCTTCTGACGTTCCTTCGTGTCGGTGAACGACGAGGCGCCGACGTCGTAGCGGCCGGCCGCGAGGCCGGGGATGATCGTTTCGAAGTTCGAGTTGATGAACGTCGCTTTCAGGCCCATCACTGCGGCGAGGGCGCTCACGAGGTCCGGATCCATCCCGATCACCGTGTGTCCGTCGGAGGCGATGAACTCATTCGGCGCGTACTGCGCTTCGGTCGCCACGTTCAACGTGCCTTTCGTCTTGATCGCGGCCGGGACCTGCGCTGCGATCGTCGCGTCGGCGGCCGGCGTGGTGCTCGCCGTGGCGGTCGTGGAACTGCTGGTGGTGTTGTTGCTGCTGCTACCGCAGCCCGCGAGCGCGAGAACGGTGAGCGCGGTCACGCCGAGGCGGGCGACCAGCTTGCTCATCGGGAACCTCCCCCTTGTTTGACGTGTTGCCTGTCCGGCCAGAGCCGCGCAAGTATAGGTCCGGCGGCACGGCACCGACGCCGCAGGACGGCGGTTAGAGCGACGCCGGGCCTAGGGTCCTACGCCGGTCGGGCGCGAGACGGTGTGCTCGGCGGCGGCCGAGCGCGGCTCGCGCTCGGGCTGCTCGGGGGTGTTGGCGAGCAGCGTGTCGATCGCCGCGGGCGTCGCGGGGCGGGCCATCAGGAATCCCTGCGCCATGTCGCAGCCCATTTCTTCCAGCGCGGTCATCTGGCTCTTGAGCTCGATCCCCTCGGCGACCACGCGCAGGGAGAGCGCCGCTCCGACGCCGAGGATCGCCTCGAGCAGCTCCCGGCTGTGGCCGCCCTCGTTGAGCGCGGCCACGAAGCTGCGGTCCACCTTGAGCACGTCGACGGGCATCCGCTGCAGGTTCGAAAGCGACGCGTAGCCGGTGCCGAAGTCGTCGATCGCGACGCGCACGCCCAGCTCGCGGACCCTGCCCAGGCGCTCACAGGCGCTGGCGATGTCGCGCATGATCGTCGTCTCGGTCACCTCGAGCGTCAACAGCGAGGGATCGAGGCCGGAGCCCCCCAGCGCTCGGCGCACGTCCTCGGGGAACGTCGCGCGGCCTAGCTGGGAGGCGGAGACGTTCACGGAGATGCCGACGCGGTGCCCCTCGCGCCCCCAGCGCGCGGCCTGCGCGCACGCCTGCTCCAGCACCCAGCGGCCGATCGGCACGATCAGCCCGCTCTCCTCGGCCAGCGGGATGAACGCGTCGGGCGCGATCACCCCGCGCTCGGGGTGCCTCCAGCGCACGAGCGCCTCGACCCCGATCACGCGCTGGGCCGGCAGGACGAAGATCGGCTGGTAGAGGAGGAAGAACTGCTGCTCCTGCACCGCAACGCCGAGCTCGAGCTCCTGGCGGCCTTCTGCGTGCCTGTCGAGGCTCGTGTCGAAGAGCGCGTAGCGGTCCTTGCCTTCCGCCTTGGCCGCGTACAGCGCGAGGTCGGCGTCGCGCAGGAGCTGGTCGCTCGTCGCGTATCTGCCGACCGCGAGGCCGACGCTCGCGGTGACCGAGAACAGCTTGCGGTCGTCCTCGAGGTCGACCGGCGCGCGCACGCGCTGGATGATGCGCTCGGCGAGCACGTCGAGCGCCTCGCCGCTCGCGGGGGTCTCCACGAGCACGACGAACTCGTCGCCGCCCAGTCGCCCGACCGTATCCTCCGCCCGCACCGAGCTCAGCAGGCGTTCGCCCACGACCTTCAGCAGGCGGTCCCCGGCGGCGTGGCCGAGCTGGTCGTTGACGTGCTTGAAGCCGTCCACGTCGACGTACAGGGCGCCCGCGAGGGTGCCCGGCGTGCGCGCGACGCGCGCGAGCATCTGCTCGGCGCGGTCCAGCACGAGCGCGCGGTTGGGAAGCCCCGTGAGGGTGTCGTGCATCGCCTGGTGGGAGAGCTCGCGCGTCTTCTCTCGCACGAGCATCAGAGCGCGCATGCGGCTCGTGCCGAGCACGACCGCGAGCAGCCCGACGAGCAGGCTGAGCAGCGATCCGCCGATCAGCACCAGCAGCGCGTCGCGATCGGCGGACATGCTGCCCTGGACGGGCGGGCCGAACGTGCGCACGCTCCAGCCGTTGTGCAGATTGATGGTCGTCGCCTGCGCGTGTGCGGGAGCGCGTCCCGCCGTGAACACCGCCCGCGAGGTACCCGATTCGTAGCTGAACCGCACGGCCGTGTTCACGTGGCCCTGCAGCGCCCGGGCGATGATCACGTTCGGTTGCAGCAACTCGCCGAGCCAGCCGGTGAAAGCGGCGCGGCGTGCGGCGACTGTCGTCGGGACGACGCCGCCCCTGTAGACGGGCGTCTGGACGCCGAGCGTCACAACGCTGCCGTCGACGAACGGGGCGTAGCTGGCGATGCCATCGTCGCGGGAGGTCCGCAGGGAGCTGGCCAGAGCGCAGTAATCCAGGCCGCTCGGCAGGTAGCTAGCGGCGTTGCGCGCAAGGCCGGCGACCGCGAAGCAGTAGAAGGGACGAGATCCCTGCGGCAGCACTTCGAAGCGCGTACGCGGAGCCGTGCCCGGCCCCAGCGGCTGGACCGGCTCGGCCGCCATATGGGATTCGAACCTCTTCAGCTGCGAGGCGGGCACCAGCGACACGAAGCCGATGTTCAGGAGCTCGGGGTAGCGCGCCATCGCGCGCACAGACCCCGCCCAGTGGTCGAACTGCGTCGGCGAGCGGCGCGGGCCTTCGCTGACGAACGCGCTCGCCGCGACGACGAGGTCTTCCTCGTGCTGGAGCGCGAGGCTCAGAGTCGAGGCGATCTCCGCCGCGGCGAGGTGGAAGCTCAGGCGCGAACCGGCTCTGTCGGATTTCGCGACCGCGTCGGCCGCGAGCACGGACGCCGCCACGCCGGCGCTCACGAGCAGCGCCGTGAGCGCCGCCCAGGCGCCGCGGCGACCCCTCGCGGCCGCGAGCATGCCCGCGAGCCTGCCCCTGGGACGCGGCGTCCGATCGGGGCGCAGCGGGTCGCCTGCCGGTCCAGAGCCCCTACCGCGGCCCTCGCCGGCCGCTTGCAGTGGTTTGGCTGCGGTCCTGGACAAGTTCGATCTCCGGCTTCGAGGATGCGCAAGCCTCACTTCAAGGATCGGCGCAAGCCTCACTTCAAGGATCGGCGTTACGACGCGCTCCTTTAGCTTTCGCACGCACTCACCCGCGCGTGCTACGTAGCTTCTACGCACCCGCCTCGCCGGCACTCGCGCTTCGTGTGCGCACGTAGAATCGGGACGATGTCGGTTGCAGCAGCTTCGCCGGGCCTCGCTGTGGCGTGTGCCCTGGCGCTCGCGGCCGGCGGCTGCGGGTCCTCGGGCACGCATGGCTCGAGCTCGCCCGAACAGCTCAAGACCCCGTCGAAGACCTCCGCGGCGGCATCCGCGGGCGCCTCTGCACCGGCCTCCACCGTCCCGACGGCGCCGAGCGCCTCTGCACGGGGCTCTTCCGCGTCCACGGCGCCGGGGGGCGCAAAGCGCTCGCTGCCGCTGCCGCCGAGCTCCCATCTCGCCGAACTCGACCGGCGCGAGGTCGCGGGCAAGGTCGGCGGCGCCGAGCACCTGCCCGCGGCCGGCAGCTATGTCGCCCCCGGGGCTCCATCCGACGCCCAAATCAAGGCCGAAATCGCGGAGGCGCGGAAGGCCGGCATCATTCTCCCCAAGGGCAACAGCGCCCAGTCCTTCGAACAGGGCGCCACCTACGTGGGGGGCGGCGGGGGCGGTAGCTGGGCCTTCCCGATCCAGCCGCTGTCGGTCGTGCTCGGGCCATCGACGTGGTCCGACGATCAGGGCGTCGACATGGCCACCGTCCACGCCGCCTGCGGCAACTCGGCCGTCGAGGTCGCGATCACCGCGGGCACGGTCGTGCGCACGGGGATCCCGGGCTTCGGACCGTATGCGCCGGTCGTGCGCATCGAAGGCGGGCCCTACGACGGCTGGTTCGTCTACTACGGTCACGCGGCCCCGGCGCTCGTGCGTGTCGGCGAACACGTCAGCACCGGCCAGCCGGTCGCCGAGGTCGGCTGCGGGGTCGTCGGGCTGTCCTCCGGTCCGCACCTCGAGATCGGGCTCACACCGCCAGGGGGCTCGACCTGCTGCCCCGCCTTCGGGGAGACCTCGCCGATCGTAGACGCGCTCATGCAGCGGCTCTACGCCGGCTCGGCCTGAGGCCCGGCCGCCCGCGGCGCAGGCGCCGGCAGGAGTACGTCCCGGCCCCGGAGGGGCCGTCCGCCCGGCGCGTGCGCTAGGCTTGCGCGCGCCTAATCCGGGACATGGTGTCGCGGAGCGGGGGAACCGAGTTGTTGGGGCGAGTCCCGCGGTAATCCGCAGGAGGCGAAGTTCGCTAGCCCGTCAGCTAACCCCGTCGGCCGACGAAGGAGACAGCTTGAGACGGCGCCTGCTTGCACGCATCGCCCTACTCGTTCCCGTTTCGCTGATAGCGCTCGCCGCGACGGTCGGGGTGACCTCGGGGGCGTCCACCGGCGGCACCGGAATGCCCACGCCGAGCACACCGGTGCCGACGCCGACCCCGCTCGCGGGCGCCACGCCGACGGGCGGCGCGAGTGCCGGCGGGACGGGCGCGACGGGGGGAACGGGCAGCACACCCGCGCCGGCGTTCGCGACCAGCCCCTACCCGATCAGCCCCAGCGGCTGGGTGTTCCCGCTCTACCCCGTCTCGCGCGTGGCGCCCTCGAGCTGGTGGAGCCAGGACTCCGGCGTGGACCTCGGCGGCAACGCGAACCAGTGCGGCTCGCACCTCCTCGCGCTCGCGGTCGCCAGCGGCACGATCGTTCACGAGGGGCTGGAAGGCTTCGGCGGATGGGCGCCGGTGCTGCTCGTCGACACCGGGCCCGATCGCGGCCGCTACGTCTACTACGGCCATGCGGAGCCGGCGCTCGTGCCGGTCGGCACGCACGTGAGCGCGGGGCAGCCGATCGCGGAGGTCGGCTGCGGGACGGTGGGCATATCCTCGGCGCCGCATCTCGAGATCGGCATCTACCTCCCCGGCGCGAGCGCGCTCGAAGAAGTTCCTCCCTACCACGCCACGTCGGCGGAAACGCTCGCCAACCTCCTCCCGGCCTACCGTGTCGCGCTCGTCGCCGAAGCCGCACGCAGAGCCGCCGCCGCACGCGCCCACCGCGCCCACCGCGCGCACCGCGGCTGAATCTCGTCCACAGGGGCTAAGGCAACGCCGCGGGCCTGCCGATGAGGCCCCGTGACCACCATTGCCCGCTCGCACCCGCTTTCGCGCAGCGAGCGCGCCCGCTCGTCGCGCGCGCTCATCACCACCGCCTCGCTCGCCTGCCTGATCCTCTCGCTCCTTCTCCTCGCCGCCGCTTCCCCCGCCGGCGCCGTCGTAACCGAAGTCGAAAGCACGAAGGTCGGCCTGCAGCCGCGCAACGGCGAAAGGCTGGGGACGACCGGTGCGAACCCCGAAACGTTCGCCAACGAAAACGGGAACGTCGTCCTGCACGGCACGAACGAGTACGCGATCTACTGGGACCCAGAAGTCTGGTACGAGCACGAGTGGGTCACGGAAATCGATGGCTTCTTCCAGGTGCTCAACGAAGGCGAAGGCGGCGCGCCGGTGGACGACGTCAGCCAGTATCGCGACCGCAGCAACGCGATCACGCCGTTTCACTCCATCTTCAAGGGTGCCTACTCAGACACCGCGAAATTCCCCGCCGCCGGCTGCACCGACCCGAACCCCTTTGTATTGGGGGCGGTGACGTGCCTCACGGACGTGCAGCTGCGCGAACAGCTGCAGTCGTTCATCGCCGCGCACAGCCTCCCCAAGGGCCTCGGGAGCGTGTACTACCTGCTCACGCCCCCCGGCGTCACCGTGTGTCTGGACGCGGCCGGCACCCACTGCTCGGACTACAAGCTCTCGGCGAAAGAAGAAGGCGAAAGAAAGCGTGGAAGCACGAGCTACAAGGACAGCTTCTGCAGCTACCACGGCGCCATAAACCCGGACAAAGCCGTCGAGGGCGATGGCAACACGATCGTCTACGCCGCGATCCCGTGGTCTGCGGGGACGCTCAACCTCCACTATCTGGCACTCAACCCTCTCTACGAAGAAGCGTTCGACTGCCAGGACGGCGGCTTCAACCCCGAAAAACACGGCGAGAAGCGAGAGAAAGCCAAACAACGGACCGAAGAAGAAGAAAAGCAGTTCGAAAAAGAGACCGAAGAACAGAAAGCCGAAGCCCTCAAGATACGGCGCCTCGAAGAACCCCACCAGGAGGAGCCCAACCAGGGGACGATTGAACAGGAAGGTCACCTGACCACTGGTCTCTTCGACTTGATCGTCAACCAGATCGCGGTCGAGGAGATGAACACCATCACGGACCCGCTACTAAACGGCTGGCAGGACGGCTCGGGCAACGAGGCCACAGACCTGTGCCGCAACGTGTTCGCCGCCACCGCGGGTCCCGAAGGCGGCTCGATTGTGGGCACGGCCACGGCCAACCCGGAAACGGAAGCCGGCACGCTGTCGAACGTGAGCCTCGGCGCCCGCCGCTACTACCTGCAAAACATCTTCAGCGCGGGCAACCTGCACGGCGGCGAATGCGCCGGCGGTATCGGCCTCGTCGCTCGCTTCACAGCCCCCAACCCCGTCAACGCGGGCGAAACGATCGGCGTCGACGGAATGGAGTCGACCGTCAGCCTCTTCGCCGCGAAGGCGTTCGGCCCCAGCGGCCCGCCGACGACGACGTACGCGACCTTCAGCTGGAACTTCGGCGACGGCACTCCGGAAGTGAAAGGCTACGCTCCCGGCGCTCCCGTCTGCGAATTCCCCTGGTTGACCCCCTGCGCAGCGAGCGTCTTCCACTCCTACCAGTACGGCGGCACGTACAAGGTCACCCTCAAGATCACCGACGTCGGTGGTAACACGACGAGCGTCAGCCACGAATTGACCGTCAACGGTCCCCCGCCCCCGGGCAGCGAAGCGGGCTCGGGCGGCTCCGGCTCGGGCTCCTCATCGGGAGCCACCGGCTCGGCCGCTCCGGCCGGCGGCGGCTCCTCCTCGAACCCCGGCGGCACGGCAGCAGTGGCCAGCCCGGTTGCCGCCGCCGCGGTCGTCTCCCACACGCTGCGCGCGGCGATGAAGACGGGCGTGGTCGTCGCCTACTCGGTCAACGAGCAGGTCGCGGGCCACTTCGAAGTTCTCCTCAGCCGGGCCCTCGCGCACCGTCTGCACATCACGGGCCCGGCAGCCGTCGGCCTGCCCGCGGGCTCGCCGGCGTCGATCGTCGTCGCCAAAGCGCTCATCATCACGACCGCGGGCGGCCGCAGCACCGTGAAGCTGTTCTTCAGCAAGCGCACGGCTCTGCGCCTCGCGCACGAGCGCAAGGTCTCGTTCCTGCTGCGCCTGGTCGTGCGCAACGCCTCCTCGATGCACCCGACGTCCTCGACGGTGCTCTCGAGCTTCACGCTCACGCACTAGCTGACGTGCCCGCGAGGCTCGGTGTCTCGCCGGCGGGCGCTGGATGAGCCAGCCCGTACGCCGGTGAGCCGAACCGCGCGCTCAGTCCGAGGAGCCGCGTTTTCGCCTGGCGCGCGCCTTGTCGCGGAACACGAAGTGCCACAGCGCCGCGATCACGACGTAGCCCATGACTATCGAGACGACGGAGAGGATCGCCAGGCCGGTGTTGTTGGCGCTCGCCGATTCGCCGTCGAGGGCCAGCGGCAGCCATGCGATCAGGGCGGTCGGGCCCACGTCCGCGCCCTCCGCCTACAGGCCCGGCCAGTGGCGCACGACGAAGCCGCTGTTGTCGACCGAGCCGACCTGCCAGCGCGAGGCGTACACGCCGCTGCGCCCGGCGGTGTCATAGAGGACCCCGTCGACGTACATGTAGGCGTGGCCCGCGTTTGCGTAGACGCTGATGTAGCGGCCCGGCCCCGGCACGCCCCAGCTCTCGAGCGCCCCTGACACCTCGGGTTCGCTCAGCAGCCCGCCGGCTGCCAGCGCGTAGCTGACCGAGCCCGAGCAGTCATAGGCGTTGTCCACGAACGACGCGTGGCCGCCCCCGAACACGTAGGGGAAGTCGGCGATCTCGTTGGCGCCCGCGATCACCTTCTGCACGACTTCGGGCACATCCGCCGGGATCGCGATCGTGCCGTTGCCGCCGACCGACTGGCCGCCGGGGACCGGCGTCAGCTGGAGCCGTTGGGTGCGCCTGGCGCTTCGTTCCACGGCCTGCATCTGTGCGAGCTCCTGCCGGACTTCGGCGTCGGAGGGCGCCCCGGCCGCCACCGCGGCTTCCGAGGGCGTCGCCGCACGCGAGTGCTTGACGGAGGCCGGCGCAGGGAAGCTTGCGGCTTCCTGTGGGTCGGCCACCTCCTTCGTGCCGGGCCGTGCCGGCGCCCTCGCGCCGACGACCGCGACGGTCGGCGTCGGGTCGCTTCGCTGCGTCACGGTCTTCGGCGCGGGATCGGCCGCGTTCGTCGCGGTGTCGATGCCCTGAGAGCTCGAGCCCGCTCCGCTCTTCCCGCATCCGCATAGCGCCGCCAGCACGAGCAGGCAACCCAGCGCGCTCGCTAGCATGGCGCGTGACCTCATCGAGTCAAGGCTAGCGAGAGCGTAGGGCGGTTACGGCGGTAAGTGTCGCTACCCTGGGCGGATGCACGAGGACGCGACCGTAGTCGAGATCCGCCCGCATATCCGTTTGCTGCAGGGGATGCGCCGTCCCTCCAACTGGCTGCAGCTCGTCCGCTTCGGGCTGGTCGGCGCTATCGGGTTCGTCGTCAACCTCGCCGTCTACGCGCTGTTCGTGCACTCGGTGGGGGTCAACTACCACATCGCGAGCGTCGTGGCGTGGTTCGTCGCCGTGGTCAACAACTTTCTCCTCAACCGACACTGGACCTTTGATGCGGGTGAGGGCCAGGCGAGCTTCCAGGCGATCCGCTTCGTGCTCGTCTCGCTCGTGGCGCTCGCGTTCAGCCAGCTGCTCCTGACGGTGTTCGTCGAGGTGGCGGGGGTGTCGAAGGTGCCGGCCCAGGCGCTCGCCGTCGCCGGCTCGATGCCGCTCAACTTCCTCGGCAACAAGCTCTGGAGCTTCCGCACGGGAACCTGAGCGAGCGCTGCCGCAGACACCGCCACTGCGAGCAGCAAGCCCGTCACCCGCTCGTCGGCGCCTGGGGCGCTACATATACTCTGACACCCCCCCTCTCGGAGGATCCTTGTGCAGGAGATGGTGATCTACGGCGTCAGCTTCGACATGGTTGGCAAGCAGCCGATCGTGCTCCTGAAGACCGTCGACGGCAACAAGTTCCTGCCGATCTGGATCGGCCATCCCGAGGCCGCCTCGATCCTGATGAAGCTCCAGGGCGCCGGCACGCCACGGCCGATGACGCACGACCTGCTGTGCGACATCCTCGGCGAGCTCGACGTCAAGTGCACGCAGGTGTCGGTCACGGAGCTGCGTGAGAACACCTTCTTCGCTTCGATAACGCTCAGCGTCGCCGGACGTGAGGTCGAGATCGATTCGCGCCCGAGCGACGCGATCGCGCTCGCCGTGCGCGCAGGCGCCCCGATCTACGCCGCCGAGGAGGTCATCTCGGAGTCGGCGATCGAGTTCGAGCACGACGTGGAGGAGTCCGAGGACGTCGTCGAGAAGTTCAAGGAGTTCCTCGACGAGGTCTCGCCGGAGGACTTCGCCGCCGGCGACTCGTGAGTCGCACGCTAGCGCTTTAGCAGCGCGCCCGCGAGGATGCGCTCGACCAGATCCTCGAAGTCGATTCCGGCGGCGTCGGCGGCCTGGGGCAGGAGGCTCGTCTCGGTCATCCCCGGCACGACGTTGCTCTCCAGCACCCACAGCTCGCCGCTGTCCTGCTCGAGCATCAGGTCGACCCTCGCGACGCCGCTGCAGCCCAGCAGCCGGTAGACGTCCACCGCGAGCTGCTGCGCGCGGGCGGCGGTGCTCTCGGGCAGCTCGGCGGGGCACACGAACGTGGTCATGCCGATCTCGTAGCGCGACTCGTAGTCGTAGAACTGCTCCTCGCGCGGCACGGCCTCGACGATCGGAAGCGCCAGCGGAGGCGATCCCTGGCTCGCCGGATCGCCGTCGATCACCGACACGGCGAGATCGCGTCCTTTGACGAACCGCTCGATCAGGACCGTGCGGTCGTAGGAGAAGGCGCCGACGAGCGCGCCGGGCAGCTCTTCGCTGGAGCTCGCGAACTTGACCCCAAGAGCCGAGCCGCCGCTCGCCGGCTTGACCACCAGCGGGAACCCGATGTCCGCTTCGACCGCGCCCATCGCGTCACCGGCGCCGAGCTCCTTGATCGCGATCTCGGGGAAGGCGTGAAACGCCGGCGTGGGGATCCCGGCCTCGCGTATGAGAAGCTTGGCGAGCACCTTGTTCGTCGCGCACATGCAGGCCGCGGGCCCGGAGCCGGTGTACGGGATGCCGATCGCCTCGAGCAGCCCCTGCACGGTGCCGTCCTCGCCGTCCCGCCCGTGCATCGCGATGAACGCGACGTCGGGATCGGCCGAGAGCAGCTCGGCGATCATCTCCGGGCCGGCCTCGATCGCCCGCGACTCGTGGCCGAGCCGCAGCAGCGCGTCGTGAACGTGCGCGGCCGAGCGCAGGGACACCGCTCGCTCCAGCGAGCGCCCGCCCTTCAGGACCGCCACCCTGCGCGTGGCGCTCATCGGCTGGCGCTGCACATCACTCGCTGCGACGGCGGGCCGTGCGCTTGGCCTCGCGCCGAGGCAGCTCTACGACGTCGGCGAGGTGCGCGTCGTCCTCGGCAGGCGCTCCTCGCCCCTCGTGGGCGTCTCGCCGCTGCACCGCTCCGCGCGCGCCGCCCGCGCTGAGCGAGCCGAGCAGGCCGAGCTGTGCGCGCATCGCCCTGCCGATGCGGCGCACACCCTCGCGGATCTTCTCCTCGGGCACGCCGGCGAAGTTCAACCGCATCGAGGAGGCACCGCTGCGCCCGTCCACGTAGGCGGCGCGGCCGGGCACGAAGGCGACCCCCTCGGTCTTGCGCGCGAGCGCGAGCAGGTCGGTCGTGTCGATGCGATCGTCGAGCGTCGCCCATACGAACAACCCACCCTGCGGGCGCGTCCAGTGGGCCCCGTCGCCGAAGTGCTGGTCGAGGGCCTCGAGCATCGCGTCGCGTCGGCGCGAGTAGTGCTGCCGGAGGTCCTCGACGTACTCGAGCCATGCCGGCCCGCCACGAGCGCCGCGCTCGTCGAAGAAGGCCGCCACGAACAGCTGCGTGACCGGCGAGGAGCACAGGTCGGCGCCCTGTTTTCCGAGGTTCAGCTTCTCGAGCACCGGCCGCGTCGCCACCGCCCAGCCGAGGCGCAGGCCGGGAGAGAGGATCTTCGAGAACGTCCCGAGATAGATGACGAGGTCTGAGCCGCCGCCTCGCCCGATCGCGTCGGCGTCGAGCGAGTAGAGCGTCGGCAGAGCCTCGCCCTCGTAGCGGAGCAGGCCGTAGGGGTTGTCCTCGAGGATCAGCAGCTCGCGCTCGCGCGCCACCTCGATCAGCCGCCGCCGTCGTGGCATCGACATCGTGACGCCGCCGGGGTTCTGGAAGTTGGGGATCGTGTAGATGAACTTCGGCCGTCGTCCCGCGGACTGCAGGCGGTCGAGGGTGCGCTCGAGCTCGTCGATCGGCATGCCGTCGGCGTCCATCTCGATCTGCTCGACGTGAGCCTGGTAGGCGCTGAAGGTGGGCACGGCGCCGGGGTAGGTGGGGGCCTCGGCGACGATCACGTCGCCGGGGTCGATCAGCGTCTTGCAGACGAGGTCGATCACCTGCTGTCCGCCGGTCGTAACGATCACCTCCGAGGCGTCCACGTGCGTGCCCTCGGCAGCCATCACCTCGACGATGCAGCGGGTCGTCACGGCCATCCCCTCGGTGGGTCCGTACTGCAGCGCGCGCGCGGCCGAGTCGGCGGCCACCTCGGCCATCAGCTTCGCGTACAGCTCAGGCGCGAACGTGGTCGTGTCGGGCAGGCCGCCCGCGAGCGAGATCACGTCGGGCTGCTCGGTGAGCGCCATCATCTCGCGCATCGCCGAGCTCTTCATGCCTCGCGTTCGCGACGCGAACAGCGCCTCGTAGCGCGCGAGCTCGTGCGCCGTGGCGCGCGTCCGCCGCCCGTCGCCTCCGCCGCTGCCCGATAGCTCCATGTTCCTTCCTTCCGCGCGGGCGCATCCGCGCAAGGCCTGCCGCTGATCCGCGTACCGGTCGTCTATCGTCCTGACCGATCTCGATCGGTCAGCACCCGCACGGTAGCGCACGCGCGCGGGCACCCTGCATGAACGGCATCTTCTTCTACATCGGGCTGGGCGGCGGGCTGGCGGCCGCGTGCGGGCTGAGGCCGTTCCTGCCGCTGCTGCTGGCGGGCGCGCTCGCCTCCGCGGGAATCCTCGGGGTCACGTTTGGAAGCGGCAGCTTCCACTTCCTGCAGAACGAATGGTGGCTGCTCGCAGTGGCGGTCGCGCTCGTGCTCGCGTATGCCTGCCAGCTCGGGCTCGGGCTGCCGGCCACGCCCGAGGTCGACGACGGCCGCCTACGCGAGGGGCCATTCGCTGCAGCGCTCGAGGGTCTCGGCTACGGCGCCGGAGCGCTGCTGTTCGCCGGCACGCTCGCCGCGCATGGCGACGCGTGGTGGCCGGGAGTAATCGGCGGCCTGGCCGCCGCGGCGCTTGCCGCGCGCGCGGTCGCCCCGATCATCGCGCGCTCGCGCGCGCGCCTTCCCGATCGCGCCGCCCGCGAGGCGCTCACCGTGTATATGGATGCGAGCTCGCTTCTGATCGCCGCTCTTGTTGCGCTGCTGCATCCGCTCGGCTATGTCGTGGTCGCGCTGTTCGCGTGGCTGCTGCTGCGCGGGCGCCTTCGCGCGGGCGAGCGCTACGCCGGCCTTCGCATCCTCGGGCGCTGACGCGAGAGGTGAGCGCCTCCCGCTCCAAGCCGCCGGAAAAGCTCGTGCTGTGCGTGATCGACGCGATGGCGCCGGCGATGCTCGAGCGCGCGATCGCAGAGGGTGTGGCGCCGATGCTCGAGCTGCTCGTGCAGCGCGGCAGCTACGTGTCGGATTGCGTCGCGGCGTTCCCATCGGTGACGCCGGTATGCGCCGCCTCGATCGTCACGGGCGTCGGCCAGGACCGGCACCTGATCCCGGGGATGAACTGGTTCCACCGCGAAGAGCACCGCTACGTCGAGTACGGCTCGAGCTTTCGCGCCGCCCAGCGCTTCGGCATCGCCAGGCAGCTGACGGACACCGTCTACAACATGAACCGCGCGCACCTCTCGGGTGAGGTCGAGACCGTGTTCGAGTCGCTCGACGACGCCTGCGTGCGCACCGCCGGGACCACCTATCTCATGTACCGCGGCCGCTACCGGCACGAGCCGCAGCGCGACACGGCGCTGACGAGGGTCGCGGCGGCGCTCATGCGCCATCCCGTGATGGGCCCGCGCGAGCTGTTCTACGCCGACATATTCGCGTCCCAGCGCACCCCGTGCCGCTCGGGCCTGGGCATGCCCGGCATGCGCGACCGCCACTCCGGCTGCGTGTCCAGCTACCTCGTCGAACACGACCTGTTCGACTTCCTGCTGCTGTCTCTGCCCGACAACGACTGGTATTCGCACAAGCGCGGCCCGGAGTCGCAGGTCCAGTCGATCGCCCAGGCCGACCTCCAGATCGCGCGCGTGATGAACGCGGGCGGGGGACCGGAGAACTTCCTCTCCGAGCACGCGATGATCGTGATGGCCGATCACTCCCAGGCGTCGGTGAATGCGACGATCGCGCTGCAGGACGAGCTCGCCGAGCTGGGCGTGCTCGGCCCCGTGCGCGCCAACGAGGCGACGTCGGAGGGCGAGCCGCGGATCGCGGTCTGCCCCTCTCAGCGCGCCGCGATGGTGTATGCGCTCGAGCCCTCCGAACGCGACGCCGTGCGCGCGTCGGTGGCCGCGCGAGCGCTCGCGATCGAGGGCGTCGACCTCGTCATCTGGCTGGAGCGCGACGCGCACGAACGACCGCGCGAGGCCGTCATCGCCACCCCCCGCCACGGCGAGCTCCGCTTCTCCCCCGACGGGCCGCTGAGCGACACGCGAGGGCGGCGCTGGGGCGTCGACGGAACGCTCGCCGTGCTGCAGGCGCGCACCGAGGAGGGGCTCTTCCTGAGCCCCTCCTACCCGGATGCGCTCGCGCGCGTCTGGTCGGCGCTCACATGCACGACGTCGGGCGAGGTCCTGCTCTCGGCGGCCACGGGATACGAGTTCGTCGACTGGGGCCGCCAGGCGCACGTGGGCGGCGGCAGCCACGGCTCGCTGCAGGCCTGCGACTCGCTCGGCGCGCTGATCCTCACGGGGCTCGCTGAGACGGCGCCGCCGGAGCAGTGGACGATCTCCGACGTCGCGCCGCTGATACGCGAGCACTTCGGGCTCGGTGCGCCCCACGGGCGGACGGGCTCGCGGCCGCTGAGCCGTTCCCGCGGTTGACCTGTGCACCGACCCGATCGCGACTGCGCTCGGGTTACGCTCCCGTGATGCGCCGCTACGCGCTGCTCCTTGCATGCCTAACCGTCTTGGCGCTCGCGCCCGCGGCCAAGGCTGCGTCGCCCGGCGTGCTCACGACCCCGCGCACCGCCAAGCCGACCGGCTCGGCGATTGCGACGACCACCTCCGAAGCGCCGATCCCGGTTCCCGCCTCCGCGATCCCGCCCGCCGGCCGCCGGCTGTCGGCCGATCAGGTGCTCGCGATCGCCGCGAAGCTGCCGAAGATGCGCGCAGTCCGCGCCGAATACCCGGGCTCCTACGGCGGCGCCTACCTGAAGCCGGCGTTCCGCTGGCAGGTGAGCTACTTCTCGCGCGACGGCAAGAAGGAGATCGGGCAGGTCATCATCGACGATCTCAGCGGTCGCGTGCTCGAACAGTGGACCGGGTTCCAGGTGGCCTGGACGATGGCGCGCGGCTACCCGGGGGCCTTCGGTAGGCACGTCAACAGCCTCTACGTGTGGCTGCCGCTGTGCCTGCTGTTCGTGCTCCCGTTCATCAACCCGCGCCGACCGCTGTCTCTGCTTCACCTCGACCTGCTCGTGTTGCTCAGCTTCTCGATCTCGCTCGCGTTCTTCAACCACGGCCGCATCTACGCATCCGTCCCGCTCGTCTACCCGCCGCTGCTGTACCTGCTCGCGCGCATGCTCGCCGTGCTGCGAGGAGGACGCCGCTCGGCGGCCCGACCGGCGCAGCCGCTGCGGCTGCTCGTGCCGACGCGCTGGCTTGCGGTGGGCGTCGTCTTCCTGGTCGGCTTCCGCGTCGGCTTGAACGTGACCGACGGTAACGTCATCGACGTGGGCTACGCGGGCGTGATCGGCGCCCAGCGGATCGTCGACGGCAGGCCGCTGTACGGGTCCTATCCCAGCAACAACGAACACGGCGACACCTACGGACCCGTGACCTACGAGGCCTACATCCCGTTCGAGCAGCTGTTCGGCTGGAGCGGCACGTGGGACGACCTGCCCGCCTCGCACGCGGCGGCGGTGTTCTTCGACCTGCTCGCCGTCGCGCTGCTGTTCTTGCTCGGCCGGCGAATGCGGGGACCCACGCTCGGCGTGGCCCTCGCCTACGCGTGGGTCTCGTTCCCGTTCACCCTCTACGCGCTCGAGAGCGACTCCAACGACACGCTCGTGGCGGCGCTCGTGCTCGCCGCGGTGCTCGCCGCCGGCTACAGGTCGAAGGCGGCGGGCGCGGCCCGGGGCGCCTTCGCGGCGCTGGCCGGCCTGACGAAGTTCGCGCCGCTGGCGCTCGCGCCCGTACTCGCCACCCACGGCCTGCCCGAGACCGCGCGCAGGCAGCGGCCGCTCGCGCTGGCGATATTCGTGGCCGCCTTCTGCGCGACCGCCGTCGTCGTGAGCGTCCCCGCTCTCAGCCATGACTCGCTCCACACGATCTACGAGCGCACGATCGAATACCAGGCCAACCGCGGCTCGCCGTTCTCGGTGTGGGGCCTGTACGGGGGCCTCGGCGGCCTGCAGCTGGCCGTCGAGCTGGCCGCCGTCGTGCTCGCGCTCGTGCTCGCCGTGAGCCCCCGGCGAGGCGACCTCGTGGGGCTGGCCGCCGCCTGCGCGGCGATCCTCATCGCCGTGCAGCTCGGCATCGAACACTGGTTCTACCTCTACATCCCGTGGTTCTTCCCGCTCGTGATGGTCGCGCTGCTGGGGCGCTTCAGCGATCCACGCCGGCCGGCACAGGCCGCGGCATCAGCACCTGCTCGATCGAGTCAGCCCGCAGTCGCTGTGAACAGCTGACGAGCGCGCCCATCAGCCACGGATCCTCCTCGGAGGTCTCGAAGCGAACGGGCATCTGGGAGCGCAGCGCCTCGATCGCCTGCTCGCGCTTGACGCCGATCACTCCCCCGCGCGGACCGGTCATGCCGACGTCGGTGATGTATGCCGTGCCGCCGGGGAGCACGCGTGCGTCGGCGGTGGGTACATGTGTATGCGTGCCGAGCACGCACGTCACGCGCCCATCGAGGTGCCAGCCCATCGCGACCTTCTCGGAGGTGGCCTCGGCGTGAACGTCGACGAGCACGTGGTCCACCTCGCCGAGCTCCGACAACGCGACCTCGATCTCCGTAAACGCGGAGCGTCCCGCGCGCAGGTAGAGGTTGCCGCTGATGCTGATCACGCCCAGGCGGATGCCGTCCCGCTCGACCACGGTGGTGCCGCGACCCGGCTGGCTGCGCAGGAAGTTGACGGGCCGCACGATCGCCGGGTGCGTGTCGAGGTAGTCGTAGATCTCGCGGCGATGGTAGGTGTGGTTGCCGAGCGTGATCACATCGACACCCGCGGCGAACATCTGGTCGGCGTTCTTGGGTGTGATCCCGAGGCCCCCGGCGGCGTTCTCGCCGTTGACGACCACGAACGTCGGCGCGTAGCGCTCGCGCAGGATCGGAAGGCAGTCCAGCAGCGTGCGGCGCCCGATCCCGCCGACGACGTCGCCGACGAACAGGATCCGCGCCGGGGCCGGCGCGGCCGCCTCGCGCTCAGCCATACTCTGGCGATGGCGACGGGGAGGTGACAGGGGTGCGCGAGGAGGTCCCGGCCGCGCCGCCGCAGGAGGAGGAGATCGAGCTGACCGACTCCCCGACCGCGTCCGTGGAGCCCCCGCGGACGCTGGTACCGCGCTGGGTCCAGCTGGTCGCGCTGCCGCTCGTGGTGGTTGGGCTCTGGGCGGTGGCCAAAGCCGCGGGGAAAGTGCTCGTCATCTTCATCGTTGCGGCCCTCATCGCGCTGATCCTGAACCCGCTCGTCGCGCTGCTGCAGCGTCGTGTGAGGCTGCCGCGCGGGCTCGCGGTGCTGGCGGTCTACGTCGCATTCTTCCTCATGCTCACCGGCATCGGCCTGCTGCTGGCCAACCCTATCTCCAACCAGCTCTCCTCGTTCAGCCGCTCGGTGCCGCACCTCATCCAGCAGGCCAACACGTCGCTGGCCGAACTGCAGAGCTGGCTCAACCGCCACGGCGTGCACGTGGAGATCATCAAGCAGGGACACACGGCCCTGGAGACGCTCGGCGAAAAGGTCGTCAAAGGCTCTAGCTCGGTCGTGTCCTTCGGCGGCGGGGTGCTCAGCGAAGGCGTGGGCGCGGGCTTCGACCTCGTGCTGATCTTCGTGCTGTCGGTCTACATGCTCCTCTACGGGCAGCAGATCGGGAGCCTGATCCGGAAGTTGATGCCAAGCGGCGACGGCACGCCCGCCGACGACTACCCCACGCTCGTCCAGCACGCCGTCGCGCGATATGTCGGCGGCCAGCTCCTGTTCAGCTTCGTGATGGGGCTCACGGCGGGGCTCTCGCTGTACCTGTTCGGGGTCATCGGGATCTTCCCCGACGGGCGCAAATACGCTGTCGTGTTCGGCATCTTCTACGGGCTGATGGAGCTCGTGCCCTACATCGGCCCGATCATCGGCGCGATTCCCGCGGTGCTCGTCGCGTTGTTCAACGAACCGATCTCGGCGCTCTGGGTGGCGCTGCTGTTCGTCGGGCTGCAACAGCTCGAGGGACACATCGTCGCGCCCCAGATCTTCGGGCACACGCTGCGCATCAACCCGTTGCTCGTGATCTTCGCGCTCCTGCTCGGCCTCCAGGTGCACGGGATCATCGGCGCGCTGATCGCCCTGCCGATCCTGGCCGTGCTGCGCGAGACGGTCGTCTATCTCAGCCGACATCTCGAGCTCGAATCATGGGATGGGTCCGGGCGCGGGCTGCTGTGAGCGCGGTGCTGCAGATCAGCGCCGTGAGCAAGCGCTTCGGGGACGTGCATGCGCTCGAGGACGTCAGCTTCACCGTTCAGCGAGGCGAGATCGTCGCCGTGATCGGGCCCAACGGCGCCGGCAAGACGACGCTGCTCTCGATCATCGCGGGGAGCTTGGCGCCGAGCTCGGGCCGCGTTCGGACCGAGGGGGGCCGCGTCGGCTGGGCGCCGCAGGAGCCCGCGCTCTACTCGCGCCTCTCGGTCGCCGAGAACCTGCGGCTGTTCGCGCGCCTGGAACATGTGGGGGACCCGCAGGTCGCGGTCCGGCGGATGCTCGCCCAGACGGGCCTCGGCGAGCGCGCCGACGAGCGCGTGGGGCGCCTCTCGGGAGGCAACCGCCAGCGCGTGAACGTCGCGCTCGCGTTGATCGGCGAACCACCGGTGCTGGCGCTCGATGAGCCCTCGGCCTCGCTGGACCCGGCCCAGCGCGAGCGGCTGTGGCGCTTCATCGCCGGGCTCGCGCGCGAGGGCACCACGGTCGTCTTCTCGACGCACAACGTCAACGAGGCGCAGCGCTACGCGGGCCGCACGATCGTGCTCGCCGACGGACGGCTGCTGTTCGACGGCCCGCCGTCGGAGCTGCTGGCGCGCGCCAGCGAGGCCGACGCCGATCTCGAGCGGGCGCTCGTCGCGTTCCTCGAAGAGCGCACCCGAGCGTCGCAGCCGTGAGATGGCTGCTCGGCAAGGACCTGCGGATCCTCGCCCGCTCACGGCTGCTGCTCGCGCTGCTGATCTTCTATCCGGTCGCGATCTCGCTGCTGATCGGCCTCGCGATCTCGCGCAGCCCGTCGCGACCGCGAGTCGCGATCGTCGACGAAACCGCCCCCGGCTCCACCGTGCAGGTGGGAAACCAGCGCGTCGAAGTCGATCGCTACGCCAAGCAGCTCTTCAACCAGGTGCAGGCGGTCGAGGTCGGCTCGCGCGAGCAGGCGCTCGAAAAGGTCCGCGCGGCCGAAGTGCTGGCCGCGGTCGTGATCCCGCCCGACATCGCCGCCAGGGTCTCCTCGGGAGTGGAGCAGGGGGAACTCGAAGTCATCTACAACGGCAACGCGCTCGAGCAGTCGCTCGTCCAGTCCCAGCTGCGCTCGGCGCTCGCGCAGGCCAACCTAGGCTTCTCCGAACAGCTCCAGAAGGCGGCCGCGCAGGTGATCGATCAGCTCCTCAAAGGAGGCAACCTCGGCCAGCTCGGCGCGCCGGCGAACCTGATCGGACTCGAACAGATCCCGGGGGTGCTGCGCGGAGTGATCGCCAAGCAGCCTCCTGGGGCCGATCGCGAAGCCTTGCAACGGATCGCGACGTTTGCCGACTTCGCGGCAGAGAACCTCACCGTGAGCAGGCGGGTGCTCTCGACGGTCGGCCAGCCGATCCGCGTCAAGAGCACGCTGCTGCACGGCCGGCGAACCCCGTTGGACACGTTCGCCGTCGTCGTCGCCGTGACCGTGTCGTTGATGTTCGTGGCCGTTCTGCTGGCGGCCGGCGGCGTTGCGCTGGAGCGCGAAGAGCACGCGCTCGCGCGGCTGCTCCGCGGCCTCGTCTCGCGCGAGACGCTGCTCGCCGAGAAGAGCCTGCTGGCGGCCGGCTGCGCGTTCGTGGTGGCGTTTGCGATGCTCGCGTTCGTGGGCGCCTTCGTCGCGCTCGACTGGAGCCGGATCGGGCTCTGGCTGCTCGCGCTCGCCTTCGGCGCGATCGCGTTCGGGGCGCTCGGCGTCGCGATCGGCGCGCTCGCGCGCGAGGTGCGCGCGGCCTCGCTTCTGGCGTTTCTGATGTCGCTGCCGCTAGCGTTCCTCGCCCTCGTCCCCGCCGGCGCCGTCGCGAGCGGCTTCTACGACGCGATCAGCGTGATCTCGTTCATGTTTCCGTTCAAGGCGGCGCTGCAGGCGCTGGACACCGCCGTCAACGGCGCGGCGCCGGCGATCGGCGGCTCGCTCGCCCATCTCGCGGGCCTCACCGTGCTGTTCGCCGCGCTCGCGCGTGTCGGCCTGGCGCGCGCCGAATGAGCACCGCGCCGCCGCCGAGTCGCGGCCCCAACGGAGCGCAGGCGCCCCGCCGAGGGCATGCGGCCGCGACGAAGGTCTAACCTGAGTGGCGATGGCGTTCCCAAACACGCGCATGCGCAGGCTGCGGGCGAGCGCGTCGCTGCGCGGGCTCGTGCGCGAGACCGATCTGCGAGCGGGACAGCTCGTGCTGCCGCTGTTCGTCAGCGAGGCCCTCTCGACCGGCGGCGGGGTGCCGGCGGCCAGCGAGCCGATCGCGACGATGCCCGGTGTCTCGCGGCTCTCGATCGACGCCGCCGTCGCCGAGGCGGGCGAGGCGGCGGCGCTCGGCGTGGCGGCCGTGATGCTGTTCGGCGTGCCGCTCGAGAAGGACGACCAGGGCTCCGGGGCGTGGGACGCCGAGGGGGTCGTGCAGCTGGCAACGCGCGCGATCAAGCAGGCCCACCCGGACCTGCTCGTGATCACCGACGTGTGCCTGTGCGAGTACACGACGCACGGGCACTGCGGCGTGCTCGATATGGCCGGAGGGGTCGAAAACGACGCTACCGTGGAGCTGATCGCGCGCAGCGCGGTCAGCCATGTCCGCGCCGGCGCCGACATGGTCGCGCCGTCGGACATGATGGACGGCCGCGTGGGCGCGGTCCGCGAGGAGCTCGACGCAGAGGGCCACGCCGACGTTCCGATCCTCGCCTACTCGGCCAAGTTCGCATCGGCCTTCTACGGCCCGTTCCGCGAGGCGGCCGACTCGACGCCCGCCTTCGGCGACCGTCGCGGCTACCAGATGGACCCGGCCAACGGCCGTGAGGCCGTCCGCGAGGCGCTGCTCGACGTGCAGGAGGGCGCCGACATGGTGATGGTCAAGCCCGCGCTCGCCTACGGCGACCTGATCCGCGCCGTCAAGCGCGCGACCCGCCTGCCCGTTGCCGCCTACAACGTCAGCGGCGAGTACGCGATGGTCAAGGCGGCCGCGCAGGCGGGCTACATCGACGAGCGTTCGGCCGTGCTCGAGATCCTCACCTCCCTGCGCCGCGCCGGCGCCGACACGATCATCACCTACCACTCCAAGGACGCGGCGCGGTGGCTGGCGGAGCGGACATGAGCAAACCTGCCCTGGACGCCGACGAGGCGAGGGCGGCCGCGGCCGTGCCCAAGCTCCGCAGCCGCAAGGACGGCGCCGCGATCGCCCTCGACGAGGTCGACCGTCGGCTGCTGAACCTGATGCAGGGGAGCTTCCCGATCGCCGCTCGTCCCTACCAGCACGTCGCCTCGCTCGCCGAGATCCCCGAAGAGGAGGTCGTGCGCCGCGTGCAGCGCCTGCTCGACAAGCGGATCGTGCGCCAGGTGACGCCGATCTTCGACACGCGCGCGCTCGGCTACTCCTCGATGCTCGTAGCCGCGAAGGTCGATCCGGAGCATCCCCACCGCGCGGCGCAGGTGATCAATGAGCATCCCGGCGTCTCGCACAACTACCTTCGCGGCCACGAGTTCAACCTCTGGTTCACGATCGCGACGGAGCCCGACTCCCGCCTCGGGCTCGAGGGTACGCTCGAGGTGCTCGCCGAGGCCGCCGGCGCAGAGTCGATCCGCCAGCTGCCGACCCTGCGCCTGTTCAAGATCCGCATGGACCTCGAGATGGAGGGCGACACGCGCGCGCTCGCGAGCTCCGCGCAGGCCAGCGAGCCGGTCGAGCTCGAGCCCCAACCCTACGACGAGCTCGACGTCGCGGTCATCCGTGCGCTGCAGGGCGACATGGCGGTCGTGCCCGAACCGTATGCGCAGGCGGCGCAGGCCGTCGGGCTCGGCCAGGAGGTGTTCCTCGACCACCTCTCGGGCATGCAGGAGCGCGGGCTGCTGCGGCGCGTCGCGGCGATCCTCTACCACCGCCGCGCGGGCTTCTCGGCCAACGGGATGGGCGTCTGGAAGGTCCCCGAGGAGCAGATCCTCGACGTCGGCTGCCGCATGGCCGCCTTCCGCGGGATCTCGCACTGCTACCAGCGGCCGACCTATGCGGACTGGCCCTACTCGGTCTTCACGATGGCGCACGGACGCTCCAAGGAGGAGTGCGACGCGGTGCTCGACGCGATCGCAGCGGAGACGGGGATCGAGGGGCGCGCGACGCTCTACTCCTCGACGGAGTTCAAGAAGATCCGGCTCCTGTACTTCACGGAGGACTTCAAGAACTGGGAGAGCCGGCGCGCTTGAGCGTGGCACCGTGACGGCGTCGCTGACCGACACTCGATCGGCCGAGCTCTACCGGCGCGCGCTGGAGCTGATCCCCGGGGGGGTCAACTCACCGGTGCGCGCGATGCGCGCGATCGGCCGAGACCCGATCTTCATCGCCCGCGGCGAGGGAGCAGAGCTGCTCGACGTGGACGGCAACCGCTTCATCGACTACGTCTGCTCGTGGGGGCCGCTGATCCACGGCCACGCCGACCCGCGCGTGCTCGCCGCGATCGCCGACGCCGCGGCCCTGGGCACCAGCTTCGGCGCCCCGACTGCCGCCGAGGTCGATCTAGCGGGCGAGGTCGCGCGGCGCATCGCGGGCGTCGACATGCTGCGCATGACCTCCTCCGGGACCGAGGCCGCGATGACCGCGATCAGGCTCGCGCGCGCGGCGACCGGGCGCGAGCCGATCCTCAAGTTCGCCGGCGCCTACCACGGCCACGTCGACGGGCTGCTCGCGCAGGCCGGCTCGGGGCTGGCGACGCACGCGCTCCCTGCCAGCCCCGGGGTGCCGGCCAGCGCCACCGAGGCGACGGTGATCGTGCCGTGGAACGACGCCGACGCGCTCGTACAGGCCACCGACCAGCACGAGCTCGCGGCGATCCTGGCCGAGCCGCTGCCCGCGAACATGGGCCTCGTGCCGCCGCGCGGCGGCTTTCTCGAGCTGCTGCGCGAGCGCGCGGACGCGAACGGCGCGCTGCTCGTGCTCGACGAGGTGATAAGCGGCTTTCGCGTCGCGCGCGGCGGCGCCCAGGAGCTGACTGGGGTGCGCGGCGACCTCACGATCCTCGGCAAGATCATCGGCGGCGGCCTGCCGGCCGCGGCGGTCGGCGGACGCGCCGAGCTGATGCGCATGCTCGCGCCCGCCGGGGACGTCTACCAGGCCGGCACCCTGTCGGGGAATCCGCTCGCCGTGGCCGCCGGGCTGGCGACGCTCGAGCTGCTCGACGAGCCCGCCTACCTGCGCCTGAGCGCGACCACCGAACGGCTGGCCGAGGGGCTGCGCGAGGCCGCCGGCGGGCAGCCGGTGCACCTCATCAGCGCGCCCGGGCTGGTGACCGTGTTCTTCAGCGAGCGCCCCGTGCTCGACTTCGAGGACGCGCTCGCCTGCGACCATGACGCCTACGGCGCATGGTGCAGGGAGCTGCTCTCGCGCGGCGTCTACCCGCCCGCGTCGCAGTTCGAGGCCTGGTTTCCCTCGCTCGCGCACACCGCCGAGCACCTCGACCGCACGATCGACGCAGCGTCGGCCGCATTTGCGGCGGTGTCCGCACGCGGCCGGCGAACGCGCGCCGGGGCGGGCGTATGAGCGCCGCGCTCGAGCGGCTGCGCACGCTGCTGCAGGCCGAGGGGGGGCTGATGGCGACGCTCGTGGCGCGCCCGGCCTGCGAGCAGGAGCCGACACCCGCCGCGCTCGCCGCCGGGGGGCCCCGCACGGCTGGACGGCGGGGCGAGTACGAGCTCCTGATCGAGGCCATCTACGAGGGCTATCTCCTGCACTATGGCGTGCCGCGGGTCGTACGCGTTGCCGAGGCGGACCTGGGCGTGCTCGCCGGCGACCGCCTGTACGCGATCGGCCTCGCTCGGCTCGTCGCGCTGGGCGACACGCTCGCCGTCGGCGAGCTCGCGGACACGATCACGTTGAGCGCGCTCGCGCATGGGGCCGGCGACCCGGAGCTCGCCGCCGTGGCCTGGACGGCCGGGGCCCGCGCCGTCGGCTGGGGCGTGAGCGAGGACTACGTGGTGGCAAAGCAGCTCGTGCTCGCCGGCGCCGCCGATGCGATCGAGGCGATGCGCACAAGTGCCGAGCCGCTAGCTGCAACGCACTGATTCGCGCCTCGATATTGTTACGCGGCGGTGGCCGACAAGCGCTCCAAACAGAAGTCGAAGTACACGCTCGACAGGCAGATCCCGGGGGCATTCGAGGGTGAGACGATCACCCGCAGGCGCTTCATGACGGGCAGCGCCAACGCCGCAGGCATCGTCGCGGCGAGCGCGATCGTGCTGCCCGCGCTCGGGTTCGCGGTCGGGCCGATCTTCAAAGGCACGGTCCATCCGTGGGAAACGGTCGGGACGGTGGACATGTTCCCCGACAACAACTACATCCCCGTCGTGATCACGCTCTCGCCGAACATCGGCGAGGCAGGCAAGAGCACGGCCTACGTGCGCAAGTACAACCCCGCGATCGACACCGACCCCTACGACCAGAGCACGCCCTACATCGCGATCTCCAGCCGCTGCGCCCACGTCGGCTGCCCGGTGCGCTGGGTGGACGCGTCCGAGCGCTTCATCTGTCCCTGCCACGGCGGCGTCTACGACCTGCTCGGGCGCCGTGTGGGCGGGCCGCCGGTGCGCCCGCTGGACCGCTTCTACACGCGCGTGGTCGGCGAAGACGTTCAGCTCGGGGGGCGCTTCAGCGTCAACAGCGAGTTGCGCCGCTTCTCGCCGCGCGACCCCGGTCAGGCGCTCGACGGCATCGGCCAGTACCTCTACCCTTCGCGGCCGAGCGCCCCGAAATCATCGTAGGAGCGGGCGTTGCCGAAGGTTCCTAAGACGCCTGCGCCGCCGCTGCCGGGTCCGCTGCGCGAGTCGCCGCCGCGCCCGGGCTCCGCGAACGGCAACACGATCGCCGAGGACGCCGCGCAGGCGGGCATCGCGGTCGTCGACTGGGTCGACGAGCGCACTTCGCTGAGCGGCGGCGCGCGCTGGCTGATGTTTCGCAAGGTGCCGAAGGGCACGAACTGGTTCTACACGCTCGGCTCGGCGACGATGTTCGCGTTCCTCAGCCAGGCCGTCACGGGCGTGTTCCTCGCGATGTACTACCGCCCCGACCCGGCCGGCGGAGCCTACGAATCGATCCGCTACGTGACCAACGACGTGTTCCTCGGCCAGTTCGTACGAGGTATGCACAAGTGGGGCTCGAGCGTGATGGTGGTGCTCGTGTTCCTGCATATGGGCCGAACGTTCTTCTTCGGTGCCTACAAGTACCCGCGCGAGCTCAACTGGGTGATCGGCGTCGTGCTGCTGATCCTCACGATGACGATGTCGTTCACGGGCTACCTGCTGCCGTTCGACCAGCGCGCCTACTGGGCGACGGTCGTGGGCGTCAACATCAACGGCACCGGCCCTCTGATTGGCCCCTACCTGAGCGACTTCCTGCGCGGCGGCTCTGAATTCGGCGCCACGACGCTCTCGCGCTTCTATGCGATCCACATGCTCCTGGTCCCCGGCGCGCTGATCGCGCTGATCGGCGCGCACCTCTACCTGGTCGCCAAGCTCGGCACCACCGCGCCGCCCTGGCAGAAAGCAGAGCCGCGCGCGGAGCTCAACGAGGCCGAGGTCTAGGCGTGGGCGCGGGATCGCAAGCAGGCTCGCCGCGAGCCGCGAGGAGCGTTCGATGAACCAGCGCCAGAAGGAGGAATACCTCCGCGAATACGGGACGCTGAAGGCCGCAGGCAAGCCGTTCTTCCCCTATGCCGTGGCCAAGGACGCCGTCATGGCCTGCGTGGTGATGGCCGTCATCATCGCGATGTCGCTCGTGCTCGGCGCCGAGCTCGGCTCCAAGGCCAACCCGACGACGACCACGTACGTGCCGCGGCCGGAGTGGTACTTCTTCTTCCTCTTCGAGGTCCTGCGAATCGTCAAGCCGCCGAGCCTCACGCCGCTCGCGACGATCGGAATACCGACGATCTGCATGATCCTGCTGTTCCTGCTGCCGTTCTACGACCGCGGCCCAGAGCGCCGGCCTGAGCGCCGCCCGATCGCGACGCTCACGGGCATCGTCGTGATCGGTGCGATGGCGTTCCTCACATACGAGGGCGCCAACACCGGATCGCCGACCGCGATCGAACTCGCCACGCCCGCCGCGGTGGTGCATGCCGGCGGCGCCCAGCTCGCCGGCTACGAAGCCGGCAAGAAGGTGGTCGCACAGTCGGGCTGCCTAGCGTGTCACAAGCTCGGAGACAACGGCAACTCGGGACCCGGGCCGAACCTGACCCACATCGCCGCACGCCTGCCGCGCCAGGCGATCGCGCGCACGCTCGTGAACCCGACCGCGCCGATGCCGTCGTTCAAGAACCTGCCTCCGCAGAAGTTCGAAGCGATAGTCAACTTCCTCTCGCAGCTCAAGTAGGCGGCGGTGCCAGCTCGTCTCGGAGCAGGCGCACAGGCGACGGCGCCCTCGGCGCCGCAGGACGGGCACGCCGGCCGGCTGGAGGCGGGACAGGTGCGCGTGATGTTCGACCGCATCGCGGGTGTCTACGACGCGATGAACACGGCCATGACCGCCGGCCTGCACCACCACTGGCGCGCCCGCGCGGCCGATCTCGCCCGCGTCGGTCCGGGCAGCCGCGTTCTCGACGTCGCGAGCGGCACCGGCGACCTCGCGATCGAGCTGTCAGGTCGGGTCCTTCCCGGGGGCGAGGTGCTCGGCAGCGACTTCGCCGAGGGAATGCTCGAACGCGCCCGCGCGAAGGTGGCCGCCGGCGCGGGCGGCCCCGAGCCGCCCCGCTTCGAGTGGGCCGACGCGATGGAGCTGCCCTACGCGGACGGCGCCTTCGATGCCGCCACGGTCGCCTTCGGGGCGCGCAACTTCGAGGACCTCGGCCGCGGCCTGCGCGAGATGACGCGCGTCGTGCGCGCGGGAGGCCGTGTGGTCGTGCTCGAGATCACCACGCCGGCGCGAGCGCCCCTGTCGGGCTTCTACGCGCTCTGGTTCGACCGCATCGTGCCGGCGCTCGGGCAGGCGGTCGGCGTGCTGACGGGCGGGGGCGCCGCCGGGCCGGGCCCCGGCCTCGCAGACGCCTACACGTATCTACCGAGCTCGGTCAAGCGCTTCCCCGCGCCCGCCGAGCTGGCGGCCGAGATGCAGCGCGCGGGGCTCGTGGACATCAGCTACCTGGTCACGGCCGGGGGCATCGTGGCGATCCACGCGGGCACCGTGGCGCACGGGGGCGGGGCGTGAGCGGGCTTACGAGAAGCGCGATGGACGGGTCCTCGCTGGGTGTCGACGGCCTCGAGGCGGTGCTCGTCCGCGGCGGAGAGCGGCTGCGGAGCCTGATGGAGCGCGCGGAGCTCCACCTCGAGCGCGTCACGGCCGAGGCGGGCGCGCCGCTGGCGGCATACGCGAACGCGACGATCGTCGCCGGGGGCAAGCGCCTGCGCCCGCTGCTCGTGGTGCTCGCGGCCGAGTCCGCGGGCGGCACGGCTGACTCCTCCGAGGACGAGCAGCGGCTCGTGCGCGCGGCCGTGGCCGTGGAGCTCGTGCACAACGCGACGCTCGTCCACGACGACCTGATCGACGGCGCGCAGCTGCGGCGCGGGCGCCCCACCGTGGCCGCCTCCGCGGGCCGAGAGGTTGCGGTCGCGACCGGCGATCTGCTGTTCTCGCGCGCGTTCGCCGAGCTCGCCCGCAACGAAGACGCCGCGCAGCTCACCGCGCTCTCGGAGGCGAGCTCGGCGCTCGCGGCGGGGGAGTTGCTGCAGCGCGAGGACGCCTACGCGACGCGCGTCGCTCTCGAGCGCTACCTGCGGCGCTGCGAGCTCAAGACGGCGGCTCTGTTCGAGGCCGCCTGCCGCCTGGGCGCGCTTGCCGCCGACGGGGGCTCGCGCACGTTGGCGGACGCGCTTGGCGCGTTCGCGCGCCGCATCGGGCTGGCCTTCCAGATGCTCGACGACGTGCTCGACGTCTCCGGACCGGTCGAGCGCACGGGCAAGGCGCGCGGCACCGACCTGCTCGACGGCACGGTCACGCTGCCGTTCATCCTCGCGCGCGAGCACGAGCCCGAGCTGGCCGCCTTCGACCTCGCATCGCTGGGCGGTCCCGAGGACCCGGACGGGCCCAGGCAGGCAGAGGCCCTGTGCGAGCGCATCGCCGCCACCGGCGCGCTCGAGCAGGCCCGCGAACACGCCCTCGCGGTCGTCGCCGAGGCCAAGGGCGCGCTGCCGGCGATCCTTCCCGACGGGCGCTCGGAGCTGCTCGAGCTCGTTGCGGACGCCGTCGTGGAGCGCTACAGCTAGGTCTAGAAGTCGCTCGGCGTGACCAGATCGGCGTCGAGCGCCCGCACGAAGAACTCGACTTCCTCGGACATGTTCGCGTGGGTCATGCGCCTGAGGTCTCCGAGCAGGGCGCTGGAGCCGCGGTCGAGCTCGTCGTCGAGCCGTTCGACGGACGTCTGATCGAAGACGCCCTCGCGCCGGGACTCGCACTCGGGGCAGCGCAGCACGATCCGCCAGTGGCGCGGCCCCTCCTCGGACCAGTCGAGCGGGTAGACGAGCTCGCCGGCGCAGTGGAAGCAGATGTGCAGCTGGGCCGGCGCCCCGCTGGCCGGGCGCGTCTCCGCGGGCTTGCGCTCGCCGCCGCAGAGGAGGTCGGCCTCGTCGCTGGGCGGCTGCGTGCCTGGGATCGTTTTGGGGTCGTTCTCGGGGTTCATGCCGGCTCTGGACTCGCTATCGACGCGCACCGCGAGAGGCTTTAATTTGGCTCTCCGCTGCGCTTCAATCGCACACAACCGGCCCCAGACCTGATCAACACGCGCGGACGGCAGAGGGTGCGGTCGACCCTCGAACGATGCGGTGGTAGGTTCAATGCTCAATGGCCAGAGCGATCCGAACGGTCGGCCACGAGGATCGGCTCAGCCTCGTAGATCACTTGGACGAGCTACGCCAGCGCCTGATCGCGAGCGGCATCGTCCTGGCGATCGCCTTCGGCGTGTGCCTGTGGCAGAACCACGCGCTGCTGAAGATCATCAACAAGCCGCTCACGACCCAGACGCGCAAACAGGTCGCCAACGGGGAGGGCACGGTCGGGCAGGCCGTCGTCGCCCAGCGCGCCGCGCTGCACATCGCGCAGACCACGCAGGCCGCGCTCACGCTGCTCGCAGCGCCGCACAGCGGGCTGGCGCCGCAGACGCGGGCGCAGCTGCCGCCGCTGATCGCCTCGCTGAGGCGGGTGGCGGGCTCGATTCCCCGCACCCCGCCGGGCCAGCAGCCGGCGACGCTCGGTGTCGGCGAGCCCTTTACGACGACCATCACGGTCGCGCTCTACTTCGCCCTGATCATCGCGCTGCCGTTCATCCTCTACGAGGTCGGGGGCTTCGTGATGCCGGCGCTGAAACCGAACGAGAGGCGCGCAGTGCTGCCGCTGCTGACCGCCGTCCCGTTCCTGTTCGTCGCCGGCGTGCTGTTCGGCTACTTCATCGTGCTGCCGGCGGCTACGCGCTTCCTCGTGAACTTCAACTCGGGCGAGTTCAACATCATCGTCCAAGCGAGCCAGTTCTACAGCTTCGCTGCGACCGTGCTGCTGGCGATGGGGCTCGTCTTCCAGGTCCCGGTGCTGATCCTCGGCGCGACGAGCGCCGGACTGGTGACGCCGGCACAGCTCAGACGCGGCCGGCGCTATGCGATCGTGGCCTGCGCGGCCGTCGCGGCCTTTCTGCCCGGCGACGCGATCACGCTGCTGCTGGAGACGATACCGCTGTATGTGCTCTACGAGGCGAGTATCCTGCTTGCATCGTTTGTCGGGCGCCGAGCACGCCTGCGCGATGCGAGCAGCAACGAGGGCGGCGGGTCCGAGCAGGGTCCGGCGGCAGAGCCTGGCGAACGAGCGGAGCCAACCGTGCAGGACATGATCGATCACGTAGACCCGAGGCTGTAAGAGCGTGCTGTTCGACCTGCGTGGTCGCGGGCGCCGCCGTGCGGTCCGCGTGATCTACATCGGCTTGGCCGTGCTGCTCGGCGTCGGCCTCGTCGGCTTTGGCGTCGGCACCGGCTTCGGCGGAGGCGGCCTGTTCAGCGCGGCAAGCAGCAACGAAGGGGGCAGCGCGTCGTTCTCGGCGCAGATCAAGAAGTACCGCAAGCTCACCAGCCAGCAGCCCCGCGACGCCGCTGCCTGGGAAGGGCTCACGAAAGCCCTGCTGCAGGAATCGGGCAACTACACCCAGAACGGCGTCAGCGCGCGCGGCAAGCAGATCTTCAGGGAAGCCTCCGAAGCGTGGCAGAGCTACATCGCGCTCAACCCGGCCAGCCCGAACCAGCTGCTCGCCCACGAGATGCTCGCGGTCTACAGCGAAGAAGGCCTCAACGAGCCGGCGCAGGCGGTCTCGGTGCTGCAGATCGTCGTCGCCTCCCAGCCCTCCAGCGCAGCGCTGTACGCGCAGCTCGCCGAGTACGCCTACAAAGCCCACAACACCCGCACGGGCGACCTCGCCGCCGAAAAGGCGGTCGCCCTCGCGCCGACGGCCGACAAGGCCCGGATCAAGTCCCAGCTCGCAGAAGTGCGCGCCAACCCGAGCGGCGAAAAGACGTACAGGACGACGACGAACGGCAAAACCTACGCCGTCAAGAAATCCGCCAACGGGACCTTCACGGGCACCGAAATAAAAACCACGCCCGCTCCCGCCGCATCCTCGAGCAGCACGAGCACGGCCAAGAAATAGCCGCTTCCTGGCGCCCGCCCGGCGCCCGCCTGGGTAGCTGGGGGCGCCCGGCCGCGATAGACTGCCTGGCTGCGCCGACCGCCGGTCGGCTCGCGCGCGGGCCGTTAGCTCAACCGGCAGAGCAGGGGCCTCTTAAGCCCAAGGTTGCAGGTTCGATTCCTGCACGGCCCATCAGCGATCGCCCACCACGACTGCGTCGGCCGCCCTCACGTGCGTGGGGTGCTCGCGCAGCCCTCACGGCGGCAGCGCCGCTAGGGAACGGCGGGCACGTCCACGAGGCCGTTGCTCGCGATGATCGTCTCGCGCCCGGACTCCGTCCAGATCACCTGCTCGCGTCCGGCGCCAACGCCGATCAGCGCCACCGGCGCCCCGGCTCGCTCGGCGATAAAGTCGAGGTACTCGCGGGCGGCGTCGGGCAGGTCCGACAGCGTGCGGCACTCGCTGAGATCCTCCTTCCAGCCGCGCAGCTCGGTGAGCGAGGCGACGGTGTGGTGCAGGACGGTCTGGTGGTAGGGGAAGTCCTCGAACTCGGCCCCGTCCGCCCCCCGGTAGCTCGTGCAGACATTGATCCGATCGAAGCCGGAGAGCACGTCGAGCTTCGTGATAACGAGCGCGGTGAGCGTGTTGAGCCGGGTGGCGTAGCGCAGCGCCACGAGGTCGAGCCAGCCCGTGCGGCGCGCGCGGCCGGTCGTCGTGCCGAACTCGCCACCCCGCTCCCTGATCCGGTCCCCGGTCTCGTCGCCGAGCTCGCTCGGAAACGGTCCTGCGCCGACGCGGGTCGTATAGGCCTTCGCCACGCCCCAGATTTCGTCGATCGCCTTGGGCCCGATGCCCGTGCCCACGCAGGCCGCGCCCGAGAGCGGATTCGAGGAGGTCACGAACGGATAGGTGCCGTGGTCGATGTCCAGCATCGCGCCCTGGGCGCCCTCGAGGATCACCTTCTTGCCCGCGTCGAGCATCTCCCACATCAGCTTCGAGGTGTCCGCGATGTGCTGCTCGAGCCGATGCCCATAGACGAGGTATTCCTCGGTCATCGTGTGCAGGTCCAACGCCGGGTCCTTCTCGTAGGGGCGCAGCGACTGGCGCTTGGGCTCCATCGCGGCGACGATCTTCTTCTTCAGGATCTTCTCGTCGAGCAGGTCCTGCACCCGGATCCCGAGCCGCGCGGCCTTGTCGGCGTAGCAGGGGCCGATGCCGCGCCGCGTGGTGCCGATCTTGTTGCTCCCGAGCTTCGCCTCGCCCGCGGAGTCCAGGAGCAGGTGGTAGGGCATGATCAGATGCGCGTTTGCCGAGATCCGCAGCCCGCCCACGTCGACCCGGCGCGCGCGCAGCCCGTCGAGCTCGCTGATGAGGACCTTCGGGTCGATCACGACGCCGTTGCCGATCACGCAGCGCTTGCCCGGATAAAGGATCCCCGAGGGGATCAGGTGCAGCTTCCACTCCTCCTCGCCGCGTACGATCGTATGCCCGGCGTTGTTGCCGCCCTGGAAGCGCACGACCGCGTCACCGTGCTCGGCGAGCAGATCGGTGATCTTTCCCTTGCCCTCGTCGCCCCACTGGGCGCCCACTATCACGATGCCAGGCATGCGTGATGCAGTTTAGGGCGGCGCTACAGGACGCCCGCATGCGCCGCGCGCCGGGGCTGGGATCGCGTGCGCGCGGGGGCTCGGCGGCCGCAGCTCAGCGCTGCTCGCCGCCGGGCTCGGCCGGGGGCACGCGAAACTCGCGCCGCTTGTCCTCGCCGAACAGCGGGATGATGTCGCCGCAGATCTCCACCAGCCGTGAGACAGTGCGCGCGCCCAGGCGCTCGTCGAGCTCGTCGGGCATCAGATTGGTCGTGGCGAGGATCGCGCGCTCGGCCTCGTAGCGGGCGTTCACGATCGAGTAGAGCTGCTCGAGCACCCAGTCGGTCTGGTGCTCGGCGCCGAGGTCGTCGATGTGCAGGAGGTCGACGGCCGTCAGCCGATCCATGAAATCGAGCTTTCCCTCCTGCGAATCGAGCGACTCGCGCAGCAGGTTGAGCAGGCGCGGCAGCGAGTAGATCGCGACCGAGCGCCCGGCCGCGAGCGCGGCTTTTGAGACAAGCATCGCGAGCGTCGTCTTGCCCGTGCCGACGTCGCCCTGGATCCACAGCCCGGTGCCGCTGTCGAGGTTGTGCTCGACCTGCTGCGCATAGCGCCGCACGGCGCGGACCTGCTCGGGAGCGATGCGCGCGATGTCGCTGACGGGGGGGCGCTCGAAGGAGACGCCGCGATAGCGGCGCGGAATGCGGCCGGCGAGGCTGCGCGTACGCGCGCTCGCTATCCGCCCCGCGCGGCAGCTGCAGTCGGTGGCCGTGTTCGTGGCCTCGTCGATGACGAAGCCGCTGCCGTCGCACACGCCCGCCGGGCACGTCTCTCCTCCGAGTCGGCGCGCGCGCAGATCACCCGCTTGATCGATCGGGTCGGCGGCCTCGTCGAAGGCGAGCGGGAACGACTCGTCGAAGGTGAGCGGGAACGGCTCCTCAGTCACTGCGCGAACCGTTCGCCCGCGTAGTTCATGAACTTCGGATACTCCTTCTGGAAGGTCAGCGTGACTTCGCCCGTCGCGCCGTTGCGGTGCTTGGCGATGATCAGGTCGGCCTCCCCCGGGCGCTCGGAGTCGGCCTCGTAGTACTCATCGCGGTAGATGAACATCACCAGGTCGGCGTCCTGCTCGAGGTTTCCGCTCTCGCGCAGGTCCGAGAGCTGCGGTTTCTTGGGCGAGCGCTGCTCGACGGCGCGGCTCAGCTGCGAGAGGGCGATCACGGGCACGCCGAGCTCACGCGCGAGGATCTTCAGCCCGCGGCTGAGCTCGCCCACGGCGGTGACGCGGTTGTCGTAGCGGCTGTCGGTGCGCATCAGCTGCAGGTAGTCAATGATGATCAGGCCGAGGCCGCCCTCGCACTGGCTGTGCAGGCGCCGCGCCTTGGCGCGGATCTCGAGCATCCCGACGTCGCTCGAGTCATCGACCCACAGCGGCGCCTCGGCGAGCCGCTGGCTGGCCTCGAGGATCTTCGGCCAGCGTTGCTCGGCGACGCGCCCCTTGCGCAGCTCCTCCCCCTTGATACGCGCCTGCGACGCGACGAAGCGCTGCGCGAGCTCGGCCTCGGCCATCTCGAGCGAGAACAGCGCCACCGGCCTGCCGTGCTCGACGGCCGCGTTCTCGGCGATGTTGCACACGAGCGCGCTCTTTCCCATCGCCGGGCGAGCCGCGATGATCACGAGGTTCCCTGGCTGGAAGCCCCCGGTGATCTCATCGAGGTCCTTGAACCCCGACGGCGTGCCCGTCAGCGAGGTTCCCTCGAGCGAGAGCCGATGGAGCTTGTCGAGCTCCTCGTGCAGGACGTCCTCGATCGCGCGGAAGTCTTTCTGGCGATCGTCGCGTGCGACCTCGAGCATCGCCTTCTCGGCCTGCTCGACGAGCTCGCGGGGCGGCGCCTGATGGGAGATCACGCTCTCCTGGATCTCGTAGGAGGTGCTCAGCAGCCGCCTGAGGAGCGCGTTCTCGCGCACGATCTGGGCATACCGGCGGGCATGGCCGGCCGCTGGGACGACGCCCGTGAGCTCATCGACGGTGGCCTGCCCGCCGACGTCCTGGAGGCGGCCCATCTGGCGTAGGCGATCGATCACCGTGAGCACGTCCACGGGCTCGCTCTCGTTGTAGAGCGAGAGCATCGCCTCGTAGATCGTGCCGTGGCGCTCGCGGTAGAAGTCCTCGGCGCGCAGCCCCTCCTCGATCACGAGGGCGTAGAGCGAGCGGTCCGAGAGCAGGATCGCGCCGAGCACCGACTGCTCGGCGTCGATGTTGTGTGGCGGCGCCATCGCCCCGAGGGAGGCGCTGGAGCCTCCGTTGGCTGCCGGCGGGGCGCTCATCTCAGCATCGCGGCCGAGTCTAGATAGGCCTCTCTGGTGGCCTCGCCGGCCTCCCCGCTATCACGGAACAAATCGACCCCCACGAACGCATGTTCGCACGGCACGGCGACGGACTGCGCCGCCGGACGGGCGCCGGACCGCGCCCGTGGCGCGACCCGCTGAGCACCGCACAGGTCTCAGTTCCTGGCGACGACCATCGTCTTGACCGTGGCGGTCACCCCGTCGACCACCTCGACCACGACCATGTAGGTGCCGACGTTCTTGATCGGCTCGGGAAGGTGAACGTTGCGTTTGTCGATCCGCAGGCCGCGCGCTTCACGGATCGCGCTGGCGACGTCCTGCGCCGTCACGGAGCCGAACAGGCGTCCGTCGGCGCCGGCCTGCTGCGGGATCGTGAGGACGGTGCGGTTGAGGAGGTTGACGTTCTCCTGCGCCTTCTCCACCGCGTCGCGCGCGGCGCGCTCGACCGCGGCCTGGCGCTGGCGGATCGTCTCGATCGCACCGCGCGTCGCCGGCTGGGCGAGCTTGCGGGGCATGAGGTAGTTGCGCAGGTAGCCCTTGGAGACGTCGACGACGGAGCCCTGCTCGCCGAGTGCCTCGACGTCCTTCAGGAGGATCGCTTCGGGCACCGATCTAGCGTTCCCGATCGCCGCGGTCGCGCCGCGGCCCGTCGTCACGGCCGCCCTCGTTGACATAGGGCAGCAGCGCGAGCTCTCGCGCGCGCTTGACGGCGCGCGCGATCTGAACCTGGTGGCGGCGGCAGGAGCCGGTTATTCGCCGCGAGCGGATCTTGCCCTTCTCGGAGATGAACTTGCGCAGCGACGCCACGTCCTTGTAGTCGACCTGCTCGACCTTGTCGCGGCAATGCTGGCAGGGCTTGCGCCGCCCGCTGCCCGAGCCGCCCTTCTTGTCCCGCCGCCGCACCGGCTTGCCGCGCCCCCGCGCCTTCGCCATCAGCGGACTCCGCCGTGGGTGTGGTCGGCTACGGTCGTGAGTGGCGTGGAAATCAAGAAGACCTCGCTGTGAAGAGCTAGAACGGGATGTCGTCGTCGCCGGCGCCGCCGGTGACCGGTGCGGGCTGGAAATCCCCTTCATCGACGGGGATGTCGCTGCCCTTGGAGGCCCCGTTGCCGGCGAAGCCGCCTCCGCTGGAGGCATCTTCGCGCGAGCCCAGGAACTGCACCGAGTCGGCAATGATATCGACTGCCTGGCGCTTGGCGCCGTCCTGCGCCTCCCACTCGCGCCACTCGAGGCGACCGTCGATCGCCACCGGACGACCCTTTGACAAATAACGCGCGGCGTTCTCGCCCTGCGCGCCCCAGACCGTCACGTCGAAGTAGTTCGGCTTGTCCTCCCATTCGCCGGTGCTGGCGTTCTTGCGCCGCGTGTTACAGGCGATGCGCAGCTTGCACACCGACGTGCCGCTCGGCAGTGAGCGCAGCTCCGGATCGGCGGTCAGGTTTCCGGTCATCACGACCCTGTTGATGTTGGTTGCGGCCACGGTGATCTCCCTTTCGAGCTGTTGCTGTGCGCGCGGGCCCTCTGTCGGGCGGCGTGATCGAGTCTAGACCCGCGGGCGGGCGCCGCTCGCGGAACCAGCTGCGCGGATCGCGCTCATTGCGGGGTTCGCTTCGCGCGCGGCGAGGTGCGAAACACCTCGTCCCAGTATGGCGCGCTGATGCCGAACCCGCGCGTGTCGTCCTGAAAGTGGTGGCGCATGTGCCGCTCGCGCAGCATCCTGCCGAGCCGGCCGCGGGGACGGAAGTGATGCAGGTAGTAGTGCGTCATGTCGTAGACGAGATAGCCGGCGAAGAAGCCGGCGCCGATCGCGGGCGCGTAGTGTTCGCCGAACGCGAGGTAGAGCAGGCCGAAGACGACCGCGCCGAGGGGGATGCTGACGGCGGGGGGCATCACAAGCCGCAGCGGGTCGTTGGGATGGTCGTGGTGGACGCCGTGGATGATCCAGTGCAGCCTCGCGCCGATGCCGTCCTCGGGCTCGAAGTGGAACACGATCCGGTGCAGCCAGTACTCGAACAGCGTCCACAGCGCGTAGCCCCCGAGCGCGAGCGCGATCGTCAGGAGGAGGCTCGCGTGCTGCAGACTCCACGCCAGCAGCACGACGACCGCCGGGAGGAAGATCAGCACGGGGACGGCGGGGTGAACCCGCGAGAGCGAGTCGAGCCGGCGCGACTCGAACATCGGCGGGGAGTCGCGCAGGACATCGCTCCGCGATGCGGAGCCGTCGTTCATCTCCTCGACCCAGCTCATCGTAGGATCTTATTACGCGCCGGCGCGCTTTGAGGCCCGGCTATTACGCGTTGGCTCGCCCGTTAGAACGCCCGGCTATCGCGCGCCAGCGCTCCGCGAGGGCCTAGGCGGACTCGCCGTCGCCCGCCTCGGGCCCCGCCGCAGGGGTCTCCTCGGCGGCGGCCAAGGCGTTCTCGTCTCCCGCCCGCTCCTGCGTCGCGGGGGGCTGTGACCCGGGCTCGGGGCGACGCGGGGGGGCGCCAGCGCCGCGCATGTCGGGGGGGCTCGGCACGCCCCGAGCAAGCTTGATGATGCGGTAACGCAGAACCCCGTCGGTGATACGAAGCGTGCGATCCAGGTCGAACAGCAGTTTCGTGCCGTCGGGGTGGAACTGGAGCAGGTGGTAGTCGCCGCTGGCCCGCCGCTCGATCGGGTAGGCCAGCGCCCGCTCTCCCCAGTCGTCGTGGCGCTCGAGTGCGCCGCTGCCCTCGATCGAGGCGCGGGTGTCGGCGACGATCTTCGCGCGCGCGGCCTCCTCGACCTGGGGGTCGAGGATCATCACGAGGTCATATGTGGCGCTCGAGAGGGCCATGCCGGACGGCAAAGGGTAGCGGGTTCCCGCCCGCCCGCCCGCCCGCCCGCCTCCCCGCCCGCCCCGAGCGCGTTCGCCCGCGGGCGAACGCTCTGCGATCAGCGCGAGCGGCCCTTGGCGCGGATGTCGGCGAGCTGCTCGTCGATCCAGTCGCCGGGGTCGCGCGAGGTCACGATCTGCGCAAGCCCCTCGGCACGCCGGCGCCGCTCGCCGGGGTCCATCGTGAGCGCGGCGTAGATCGAGTTGGCGAGCTCCTGGATGTCGAACGGGTTGACCGACAGCGCGTACTCGCCGAGCTCCTCGTGGGCGCCCGTGTTCTCGGAGAGGATCGACACGCCCTCGCGCTCGTTGACGATCGGCCCCTCCTTGGCGACGAGGTTCATGCCGTCGAACATCGCGTTGACGAGCAGCACGTCGTAGTGCTTGTAGGCCGCCATCGCCTCGTCGATGTCGTCACGGAGCTTGAGCTGGATCGGCATCCAGTCGGGCGTGCCGTGGCGGTGGTTGACAACGGCCACCAGCGCCTCGATGCGCTCGAGGTACTCGGCGTACTGCGGCACGTCGGTACGCGAGGGCATCAACTGTGCCATGAACGTCACGCGCTCGACGAACTCGGGGTGCTGCTCGAGGAAGAGGTCGAACGCCGAGAACCCGCGCAGCACGTTCTTCGACAAGTCGGCGCGGTCGACGCGCAGGAGCAGGAAGTCGCGGCGCCGCTGAAGGAGCTCGCGCTCGAAGTAGGCCACGCGCTCGCCCTGGGCGATCAGCCTCGTCGCGTGGTGGTCGATCGGCAGCGGGTAGGCGCGCACCCAGATATCGCGCTCGCCGAAGTGCACCACGCCGCGCTCGAAGTCGACGTCCAGACCCATCAGGTCCAGGCAGCAGTGCAGGAAGTTGTGCCTGTAGGAGCGCGTGTGAAAGCCGATGATGTCGTTCGCCAGCAGCCCCGTGAAGATCTCCTCGCGGATGCGGGCCGGCAGCACCCGCCAGGCGTCGGCCTGCGTCCAGGGGATGTGGATGAAGTGGTGCAGGAAGACGTCGGGCCGAGCGCGCCGCACGAGGTCGGGGAGCGTGTAGAGGTGGTAGTCGTGCACCATCACCACCGGCTCCTCCGCTCCCTCGAGCTCCTCCACGACGGCCCGCGCGAGGTCTTCGTTGACGACGTTGTAACCGAACTCGAAGGCCTCGATCTCCTCGCGGCGGATGTCAGGCGCGTTGGACAGGTCCCACAGGTAGTGCTGGATGAACCACAGCATGGGATTCGCGAACACGTTGTAGAAGCGGTCGTAGGCCTCCGGGTCGCTCGTCACGAGGCGCACCTCGTACTCGCCGCCGCCCGGCGCTCTGACCGGGAACGCGCGCCCACCGTGCTCGAGCGAGACCTCGGCGTCGTAGTCGTTCATCGCCGAGGCGATCCAGATCGCTTCGCGATGCGAGGCCAGGCCGGTGAGGGCGGTGACGAGACCGCCCGATCCGCGCTGCACCTCTCCGTCGGCCTGGAACGTGACCGGCCCGCGGTTGCTAACCAGCACCAGCGGAGTCCGCTGTGCCGGTTCGCTGCTCATGCCTCTCTGAGGTCGTTGAAGATCTTCAGATAGTCGCGCAGGTAGCGCGGCATCAGGAAGTGCTGGCGCACGCGCTCCTTGCCACGGCGGCCGAGCGTGCGGCCCAGCTCGGGGTCGCGCAGGATCTGCAGAGTGCGCTCTGCGCAGCGCTCGACGCTCGAGACGAGGTAGCCGGTGACGCCGTCCTCGATCTGCAGCGGTATCCCGCCGACGTTCCCACCGATGAACGGCCGCGCCTTCCAGATCGCCTCCGAGACGGTCAGCCCGAACCCCTCGCGCGTGGACTTCTGGATCAGCACGTCCGAATGCGACTGGAACGCGTTCACCTCGATCGCGCCGACGTTGTTGAAGTTGTTGAGGATGTGGATGTCCGGGTCGCCGTCGGCGTGGGAGATCGTCGCGTTGAAGAAGTTCCAGCCCTCGGGGTCGTCGCTGGCCATCGATCCGACGAGCGCGAGCTGCACCTCGGGCATTGTCTCCTTAACCACGCGGTAGGCGTCGATCACCCCCAGCGGGTCCTTCCAGGGATCGAAGCGGGAGACCTGGCAGATCAGCGGTCGGTCGATGTCGATCCCGAACTGCCCGCACACGAATGCGCCATCCTCCGGGGACAGCGCCATGTTCTTCGGCGTGAGCGGGTCGATCGCCGGCGGCACGACATGGACCTCGCCTTTCATGCCCTTCGGGACGTAGTCCCTCATGTGGAACAGCGAGTGCGGGTAGATCTCGATGTAGGGCAGCAGCTGGGCGATCGTGTCGGGATTGGGGGTGGAGAGGTCGATGTGGCAGCGCCAGATCCAGCCCTTCGCCTTCTCGGGCACGAGCTGACAGAGCGCCGCCGGCTGCGGATCGTGGACCAGGCACACGTCCCAGCCGTCGGTGAGCTCGCGCGCGTTGATCTCGCCATAGCGGCGCCAGATCGCCCACTGTTCCTCGTTGAGGTCCTGGGGGGCGCCCTGCAGGGCGTTGTGCATCAGCTTGGTCGCGTTGAAGAACTCTTCGCGGCCGTAGATCACCTGCCATTCGCAATCGAGGCCGACGTCGCGCATCAGCGGCACGAGCGTGTAGAGGATCTCCGAGACCCCGCCGCCGAACGCCGTAGCGGAGATGTGCGCCACACGCTGGCCCTGCAACGGCTCTGCGAGCTCGCGGATCTCGGCGATCAGCTCCCGCCCGCAGATATGCGTGTAGTCGGCGAGCGTCTTGTGGCCAACGGCGACGGGCTGGAGCACGCGCCGGCACGATACCCAATCGTCCGCCCGGATCGGCCGCAGTGGGCGGCAGACCGGCCGGCGAACTATGGTCTAGGCGATGCTCAACGCGCGTCTCTACCGCGCCGCCCTCGTTCCGGTCGCGGTCGCCCTGGCGGTGGCCGCGTTCTCGTTGGTCGGCCGCCCCACCCCGCTGAGCTCCACGCTCGCGCCCGACGCCTTCGAAGGCCCGCGCGCGCTCGCAGACACGAACGCGCTCGCGGCCGCGTTCCCGCGGCGACGCGCCGGCAGCGGCGGCGACACGCGGCTGGCGGCACAGGTCGCGAGCATGCTCGAGGGCCTCGGCGGCACGGCCGGGGGCGGTTTCTCGGTGCGGATGGAACACCCCGAAGGCCAGACGCTCGATGGCGCGCGCGCCCTCACCACGGTGATCGCCGAGCGCCCCGGCTCGACGGACGCGACGCCGATCCTGATCATCGCCCACCGTGACGCGGCCGCGCCGCGGTCGAGGGCGGAGATGTCCGCGACGGCGGTGCTGATCGAGCTCGCGCGCGTGTTCGCCGCGCGCGAGACGAAGCGCACGATCATCCTCGTGTCGACGAGCGGCGGCAGCGGCGGCGATGCGGGCGCAGCGGCGCTGGCCTCCGAGCTGCACGTGCCGCTGGACGCGGCGATCGTGCTCGGAGACCTCGCAGCGGCGCATGTCCGCCGGCCACTCGTGGTGCCGTACTCGGACGGGCTCGGCTCGGCTCCCTCGCTGTTGGAACGGACGGTCGCGGACGCGATCACGCAGGAGACGGGCGCGGCCCCGGGGGCACCGAGCGCCGTCGGCCAGCTCGCCCATCTCGCGTTCCCGCTCGCCTCCGGAGAACAGGGCGTGCTCAACGCCGAAGGCCTGCCCGCCGTGCTCGTACAGGCGTCGGGGGAACGCGGCCCGTCCGCCGCCGAGCCCGTCAGCGCCGAACGCCTGGAAGGGCTCGGCCGCGCGGTCCTGAGCGCAGTCGACGCGCTCGACGTCTCGCCCGACGTCCCGGCGACGATGCAGACGGGCCTGGTTCTGCAGCGAAAGACGCTGCCGCAGTGGTCGGTGCGGCTGCTCGTCGCGGCCCTGCTGCTCGGTCCGCTGCTCGTCGCAGCCGACGGCCTGGCGCGCGCACGCCGTCGCCGCCTGGCGGTCGGGCGCTGGACGATGTGGACGCTCTCGTGTGCGCTGCCGTTCCTGACCTGCACGCTGTTCGTGTACCTGCTCGGCGCCCTCGGCGTGCTCGGGACGACGCCCTCGGTGCCTCTGCCGGCCGGCGCGATGCCGTTCGGCGGCACCGCCGCGACGGTGGTCGTGGCGGTGCTGCTCACGTTCCTGCTCGCCTGGCTGCTGTGGGGGATGCTCGTCGGGCGCCTGCGCTGGGGTGCGCGACCCGACCCCGACGTCGCCGGCCTGACGGTGATGCTCGTGCTGCTGCCGATCGCCGTGCTCGCCTGGGTTGGGAACCCCTATGAGGCGCTGCTGCTGGTGCCTGCGGCGCACCTCTGGCTGCTGCTCGCCTCGCCCGAGCTGCGACCCCGGCGCCTGGGATCGGTTGCGCTGCTGCTGGCGGGGCTCGCGCCGCTCGCGCTGCTCGTCGTCTTCTACGCCCACCAGCTCGCGCTCGGGCCGGCGGGCGTCGCCTGGGCAGCGGTGCTGGTCGTGGCCGGCGGCCACGTGGGCCTGCTGGGCGCGCTGCTCTGGAGCGTCGCGCTTGGATGCGCGGCGGCGGAGGCGCTGCTCGCCTGCTCGCCGTCGAGCGAGCTGCCGGACCTGGGCGGCGGCGAGCGCGTGGAGGTGACGATCCGCGGACCGCTCTCCTACGCCGGGCCGGGCTCGCTCGGGGGCACCGAGTCGGCTCTGCGAAGGTAGGCGATTGGATGTCCGATCTCGTGTCCAGCACGAGCCGGCCGGCCGAGATGCTGCTCGGCGAGCGCTCGCGCTCGGGGAAGGCGCTGCGGGTGCTCGCGATCGCGCTGATCCTGTGCGGCGCGCTCGCGCTCGTGGACGCGCTCGTCACGCTCGTCTGGCAGGAGCCGATCACGTGGCTCTACGCGACGCTTGCCCAGGATCGCCTCAGCGGCACCCTGCACGCCGTCGAACGAACCCCGCCGACGCCGACCGAGCGGCGCGTCCTGGCGAGCATGCCCGACGAGAGCAGCCGCGTCGCGTTCCTCGCCCGCGAGCTGCAGCTGCACGCGCCCGACGGCGGCGCGGTCGGCCGCATCGAGATCCCGCGCATCGGCGCGAGCTTCGTGGTCGTCAAGGGCACGGACACCGAAGACCTCAAGAGCGGCCCCGGCGTGTACTCGGAAACGAGCTTCCCCGGCGGAGAAGGCACGACGGCGATCGCCGGACACCGCACGACCTACCTCGCGCCCTTCCGCCACATCGACGCCCTGCGCCCGGGGAACCTGATCCGTCTCGAGATGCCATACGCACAACTCACCTACACGGTGCTCGGCCAGCGCGTGGTGGCCCCCACCGACGTGCAGGCCGCGGTCGCGAACCTCGGCTACAACCGGCTCGTGCTGTCGGCATGCACGCCGCTCTTCAGCGCCGAAAAACGGCTGCTCGTGTTCGCGAGGCTCGCGCGGGAGGACCCGCGCGGCGCCGCGCTGCGGCTTCCCGGCGGCGCGATACCGCGGCCGGTGCTCGTGCGGGCACCCCAGCCGCCGGCGCCGCGACGCCTACCACCGGTGCTCGAATCCCTCAACCCCGAAGACGTCGCCCCGGTCATCTGAGAGGCCGACCCCGGGGGCTCCCTCGGCGACCCTCCCCACCCAGCTGACCTGCACGGTCGCGAGAGCCGCGACCGCAGCCTGCGCTCGCGCCCGATCCTCAGCGGCGATGCAGAAGCACAGCTCGTAGTCTTCCCCGCCCGTCACGGCCAGCCGCCAGGGCGGCTGCTCCAGCTCGGCGGCGATCGCGGCCACCGACGGGTGCAGGGGGAGCGCGTCGAGGTCGATCTCGAGACGTGCGCCGCTCGCCCTGCCGATGTGGCCGGCGTCCGTCGCCAGGCCGTCGGAGACGTCGATCATCGCGTGCGCGCCCGCGGCGGCGAGCGCGCGGCCCTCGCGCAGTCGCGGAACCGGGTTGAGCGCGCGGGCGATCGCCGCGGCGGCGGTCTCGCCGCCATCGGCGAGGCCCTCAATCACCGCCAGCCCCGCGGCCGCCCCGCCGAGGCAGCCGGTCACGCCCACGAGGTCGCCGGGAGCGGCTCCGTCGCGGCCCACGAGCTCGCCCTCGGCGTGCGCCCAGCCGACTGCGGTCACGCATACGACCAGCACCGGGGCGCCGACCACATCGCCCCCGAGGATCGCCGTACCGGTCTCGTCCGCGAGCGCCCGCGCGCCGCGCACCAGCTCGAGCGCCTGCTCCTCCTCGCTGCCGGGTGGGAGGCCGATCACGAGGTAGGCCTCGCCGGGCTCGGCGCCCATCGCCGCGAGATCCGACAGCGCCCCCGCCAGCGCCCGGCGTCCCACGTCCCGATGCGAGCCGTGCCGGGCGCCGAGGCGGAAATGGACGTCCTGCACCATCGCGTCGACCGACGTCACGCACAGCGGCGCGGCGCGGACGACGGCCGCGTCATCACCGACGCCGCGCACGGTCCGAGGCTGCGAGGCGCCGCGCGCGAGCTCGGTCGCGATGGCTTCGATCAGGGAGCGCTCAGCGATGCCCGTGCCCGGCGGTGGCGGAGCTCAGCGGTGTCTGTAGACGATCCGCGCGCGATCGAGGTCGTAGGGAGAGAGCTCGCAGCGCACCCGGTCTCCCGGCAGGATGCGGATGCGAAAGCGCCGCATCTTGCCGGCGACGTGGCCGAGCACGATGTGATCGTTGTCGAGCTTGACCCGGAACATCGCGTTGGGCAGTGCCTCGATCACCTCGCCCTCGAATTCGACCTTGTCCTCCTTGGCCACCGCATTCCCATCTGTCGCCTCTGCTGAGGCGACCGTCGTTTCACTGATCGGGGTCAAACTACCAGCGCAAGGCCGGCGAAGAGGCCCGCGAGGCGATCCGCGGGCGGAGCTCACGGACCTGCGCCGCTGGTCTGATCAACCTGCAGCGGGATTCGCCGGCGATGCTCAGGGACCCGCGCCGCCAGTCGTGTTGACCGCCGGCGCACTTGGCGTCGGCGCCTGGGCGGGCGCCGGCGTTTCGCTTGGCGGGCTATGCGGCCCGCTCGGAGTGTGCTGCGGTTCGCTCGGCGCCTGCTGCGGTTCGCTCGGCGCCCGCTGCGGTTCGCTCGGGGTGTTCGCCGGCGGCTTGCGTCGTTCGCCGTTTCCGCCGTGGGGGGCCGGGGCCCCCGTGGAGAAGGGTTCTTCACCACTCTGCGATTCGCCGTGCTGGCCGAGGCCGGTGGTCGCGTACTTGCCATAGAAGGGCCTGTAGCTGATGCCCTGGCTGGATTCGTGCAGCGGCGCGCAGGGGTGGCCTTCGGTGACAGGGGCCATGTATGCGTGCCAGATTTCGGCCGGGAGGTAGCCGCCCTGCTGGGGCTCGCCGTGGACATCGGTCATTGCGATGTCCCGCTTCGGGTAGCCCATCCAAACGACCGTGGAGTATTCGGAGTTGTAGCCATCGAGCCAGGCGTCGTACAGTTCCGAGGTGGTCCCGGTCTTGGCGGCCGTCGGGCAGTTGATCTGCGAGCGGCCGGCGGTGCCGCCGAGCACGTTGAGATGCAGGATGCGGGTCTCTTCGCCGGTGATCGCTTCGCTGAGGACCCTGACCCGATTCGGCTGACCCCAGCTTTCGTCCACGTGGCCGTCGGGGAACACGACCTTGGTGATCGCGATCGGGGTGTTGCGCCAGCCGCCATCGGCGAGCGTCGCGTAGACGACGGCCATTTCCAGCGGCGTGACTCCGAGCGTGAGGCCGCCGAGCGCCTCGGCGGGGAAGCTCGACAGATGCGTCTGGACGCCCATCGCGTAGGCCATCTGCGTGATCGTTTCCTCGCCGAGGTCCGCGGCGAGCTGCGCGTAGACGGTGTTATCCGATTTCAGCGTCGCCGAGACGAGGTTGATCGTTCCGTTCTGCTCGCCGCCGAAGGTTTTCACGAGGTAGCTGGGATATCCCGGCAGCCACCCCGGCTCGAGCGTGTGGGAGTTGTAGTAGGTGGTGTTGGGGTCGATGCCGCGCGAGAGGGCGTCGGCGAGGTCGATCGCCTTCATCGTCGAACCGGGCTGGCGATGCCCGTCGGCGGCGAGGTTGTACTGCGACTGCTCGTAGCTCTCGGACTCGGCCATCGCCTCGATGT
>DATFZM010000023.1:0-20576 GCA_035314465.1 Solirubrobacteraceae bacterium | reverse complement strand
GATCCAGCGGGGCGAAGCTCCCGCGGCGCTCGAGCGACAGCGCACGGCGGGCGGCGGCGGGAAGCGCGTCAGCCCGCGAGCCGAGCAGGGCTCCCGCCTGGCGCACGACATTGTGACGGGTCACTTCCGCGAGCGTCGAGCAGCGGCGTGCAGGCGGGACCCCGGCGCTGGCTAGCTCGCGCCGCGCCTGGCCGAGCTCGCCGCGCAGCTGCCCGAGCACGCGCCGCGGCGATCCCGGCTCCCGCCAGCCGTAGATCTCGCGCAGGCCGCGCCACTCGTCGAAGCAGCGGCGCAGCTGCTGCATGGCCGTGTAGTCGTGCGAATGCAGGACGGCCGCTTCGGGCACATACGTCTTCGCATAGCCCGCGCGCAGCATGTCGAGCGCGAGCGCGCGATCCTCCGCGTAGGGCACCTCGCGAAACGGCACGCGGCGCCATGCCTCGCGCGAGATGCAGGCATTGGCGTCGGTGAAGAAGCCGCGCGCGCCCATCAGCGCGACCGCAGGGAGCCTGGTGCGCTCGCGCGCCTGCAGTCGATCCACGCGCGGGCGACCGTCGGGAGCGAGAAGGCGAAACCACGCTTCGAGCTCCATCCTCAACCCCGCTGCGGCCTCAGGTCGGGGCCGGTAGGGGCCATAGACGATGGCGACGTCCTGCCCCAGCGCGAAGCCGCCGAGCAGCAGCTCCAGCCAGCGCTCGTCTGCCGGCTCGGCGTCCTGGCTGAGCAGGGCCACGTGCTCACCGCGAGCCTCGCCGAGCAGGAGGTTGCGCGTGGAGCCGTGGCCGAAGGTGTTCGCGTCGATCTCGATCACGCGGGCGCCGTAGGCACGGGCGCTGGCTGGCGATCCGTCGCTGGAGCCCGAGTCGCAGACGAGCAGCTCGTGGCGCACCGTCTGGCGGGCGAGCGCATCGAGCACGCCGCGCAGCAGCTCGCCGCCGTTGCGTACGGGGATCGCAACGGTGACCGATCGATCAGGCATAGAACGTTGTCAGGGTGAGCAGTTGCGAGGCCAAGCTGAGGGCGAGCATCGCGACGAGAAGCGCTACGCCGCCGTAGACGGCGAGGCGACGACCGAGCGCGTGCAGGGAGGCGACGACCAGCACCGCCACCGGCGCGATCGCGGGGAAGGCGTAGCGTCCGAATTCGGGCACGAAGTTGCGAATGGCTTCGCTGTAGAAGGCGGCCTCGAAGCCCGCGATCACGGCCACCGGCATCAGCACCAGCAGCGCGAGCTCGACGGCGTTGGCGCGCACGAAACGCCACTCCCGACGGGCGGCGATCAAGCCCATCGGCACGAACAGCAGCATCACGGCCAGGATCACGTCGTAGACCCATGGTCGGAAGAAGACGTCATACCAGCCGAAGGCGCCCCAACCTCGTTCGACGAAGATCACGAACGCCGGCCAGCCCGTGCCCTCGAAGTGGGGCGACATGAACGAAAGCCTCGGCAGGAAGACCTGCCACACGTAGGAGAGGTAGCCGAGTGGATGCTGGAGGGCCGCGTTGCCCGCGTTGATCGCCGAGACGGCCTTTTCGCCGCCGCGCGATTCCGCTGTCGAGAATGCCGCGGAGTAGCGGCTTCCGAGCTCGCGACCGATGAGCGCCGCGACCACGAGGGCGCCCGCGCCGGCGAGGTTAGCGCGCTGCCGGTGGCGCCAGACCGCCGCTAGGAGAGCAAGGGCGGCGACCGGATAGAGCGATATGACCGTGCCCTTGACCAACGGCAGCAGCGCGAGCAGCAGCCCGATCAGCAGCCCGCTGCGCAGCGTCAGGCCGCGCCGCACGACGCGGATCAGCAGGAGCTCCAGGGCGGCGGCGCCCGCGTTGACGCCGACGTCGTTGTTGACCGAGCCGGAGATGAACCCGTACATCGGCTGGAAGGCCACGAGCAGCGCGGCGAGCACCGCGATCCACGGCCGCCCGGGAGCGAGCTCGCGCGCGAGCAGGAACGTGAACAGGGGAACCAGCGCTCCGATCAGCGCGGAGGTGATGCGCATCAGCGTGAGCTCCGAGAACGGCGAGGATCCGCCGGCGACATACGCGGGGGCGAGCGCCGCGTAGTAGATCGGACCGTGGGTGGCCGCCGTCTCATTGCCGCCGCCGTCGTTATGGGGCGGACGCCGAATGACGACCCGCCGTTCGTATTCCCGCTGCACGACCCGCAGCCATGGTGGGCGCGAGTCTCCGACCTGATGATCGGTGAAGAAGCCAATGTCGTCGAGGGCGACGTACTCCGAGGAGGACCAGCGCGGAAGGGTCGAGGCGGCGCTGGGGGACGGCGCCTGGCCGCGTTCGACGAGCGACTGCGTGTAGGCGAAGTGGTCGACCTCGTCGGGCGCCTGGAAGGACGGCGTGATCAGCGCCCAGCAGGAGAAGTTCACGAAGGCGATCGCGAACAGCAGCAGCGCCGGGCGGCGCGGCAGCCGCCCGCCCGCGCCCGCGGCGATCGCCAGCGTGCGGATCGCCAGCAGCGCGAGCGCGGGCAGCACGAGCAGGAACAGCACGGCGTAGAGCCAGGGCCCGACGAGCCCAGGGCGGAACAGCGAAGCGCGACTGAGGATCGCGCCGGCTCGCGCGAGATAGCTGCTTTCCATCCCCGCCGGCGGCAGAAACCAGACCGAGACGCGCGCGCTGAACGGCACTCCCGCGAGCGTCGGCGGATACGGGTGGGGGGGCTTGAGCAGTGGCGTCCCGCCCCAGTTGACGAGGCCGCTGGCGGTCGCGCACACCGCGGCGGGCACGTACGCGGGGTTCGGAGGCCGCTCGGGGATCGAGACTTCGACCGTGCTGATCCGTCCCGGCCCGACCTGCTCGGCCGGGAGCGTCTCGTGGAGGATGTCGTGCGGCAGGACGACGCTCGTCTGCAGGACGGGACGCTCGGTCGTGCGCGAGACCACGATCAGCCGAATGCGGCCGGTGCCCGCCGGGAGGTGGAGCCCCGGCACGCACAAGCGCGCGCCGGCAGGCGAGGGCTCGACGTAGGTGTAGTCCTCGACGCTGTTCGTGCCGGTGAAGAAGGGCCGCGGAACCAGCATGTAGTAGCCGGTCAGGAGCACGAACGGCACGGCCATCAGCGCGGCGGCCTGCCAGACGCGACGGTCGCCGGCGAACACCGCCGCCAGCGCCCGGCGCAGCGCCGCGACGCTCAGCGCCGGCGCAGACCGAGAATCGAGAGCAGGAATGACGAAAAGAAGATCTGGATGCCGACGATCATCAGGGACGCCGCGACGACCGCGAGGCGTTCGTCCGCGAGCGAGCCGAAGCCGTTGGAGATCCACGTGGCGACGATCACGATCGCCATCACGAGGCCCACCAGCACGAAGGCACCGCCGAGCAGCAGGCCATGCTCGAGCCGAAAGCGCGCGCGCATGCGGTCGAACCACGGGTCCTGGTCGCCCATGAAATACGTGCCGTAGGCGTGCGCGCAGAGACCCAGCGCGAGCACCTGCGTGCCGACGATCATCATCAGCGCCCCGCCGATCAGGGCGTGCAGGCCCCAGTTGCGCCCGAAGAAGTCGACCCCTGCGCCGACGACGACGACGATCACCGCGCCGAGACCGGCGAGCACGGCGCCGGGCGCGATGAACAGGTGGTTGGGGCTGTGCACGAGCAGGAAGCGCAAGTGGCGCCAGCCGTCGCGGAAGCTCGAGAGCTTGCTCTCTCCGCCGCGAGGGTGGTATTCGATCGGGAACTCGGCGATGCGCAGGTTCTCCTTGGAGGCCCTGATGACCATCTCGGAGGCGAACTCCATTCCCGTCGTACGAAGGTCCAGTCGCGGCAGCACTTCCCGCCGCAACGCGCGCATCCCGCAGTGGGCGTCGCTGACGCCCGTGCTGAAGAAGAAGTTGAGCAGGCCCGTGAGGATCGGGTTGCCGACGTAGCGGTGAAGCCACGGCATCGCGCCCGGCTTGATGTTGTCCATGCGGTCGCCGATCACCATCTCGGCGCCTTCCTGCAGCGCGGCGACGAAGCGCGGGATCTCGTTGAAGTCGTACGTCAGATCGGCGTCGGCCATCACGATGAAGCGTCCGCGCGAGGCGGCGAAGCCGGCGAGGTAGGCGCTGCCGTAGCCGCGCTTGCGCTCCACGATCACGCGGGCGCCGGCCTCCTGCGCCAGGCGCGCGGAGTCGTCCTCGGAGTTGTTGTCGGCGACGACCACCTCACCGACCACGCCCATGCGCTCGATCGCGCCGAGCGCGGCCGAGACGCACTCGCGGATGTTCTCGGCCTCGTTCAGACACGGGATCACGACCGAGACGAGCGGCTCGACGATGCGGGCTGACTCCGACGGCGTGGGCTGGCTGGTCTGGGCGAGTGTGCTCATCGGCTGAAGCTCGATCTGCCCCGGATTCGCGTGCTCGGAGCCGGCTTGCTCCGTTTATAACGCGCGAGCGAGCGGAAAGTGGCGCCCAGTCTAGGTGCGGCCGGGAAATGGGATCCTAGCGGGATGCGCGTATGCGTCATATACGACTGCCTGTTCCCGTACACCGTCGGCGGCGGCGAGCGCTGGTACCGCGAGGTCGCACGGCGCGCGGCGCAGGACGGTCACGAGGTCACATACCTGACTCTGCGCCAGTGGGACGCCGCCACCGCACCCGACGCGGGCGCAGGGGTCGCAGTGCGCACCGCGGGCCCGCCGATGGCGCTCTACACCGCAAGCGGGCGCCGGCGCATCCTACCGCCGCTCGTATTCGGGCTCGGCGTGTTCTGGCACCTGCTGCGCAACGGTCGCCGCTACGACGTCGTCGACACCTGCGCGTTCCCCTACTTCTCGCTGCTCGCGGCCGCCGCGCTCGCGCCCGTGATGCGCTACAGGCTGGTCGTCGAGTGGTTCGAGGTCTGGAGCGCTGCCTACTGGCGCGAATACCTCGGCGCGGCCGGCGGGCGTATCGGGATGCTCGTGCAGCGCCTGTGCGCGCTCGTCCCGCAACGGGCGATCTGCTTCTCGGCACTGCACGCTGATCGCCTGCGCGAGGAGGGGCTGCACGGCGAGGTGCGCGTGCTGCGCGGGCTCTACACGGGCGTCGGCAGGGCGGAGCGTCCGCGACCGGCAGACCCCGTCGTGCTGTTCGCCGGGCGCCTGATCCCCGAGAAGCGCGTCACGCTCGCCGTCGCGGCGGTCTCGCTGGCGTGCAAGCGCGTGCTCGGCCTGCGCGCGGTGATCCTCGGCGACGGCCCCGAGCGCGATGCGCTCGAGGAGGCGGTGCGCGAGCGCGGGCTGCAGGACGTCGTCTCGGCGCCGGGTTTCGCCGACGCGGAGACGGTGGAGGCGGAGATGACGCGGGCGATGTGCATGCTGCTGACCTCCTCGCGCGAGGGCTACGGGATGGTCGTGGTGGAGGCCGCCGCCCAGGGCACGCCGAGCGTGGTCGTCGCGGGCGAGGACAACGCCGCCACGGAGCTGATCGAGGAGGGGGTCAACGGGTTCATCTCGCCGCTGGCCGAGCCGCAGGCGATCGCGCAGGCGATCGTCGCGGTCGCGCAGGCCGGCATGCGCCTGCGCGAGAGCACCGCGGCGTGGTTCACGGCGAACGCCGAGCGGCTCTCGCTGGAGTCCTCGCTCGGGCAGCTGATGGAGGTCTACGCGGGCGCCGGCGGCGTCGCGCCCGGGCGCGACGGCGACGCCGGCCGCGAGAGCGCGGCCGCATAGCTCTCGAGCGTCAATCGAGCGGCCCGCTCCCACGTGAACAGGCGTGCGCGCTCGCGGCCCAAGGCGCGCAGTCGCGCCGCGAGCTCGGGCTCGCCGAGCAGGCGTTCGATCGCGCGTGCGATCGCGCCGCGGTCGTACGGGTCGAACAGCAGCGCCGCTTCGCCCGCGACCTCGGGCAGCGAGGAGGCGTTCGCGCAGGCGACGGGCACGCCGCGCGCCATCGCCTCGAGCACCGGCAGCCCGAACCCCTCGTACAGCGACGGGAACACGAACGCCTCCGACAGCGCCCACAGCGACTCGATCTCCTCGCCCGAGAGCCAGCCGAGGAAGCGCACGTCGCCCGCAAGCCCCGCCGCCCGCGCCCGCTCGCGCAGCTCCGCCTCGTGCCACGTCGGATAGCCGGGGAGCACGAGCAGCGGGCGCCGCTCGCGCGGGATCTCCTTAAGCGCGTCGATCAGCGCGGCGAGGTTCTTGTGCGGGCGCTTGGCCGAGAGGCTGAGCACGACGCGGCGCTCGCCCAGGTCGAAGCGCCGCCGCGTCTCGGCGTCGGCGAGCGGCTCGGCTCGGCGCACGTTGCCGAGGCCCAGCGGCACGACGTCGATTCGATCGGCGTCGAGACGGGTGAGCTCGATCAGGTCCCGGCGCGTGCTCTGCGAGTCGGCGATAACGCGGTCCGAGCGCCGCGCCGCGCCCGGCACGAGCACGCGCATCCCCTTCTCGCGAAAGCCCAAATGCGCCTCGGGGAAGCGCGCGAAGATGAGGTCGTGAACCGTTACCACGCGCCTGAAGGGCCCCCACAGCGGCGCGGTGCTGGCGAGGCTGTGCATCAGGTCGACCCCCGCGCGCGCGCCGAGCAGCGGCAGCAGCGCCTGCTCGCCGGCCACCCACTGCACGCGGTCCCGTGCCCTCACGGGCACCGTCACGGCGGGCAGCAGCTGCCCCCAGGGTCCGTCGTGTGACTCGCTCGCCTCGCGGTTGATGAACGCCGTGAAGCGCATGCCCGCGGGAGCCTGCGAGAGCAGGGCGGGGATCAGCTCGCGCGCGGCGACCTCCATCCCGCCCGTCTCGCCGGGCACGAGGAAGATCAGGTTCAGCCCGACGTGGACGCCCACCGCCTCAGGCGCCACCCGTCGCGCGTCGGTAGCTCGCGAGCGTAGCCCGTGCCGTTCGCTCCCACGTGTAGCTCTTGCAGCGCTCGTAGCCGCGCCGCACGAGCTCATCGGCGAGGCCTCGATCGCCGACGAGGCGCTCGATCGCGCCGGCGATCGACCCCGGCCGGTAGGGGTCGAACAGCAGCGCGGCCTCGCCGACGACCTCGGTCAGAGCGGGGATCTCAGAGCACGCCACCGGCACCCCGCGCGCCATCGCCTCGAGCACCGGCAGCCCGAACCCCTCTTGGAAGGTGGGCAGCACGAAGCAGGAAGCGATCCTGTAGAGGTCCTCGAGGTCCGCCTCGGAGATCCAACCGGGGAAGCGCACGGCATCCTCCACGCCGAGCTCGCTCGCGAGCTCGCGCAGCCGGCGCTCGTAGTCGTTCGGCGAGCCGGGCAGCACGAGCTGGGCCCACTCGGCGATCGGGCGCCCATGGCCTTCGTCGGCGATCGCGCGGATCAGCCCGTCGAGGTTCTTGTGGGCGCGCTTGGCCGCGACGCAGAGCACGATCGGTTGCGGGCCGAGGCCGAGCCGCTCGCGCACGCCGTCGGGGTTGGCGGACGCCGGCGGCGGGTTGGCGTCGATCCCCAGCGGGGTCACGTCGAACTTCGAGGCGTCGAGGCGCAGGGCCCCGGATATATCGTCGCGGGCGGCCTCGGAGATCGCGATCAGCCGCGTGGAGGAGCGTCCCACGAGCGGTGCAAGCGTCCCCATCACCGCGCGGAAGCGGCCGTCGGTGGCCTGCGGGTGTTCGAGCCAGATCACGTCGAGGATCGTCGCCACGGTGGCCAGCCCGGGGTGCACGAGCGGGGCCAGATACGCGAGCCCGTGGACGACGTCGAGGCCTCGGTGACGGCCGTCGAAGCCGATGCCGAGCAGCTCGTACCAGAGGTGCCACGGAGAGCCGAGGCCGGGCACGGGCAGCCTGATCCAGCGGACCTCCTGCGCCCACGGCTCGCGCGCGATCCAGGCCGGCGCCGTCGTGCCGACCCAGGCGGTGAGCTCGATCTCCGGTTCGGCCAGGAGCAGCTGCGGCAGCAGCTGGCGGGCGTACGTGCCCGAGCCACCGGAGTCCTCGACGAGATAGGCGAGATTGAGGCCTACCTTGAGACTCAAGGCCCGGCAAGTGTCGGCAATTGCCAAGCCACGGATGACTATGATGCCACCTCCGTGACCGAGATCGCACGCTCAGCCGCCGCCGACTTCGGGCGCACGATCACGGTTCAGACGCCCGACGGGGCGCGCGAGATCGACATCTACAGCGACGAGGGCTTCGGCGTGCTCTCGCATCTGTGGACGCGCTCGGGATGGCAGCACAAGTTCACCTACGAGCTCGTCTGGATGGGCATTCCGATCATCCAGCTGCCCGAGGACATCCTCATGATGCAGGAGCTGATCTGGCGCGTGCGACCCGACGTGATCATCGAGTCGGGTGTCGCACACGGCGGCGCGCTCGTCCTGTATGCCTCGCTGCTCGAGGCGATCGGCAAGGGCCACGTCGTGGGCGTGGACATCGAAATACGCAAGTACAACCGCCTCGCGATCGAAGCGCACCCGATGAGCAAGCGCATAACCCTGATCGAGGGCGACTCGGTGTCGGAGGAGACGCTCGCGCGGGTGCGCGCGGAGATACCGCCGGGCGCGTCGGTGATGGTCGCGCTCGACTCGAACCACACACGCGAGCACGTCGCCGCGGAGCTCGCCCGCTACGCGCCGCTCGTGACGGCCAACAGCTACTGCGTGGTGTTCGACAGCGTCATGGCGATGGTCAGCGACGCGCCGAGCGCGGGCGAGAACTGGGAGCGGGACAACCCGCTCGAGGCGGTGGGCGACTTTCTCGCCGAGCACAAGGAGTTCGAGGTCGACCCCTCGTTCAACCGGCTCGCGGTGACCTACTGCCAGAGCGGCTTCCTGCGTCGCCTCGAGGCCGACGCCGAGCCGCGCTGAGGCCGTGGCCGGCGAGCCTCGCGTCACGGTTCTGCTGCCGACGTACAACCGAGCGAGCAGGCTGGGCAGGGCGATCGAGTCGGTGCTCGCGCAGACGCGCGCGGACCTCGAGCTGCTGATATCCGACAACGCCTCAGAGGACGAGACGCGCGAGATCTGCGCCTCCTATGTCGCCCTCGACCCGCGCGTGCGCTACTTCCGCCAGCCGGCGAACCTGGGGCCGATCGGCAACTTCAACTGGCTGCTCGCGCAGCCCAAGACGGAGTACCTGCTGATGCTCGCCGACGACGACTGGCTGGACGCCGACTACGTCGAGCGCTGCATCGCGATCATGGAGCGCGACCCGTCGCTGTCGATAGTGACCGGCGCGACGCGCTACTACGACGGCGACGCGCCGCCGGATCTGGTGCTCAACATGAACCTCACCGACCGCTCGGCGGCGGCGCGCGTGCTGCGCTACCTGCGCCGCAGCTGGTCGAGCGCCGCCTTCTACGGCCTCCTGCGCACGAGCGCGGTGCGCGCCGCCCTGCCGATCCCGAACGTGATGGGCGCAGACTGGATCTTCGTCGCGGCGCTCGCCTTCGCCGGGCCGGCGCTGACGACCGAGGAGACCCACCTCAACCGCGCCCGCGGGGGCACGAGCGCCGACTTCAAGCGCATCGCAGAGGTATCCGGACTGTCGGCGCGCGCCGCCCGCAACCCCCATCTGGCGATCGCCTTCAACCAGTTCCGCGACATCGCCTTCGGCTCCGCCGCCTACGCGCGCCTGCGCCGCGACGAGCGCGTGGCGCTCGGGCTGGCGGCCGCCGGCGCGATCGTCTCGGGCCATCCGTTCGACGTCTTTTGGGACGCCGCGGGGCCGCTCGTGCTGCACCGTCGGGTGATCGCCGTGACTGGGCCGCTTCGCGACCGCTGGCGCGCCAGCCACCCGCTCTAGGCGCGCGGGGCATATCAGCGCACGGCGCGGGTGAGAAACGCCCCTGGCGCGCGGGGCCGGGCATGAGGCATATTTGTCCAGCCGCAGACAACTGTCTGCGATCATGGAGGCCGATGCGACCGCTTCGCCCCATGCAATCCAGAGGAGGAACGTATGAGACGGGGCGCCTTGACCTTGGCGCTGGCGATGTCGATCGCGACGGCGTTCGCCTCGACGGCAAGCGCGAGATGGGGACCGCAGAGCAACTGTGCGTTGTCGACGAGCGAACACTGCTACTCGATCGCGCAGCGGCCGACGCACGTGCTCGCGTCGATCGCGTTCGAGAACACGACGCCCTCAGCGGACGTGCCCGGCGGGCCCGAAGGGGAATTCGCGACGGCCGAGCAGTGGATCTCCTTCGAATCGCAGGGATCGCGGTACGCGAACAGCTGGATCGAGAACGGGCAGATCGTGGGGCACGGCTACGACTGCTGCACGCCCCACTCCTTCTACGCCGAGGAACAGCACTGGCGAGGCGCTCAGGGCTGGCACATCAGCGTCAACGAAGGCGCCGCACCGCTCAACACGTACAACCACTACGTGCTGTTCGACGCGGAAAGGAACGGTCGCTGGCACGTGTACTGGGGCTGCTGCGAAGTCGCCTCCTACGGCGGCGGCTGGCCCGTATGGCTGACCGAACAGCAGGCGGGGATGGAGGTTGCGGCCGAAACACGGCCGGAAGTGTGGGGGCGCCAGGAGGTCGCCGCCTCGGACGGGGGCGAATGGTGGCCGTGGACGGGCGCCGAACTGGCCCGCAGCCCCGGGATGTGCCTCTCGTACAACATCGAAAGCTCGGCCCCCGGCAACATCATGTGGGCCACGGGCTGCCCATAAAGGAGTGAGGTTAATGAGCAAGCGAGTGTGCGTCTTCTTCGTGCTCGCGGCGGTCGCCCTGGCCGGCGTCGTCTTGCCGACGCGCGGCGACGCGCCGGCCAGAGCGAGTCAATCCACGGCCGCCGCCGCGAGCGGCGTAGGCGAAGGCTTCTCCAGCTACCGCGCGCCGACGGGGCCCGAGCTCACGCCGCTCGCCGCGGCGACGATCGCCCTCTCGCGGCTGCGGCTCGAAGAAAGACAGCCCGGCGCCGCGGCCGCGAGCGGCGAAGCCACGATGACGGTCGCGCACGGCACGTTGGCCGAAGCGAAGGCCGTGCTTGAAGGCAAGCCGCCGAGCGCGGCGGAAACCGGCAGCACGGTCTCCTGTATCGGCGCAAACGGCGAACTGTCGAGCTGCCCGATCCCCAGGGAAACGGCCGAACGCCGTCAGAGCGGCGCCTACGTGGTCGCGATGGCGGGACGGCGCTTCGCGCCGAGCGTGCCGGTCCCACCTGGCCGCCATGGCCCGACGGGGACCGTCCGCGCGCTCGTCCTCAACTCGGTGACGGGCTTCATCGAGGAAGAATACGTCGGCTCGGCGATGCCGAAGGTGAGCGCGCTGCAGGACGCGACGGCGTTCAGCGAGGGGACGGTGGCGGCGGCCGCAGCGAGCGGTCGTGCGAGCCAGAGCGTGATGCTCAACCCCCGCCTGGGCTACCTGTTCGGCAGCGTCTACCGCGGCCGCGCGGCGGCCGCGGGCTGGCGCGTGCACGTCACGCCCGCGGGGTCCACGCGCGGCGGCATGGTGAGAACGACCGAACAGGACGGCCGCTTCGAGCTCCACATCCTCGCCGGTCGCTACGTCGTCTCAGCGCAGCGCCCCGGCGGGAGCTCCTGTGGGACCAGGATCACGCGCGTAGTCCCCCATGGGGTGGCGCACGTCGCGATCGTATGCCGCTAGGCGATCGGATCGGGCTGGCGCCGCGGGCGATGCGATCGCCCCGGCGCTAGCTCCGGTCCGGCCGGCGCCGGCTCCTGATCAGCTCGCCGAGCTCCGGCGGCATGAGGCCGCTGATCTGCAGCAGCCCGAGGAAGACGAGCCCGCCGAGCGCGGCGCGCACGATATCGGGTACCCCGGGGATGAGGGCGACAGCGCACGAGGCGGCGCCCATCGCCACGACCGCAAGCGGCCGCAGCACGAACACGCGGCGCAGGCTGGGCCGGATTCGGATCAGGCGCACGAGCATCGCGACCGCGAGGCTCAGCTCGGCGATCACGACCGCGACGGCGCCACCCTGCGCGTTGAACGCGGGGATCAGGATGATCGAGAGGACGAGGCTCGCGCTGAGCGCGGTGGCGTTGGCGATCAGGATCGCGCGGTGCTCGCGCAGCGCGAGCAGCACGTAGCCGGCCGAGACCGCGACGCAGTTGGCCATTAGCGCGAGCCCCTGCACCCGCAGCACCGGCACGCTGCCCTTGAATTCCGAGCCGCCGAGCACGGCGATCACCGGCCTTGCGCCGAGCACGAGCAGCAGCGACATCAGCGTTCCGAGCACGAGCGTGCCCTCGACGAGGCGCTGGCCGGCGTAGTCGAGCCGGTCCTCGTCGCCCCGTGCGACGGCGCGGGCGAGGATCGGGAAGGCGGTGCTCGCGATCAGTGGCGGCACGCCGACGAGCACTTCGATGACGCGGAAGGACGCGCTGAAGTAGCCGGTCTGAAGCGTCGAGGAGAGCAGCGACATCGCGATTACGCCGACGCGGAAGTAGAGGACGCTGACGGCGATCGCGGCCGCGAACGGGAGCGTGTCCTTGACCAGCGGCCACCAGCGGGACGGACGCCACGTCGGACGCACCGTGATCAGCCCCCGCGTGACGCGCAGTGTGACCGACAGCGTCGCCGCGGCCGCCGCCACCGGGACCGCGAAGAACGGCAGCAGCCCGGCGCCGACGAGCACGAGCGTCACGATCAGCGCGACGCTGACGCTCTGGCGCACGAGTTCGAGCCACGTGATCCAGCCGAAGCGCATCTCCCCCTGCAGGCTGGTGCCGAGCAGCGTCTGGAAGCCCTGCAGCATCTGCCCGGAGACGGCGATCGCGGTCCCGAGCACGAGCACTTCGCTGTAGCCGAAGATCAGCGCGAGCGCCACCGCGAGGACCGTCGCCAGCAGGGAGAGCAGCAGGCGGATGCCGATCAGGTCGTGCATCACCGCCTGGCGCCGCGCTCCCGAGCGCGCGGAGTATTCGCGCACCGCGATCGCGTTCAGCCCGCCCTCGGTCAGCCCCGCGACGATCGTGACGAGCGCCGTCACCGCGACGTACTGGCCGAACTGCACCGGGCCGAGGTGGCGCGTCAATAGCGGCGCCGAGATGACCGAGAGGGCGAGCCCGGCGACGTAGCCGGCGGAGCGAAGCGCGCTGCCGCGCACGGCGGCGCGGCCCGCCTGCGCTCCTTCGAGCGCGTGCTCGGAGTCGAGCTCGCCGGACTCGAGCTCGGCGAGCTCGCTCGCCTCGGTCACCCGCTCGCCGTCGGTTGCGCTCACGGCCGGGCCGTCGGCGCCCGCTCTACCTCCCGCCACCAATCGACCGTCGCGGCGAGCCCCTCGCTCAGGGACAGGGAGGGCCGGAAGCCGACCTCCCGTTCGAGGCGTTGCACGCGTGCGACGATACGCGCCGGATCGGACCCCGCAGGCTCGCGAGCGCCGCGTTCGATCAGCTCACCGGCGCCGGTCAGCGAGCCGATCAGGTCGAGCACCTCGCCGAGCTCCGTCGCGCGACCAGAGGCGACGTTGACGGGCCCCACGAGGCCGCTGTCGAGCACCGCCGCCAGCGCGGCGGCGGCGTCGTGCACGTGCATCAGGTCGCGCACCTGCTCGCCCGTGCCGGTGGCGACGCGCTCGCCCGCGAGCAGCGAGCGGATCACGGCCGGGACCAGGCGCGCGGGCTGCTCGCGCGGCCCATAGAGGAAGAACAGGCGCGCCCACGCGAGCTCGGTGCCCGCCTCGCTCGCGTAGGCGACGGCGATGCGCCGCAACGCGTCCTTGCAGACGCCGTAAAGCGACTGCGGATCCAGCGGCGAGTCGGCCTCGTCGAGGTCGCCCTCACCGCCCCAGGCGTACTCGGCGCACGACCCCACGAGCAGCGCCCGCTGCCCGCCGGCCGCCGCGAACGCGCGCAGCAGCCCGAGGCTAGCCTGGACCCAGTCGACGTTCTCTGTGGCCGACCAGAACTGCCCGTGGGAGACGAACCAGGCCAGGTGCACGAGCCGCTCCGCCCGGACCTCCTGAACGACGCGCCGCACGGCGTCGGGGTCGAGCATGTCGAGGCGGTGCCAGCGCACGCCCTCGAGCTCCTCATCCGCGGGATGCCTGCTGAGCGCGTGCACCTCCTCGCCGTCGGCGGCGAGCTCGCGCACGAGCGGCAGGCCGAGAAACCCGGAGGCCCCAGTGACGAGAACCCCGCTCACGCGGCGCTGGCGGCGCCGCTCACGGTCTCGCGCTGCGGTCGAAGTCCGGGTAGCCGCGGTCCTTGTCGGAGATGATGCGTCCGCCCGGCGCCGCCGGCCAGCGGATCGCGAACGCCGCGTCGTCCCAGCGCGCCCCGCGGGCGGCCTCGGGCACGTAGCGGTTGCCCATCTGGTAGAGCACCTCGCAGTCATCCGTGAGTGTCTGAAAGCCGTGGGCCATTCCAGCTGGAATGTAGAAGGCGAGCCGGTTCTCCGCGCTCAGCTCGAGCGCCTCCCAGCAGCAGAACGCGGGCGAGTCGGGGCGGATATCGACGGCCACGTCGAAGATCGCCCCGCGCACGCAGCGCACGAGCTTTGACTCGCGATATGGGTCGGCCTGCCAGTGCAGTCCCCGCAGGGTCCCGCGACGAGCGTTGAAGGACGCGTTGCACTGGGCGACCGCGTCCTGCAACCCCCTGGCCCTGAACTCCTCCGCGTCGAACGTCCGCGCGAACCACCCGCGCTCGTCGGCGATCGTGTCGAGCTCGATCGCGAAGGCGCCGGGGAGCGCGGTCTCGCTGAAGCGCATCAGGGCTCCCGCCTCGCCGCCAGCGCTGCCCGATCGCCGTCCGGCGCCCGCTCGGCCCTCACGAGAGCAGCGTCAGCTCGGGTGTGCGGGCCGCGAAGCGCCCGCCCCATTCGCGGATGTAGGCGAGCTGCTCGGTGATCTCGTCCTTCAGGTTCCACGGCAGGATGAGCACGACGTCGGGCCTGTCCTGCCGGATCGCCTCGGGCGATCTGATCGGGATGTGGCTGCCGGGCAGGAAGTGGCCCTGCTTGCGGGGGTTGAGGTCGCAGGTGTAGTCGATGAAGTCGCGCCTGACGCCGCAGTAGTTAAGCATCGTGTTGCCCTTCGCCGGCGCGCCATAGCCGACGATGCTGAGCTCCTGCTCCTTGAGGCCGATCAGGAAGCGCAGGATCTGGCGCTTGTCGGCCTCGACGCGGCGGCCGTAGCCGAGGTAGGTCTCGAGCGCCTCGTAGCCGGCGCCGCGCTCGCGCTCGCGCAGCTCCAGCGCGGCCGCGGACTCGGTCCTCGTGGCGTCGTCCTCGTGGCAGCCGTAGATGCGCAGCGAGCCGCCGTGCGTGGGCAGCTCCTCGACGTCGAACAGGCGCAGGCCGTGAGCCGCGAAGACGCGGCTGACGGTGAGGAAGGAGAAGTAGGAGAAGTGCTCGTGGTAGATCGTGTCCCACTGGTTCTCCTCGATCAGGCGCATTAGGTGTGGGAACTCCATCGTGATCACGCCGCCCGGCTTGAGCAGGATCTTCATGCCGGCGACGAAGTCGTTGAGGTCGGGGACGTGGGCGAGCACGTTGTTGCCGAGCAGCAGGTCGGCAGCCGAGTCGGCAGCGAGCGAGCGCGCGGTCTCGCGGCCGAAGAACTCGACGAGCGTCGGGATGCCCTTCTGGAGCGCGACCTTCGCCACGTTCGCGGCCGGCTCGATGCCGAGCACCGGGATCTGGCGGTCGTGGAAGAACTGCAGCAGGTAGCCGTCGTTGGAGGCGATCTCGACCACGTGGCTGTCGGGGCCGAGCGCGAAGCGCTCGACCATCGCCTCGGTGTAGAGGCGGCTGTGCTCGAGCCAGCTGGAGGAGTACGAGGAGAAGTAGGCGTAGTCGGAGAAGATGCGCTCGGGCGTCTCGAACTCCTCGAGCTGGACGAGGAAGCAGTTGCCGCAGACGAGCGCCCGCAGCGGGTAGAAGGGCTCCATCCCGTTGGCGCTCTCCGCCGGCAGGTAGGAGTTGGCCAGCGGCGACATGCCGAGGTCGGCGAACACAGCCTCCACGGGGGCAGCGCAGAATCGACAGGCGGTTTGGCTCACGTCGAGGTCGCGGCGAATTGGAAGGCTTCGATCTGGCCGGCCGTCACACCGCGCATGGCGGCGCCGTCGCGCAGTGCGCGGTACCAGTCGGCCGTCGCCTGCAGCGCCGTCTCGAGGTCGAGCAGGGGCCGCCAGCCCAGGCGCGCGCGCGCCCGCGAGGAGTCGAGCTTCAGGTAGCGCGCCTCGTGCGGGTGCGGACCCTCGTCGAGCGTCCACGCGAGCTCGCCGGGCCACAGCTCGGAGAGGCGCTCGACGAGCCAGCCGACGCTGCGGGCGTCCTGCTCCGGCGGCCCGAAGTTCCAGCCTGCGGCGTGCTCGGGCTGGTCCCAGAGGGTCTGCGCGAGCAGCAGATAGCCGCTGAGCGGGTTCAGGACGTGCTGCCAGGGGCGGATCGAGTTGGGGTTGCGCACCCGCACCGGCTCGCCGGCGAGCGCGGCGCGCATCACGTCCGGCACGAGCCGCGCCTCGCCCCAGTCGCCTCCGCCGATGACGTTGCCGGCTCGCGCGGAGGCCACGCGCGTGCCCGCGGGGTCCGAGAAGAACGAGCGGCGGTAGGCCGCGGTGAGGATCTCGGCGGCGCCCTTGGAGCTCGAGTAGGGATCGCGCCCTCCCATCGGCTCGTCCTCGCGGTAGCCCCACTCCCACTCGCGGTTCTCGTAGCACTTGTCCGAGGTCACGTTCACGATCACGCGCACGCTGTCGCCGTGCAGGCGCACGGCGTCGAGCACGTTGACGGTGCCCATCACGTTGACTTCGTATGTCTCTCGCGGCTGCGCGAAGGAGCGGCGCACGAGCGACTGGGCGGCCATGTGGATGACGACCTCCGGCGCACACCGCTCTACGGCCGAGGCGACGACGGCGGGGTCGCAGATGTCTCCCTCGACGCCGTCCATCCCGTCGCCCACGCGCGCGAGCCCGTACAGCGAGGGCTCTGTTGGAATGCCCCTCGAGAGGCCGGTCAGGCGCGCGCCCATCGCCTGCAGCCAGAGCGAGAGCCACGCTCCCTTGAAGCCCGTGTGCCCGGTCAACAGCACCCGCCGCTCGCGCCAGAAGTCGGGGTCCACCGCCACGGGCTGCGCGGCCGGCACGTCGTTCTCCTCGTCGTTCATCCGGTCAGGACCAGACCCGCCATGGCGCCTGCCCGGAGCTCCACAGCTGCTCGAGCTGTTTGTAGTCGCGGAGCGTGTCCATCGCCTGCCAGAAGCCGAGGTGGCGATAGGAGGCGAGCTGGCCCTCGCGCGCGAGCTCGCGCATCGGCTCCTGCTCCCAGACCGTGTGGTCGCCGTCCAGATAGCGCGCAACCGACGGCGCGAGCACGAAGAAGCCGCCGTTCGTCCAGCCGCCGTCGCCGCGGGGCTTCTCCTCGAACTCGCGCACACGCTCGCCGTCGATGTCGAGCGCGCCGAAGCGGCCCGGAGGCTGCACGGCGGTGACCGTCGCGCTCTTGCCCTGCTCGCGATGGAACGCCAGCAGCGCCGTGATGTCGACGTCGGCGACGCCGTCGCCGTAGGTGAAGCAGAAGTCCTCGTCGCCGATGTACGGAAGCACGCGCTTCAGTCGCCCCCCGGTCATCGTCTGCTCGCCGGTGTCGATGAGCGTCACGCGCCACGGCTCGGTGTTCGAGCGGTGCACCTCCATGTCCCCTTTCGCGAGGTCGAAGGACACGTCGCACGTGTGCAGGTAGTAGTTCGCGAAGTACTCCTTGATCAGATAGCCCTTGTAGCCGAGGCAGATGACGAAGTCCTCGATGCCGTGGGCGGCATAGATCTTCATGATGTGCCAGAGCATCGGCTTGCCGCCGATCTCGATCATCGGCTTGGGGCGCACGGCGGTCTCCTCGCTCAGTCGCGAGCCGAACCCGCCCGCCAGGATCACGACCTTCACGCGCAGCAGGTTATTGAACCGGCTCGGTGGAGCGCACGCATCCGGCGCGCGCGGCGCCGAGCCACGGCGGGCGTGGCCGAGCGCCGCGGACCGGTCGAACGCCTCAGCGCTCGCGCACGTTTACGACGTTGGAGATTCCTGCTGCGTAGGGATAGTCGCCCTCCGCTTCGGCGACGACGCGGAACTGGTAGGTGACCGGTCCCGCGAACCTGAAGCGGTAGCTCGAGCGATAGCGGCCCGCGCGGTCGCTGCGCACGACGTCGAACTTGATCCACGCGCCGCCCCCCGAGCGCGCCTCGAGCACGAGCAGCTTGCCGGTCGCGGGCACGGGCCCGCCGAGCAGCCGCCCGCTGAAGTGGATCCGCCCCCCCACGCTCGTGCTCTGAGGCGTGATCGTCAGGCGCAGCGCCGCGCGCACGGCGAGCGTGAGCGCAGCGGTTGCGGCCGGCAGCGGGTCGCCGATATGGCTGCGGTACTCGAAGCGCAGGGCTCGCGAGGAGGCGCCCGGTGGGACGCGCAGCGTAAAGCTCCCGTCCGCCGCGGTGTGTGGGCCGGCGATCGCGGCAGAGCGCGCACCGGCGTAGGCGGGCGTGGCGAGAACTTGGATCTGCGCCCCGGAGATCGGAGCGCCACCGGACGCGAGCAGGTGCCCGACGACCGTCTCGCTGCGTCCATAGCCCGTTACGAGCCGGGTGCCGCGCGCGCCCTTCCATGCGACCGTCATGCTCGCCGGCGAGGAGGCGTTCGTCCCGTTCGCCGCACCGCTGGCCGCTGCGGCTCCGGCCCCGCCGGAGGACGACCCGCCGCCCCCGCCTGGGCCCGACCCTCCCTGAGCCCCTCCGCCGCCACCCTGCCCGCCCTGCCCGGACGGGTTCGCGACGTCGATGTCGCGGTCGAGCACGGTCGCCGAGTTTCCCGCCGCGTCGATCACGCTGACGAGGAGATGGTGGCTGCCGTTTGCGATCCTCGTCGTATCGAGCGCCACGTCCGCGCTGAGCGACTGAAGGCACGGCTGGACATAGAGAAACGCCGGCAGGCCATCCGTCGTCTCGCCCACGTTCCTGCAGCGGCCGCCGTTTTCGTCCAGCGGCGTCGCCTGCACGAGCTGGCCGTCGACGCTCACTAGCGCCTCGTAGACCCCCGATCCCGGATCGCTCGCCTGGAACGTCACGTCGCTCGTCCCCGACACGGACGCCGCATTCGCAAGTTCGCCGCCGACGCTGCCGGCCGACGGTCCCGCCGCCTGTTCGAGCGTTATATCGGCAGCGAACACGTAGACGACCGCAGCGTAGTTGTTGGGGTCGCCCTGGCCTTCCTTGCATTTGTATTCGGAGACACCGCCGCAGGAGGCGACCGCGAACAGATTGGCGGCCCTGTTGGCTTCGGGGACTTCCACCCGGTTGCCAGGTGCCATCGGAACATTCGGATCACCCCGACCCGATGTGCATCCCAAGGCGTTCAGGCATTCTTCAAACACGTCGGCCTGGCTGGGGCCGGCGAGCCAATATTGGTACGTCGCATTAATCGCCGCCCCGCCATCCGCGTCGCCCGCTCGCCAGAGCACGGCGTTGGAGATCCGCGATCCTGGGGGTGCGCTGAAAGCCCAGGTGGCCGAGTCGGTGTTGGCGGTGCGGGCGGCCTGGTCGCCGAGCGCTGCGGTGAGGGCGCCGTCGGGTTTGGCGCAGTTATCTTCGGCGTAGGCGTAGGTGCCGGTCTTCGACCCGCTCCACCCATCAGCCGGCGCGCTTTCACCGGCGGGGGTCCTGCATGAATAGACGTGGTAGTCGCCCGCGTCGGCTGCTGCGCCAGTGGCGAGCAGGGCGATCGCTGCTATGAGGGCAATTGCTGCTGCTGTGGTGTGGGTTTTAGAAAACATGGTGACCCCTTGTCGTCCATGGCTTAGGGTTGACCCCCCTCCCAGTTGATTGCCACAGGGGCGCTCGCAGCGTCAGCCGCGTCCGGTCAGCGCCGCGGGCGCGGGGGCGCAGATCGGCGTTCGTGTCTCCTACTGCGGGCGCTGCGACGCCGCGCCGCGCACGCCGGAACGGCCGCCCTCGCCACGAGATGCGATCGGCGGCTTGCAGGCGGCCCGCCGGCGGACCTTGCAGGCGCTCAGACGGTGAAGCGCACAGGCAGGCGCTCGAGCCCGTAGATGCCCGAGATCGTGCCGAACTCGGGCTCGCCGTCGAGCTGAAGGTCGTTCATATGCGTCGCGAGGAACGCGAGGCCCTCTTGCAGCTCTAGCCGCGCGAGGTTCGCGCCGAGGCAGTAGTGAACGCCGGCGCCGAACGTGAGCGCTCGCGCGCCGCCGCGGTCGGCGGTGATGTCGAATCGCTCGCCGCCTCGGTAGGCGTCGCCCGCGGCAGGGTTGCCCCCGGCCGGGTCGCCCCCCTCCGCGCTGCCGCCGTCGCCGCCGCCTTCGAGGTCGCGGTTGCCGGTGAACGCGCAGACCATCACGATCGTGCCCTTGGGGAAGGTGACGTCGCGGAAGCTCACGTCCTCGACGAGGATTCGCGCGGTGAACGGCGTGATCGGCTCGTAGCGCAGCGACTCCTCGACGGCCGCGTCGGCGAGCGTGGGATCGCGCGCGAGCGCGCGCCACTGGTCGGGGTTTTCTGCGAGCAGCCTGATCGAGTGCGCGAGCTGGCTCTGGCTCGTGTCGACGCCGCCGACGAGCACGTTGAAGACGAGGTTGATGCACTCCACGTCGGTGAGGCGGGGTGGGTGGGCATCCATTTCCTCGGCGGCGATCAGCTTCGAGATGAGATCGTCTCGGGGGTCGCTGCGGCGGGCCATTACAAGCTCGGAGGCGTAGGCGTAGAACTCCTCGAC
>DATFZM010000022.1:0-84431 GCA_035314465.1 Solirubrobacteraceae bacterium | reverse complement strand
ACGCCGAATGGACGCCCGCGTGCGCCCTCGGCCAGCCACACCGACTCCATGTCGACCGCGATCGCACCGTCCGCGAGCAGCTGCTCCCTGCGCTCGCCCACCGCGATCCGCGAGACGCACACGATCGGCCCGTTGCGCAGCTTCAGCCCCCGCCCGGCGAGGCGGCTGACGAGCGCGGGCGCGAGATCGCAGCTGACCGGCCCCTCCGGATGACCCTCGTCGCCCGCCGGATAGACCTGTTCGGGGATGATCACTTCGCCGGGCGCCGACTCTTCGTCGAGCCCGCCGCAGAAGCCCACCACGAGCAGCGCGCGGGCCGCGTCCCAGCGCAGCGCGCCGGCCGAGGCTCGCGCTCGCGCCGGGCCCATGCCCGTCTTGAGGATCGACGTCCCGCGCGCCGCCGAGGCGATCAGGACCGCCTCGACCCGCAGCGGCGCCGCGAGCAGCAGCTCGCTCATCCGGCCGCCACCGCCCCCGCATCCGCCTTCCTGCCTGCGTGTGCTTCCCATTGGAGGGCGGGCGAAGGCGCTCCGGCCCAGCTGCTCGCGTCGGCCCGCGCGCCACCGCGCCCGGAGCCGCCGAGCCCGATCTTGACGAGCGCCTGCGCGGCCGCCTCGTGCCCGCTCAGGACCGCGCTCTCGAGTGTCGCGGGCCAGCCGGTCGCGGTCCACGTGCCCGCGAGCAGCAGGCCCGGTATCGGCGTGCGCGCAGCCGGTCGCAACGCCTCCACCCCGGGCCCCGCGCGGAACGTCGCAGCGTGCTCACGGGTCACGAGGAAGCTCTCTACGCGCGCGTCGCGAGCGCGCGGCAGCAACGTGGCGAGCGCCGGCAGGTAGCGCTCGCGCAGCTCCTGCACGCCGAGCCTCATCTCGCGCTCGGCGCCGGACAGCGAGACCGCGAGGTACTGGCATCCAGCGGGCGCCCCCGCGGCGGCGCTGCGGTCGAAGATGTACTGCACGGGGCTCTCCACGCCGGCCGCGAACGGATAGTCGCAGACGACGCGGTCATAGACGACGTGGAGGTTCACGATCGGGGAGGCGCCGAGATCGCGCAGCGAGGCGGCACGCTGCCCTAGCAGCGGCTCCAGCAGGCGGGCCGCGCGGGTGTGGGGAACGGCCAGGATGAGCGCGTCGGCGTCGATCTGCTCCCCGTCGCGACCATGCACCTGAAGGCTCTCGCCGGCGCGCTGCCCACTCTTCGAGAGGACACCCTGAGGGGCGCCCCCAAGCAGGCGCTCGGCGCCCCAGCCGAGCCTCACCTCGACCCCGGCGCGGCGCAGCGCCCGCTGCGCGGGAGCGTCGAGGATCTGCGAGAGCGTACCCACGTGAAAGCCGATGTCTCCGGCCGACGCCGATGAGAGCAGGCCCATGCGGAACACGAACGCGCCGAGCGCCAGCGAAGCCTGCTCGGCGGGAAGGTTGAGCGTCGGCAGCGCGATCAGGTCCCACAGCGCGGCGATCGCCTGCGCTCCCTGTCCGTGGCGCGTGAGCCACTCGCCGAGCGTGATGCGATCTAGCCGCAGCTCGGCGGGGTCGATGCGCCCGAGCGCGAACGCTGCGCGCACGGCGCTCAGGCGCTGCCGGGGCGACAGGTGGGGATAGCGGGCGAGCGCCGGCGCCAGGTGCAGCGGCGCTGGCAGCGAGCTGCGGCGCAGGCGAAACGGCTCGTGGCCGGGCCTCAGCACCGGGATCTCCAGACGCGGCTGCACCGCGACGAGGTGCTCGCTGCCCAGGCGCGCGAGCAGCCCGCGATAGGCGATGCAGCCACGCAGGAACACGTGCTGGCCGTTGTCCATCTCAAGACCCTCGCGCGTGACCGAGTAGGCGGCGCCGCCGAGCCGGCGCCTGACCTCCAGCAGCGTCACGCGAGCGCCCCCGTCGGCGGCGTCGAGCGCGGCCGTTATCCCCGCGAGGCCGCCGCCTACGACGACGACATGCCGCTGCTCGCTCACCACGCGCCCCGCAGCATGCTCTGCGCCGCCACGAGCGCCTTCTCGCGCGCGGACAACGAAACGCGTCCGCGCACGGCCTGCTCGGGATGCGCCTCGATGCGGTCGAGCAGGCGCTCGTAGATGCCCGCCATCGCCAGCACCGACGCGGCGCTGCGGCGATCGAGCAAGCGCGTGAGCGCGTTTCCGCGCTTGAACCACACCCGGGCACGAGCAGCCTCGAAGCGCACGAGCGCTGCCAGCCCCGCCTGGCCCGCGCTCTGCGCGACCGCGTCCTCGGTGCCGGCTCGAGCCCCGCCGCGTCCTCCCGATGGGGGGGCCGCCAGCGCGACGAGGATCGCCGCGACGTCGTGCTCGGCCGCCTGCCTGCGTGCGCCCGACAGGGTGTCCTCCCGCAGGGAGGGTGAGGGTGCGCCCTTCAGGGTGTACCCGCGCGGCAGCATCCCGAAGCGCCGGAGATCCTCCGCGGGCAGGTACACGCGCCCGTTCTCGGCGTCCTCGCGCACGTCGCGCAGGATGTTCGTCAGCTGCATCGCGACGCCGAGCTCGTCGGCGAGCCGTTCGGCGATTGCGCGGTCGGCGCCTTCGAGCAGGCCGAAGATCGCCAGGCAGACGCGTCCTATCGCCCCGGCGACGCGCCTGCAGTAGAGCACGAGCTCGTCGAAGACCTCGTAGCGGACGCCGGCGACATCCATCCGCACGCCCTCGATCAGCTCGCCCAGCGCCCCGCGCGGAACGGGGAACTTGCGGTAGGCGTCCGCGAGCGCGATCATCACGAGATCGTCGCCGGCCACGCCGGCGTCCTCGACTCCCGCGAGCGCACGCGTCTCGGCGTCGAGCAGCTGCTGCTTGGCCTCGCGCGGGAGCTCGCCATCGCCGATGTCGTCGACGCGGCGGGCGAACGCGTACACCGCGCAGATCGCGCGCCTTCGCTCGTGCGGGAGCAGGCGGATGCCGTAGTAGAAGTTGGCCGCCTCGGCGCGCGTGAGCGCCTCGCAGTGCCGGTAGGCCTCAGCGATCCGCCCGGGCGAGGCGATTGCCGCGCTCGATGCCGTGCCCGAGCTCACCGCCGCCCTGACGCGGCGCGCAGGGTGCCGGCCAGGCAGCGCAGGCGCAGGGCCGTGCTCGCGCTGGGAGCGCCCGCGAGAACGTCATAGCCGGCGGCCTCGATCGCCCGCAGCGCGGCCTCGCCGCCGCCGACGTAGCCCGCCACTGCCAAGCGCACCCTGAAGGGCACGCCCTCACGGGCACACCCTGACGGGCGCACCCTCCCGGGCACAGGCAGGCAAGCAGGCAGGCGACCCCGCAGCTCGGCCACGAGCGGGATGCCCTCGTGCAGCAGCGCACGGGCCCGCGCGACCTCGAACGCAAGCAGCTCGCGCAGCGGCGCGTTGACGTGCGCGGAGTGCAGGTCCTCAACGCGGACACCGAAGCGCTCGAGATCCTCGAGCGGCAGGTAGACGCGCCCGGCGGCGAGATCCTCGGCCACGTCCTGGCAGTGCTCGGCGAGCTGGAGCGCCGTGCAGATGCTGTCCGAGAGCGCGACCCGTGCCGGGGTGGCCAGTCCGAAGACCTCCAGCACGAGCTCGCCGACCGGGTCGGCGGACAGCGCGCAGTACGCCCGCAGCTGCTCCCACGTGCGGTAGCGGTGGGTGCGCTGATCGACGCGGTTGGCCTCGATCAGGCGCAGGAACGGATCGCGCGGCAGTGCGCACTGCACGAGCACGGGCTGCAGGCGCACGAGCAGCGGATGCGTGGCATGTCCCTCGTAGGCGAGGTCGAGCTCGGCGGCGAGCCAGTCCAGCGCGGCGCCGCGATCGCCCGCAAGCGAGTCGCCGAGCTCGTCGACGAGGCGCGCGAAGCCGTAGATCGCGAGCAGATGGTCCCGCTGCCGGCGCGGCAGCAGCCAGCTGGCCACGGTGAAGTTCTCCGTCGCCGCCCGCGCCATCACGGCCTCGGCCCTCGGCGCGCCGAGCGGCCGCTCGGCGATCAGCGTCACCCCGCACCGCCGCCGGAGGAGCCGGCCATCCCCCCGGAAGACCAGAGGGGCAGGGCCATGCCCAGGCAACGGCCCAGCGCCATCATCGGGAACGTCAACCGGTAGAGGTGGTAGTTGATGTAGTAGTCGGAGGGGAAGCCCGTGCCCGTGTACTGGGGCTCGTCCCAGCCGCCGTCGGGCCGCTGGCTCGCGAGCAGCCAGCGCACTCCGCGCTCCACCGCCTCGCCGTGCTCGCCGGCGGCGTGCAGGGCGAGCAGCGCCCAGCCGGTCTGCGAGGCGGTGCTCGCGCCGCGCCCGATCCATGCGGGGTCGTCGTAGGAGAGGGGGTCCTCGCCCCAGCCGCCGTCATCGTTCTGGTGGCGCACGAGCCAGCGAACCGCGCGGCGGATGCAGGGCTCGGCGGGGTCCACGCCGACCGCCACGAGCCCGGGCACCGCGGCGCCGGTGCCGTAGACGTGGTTGACGCCCCAACGCCCGTACCAGGAGCCGTCGGACTCCTGATGCTCGAGCAGCCAGCGCCGGCCTGCGCGCGCCGCGGGGCTCGAGCCGAGCCCGAGCCTGCCGAGCAGCTCGAGCGCGTGCGCGGTGACGTCCGCGCTGGGCTCGTCGATCACCTCGCCAAAATCCAGGAAAGGGAGCTCGCGGACGAGCGCGCGCGTGTTGTCCGCGTCGAATGCCCCCCAGCCGCCGTCCGCACTCTGCATGCCCACGAGCCACGCCCGCGCGCGCGTGATCGCCGCCTCGATGCGCGCGCCCATGCGCTGCCCGTCGCCGTCGGTCGCGGCGGTCGCCGCGCCGAGGCGCAGCAGCGCGAGCACGACCTCGGCGGTGTCATCGACGTCGGGGTAGTTGACGTTGGCGAACTCGAACGCCCAGCCGCCCGGCGCGAGGTTCGGCCGCGCCAGCGTCCAGTCCCCGGCCACCGTGACCTCCTCGCCGAGCAGCCACTCGGCGGCGCGTGCCATCGCCTGGTGCTCCGGCGCGATCCCTGCGTCGCTGAGGGCGAGCATCGCCAGCGCCGTGTCCCAGACCGGCCCCTGGCAGGCTTCCAGGCGCCGGCTCGGTCCCGCCGGGGCGCCTACTCCGCGAGCGTCGTCGTGGTCCTCGACGACGAACGTCTCGATCCCCTCCAGGCCGCGTTGCATCACCGGATGATCCAGCGGGTAGCCGCGCAGGCGCAGCGCGATCAGCGAGTACACCCACGGCGGCTGGATCCCGCCCCAGGAGCCGTCTGCCTCCTGACGGCGCACGACCCAGCGCTCGGCGCGCCCCAGCGCGATCCGCCGCAGCGGCCGGATCGGCCGCCGCTCGTAGCGGCGCGTGAGCGCGTCGAGCAGCGCCAGCATGCGCCCACGCCGCGAGCGCGCACGGCGGGCGCGCACGGCGGGCTGCTCGGATTCGGACGCGCACAGCTCGCCGAGGTCGAAGGGCAGCTCGTGTACCGGCCGATGCGCTTTGACGATCGACAGTGCGACGATCGTCTGGCGTGCCCAGCAGGCGAAGTCGTAGATGTTCAGCGGCACCCAGCGGGGCAGCAGCACGATCTCGGTCGGCAGCGCAGGCACCTGATCCCAGGACCACAGCCCGAACAGGGCTAGCCACATATGCGTGAAGACACGTGCGCGCGCGAGCCCGCCCTCGGCGCGCACGAACTCCGCTGCCGCGCGCATATGGGGCGCCAGCGGCGAGTCGCCGGCGAGCCGCAGCGCCCAGTAGGCCTCGATCGTCGTGGAGAGATCGCCCGGGCCGCCGTAGAAGTTCGTCCACGTGCCGTCCCCGCGCTGCTGCGAACGGATCCACGCGGCCGAGCGCTTGGTCTGGTCGGCGCGCCGGATACCGAGGAACTCGCGCAGGATGATGTCCTCCGCGTCCATCGTGACGTTCGTCTGCAGCTCCGCGCGCCACCAGCCGGCCTCGTCCTGGAGCGAGAGCAGGTACTCGCAGGAGCGCTCGAGCGCGAGCTCGGCCTCGCTGCGGATGTCGACGGACAGCTGTGTCATGGCTGGAACGCTAGATCTTCTCCTAGACGCGCGGCGAGTGCGGGCAGCTTTTCCCAGGGGATCTGCCGGTGCGGGCATCTTTTCCTAGACGATCGGGCTACGCGGGAAGCTCCCCCCGCACGAGCCGGGGCTGCCCGCCGTCCGGAAGGACACCCTGACCCTCCCTGCGGGAGGACACGCGGGCGCACGCAAGGTGTACTTCCGGCGGGAGGGCGGCGGTCTCCGCTCACGGCAGCACCACGCTCGCAGCAGGCACGAGCACCTCCGGGTGCGCGAGCGTGATCACGTGCCTTCGCAGCGTCGCCTCGCGCACTCGGCGCGGCAGCGGCGAGACGAAGCGGTAGACGATCAGGCCGTCCACGTCCAGGCGCGCGAGCAGTCGGAACCCCTGTGCCGGCGGCTCTCCCGCGGAGGCGCGCAGCGGCGCGTAGCCGGTCTCGTCGATCTCCGACACGAGTACCGAGGAGCCGGCCGGGAGGTTGTGGAGGCCCGGCAGGTAGTACTCGAGCGGCGCCGAGCCGAGCTCCACGGTGGTGATCGCACGCGACCGTAGAGCGCGCGGGGAGGCCCGCCCCTGCGAAGCGAGGGCTGGCGTTCGCAGCACGCGCGCGACCTCGCGCCAGTTGCCACGCTGCAGGCGCGGGCTGAGGTCGACGTCGATCGTGATCACGGCGAACCCAAACGCGCCCAGGGCCAGCAGCACCGCCCCCGCCCTGCCGGTCTGGGGCGCGAGCGCCAGCACGACGATCAGCGCGGTCAGCGGGATCATCGCCCCGACGAGGTTGCGCGGCGCGAGATAGTCGGCGCCGAAGATCGCGAGCAGCAGCGGCAGGAGCACGCCCCCGCCCGCTACGAACGCCACGATCGACGCCGCGCGCTCGGGGGTGCGCGCGCTTCCTTCCTCAAGGCGATCGTGCACCTGTCCGTGCCCTTCAGCGTGTGCCCCGTCCCTCCCTCGGGAAGGAGCGGGCGCCACCGCTGGCTCGGGCGCGGCGGTGGGCTGGCCCGACAGCCGCCACAGGCCGAGGCCTGCGGCGGCGAGAAGAGGGAGCGCGACGAGCAGCTCGATGCCGTGCCCGAGCGGTTCGCCCGAGGGGCCCAGGAGGTAGTACTGCGGTATCGCGAGCAGCCGTTCGCTCAGCGGCCAGCGCCCGATCCACTGCGTCCCGTGCCCGCCCTGGGCGAAGATCAGCGGCAACAGCGCGAGCCCCACGACGGTCAGCGCCGCGATCGCGGGCAGGGCGGCGCGTCGCAGCGGACGCTGGCAGAGCAGCCACAGCGCCATCGGGATGAGCATGAACACGGCGAAGTAGTGCGTCAGCAGCGCGAGCGCCCCGGCGCCTGCGAAAGCGGCCATGCGCCGACCGGTTGGCTCTCGCTCGGCGCGCAGGAAGCACAGCAGCGCGAGCGCTGAGGTGAACACGAACAGGCTGTAGACACGGGCCTCCTGCGAGTACCACACGAACAGCGGGTTGACGGCTACGAGCAGGGCGCAGCCGATCGCCGCGCGGCGCCCGGCGAGCTCGCGGCCGATCTCCCACGCGACCGGCACCGTCGCGATCCCGGCGAGCGCCGACGGCAGCCGCAGGGCCACCTCGCCGGTGCCGAGCACGCGCGCGTCCAGCCACGCGATCACGTACCAGAGGGGCGGCGAGTTCTCGGTGTGAACGACCGAGCGCAGCGTGGCCCACAGGCTCGGGTGCAGCACGTGCACGGGCGTGAACGCCTCGTCGTACCAGAAGCTCTGCAGGTCGAGCGTCGAGAGCCGTAGCGCGGCCGCGAGCAGCGTGATCGCTGCGAGCGGCCACCACCGGGGAAGACGCGCCGTGGCCGCCAGCGGCCGCGCCCCGCTGCCCGCCTGTCTGCGCCCGTAAGGGTGTCCTCCCGCAGGGAGGGTGCCCTCGGCGGCGCCGCTGCCGTCTACGGTGCTCGCGCTCATCGCGGGCAGATTCCCTCCGCGCCGGCGCCGAAGCAGCCATAGCGGTCAGCGCGCTCGTCTTCGCTGCCCGGCGGCAGGTACCAGCCGCCCTCCACGACGCGGCGTCCCGCGTGCACCGGACCCCAGATCGCCAGGCAGATCTGGGTCCTCGTTTTCGGAGCGCCGGGCACGGTGTTCCCGCATACGGCCTCGCGGCCGCTGGTGCTGCCGAACAGCTCCTGGTCGACGTTGAGGTTGTGGTAGGCGTGACCGGTATAGGAGCGCCACGTCGCCACGTCGGCGATCAGGCGTTCGTTGACGTGGGTCTGGCGCACGACGTCGTTGATCGTCGCGGTGGCGAGCAGGACGCCGATCAGCACGAGCAGCGTCGTCTCGATCAGACGCATCCGCCCGCTGCCGGGCAGCTCGACTGAGCGCGGGCGCAGCGCCTCGGGCAGCCACGACCAGGACTCGCGGGCGGGCTCCTGCGGGGCGCTCGCGGCGCGAGCGCCCCTCATTGCACCGGCGCCAGCAGCGGCGAGATCTGGTGCAGGACGAACAGCGCCTGCACGAAGAGCGTGGCCGCGAGCAGGCGGCGGTCGCGCACGACGACGGCCAGCGGCAGCGGCCAGAGGATGTACCAGGCCAGCAGCCAGGTGCTCGTTACGGAGATCGCGAGCAGGCTCCAGCCGGAGGCTGCCACCCAGTCATAGCCTCGCCAGGTGCGCCAGGCGAGGTACAGGAGGATCAGCACCAGCCCGGCCTTCAGGAGATCGTGGTCGGCGGGGAACACGCCGGGCTTGCCGAACAGGTGCGCGATCTCGTTGGCGAAGCTGTCGCTGGAGACGAACGCCGCGTCGCGGTTGAGCGCGGCGACGATGTTGACCCCGTGCGCCCCGAACGCGGCGTAGGCGACGGCGACGCCGACGATGAGCGCCAGCAGGGCGCCGATCACGGGTGCCAGGCGACGGCGCGAGAGGATCAGGAACGGCAGCAGCACACCGACCGTGGCCTTCACGAGCGCGCCCGCGACGATCACAGCGGCCGCCCCGGCTTCGCGCCGCGGCGTGCTGGCGCCGAGCACCATGAGGCTCACGGCGGCCATCATCAACAGCATCATCAGCAGGTCGTTGTGCGCGCCGCCGAGGCCGTAGAGCACGTACAGCGGGTTCGCGCCGACCGCCAGCACCGCCAGCACCGGGTCGAGCTGCCGCGCCCGCGCGCAGCGCCACGTGAGCACGAGCGTGCCCGCGCTGGCGAGCAGCGCGACCGTCTTCATCACCCACAGCGCGCCCTCTACGCCGAGCGGCGCGAGCGGATAGGAGAGCAGCGTGTAGAGCGGCCCGTAGGCGGTGGCGACGTGGCGCCACACCTGGCCGACGTATACGAACACGGGATCGTGGGAGATCGCAGCGGGGCCGTGCAGATAGGGGTTCAGGCCGTGTTCGACCCCCATCCGTGCGTAGGCGATGTAGCTGAAGACGTCTGTCGACAGCAGGACCGGGCCGACGAACACGATCACGTGCAGGGCCGCGATCAGCGCGATCGCGCCGCGCGCGGAGATCGCCGCCGTGCCGCTGCGGATCGCGAGCGCGAGCAGCCCCGCGTACGCGACGGAGCTGGAGAGCAGGGCGATCAGGAAGACGCGGAAGCCGAGCCGCTCGCCCAGGCCCGAGAGCCAGCCGGCGATCGCGGGCTGTTTCGGGATCAGCCCCGAGTGGAGCACCGAGCCGTCGAGCACGATCTCGACGGTCGCCGCGATCAGGAGCAGCGCGAGCAGCCCGGCGAGCGCGGGCGCCCACCGCTCCGAGCGGACCGTGGGCAGCCCTCGTTCGCCGTGCGCGACGGCGCTCACGGACGAGCGCAGCTCACAACGCCGTCCACACGGTCTTGGCCTCCAGGTAGGCGCTGAGGCCGTCGTGTCCATGCTCGCGACCGATGCCGGAGGCCTTGAAGCCGCCGAACGGCGCCGAGGGGTCGACCACGCCCCACGTGTTCACGTAGACCGAGCCTGCGCGCAGCATCGCCGCCAGGCGGTGCGCGTTCGAGACGTCGCGCGTCCACACGCCCGCCGCGAGGCCGTATTCGCCCTCGTTGGCGCGCTGGGCGACCTCCTCGAGCGTGTCGTAGGGGGAGGCTACGAGCACGGGCCCGAAGATCTCCTCTCGCGCGATGCGCAGGTCGTCGGAGGTCGTGCTGAAGAGCGTCGGCGAGACGAAGTAGCCGCCGCTCTCGAGAAGCGCGGCGTCGCCTCCCACGATCACCTCGGCGCCCTCCTCGCGGCCGGATTCGATGTAGCCCATCACGCGCTCGTGCTGCTCGGAGGAGACCAGCGGGCCGAGCTCCGTTGCGGGGTCGAGCCCCGGCCCGAGCCGCGCCTCGGCGGCCGCGGCGGCGAGCCCGCTCATCACCTCGTCGAAGCGTTCAGCGGGCACGAACAGGCGCGAGCCCGCGTTGCAGGCCTGCCCGGAGTTGAAGTAGATCGCCTGGAACGAGCCCTTGATCGCAGCCTCGATGTCGGCGTCGGGGAGGATCACGTTCGGCGACTTGCCGCCCAGCTCCAGCGTTACGCGCTTGAGCGCACGTCCCGCCTTGGCGCCGATCTCGCGCCCCACGGCCGTCGAGCCGGTGAACGCGATCTTGTCGACGTCGGGGTGCTCGACGAGCGCGGCCCCAGTGGTGCCGTCGCCGGTGAGCACGTTGAGCACGCCCGGCGGGAAGCCGACCTCGAGCGCGAGTTCGCCCAGTCTCAGCGCGCTCAGCGGCGTCTGCTCCGCGGGCTTGAGCACGATCGTGCAGCCGGCCGCGAGCGCCGGCCCGAGCTTCCACGCGGCCATCAGCAGCGGGAAGTTCCAAGGAACGATCTGCGCGCACACGCCGACCGGCTCCTGACGCGTGTAGCAGAGCATGTTCGGCGCGGTGACGGGCAGCACGCAACCCTCGATCTTCGTCGGCCAGCCGGCGAAGTAGCGCAGGTGCGCGACGCTGCCGTTGACGTCGACGTACTGGGCGAGGCCGACCGGCTTGCCATTGTCGAGCGACTCGATCTGGGCGAACTCCTCGGCGCGATCTTCGACCGCCTGCGCCAGAGCGAGCATCAGCCGCTCGCGGCCGGAGGCCGGCAGCGTGGACCACGGGCCGTCCTCGAACGCGGCGCGCGCGGCGCGGACGGCCTTCTCGACGTCGGCAGGGCCGCCGAGCGCGACGTCGGCGATCTCACGGCCGCTGGCCGGGTCGAGCGTCGCGAACGTGCGCCCGTCGGCGGCCTCGACCCTCTCGGAGCCGATCAACAGCCTGTGCGTCTGTGCGATGAAGTCGCGGGCTGGCTCGCTCAGCCCGTCCGGCAGGGTGTCTGCGGAGATGGTGGTCATGAGCGCAGCCTACCTCCGATCGCGGCTTTAGCGATCGCGGTCGGAGGCCGGCGCAGCGCGCCGCACCGCCGATGCCGCGGCGGGGGAGCGAGCGCCCCGCCGTCCCTCCGAGGGGAGGGCGAGCGCCGGCTCGGCTCGCGGCCGCCCCACCTGAAAGCCCTGGGCGTAGTCGACGCCGAAGGCGCGCACCATCTCGAGCGTCGCCGCGTCGCCGACATACTCGGCGACCGTTCGCCGTCCCAGCCCGCCGACGATGCCGACGAGCGCCTTGACGACGAGCTGATCGGTGCGCGAGCGCGGCAGCGCGCGGATGAACTCGCCGTCGATCTTCAGATAGGTGAACGGCAGGTGCTTGAGGTACTGGAAGGATCCGAAGCCCGCGCCGAAGTCGTCCAGAGCGATCGCGCAGCCGAGGCTCTCCACGCCCGCACAGAACGTGCGAGCGGCCTGCATGTCCGAGATCGCGGCCGTCTCGGTCACCTCGACGATGAGCTCCTCCGCAGCGACCACGTGTCGGCGCAGCGTGCGCGCGAGGAACTCCAGCATCGCGCGGTCGGTGACCGACAGAGCCGAGACGTTCACCGCGATCGGGGTGCCTGGCGCGTGTCCCAGCGGGCCACGGCCGAGGCGAGCTCGGCGCGAGAGCAGCGCGGCGACCTGCTCGATCACCATGCGGTCGATTTCGCCGATGAGGCCGTTGCGCTCGGCGGCGCCTAGGAACGCCGCCGGCGCCACGAGCCGCCCGTCGGGCTCATCCGCCAGGCGCAGGAGCGCCTCGTGATGTGAGACGCGCCCGTCGGCGAGCGAGACGATCGGCTGGAAGTGCAACACGAACGCGCCCCGCTGCAGCGCGCGGCGAAGCCGCGCCAGCCAGGGCGCCGGGTCGATTCCCGCGCGCGACTGCGGCGCGGCCTCGGCCGCGCGCGGGAAGAGGATCCGGCGGACCCGACGGCCGCCGGCTAGCAGCGAGACGCGGTCAGCCGAGCGGGCGGTAGAGGAGGCGGCCATTCGCCAGACCGTGTTCGACGGCCCAGCGCCCGCACCTGCCCTCCCGTCCGGAGCGGGCGCACGCGGCCGCACTGGCGGCGACGGGCCCGCCTTGCGTGCGCACGCCAGGGTGTCCTTCCGCGGGTAGGAGTCCGGCGCTCACGTCCTGCGCGCGGTCGCGTAGGGGCGCCGGGCGCGGTCGGAGATCACGAGCAGCAGCGCTACGAGCACGAAGTTCATCACCACCGAGGAGCCGCCGTAGGCGACGAACGGAAGCGTCACCCCGGTGAGCGGGATCACGCGCGTGACGCCGCCGACGATCACGAACACCTGCATTGCGAGCACGAACGAGAGCCCGGTTGCGAGCAGCTTCGAGAACGAGTCGCGGGCGAGCACGGCGGTCTTCAGCCCGCGCGCGACGAGCAGCAGGTACACGACCAGCAGCGCCGCGCCGCCAGCGAGGCCGAGCTCGTTGACGATCACCGCGTAGATCATGTCGCTTTCGGGGACCGGCAGGATCGAGGGGCCGTTGTGGGCGGCCCTCAGCAGGGACTGGTCGAATCCGCGCCCGAGCAGCCCCCCGTCGGCCTGCGCGAAGAGCGATTGCGCGAGCTGGTAGCTGCCGCCGACCGTGCGTTTGTAGAGCACCGGGTCGAACGGGTGTTCCCAGGCCAGCACGCGCGCATGCACATGGCTGACGTGGCCGACGAGGAACCACGCTCCGAGCGCAAACAGCCCGAGCCCGATCAAGGGGAACGAGAGGCGCCCGGTGGCGACGTAGAGGAGCGCCAGGAAGGCGCCGTAGAACATCAGTGAGGTTCCGAGCTCACGCGTGATCAGCAGCGTCGCCATCACGGCGCCCCAGACGATCAGCATCGGGCCGAACTGCTTCATCGGCGGGATCGTCAGCCCGAGCACGCGACGCCCGGCGGTCACGAGGATCTGCCGGTTGTCGCGCAGGTAGCTCGCGAGGAACACGACGATCGCGACCTTCGCGAACTCCGACGGCTGGAAGGAGACCCGGCCCACGTGGATCGCGAGGTAGGCGCCGTTGACCTGCTCGCCGATCCCGGGCAGCCGCGGCAGGATCATCATGCCGATGGCGACGGCGGCGATCGTGTAGCGGTGGCGCTCGAGCACCCCCACGCCGCCGCGCCGCAGCGCGAGGATCGTGGCCGCGAAGAGGACCAGCCCGACGACCATCCACGTGGCCTGCTGGCCCGCGAGCGACGGTTCGATCCGGTAGACCATCACGATGCCGATGCTCGCGAGCACGGCGACGAGCGGGAACAGATAGGGGTCGGCGTAGGGCAGCGCGTAGCGGATCACGAGGTGGGCCAGCAGGCACAGGCCGAGGAACAGCGCCCCGTAGGTCAGCGACGCGCTCGAGGCATGGTTGAGCGTCAGGTTGGTCGAGGCACCCGGCGCGTTCTGTTCGGACTGGATGAAGATCGCGGTGAAGCCCGCGATCACCAGCACCGCGGAGGGCAGAAGGCCGAGAAGCTCCCGATTTCGCGGGCTGAGCATGCGTTCGAGCCTACCCACCCACCCGGCGCTTGCACGCCGATCGGCACGCTAGGCTAGGCGTCCGAGCGCGTCGTTTGGGGGCGGCTCGCGCTCATGCCTGTATGACCTCCGCCACCACGGACAGCAGATGAACGAAGAGCGTCCGCCCTCACTGTGGTGGGGAATGTGGAAGCGCTTTCTCCTCGCCGCGCTGCTGATCGTCGCGCTCAGCGCGGGCGCGACCGCGACGGTGGCGCTGAACACCGTTAACGGCATCGCCGAAGAGGTGTTCCCGAAGCTGAGCCACGTGAGCGCGCCTCGCGCTCTCGTGACGCCGGAATACAACGGCGGCCCAGAGACGTTCCTGATCCTCGGCTCCGACCGCAGGGAAGGCTCGCGCGATGTCTTTGACAGGACCGACCCGCCACACAGCGACACGATCCTGCTCGTGCGCTTCGACCCCGAACAGGGTCAGACCTCGGTGCTCTCGATCCCGCGCGACCTGCTGGTCAACATCACCGGTCCCCACGGCCTCCTCTACGAACACGAAAAGATCAACGCCGCCTACACGATCGGCAGCAAGCTCGAGGGCACACGGGGGGCGATGCTCGTGGCCGCCGAAACGATCAAACGCGAAGTCTTCCCCGAACTGACGCTGAACGCGATCGTGGACGTGAACTTCAAAGGCTTCATCCGCGTCGTCGACGCGCTCGGCTGCGCCTACGTGAACGTCGACCATCGCTACTTCAACCTCAACACGGGCTCGCCGGAAACGAACTACACGAGCGTCAACCTCGAGCCCGGCTACCAGAAGCTGTGCTACGAAGACGCGCTCGACTACGTCCGCTACAGGCACACCGACTCGGACTTCGTGCGCGTCGCCCGCCAGCAGGACTTCCTGCGCGACCTGCGCGAGCAGGTCTCTGCCGAAGACGTGCTCGGCCAGATCGACACCGTCGCGAAAGCGGTCGGTCACGCGATCGCGAGCACCGTGCAGGGCTCCGGCAGCGAACTGCTGAAGCTCGCCAAGCTGATCGCCTTCTCGCAGTCCAAGCCGCTGCGCCAGGTCAAGTTCCTGACGAGCAACGACGACGCGATACTCGGAGGCGTCTCCTATGTGACGAGCACGCCCGAACTGGAGCGCAAGACGCTAGCGCGCTTCCTCAACGGGCAGGAACAGCTGTCGCTCGCATCCGTCGCGCAGCGCAGCCGCGGACGCTCATCCGGCCACGCGCACAGCTCCGCGCCGCAAGCGAACGACCTCTACCCCACCTCGCTCAGCGGCGAGAGCGAAGCCGTCAAAGCGTCGGTGAGCGTGCCCTTCCGGGTGCTCTACCCGACGCTACAGACCGCGCAGGCCCAGCAGCAGGAAGTCCGCCCCTACGCGCTCACCGACACGGCCGGCCACCTGCACCACGCCTACATCGTCGTCTGGCAACAGAACACGATCGGCGGCTACTACGACCTCGAGGGCACCGACTGGCTGAGCCCGCCGCTGTTCGCGCACTCGCACTCGCAGCTGATCGACGGCCGCCGCTATCTGATCGTCGACGACGGCTCGCACATCCACGTCGTCGGCTGGCGCAGTGGCGGCGTGCTCTACTGGGTCACGAACACGCTCCTGGAGGAACTCTCCAACCAGCAGATGGTCGCGCTCGCGCGCTCGGCGCGCTCGCTTCACTGAGTGGTGCGCGGCGAGGAGCGCTGCCCGTCCAGGGCGGCGTTGACGAGCGCGTCCGCGTGGGCGTTCTGGGCGCGCGGGACGGTGCGGATGCTCCAGCTGCGAAACCCCTCCAGCGCCGCGATCGCTTCGCGGTGCAGGGGCCGCATCGCCTCGTGCTTGACCTTGTAGACACCCTGCACCTGCTTTGCGATCAGCTCCGAGTCTCCGATCACCTCGACCTCGTCGGCGCCCAGCTCGCGAGCGGCGGCGAGCCCGAGCAGCAGGGCGCGGTACTCGGCGACGTTGTTCGTCGCCGTGCCGAGCAGCTGCGTGCGCTCGTCGAGCAGCTCGCCGTCGGGCATGCTGAGCACGCACGCCGCCGCCGCGGGTCCGGGGTTGCCCCGGGCACCTCCGTCGACGTGGACGATCAGCCTCATCGCGGCGGCGTTATGCACGCCGCCGGCAACGGGACGCCGGCCTAGCCGTGCGCAAGCGGAAGCAGATCGCCGGCAACACGTGCGCGCCGGCGGTCGCGGACGACCCTGCGCTGAGCTCCAGGCACAGCTTCGGTGGAGCCGTGCCGGGCGCGACGGTCGAACTCGCGCCGATCAACGATCACGGATACGTTCGGGTCGTCCCTGTAGTGCTCCACCAGCTGCGGATAGAGCGTGTCGGCGAGCGGCCTCGGTACGACGCAGTAGATCATCCGGTCAGGCAGCTTACTCCGCGGTGTCGATTGCACAAGGGCTGCACGCGACCGGCCGCGGTGCGGCGCCGACGCTTAGAGGGCGCCAGCCGCGAGCGCGAGCGAGCCGTTGTCGGCTGCGAGCGCGTTGGCGAGGCGGTCGTCGCGGCGCAGCTGGCCGAGCTCGCTGCCCTGTTCGAGCGGTCGCACCTCGTCCATGCCGTCGCTGAGGTCGACCTCGTAGCGGTACCAGCAGAGCTCCCACGCGACCACGATCACGACCACGCTGCTGAGGTGTTCGGCCGAGCGCACGCTCACCTCCGGCGAGCCGAGCGAGCGCGCCACGCCGGCGATCCGCCGCGGGTACTCGCTCGCGTTGAAGACCTCGACGGCTTGCTCGACGTAGGAGGGCGCGGCGACGCTCGCCTCGGGAGGTCGAGCCGGCGCCGGTGTGGGCTCCTCGGGTCCGGCGTCACCGGCGACACCGGTCTCTGTGCGCTCGCCCGGGCTCTGAGGCCAATCCGCCGGCTCCGCGGCGCGCGTGCGTACGCGCGCCCTCGCGGGCACCGGCAGGCTGGCGGGCTCGACCGCGACCACGTCGGGCGCGGCGCCCTCGGAGTGCCCGTCGGCAGGCTCTGCGGGCGGCCTTCCCACCTGCCTTAGGCGCTCGAGGAAGCTGCGGCCGCGCCGCGGGCGCGGCGCCGGCAGCGCCAGCTGAGCGGTGTCGCTCTCCCGCAGCCAGCCCTCGTGGGTGGCGCGGGGGGCGCACAGCTCGCACACCACCAGCCGCCGCTCGGCGGCGACGAACACGTCGGACTGCTCTCCGCGCAGCAGCCGCCGTCCGCATACCTGGCACGCGACGTCCGGCTGCGAGGTGACGATCGTGCGGGTTGCCATCGACCCAGGAGGGTACCCAGGCTGCATCCGCGGCGCGCTGCGCCCCGCCCGGCGGCGCGCTCAGGCGTGCGCGGCCTCGCGCTCCTCTCCCGCCTGCGCGACGACCTTCTGGGCGAGGTGCCCGGGCACCTCCTCGTAGCGCAGGAACTCGAGCGTGTAGTCGCCCTGGCCCTGCGTTATCGAGCGCAGGTCGGGCGCGTAGGTGAGCATCTCGGACATCGGCACCTCGGCCTTGATCTCGGTCATCGCGCCGCTGGGCTCCATTCCCTGGGGACGGCCGCGACGACTGTTGAGGTCGCCGATGACGTCGCCGACGTGCGCCTCGGGAACCGACAGCGTGACGAGCATGATCGGCTCCAGCAGTACCGGGTCGGCCTGCTCGAGGGCCTGTTTCATCGCCTGCACGCCGGCGAGCTTGAAGGCGATCTCGGAGGAGTCGACCGAGTGAAAGGCGCCGTCGTAGAGGCGCACGCGGACGCCCTGCACGGGGTAGCCGGCTACGACACCCGCTTCCATCGCTTCGCGCACGCCCTTCTCGACCGCCGGGATGAACGAATGGGGTATCACGCCGCCCTTGATCCGATCGACGAACTCGAAGCCCGACGGGTCGGTGGCGTCGTGCAGGGGCTCGATCTCGATCTGGCAGTCGCCGAACTGCCCGCGGCCACCAGACTGCTTCTTGTGACGCCCGTGCCCCGAGGCGCTGCCGCGGATCGTCTCGCGATAGGGCACGCGCGGCGGCTTGAGCGTGACCTCCACCCCGAAGCGATCGCGGAGCCGGTCGACGATCACTTCGACGTGCACCTGCGAGAGACCGGCGACGATCTGCTCGCCGGTCTGCTGGTCGCGGTGGAGGTCGATCGTCGGGTCCTCCTCCTGCAGCCTGCGCAGCGAGGCGAGCACCTTGTCCTCGTCGCCGCGGCTCTTGGGCGCGACCGCGAACGCCATCACGGGCGCCGGCAGCTTCGGCCGGGGCATCTCGATCGGCTCGTCGCGGTCGGCGAGCCAATCGCCGGCGCGCGTCTCCTTGAGCTTGGCCACCGCGCCGATGTCGCCGGGGCCGAACTCGCGCTCGTGCGAGATGTCCTTGCCGCTGAAGGAGACGAGCTGGCCTATGCGCTCCTTGACGTGCGCGCGTGTGTTGAGCACCTGGGAGTCGGCGCGCATGACGCCCTGGTAGACGCGCAGCAGGTTGATGCGCCCCGCGAACGGGTCCGCGCGGGTCTTGAACACGTAGGCGAACAGGGGCGCGTCCTCGGAGGGCGTGAGCTCGACCTCGCCGACCAGCAGCGAGCCGTGCTTGACGGGCGAGGGAAGGTCCTCGACGATCGCATCGAGCAGGCGCGTGGTGCCGAGGTTGCGAGTGGCAACGCCGCAGACGACGGGAAAGATGCGCCCGTGGTTGGTGCCCTCCTTGAGCGCACCGACGATCTCCTCGTGGGAGATCTCCTCGCCCTCGAGGTAGCGCTCCATCAGCACGTCGGAGACTTCGCAGACCTCGTCCATCAGCTTCTCGCGGTATTCCTGCGCGAGCTCCTGCAGGGCGTCCGGGATCGGCACCTCCTCGGCTGCGCCACGCTCGGCGGTGGACTGCGAGCGGAACGCCTTCATGTCGACGAGGTCGATCACGCCCTGGAGATCGTGCTCGGCGCCGATCGGGATCTCGGTAGCGACGACGTGCTGGCCGAAGGAGCGCTTGAGCTGCTCGAGCGTGCGGAAGAAGTCGGCGCGCTCGCGGTCGAGCATGTTCACGAACAGCATCCGCGCGATGTCGAGCTCGGCGGCGCGCGCCCACAGCCGGGCGGTGGAGACCTCGACGCCCATCACGGCGTTGACGACGAACACGGCGGACTCGCACACGCGCAGCGCGCCCAGCGAGTCGGCGACGAAGCTCGGATCGCCCGGCGTGTCGAGCAGGTTGACCTTGCGCTCCTGCCACTCGAACGAGCTGAGCGTGGCCGAGATCGACATCTGGCGCGCCTGCTCGTCGGGGTCGGAGTCGGAGACCGTGCTGCCTTCGGGAACCGAGCCGAGCCGGCCGATCGCACCGGCCTCGAACAGCAACGCCTCGTGCAGCGAGGTCTTCCCCGACCCTCGGTGACCGATCAGGGCGACGTTGCGAATGCGGTCCGCTGCGGCGTGCATATCTCTCTCCTTCTCCGGTGTGTCAGCACCATAACGGCCAGCGTGGCGCGGGTCCATAGCGGCCGACGAGCGTGCGAGCACGCTCCCGTCGGAAGAACGAGCCCCTCCCTGGAGGGGGAGCGGGCTGAGGGCCTAGGCTGCGAGCGTGGGCGCCCGCCGTGCCCGGGCCATCCCCACCCCGGCGTGCCGCAGCTGATCGGCGATGAGGCGTGGTGGACCTGTCCCACCGACGAACGGGCGATCGCGTGATTCGACGCCAGCTCAGTCGTCGAAGGACTCCTCCTGCATGCGCGAGCGCAGCCGCAGGACGGCCTTCGTGTGCATCTGGGAGACGCGCGACTCGGTCACGCCGAGCACCTCGCCGATCTCGCGCAGGGTCAGGTTCTCGTAGTAGTAGAGCGCGATCACGAGCTTCTCCCGCTCGGGGAGCTTTGCGATCGAGTCGGCGATGCGATCCTTGAGGTCGCCCACGTCGAGCGCCCTCGCGGGGTCGGGCGCGCCGGGATCCTCGATCGTGTCCATCAGCGAGACCTGGTCGCCGCTCGAGTCCGACACGCTCCAGAGCTCGTCCAGGGCGACGATCGAGGAGTGCGATATCGCGAGCAGCGACTCGTTGAGCTCGTCGACCGTGATGCCCATCTCGTCCGCGATCTCCTTGTCGGTGGGGGCCCGCTGAAGCGAGTGCTCGAGCTTGGCGTTGGCGCGCTCCACTTCTCGTGCGCGCGCGCGCACGCTGCGGGGGACCCAGTCGAGCGAGCGCAGCTCGTCGATGATCGCGCCCTTGATGCGCATGATCGCGTACGTCTCGAACTTGATGTCGCGGGAGAGATCGAAGCGCTCGATCGCCGAGATCAACCCCACGAGGCCGTAGGAGATGAGGTCGGCCTCCTCCACGTGCGGGGGCAGCCCCGCGGCGGTGCGCCCGGCGACGTACTTCACGAGCGGCGAGTAGGCGACGACGAGCCTCTCGCGGACGCGCATGTCGCCTTCTGTCTTATAGCGACGCCACAGTTCGCGCAGCTCGATCGGTTTGACGTTCGTCTCCAGGGCTTCCTCCCCTGATCAGGCCCGAGGGTGACTGCGCAAGTAGGCGCTTCTGAGTCTCGCGGACTCTACCCGAGTATAAATCTGGGTGCTCGAGATGCTCGAATGCCCGAGCATCTCCTGGATGCTCCTCAGGTCCGCTCCGCCGTCGAGCAGGTGCGTCGCGAAGCTGTGACGCAGCCCGTGCGGCGAGAGACCGTCGATCCCCACTGCTCGCGCCCAGCGCCGCAGCCGCCTGCGCACGTCGCCGGTGCCCAACGGGCGCCCGCTCCTGCTCAGGAACAGGGCCTGGGTCGGCGAGCCCGCTCTCCTCGCCGACCCAGGCGCGGCGCCTGTACGGCCGCGCGCGGCGGTAGCGGAGCTAGCGGCCGCCTTGCCGTCGGAATGACACGCGAGCAGGACGGGCCGGGCGCGCTCGAGGTATGCGCGCACCGCCGCCATCGCAGGCTCGCCGGCGGGCACGAAGCGGGTCTTGCGGCCCTTGCCCTCCACACGCAGCTGCTCGGCGTCGTATTCCACGCTCGCGAGCGTCAGCGAGACGATCTCCTCGGCGCGCAGCCCGCAGGCGTATGCGAGCTCGAACATCGCCCGGTCGCGCGCGTCGAGATGGGCCCCCGCGCCACTCGCGGCCGGGATCGCGTCGAGCAGGCGCGCGATCTCGCGCGCGGAGACGACCCGCGGCAGCGCGCTTCCGCGCCGCGGCGTGGAGACGAGGTCGGCAGGGTTCTGCTCGATCAGCCCGTGCTCGCGCTGGCTTGCGAACAGCGCGCGCAGGGCAGCGAGCTTGCGCGCGCTGGTGGCAGGAGCGAGCGAGCGCTCGGAGAGCGTCGCGACATAGCGTCGCAAGTGCCTGGGGGTGACCTCCTGGGGGGACACGCCCGCCGCGCAGGCCCAGGCGGCGAACTGGCCCGCGTCGACGTCGTAGGCGCGCCGTGTGCGGGCGGCGGCGTCGCGCCGGCGCAGGTCCTCGGCGAGCAGCGCGAGCGCGCGCTGCCACGCTGCCTGCACGGCTGCGCGATCGGCGTCGAGGGCGCTCTCGGTAGCCATCCTGGCTGATTCGCCGTGCGGGCCTCACGGCCTTCTTGTCAAGCCGGCCGGCGCACGCACCGTCGTGCACACGCTGGCGGGCGCACCCTCACGGGCACACCCAGGCGGGCGCACCCTCGCGGGCACACCCTGGCGGGCGCAGGCAGGCAGGCAAGCGGGCGAGCACCCTGACGGGCACAAGCTGGCGGGCGCGGCAGGAGTAGATTGACCAACGGATGGTCAGCCATCAACCGACCGCCGGCGGGATCCTGCTCGTGCAGGGTGACGCCTACGGCCCCTCCGGGCGAGCGCCCTGGCTGGACGTGGACTGGCGCGAGCATCAGCGCTGGGTGCTCGTCGACGGCGAGCCGGTGAACACGATCGACCTCGGCGAGGGCCCGCCGCTGCTGTTCGTGCACGGCCTCTCGGGCTCGTGGCCGAACTGGCTCGAACAGCTGCCCGTGTTCGCCTCCGAGCACCGCGTCGTCGCGCCCGACCTGCCGGGCTTCGGCCGCTCGCCGATGCCCCGCGAGGAGCTCTCGATCGCAGGCTATGCGCGCTTGCTCGACGGGCTCATGGGCGAGCTCGCGATCCCCTCGGCGGCGGTGATCGGCAACTCGATGGGCGGCTTCATCGCGTCGGAGCTCGCGATCGCGTTTCCCGAGCGGGTTCAGCGGCTGGTGCTCGTGTCGGCCGCGGGCATCTCAACGCACGACGACGCGCGCACCCAACGCGCCCTGCCAAGGCTGCGCAGGATCGAGCGTGTGACGGCGATGGCCGGCGCCTGGCTGGCGTCGCATTCCGATGCCGCTACGCGCCGCCCGCGCCTGCGCGAGGCCGCGCTCGGGCTGGTAGCGCGCCATCCCGACAGGCTGCACGCGGCGCTCGCAGCCGAGCAGTTGCGGGGCGCCGGCACGCCCGGCTTCCTGCCGGGGCTCGCAGCGACGATCGGGTACGAGATCCGCGAGCGCCTGCCCGAGATCGCCTGCCCGACGCTCGTCGTGTGGGGCGAGAACGACCGCTTGATCGCGGTGCGCGACGCGGCCGTGTTCGCCGAGCTGATCCCCGACTCGCGCCTGACTGTCTTCGCCGACACCGGCCACATGGCGATGCTCGAGCGCCCGGCGGCCTTCAACGAGCTGATGAGCGAGTTCCTGGCGGAGTAGGGCGCCCGCAGCCCGAAGGGCAGAGCCGGAACGGGAGCCGCTCAGCTCGTGACGGCGCCCTCGGCGGCGCTGCCCACGAGGCGCGCGTACTTCGCGATCGCGACGTCGAGGTGATGGCCGATCGTCGAGTTGTCGGGGTGGCCGGAGGCGGCATAGAGCTCGGAGCGTTCGCGGATCTGTTCGGGGTCGAGCGCCACGTCGAGGGTGCGGGTGTCGACGTCGATCGTAATCTCGTCGCCGTTGCTGACGGCGGCGATCGCCCCGCCCCGCACCGCCTCGGGGGCGACGTGGGCGGCCATGAAGCCATGTGTGGCGCCCGAGAAGCGACCGTCGGTGATCAGCGCGACGGTCTCCCCCAGGCCCTCGCCGACGAGCGCCGCGGTGACGGCCAGCATCTCGCGCATGCCCGGCCCGCCGGCGGGGCCCTCTCCACGGATCACGACGACGTCGCCGTCGCCGATCTCTTTGGCGAGCACCGCTCCCATCGCGGCCTCCTCGCCGTCGAATACGCGCGCCGGGCCGGTGTGTTTACGCCGCTCGTGCCCCGCTAGCTTGACGACGCAGCCCTCGGGGGCGAGGTTTCCGTGCAGAATCGCGAAGCCGCCCGTGGGCTTCAGCGGCTCGTCGAGCGAGCGCACGACGCGCTGTCCCACGGTCTCGCTCGCCTCGTCTGCGTGCTCGCCGATCGTGCGTCCTGTCACCGTTGCCGCCGAGCCGTGCAGCACGCCGGCTTCGGCGAGCCGTTTGAGCACGAGCGGCACGCCGCCCGCCTCGTAGAGGTCGGTGGCGACGTAATGTCCGCCCGGCTGCAGGTCGCACAGCAGCGGGGTGCGCTCGGAGATGCGGTCGAACTCGTCGATCTGCAGCGGCACGCCTGCTTCACGTGCGACCGCGAGCAGGTGGAGCACGCCGTTCGTCGAGCCGCCGCTCGTCGCGATCGCGGCGATCGCGTTCTCGAGCGCCTCCTTCGTGATGATCGCGCTCGGGCGCTGCCCGCGCCGGAGCACGTCCATCACGAGCCCGCCGACCTCGCGCGCGACGTCGAGCTTGCGCCCGTCCTCGGCCGGCACCATCGCCGAGCCGGCCGGCGAGATGCCGAGCACCTCGAAGGCCATCGCCATCGTGTTGGCGGTGAACTGGCCGCCGCACGCGCCCGCACCCGGCGAGGCGACCTCCTCGAGCTCGTGCAGCTCCTGCTCGCTGATCGAGCCGGCGGCGTATGCCCCGACGGCCTCGAAGACCTGTTGGATCGTGACCTCCTGGTCCTTGTAGCGGCCGGGGCGGATCGAGCCGCCGTAGAGCATCACGCCCGGGATGTCCAGGCGGGCGAGCGCCATCACCGCGCCGGGGATCGTCTTGTCGCAGCCGGATATCGCCACGATCGCGTCGAAGCGGTGGGCGGAGGCGACGAGCTCGATCGAGTCGGCGATCAGCTCGCGCGATACGAGCGAGGCGCGCATGCCGGCGGTGCCCATCGTGATGCCGTCGGAGATCGCGATCGTGTTGAGCTCCATCGGCGTGCCGCCGGCGGCGCGAATGCCCTCCTTGACCTTGGCCGCGAGCACGCGGTTGTTGAAGTTGCAGGGCATCGTCTCGATCCACGAGTGCGCGACCCCCACGATCGGCTTGGCGAGATCCTCAGCCGTGTAGCCGATGCCGTGCAGGTACGCGCGCGCGGCGGCGCGCTCCGGCCCGTCTATGAGGGCGCGGCTGCGGTGCTTGACGTCGAAGGCCTCGGGGCTCACGCGGCGCGCACACTACCGGCTGCCCGGCCGCCCGCGCGGGAGATCGGTGCGGCGAGCTCCCTTCGCGGCGTGCCCTTGCGGGCGCGCTCCCATGCCGCCAGGCGGGCCAGGTCGCGACGCACACGCTCCGGGTCGACCTGGCGCCCCGGCAGGTGCATGTTGGCCTCGCCGATCAGGCGATGCTCGTCGGCCGCGAGCGCCATCCACTTCGCCAGCACGTCGTCGGCGTCGGGGAGCCGCGAGCTGCCGTAGGGACGGGACTCGTCCGGGAAGGCCACGCAGTACTCGTTGAGGAGCTCGCCCGTGTCTGCGAGGTAGGCGACGATCGGCTTGTGCGGGTAGATCAGGTAGGCGTAGGGACTCGGCCGGCCGCTGCCGGCGCCGAGCCCGCCCCACACGCGCAGGAAGCCGAGCTCGCTGTACATCGCCCAGTCCTCCTCCTCCACGCACGAGCGCAGAAGCGCCCGCGCGCGCTGCTCGGCGCGCCGTTCGCGGCCGGGGTCGTACTCGTGCTCTTCGGCTCGCCTGCGCCTTAGCGCGAGCTGCTCGCGGCGGCGCGCGAGGGCGCGCTTGAGGCTCGGCCTCGCGAGCTCCCAGATCAGCACGACGAGCACCACCGCAGCCGTGCCCAGCGCGAGCAGCATCGCCTCAGCGCGGGCTCTGCGCCGCCCCGCCGGCCGCGCGCGGGAAGAAGATCACTCGCTCGGCGTCGCGGGGAACCTCGGCGAAGCTCTTGACCAGCTCCGCCTCGCGGCGGCCCCCGGGGGCCGCAATGGGCACGGCCGCCCACATGCCCGCATCGAGCTCGCGGCGAAACGCCTCGATCAGCTCGGCCTCCTGCTCGGGAACGTCCACGTCGCCCTCGGCAAGCACGATCTCGCCATGACCGGGCTTCATCCGCAGGAGCCTCATCGCTTCAGATTATGACAAACGGCCCCGCCCCCTCGTCGCGCTCTCGCGTACGGACGCCAGGCCGATCACGTCCACGGGCCCCGCGCCCGAGCCGAGCTCGCGCAGCCCCTCGCCGATCGCCTGCGCGACGAGCTCGCGCGCGATGCGCGCGGCCTGCAGCGGGCTGGCCCCCAACGCGAGCTGCGCGGCGATCACCGAGGAGTGCGTGCAGCCCGAGCCGTGCGCCGCTCCGTCCGGGTGACGCGGCCCCGCGATCTCGACGATCGCCTCCCCCTGTCCTGCAGCGAGGAAGAGGTCGACCGCGCGCTCGCTGTGCCCACCCGTGAGCACGACCGTCTCGGGCCCGAGCGCGAGCACGGCGCGGAGCAGCTCCTCGGGCGCGGCCTGCCGGCCCGCGAGCACGGTGGCCTCGGGGATGTTCGGCGTGAGCACCGTGGCCCGCGGCAGGATCTGCGCCACAAGCGCGCCCTGCGCCTCCTCGGCCAGCAGTCGCGCGCCCGACTCGGCGACCATCACCGGATCGACCACAACCGGCGTGCCTGCGGGCAACTCGTCGAGCACACCCGCCACAGCCGCGATGATCTCCTCACTCGCCAGCATCCCGACCTTGACCGCGTCGACGCCGATGTCCTGGAGCACCGCGCGCGCCTGTGCGACCACGAGCTCGGGCGCCAGCTCGTGGACGGCGCTGACGCCGACGGTGTTCTGCGCCGTCACCGCCGTGATCGCGCTCGTGCCGTGCACGCCGCAGCGGGCGAAGGCCTTCAGGTCGGCCTGAATGCCCGCCCCGCCGCCCGAGTCCGAGCCCGCGATCGTGAGCACCACCGGCGTCCGGCGGGCGCCCGCCGGCGGCTGCACGCCCATCTGAGAGACCTAGGCCGGCGTGGGTCGCTTCTTGAAGATGCTGTAGACGCCGATCGCGGTCACGAGCAGGCGCCCGTCCTCGTGGGAGATCTCCGATCTAAGGATGCCGATCGTGCGGTTGCGGCGGTCGAGCACCGTCCTGCACACGATCTCGCCGTCGACCGCCGTCTGCAGGTAGTTGATCGAGATGCTCACCGTCGCGATGCGCTCCTCGGCGCTCGTCTGCGCCCACAGCGTCGAGCCCATGCAGTAGTCGACCATCGCATACGTCACCACGCCCGAGAGCAGCCCGCCGCGATTGATCAGCTCCGGCCTGATCTGCAGCCGGACCGTCTGCGGGTCATCCCAGCGCATGCCGATGAAGGCGGTAACGCCATCCAGCGCGCGCGGACCCTCGGCGGGCGGCTGGCCGTCCGCCTCGGGGGCGCGCGGCTGGCCATCCGTGCTCGCGCCCGGCGTGTCCGGCGTGGAGGACATCGACGGGAGGCTAACGCGCGGGGCGCGCTTGGGGCGTCGCGCGTGACCGCCTCGGGCTCCGTCGACGAGCCCTTGACATATCTCGAGTTTGTACATATAATTAGTGTACATTGTCGATCGTCACGCGGTACAGCCCGCTGGCCGAAGTGGCCTCCACGGACTGCCCGGCGCTCAGGCCCCTGAATCGCGCCGGGGTGACGCGACGATGCGCATACGCCTGACGTCTCATCTCCCTCCCGGCCCGGGGAGGGCGCCCCCCCTGCGCCCTCCCCGGGCACGTCTCCCCGCTTGGCCGCGCGCACGGCGGGTAAGGGCTAAAGCTCAGACCGCCGCGTACCGAAAGGAGATCGATGCCGCGCGTCATCGTCACCACCGACCCAACCACGCTCGCCACAGATCCCGCCGCGCAGACCCACGAGGTCTCGGTGCTGCTCGACGAGCAGGTCAACGCAGTACACGTGAGCAGCCGCCATGCGGCAGCGCAGCTGATCGAGAGGATCGCCTGGGCGATCACCGATGCAGAGGCCGCCGAGCGCGCGAGCATGAGTGCTGAGCGCGCTCGCGCGACGGCTGTGCGCAGCGACCACCCCGCGCCGCGCGTGCACCCGAGCCGGCCTGCGCGCCGGCAGAGGGCCCGCACCGCCGCCACAGGCGCACGCCCACGTTGAGCAGATCGGCACTACCGCCGGGCGGGGCGGGCGCGATGTGCGCGCAAGGCGCCAGATCTGCGCTCTAGCGCGGCGGTCGCGCACGACGTGCCTCCAGGCTGATCCTCACGATCAGCGAGCAGACACGCTCGCCTGAGATCGACTGACAGCGCGTAGCGCGATCGTGAGTCGACTAATCCCTGCGCACGCGCAGCGCTTCTGGATCACCGCATGCGGGCACTGATCCGCGAGCTGGCCTCTCACCGTATAGGGAGGTCGACGGCACGACCCGGAGCGCTCTTCGGAAAGAGTGAGAAAGTAGAGGTGTCAAAGATGTCAAGCACGCCCAACGAGATCGAGGAGCCCGCTCAGCAGCGACGCTCGGACCGCTGGTGAAGAAGTCCGTCACCCCCGACGGCGCCTTCGCGAAGCCGGCTGACATGTCCACTGTCCTGGCGGCTGTCAAGCCGTTGCTCGCCTAGATCGCTGACCGCGAAAAGGAGTCACGTGAAGACAATGCCCGACGATACTCACACGAATACCGCGCCCACCGAGATCGAGGTGGGCGCTACCACCCGATCGAGCACGTCAAACCGCTGATCGCGGCTTGATCGCAGAGCGCAGGCAAGCGGCTGGACGAGACCCGCAACCTCGATCACGCAAGCAGGAAAGCATGGCAATCGCCGTAGGCCGCATCGGCCACGAGGACCGTCTGAGCGTCGTCGACCACCTTCACGAGCTGCGCGGACGGCTGATCGTCTCGCTCGCAGCCCTCGCGGTAGCGTTCGGATTCTGCATGTGGCAGAACCACGCGCTGCTGCGGATTATCAACGAGCCGCTCGCTCACCAGACCGAGAAACAGGTACGCGCAGGCAACGGACCGCTCGGCTCCACCTACACCCTCCAGGAGAGCACGCACACCGTCGCAATACAGCTGCAGACGGTCCTCGCCGCGCTCGATCGCCCCGGCAGCGGCGTCTCGCCCGCCACGCGCGCATCGCTCACCGGCGTGGCTCCCAAGCTCGACGGCGCGATCAAGCGACTGTCCGCGGCGCCGGCGGGCAACAGGCCGGTCACGCTCGGGATCGGCGAGCCGTTCACGACCACGATCGGGATCGCGGCGCTGTTCGCGCTGATCCTCGCTCTGCCGGTGATCCTCTACGAGCTCTACGGCTTTCTGCTGCCCGCGTTCAGCCCCGACCAGCGTCGCATCGCCGCCCCGCTGATGCTGGCGATCCCGTTTCTGTTCGTCGCGGGAGTGACGTTCGGCTACTTCGTCGTCCTGCCGGCCGCGGTTCGCTTCCTCCAGAACTTCAACAGCGACCAGTTCAACGTGCTCGTCCAGGCCAGCCAGTACTACCACTTCGCCGCGGTCACGCTGCTCGCGATGGGCCTCGTCTTCCAGGTTCCCGTCGGCATCCTCGCTGGCACGCGCGCAGGCATCGTCACGCCGGCTCAGCTGCGCCGCAACCGCCGTTACGCGATCCTCGCATGCGGCGCGGTCGCCGCCTTCATCCCTGGCGATGCGATCACGCTCGTGCTCGAGACGGTCCCCCTCTACCTGCTCTTCGAGCTGAGCGTGCTGCTGGCCACGATCATCGAGCGTGCCGACGGGCGTCGCGTCGGCGCAGCGCCACCTACAGCGCAAACGGGATAAGCGAGTGAACGCGGCGCGTGTAGTCTGCGTACGCTCCGGGAAAGTGCTCGGACATCAGCTTCTCCTCCTGCCGGGATTTCACCCATAGGCCCGAGTAGATGATCAGATGCCATGTCCAGCTGTTCATCGCTCACACGTAGGTCTGCACGCAGTGACCGCGCGGCAGGCGTTCGCGCGCAGATCGGCACGAGCGCCGCACAGAATCGGCACGATGTGCGCGCCACGCGTCACGTTTTCCTACCTAGCGTGGCGCTCATGCCCCGCCGGCCGCGAGCCTCAGCGCCCCGCCACCCAGACCGAGCGTCGCGCGAGAGCGCTGCTCGGGAGCTCGGCGCGCGGGGCGAGCAGCTCGCCGTCGAGCACTACGAACGCCTCGGCTTCGCCCTCGTCGCGCGCAACGTGCGCTCGCGCGCCGGCGAGATCGACCTGATCGCCTTCGACGGGCGCACGCTGGTGTTCGCAGAGGTCAAGACGACGCGCGCCGGCGATCGCGCCCCCGCCACGCCCGCGGCTGCGCTCGCGCGCCTGGACGGGCGTCAGCGCGCGCGGATACGGCGCCTCGCGAGCGCGTGGCTGTGCGGTCCCGCGCGCGCGGGCATCAGCGCGCGCGAGCTACGCCTGGACGCGGTCGGCGTGGTCGTGGACCGCGACGGGCGCCTCATCGCCCTCGAGCAGCTCGAGTCGGCCTGGTAGTTGTCCGCCGTCTAGAGCGCGAGCTGCTGGTAGGCGAGCGACTGGAAGGACATCCGGTGCAGCGGCGAGACGCCCAGGCGCTGGATCGCCTCGCGATGGGAGGGAGTGGAGTAGCCGACGTGCTCGGCGAACTCCCAGCCCGGATGCTGAGTGTCGGCGTGGCGCATAAAGCGGTCGCGCGTGACCTTCGCGACGATCGAGGCGGCGGCGATCGCGGCGCTCGTTGCATCGCCGTCGACGATCGCGCGCTGGGGCCGCCCGAAGTCGGCGACCGCGAAGCCGTCAACGAGACAGAGCACCTCTCCGCGCAGATCGCCCGTCAGCGTCGCGAGCGCCTCGCGCAGGGCCGCGAGGTTGGTCTTGTGCAACCCGCGCGCGTCGATGCCGCGCACGCAGCGGGACACCACCGCCACGCGCGCCGCGCTGCGCAGCACGAGCGGATAGAGCTCCTCGCGCATCTCGGAGCTGTGCTGCTTGGAGTCGTTCAGCGCCGCCAGCGCACGCAGCTCGCGGGTTGTGATGGCGTCGTAGTCGAACAGCACCGCCGCTGCGACGAGCGGGCCGGCCAGGCAGCCGCGGCCCGCCTCGTCGGCGCCGGCTACGAGGCGCGCGCCGAGGCGCCGGTCGAACGCGAACAGGCGGCGCCCGCTGGAGCCCCGCCGCGCGCGTCGGCGCGAGCGCGCCGAGGAACGCGCGGGGCGCTCGTTCGCACCCGGGTTAGAGGAGCCCGATTCGGTCGATCGGCCAGTAAGTGGCGAAGGCGCCTCCGATGATCCAGCCCGTGGGGACGGGTCCCCAGAACCTGCTGTCGTCTGATTCGCCACGGTTGTCCCCCATCATGAACCAGTGGCCGGGCGGAATCTTGATCGGCGTGGGGAAGTTGCACTGCGCCTGCTGCGCAAGGCACGGTTTGATGTAGGAGTCGCTCTCGTGCACGCCGTTGCGGATCACGTGGCCTTCGACGATCGAGATCACGTCGCCAGGACCGGCGACGATGCGCTTGATGAAGTTCACGCTGGAGCTCTCCGGCTCCGGTTCCGAGCAGGCCGCGCCGCCCAGCCTGACCGTATGCGGGACCGGGCCGCAGATCTGCTGCTCGGCGTCGCGAGGTGGATGGAAGACGGCGATCTCGCCGACGTGAGGTCCGTTAAGGGACATGCCGATGCGATTCACGAGCACGCGTTGGCCGATCGCAAGCGTGGGCTCCATCGAGCCGCTGGGAATTCGGTAGGGCTTGACGAGCCAGTGCTGGATGCCGAGCGCCAGGCCGAGCGCGATCACGATGATGATGACCAGCTCGAAGAGCGCCCCGAGCGTCGATTTCGACTTGCCTCTGCGGCCCTTGAGGCCGAGCAGCGTGTTGGTCACGCGGTTGGGCGCTGTCTTGGCCGGCGGAGTGGACGCCGCCCCAGTCCCCCCGCCACCCCCGGTGGAGGTGCGCGGGCTCACGCGGGCTGATCGCCGCTGTCAGCGCCGGAGTCGGCCTCAGCGGCATCCGCCGGAGGGTCGCCTGCCTGCTCGCCCCCTTCGGTGCTCTCGGCGCTGGGCTGCGCGTCCGCCTCGTCGGCCGCCTGCCTGCTTGTGTGCTCGTCAGAGTGCGGCTCGCTCTCGGCGGGCGCGTCCTGCGGCTCGGCCTCGGCGGAGGCCTGCTGCGGCTCGGAGGACCCGTCCGGGCCCGCGGCAACTGCCTCCTCGGCGGTCACGCCGTCGGCGGCCGTGGCCTGCACCGGCTCGTGCAGCAGCCCCGGCTCGATCGCCTCCTCGGGCCCGGAGTAGCGGCGCTCACGCACCCGCGCGCGCTTGCCGACGCGCTCGCGCAGGTAGTAGAGCTTCGCCCTGCGCACGTCGCCGCGGGCGGCGAGCTCGATGCGCTCGATCTTGGGCGAGTGCACCGGGAACATGCGCTCGACACCAACGCCGAAGGACTGCTTGCGCACCGTGAAGGTCTCCCTGGCGCCATGACCCTGGCGCTTTATGACAACGCCCTCGAAGATCTGGACGCGGCTGCGGGTGCCCTCGATGACCTGGAAATGAACGCGCACGCGATCGCCCGGGGCGAAGCTTGGGACGCGGCGCAACTGCGCGCGCTCGATGGTTGCGATTACGCTGCTCATGGACTTTCGACGAGGGGCGGGACCCGGGAACTGGACGGAGAGCGAAGCACCGGTCCGGCGCAGGCAGCATGGTAGCGAACCACCGCTGACCTGAGCGCCGGCAGCCGGCCCTCCGCGCTAGCCCTTCTCGCCGCCGCTGCCCTCCCGTTGGAAGGACAAGCGGGCGCTGCGAGCGCTCTCGCCCCGTTCACGGCTTCGCTCTCGGCGCCACTGCTCGATCTGGCCGTGATGGCCCGAGAGCAGGACCCCGGGCACGCGCCAGCCACGATACTCGGCCGGGCGCGTGTAGTGGGGGTACTCCGGCTCGCCTTCAAGCGCGGCGCTGAAGGACTCCTCAACCGCCGAGCTCTCGTGTCCGAGCGCGCCCGGGAGCTTGCGCATGACGGCATCGCAGAGCACCATTGCAGCGAGCTCGCCGCCGCTGAGCACGTAGCGGCCGATCGAGACGACGTCGCTGGCGAAGTGCTCCACGATCCGCTCGTCGAAGCCCTCGTAGCGCCCGCACAGCAGGGTCAGCGCCGGCTCTTCGGCGAGCTCGCGCACGAGCCGCTCCTCCAGCAGGCGACCGCCGGGTGCCAGCGCGATCACGCGCCTGCGCAGGCGCAGATCGACGGGGTCGACGCCGTAGTGGGCGCGCAGCGCAGCGTCGAGCACGTCGACTCGCAGCACCATGCCGGCGCCGCCGCCGAAGGGGGTGTCGTCGACCTGGCCGCCGCTCAGAGGGGTGTGATCGCGCACGTTCACGCAGCTCAGGCTCGAGCCAGCAGCGAGGGCGTTGGCGACGTGGCGCTGCTCGCGAAACCACTCGAACCAGTCGGGGAACAGCGTGAAGACGTCGATCTCCAAGTCGGCTCCTAGCCGTCGGCGCGGTCGCCGCGGCTGCCGCGCAGGTCGAGGAAGTCGAGGTCCACCTCGATTCGCCGCTCGGCGACGCTCACCTCGCGAATCGCCTCTTTGACCATCGGCACGAGCAGCGGCGCGCCGCCGTCCTCGCGTCTGACCTCGAGCGCCTCGCAGGAGGGCAGCTCGATCATGCGGATGACCTTTCCCACCCGCACGGGCCCGGCGGTCACGAAGCAGCCCTCGAGCTCGTGCGCCCAGTATTCGCCCTCTCCGAGCGCCGGCGCCTGCGCCTGCGACGTGGCCAGCTCGAGCCCGCGCAGGGCCAGCGCCGCGTCGCGGTCCTCGACGCCCTGCAGGCGCACGATCGGATGCTCGTCGGTGCCCGCGCGGCGGACGATCTCGCGCGTGTGCCCCGCCACGGCAAGCGAGGACCCGAGCATGAGCAGGAGGGGGCGCGGGCGCGTAACGTAGAAGCTGCCGTCGAGCCCGTGCGGTCGGCCGACGCGCCCCGCCGCGATCTGCGCCGCCGGGCGCGACTCGGAGCTCAATCGACGATGTCGACGAGCACGTGCGAGCGCTCGCCGGCGGCGGCCGCTTTGACGACGGTGCGCAGCGCGTGGGCGGTTCGGCCGCCGCGCCCGATCACCCGTCCGTAGTCCTCGCTGCCGACGCAGAGCTCGAGCACGATCGTTCCGTCGTCCTCCTCGAACTGCTCGACCTCGACGGCGTCGGGGTCGTCCACGAGGCCTTCTGCGAGGTACTCCAGGAGCAGCCTGGGGTTCTCCGTGGCCATGCGGCTCCCCCCGCGGCAGCTAGCCCGCTCGCGTCTCGATCCCGCGGATGCGCAGAAGCTTGCGCACCGTGTCCGAGGGCTGCGCGCCTCGCGCGAGCCAGCTGCGGGCACGGTCCTCGTCGATCACGATCGTGGAAGGCTCCGTCTGGGCGTTGTAGTGGCCGATCGTCTCGATTACGCGCCCGTCGCGCGGCGAGCGCTGGTCGGCGACGACCACGCGCCAGATCGGGTCCTTCTTTCCGCCCACTCGGGTGAGCCTCAGCCTTACTGCCACGTTTTCCTCTCTGCCTGGAAAGCAGGCTTAGGTTGCTTGTACGGCCAAGAGCTTAGACGGTGCAGTGCGCGAAGGCCACGGCGCCTAGCGCGCGTTGCGCATCAGCGCGCCGAAGTCCGGGGTCTTGCCACGTCCCAGCTGGCGCATCATCTTGCGCGTCTGCTCGAACTGCTTGACGAGGCGGTTGACGTGCTGCACGGTCGTGCCGGAACCGCGCGCGATGCGCAGCCTCCGCGAGCCGTTGATGAGCTCGGGCCGGCGCCGCTCCTCGACCGTCATCGAGAGGATGATCGCCTGCACGCGGTCGAGCTCGCCCTCGTCGACCTTCATGTTCGAGAGCTGATGGCCCGCCAGCCCGGGGATCATCCCGAGCACGCTGCTCAGCGGTCCCATTTTGCGGATCGTCTTGAGCTGGTCGAGGAAGTCATCGAAGCCGAACTCGTTGCGACGCAGCTTGCGCTCCAGAGCGCGCGCGTCCTCCTCGTCGAACTCGCGCTCGGCCTTCTCGATCAGGCTCATCACGTCGCCCATGCCGAGGATCCGCTGGGCCATGCGATCGGGGTGGAAGCGTTCGAACTGGTCGAGCTTCTCGCCGGTGGACGCGAACAGGATCGGCTTGCCGGTGACAGCCTTCACCGACAGCGCCGCTCCGCCGCGGGCGTCGCCGTCGAGCTTGCTCATCACGACGCCGTCGAACTGCACCCGCTCGGCGAAGCTCTCGGCGACGTTGACGGCGTCCTGGCCGGTCATCGCGTCGACGACGAGCAGCAGATGGTGGGGTTTGACCGCGTCGCGGATGTGCACGAGCTCCTCCATCAGCTCCTCGTCGACGTGCAGGCGCCCGCTCGTATCGACGATCAGCACGTCCTTGCCGTCGGAGCGCGCCTGCTCGAGCGCCCACGTCGCGATCTCGACCGGATCGCGCTCGGTGCCCTGCTCATAGACCTCTGCACCGGCCTGCGCGCCGACCTTCACGAGCTGCTCGACGGCGGCCGGACGGTAGACGTCGCAGGCGGCGACCGCGACCGCGCTCGAGTGCTCCTCGCGCAGGTAGCGCGCGAGCTTGGCGGTCGCGGTCGTCTTGCCCGAGCCCTGCAGGCCGGCCATCACGATCACCGTCGGCGGGCGCGGCGAGAACGACAGCTCGGCCGAGGCGCCGCCCATCAGCGCGCTGAGCTCCTCGTCGACGATCTTGACCACCTGCTGGCCGGGCGCGAGCTTGCCGACGAGCTCCTCCTGCAGGCAGCGCTCCTTGACGTGGGCCGTGAACTCGCGCACGACCTTGAAGTTCACGTCCGCCTCGAGAAGCGCGAGGCGGATCTCGCGCATCGCCGCGTCGACATCCTGTTCGGTCAGCGTGCCGCGCTGGCGCACGTCGGCCAGCGTTGCCTGCAGTTTCTCGGCGAGGGCGTCGAACACGCTCTGATTCTCGCAGCCCCGGGGCGGGCCGCCGGGCGCGCGCCGCCCTGTCAGCCGGCCTCGTCCGGCGGCGGCGGTGCGACTGCTGGCGGAGCGGGCGGGCCGGGCGGGCCGCCACGCCGACCGCGCAGCGTTTCGCCGATGCCGCCGAAAGCCTCGGCGAACTCCGACGGCACGACGAAGACCTTGTTGGCGTCGCCTTCGGCGAGCTGCGGCAGCATCTTCAGGTATTCGTAGCTCAGCAGCTGGCGGTCGGGTTTGCCCTCGTGGATCGCCGTGAAGACGGTGTCGATCGCCTTCGCTTCGCCCTCCGCTCGCAGGATCGCCGCCTGGCGTTCGCCCTCGGCCGTGAGCACCGCCGCCTGCTTGGCACCCTCGGCGGTGAGGATCTGGGACTGCTTCTCGCCTTCGGCCGTGAGGATCGCGGCGCGCCGGTCGCGCTCGGCTCGCATCTGCTTCTCCATCGCCGTCTTGATGTCGGGCGGCGGGTCGACCGACTTGATCTCCACGCGGTTGATCCGGATCCCCCACTTGCCGGTGGCCTCGTCGAGCACCGTGCGCAGCTCGGCGTTGACGTTCTCGCGCGAGGTCAGCGTGGCCTCGAGCGTGAGCCCGCCGATCACGTTGCGCAGCGTCGTCACGGTGAGCTGCTCGATCGCCTGCAGCGGGTTCGCGATTTCATACGTCGCCGAGCGTGGATCGGTGATCGTGAAGTACAGGACCGTCTCGATCCCGACCACGACGTTGTCCTCGGTGATCACCGACTGGGGCGAGAAGTTGACGACCTGCTCGCGCAGATCCACCAGCGGCCGCACGCGTTCCACGAACGGCGTGATGATCGCCAGGCCAGGCTCGAGCGTGCGGCTGTAGCGCCCGAGGCGCTCGACGACGCCGGCGCGGGCCTGGGGGATCACGCGGATCGCGCGAAAGGCGACGACGAGCGCGAAGAGGATCACCACTGCGACCACGATTAGGGCGGCCATTGACGAGTTCCTTTCTCAGCTTTCGCTGAATTCGGTCGATGCGCGAGCGGGCGCGCCCATCAGTGCATCACCAGCGCGGTCGCTCCACGGATTTCGACGACGTCTACGCGCTCGCCTGCCTCGATCACGTCGTCGTCGTCGAAGCTGCGCGCCGTCCACACCTCGCCACCGTCGATGCGCACGCAGCCCACGCCCTCATCGTTGGCGATCCGCTCGAGCACCATCGCGCGTCGACCGACGAGCGCCGCCGCCCCGGTCCGGATCGCCGGCGGCAGTCGGCGGTGGCGGCGCGCCACCGGGCGCAACGTGAGCACGACGATCCCCGACGTCGCGACAAACGCCGCGCCCGACAACAGAAGGCCCGCGCCCAGCAGTGAGACGACGGCGGCGAGGGCCGCGCCGAGGGCGAAAGGGAGCAGATAGAAGCCTCCGGTGTGCAGCTCTCCGAGTCCGAGCGCGCACGCTGCGACCAACCACAGGATCCACTCCATGGCTCCCAGATTATCCCCTGGGGCTGAGCCCGCTTGCCCGCCGCCCCCCAGGGTGTCCTTGCCAAGGGAGAGTGGCGCGCCTCACGACGGCGCGATCAGGGCTCGCGCGAAGTCCTCGGCGTCGAACGGGCGCAGGTCCTCCACCGACTCGCCGACGCCGATCAGCTTCACGGGCAGCTCGAGCTCCTGCGCGATCGAGAGCGCGATGCCGCCGCGCGCGGTGCCGTCGAGCTTGGTCAGCACGACCCCGCTGACGTCCGCGGCCTCGGCGAACAGGCGCGCCTGACGCAGCCCGTTCTGTCCAGTCGTCGCGTCGATCGTAAGCAGCGTCTCGTGGGGCGCGTCCTGGAGCTGGCGAGAGATCACCCTGCGGATCTTCTCGAGCTCGCCCATCAGGTCGTCCTGGGTGTGCAGGCGCCCGGCGGTGTCGACGATCACGACGTCTACGCCGCGGCTGCGCGCCTGCGCGATCGCCTCGAACGCGACCGCTCCCGGGTCGGCGCCCGGGCTGCCGGTCACGATCTCTGCCCCGGCGCGCTCGGCCCATCCCTGCAGCTGCTCGGTCGCCGCTGCGCGGAACGTATCCGCGGCGGCGAGCAGCACCGTTCGCCCCAGCTGCTCGCGCAGGTGCCAGGCGAGCTTGCCGATCGTGGTCGTCTTGCCCGTGCCGTTCACGCCCACGGCCATGATCACGGTCGGCTTCGCACGCACGTCGATTCGTCCGTCGCCCGCGCGCGCTGTCTGCGCGAGCAGCGCGATCAGGCGCTCGCTCAGGGCTGCGCCGCCCTCGAGCGCGCCGCTGTCCGCCTCGCTCTCGAGCGTCTGCACGACCGAGGCGGTCGTGGCGGCGCCGACGTCGGCCATGATCAGCGCCTCCTCCAGCCGTTCCCAGGCCTCCGCGTCGAGCGTGCCGAAGAGCGTGGCCTGGATCTCGCCGCCGAGCGCCTCGCGCGTCCTCGACATGCTCTCGCGCAGGCGCCGAAAGAGGCCCCGCCGGCGCTCGGGTGCGGCCTCGGCTTCGGACGCGGGCGCGTCGCGCTCGTCGATGATGAACACGTCGCTCCAGTCGCGCGCCACGGGCCGCGCGACGATAGCAGCGCCGCGCTCAGGCGACCTCCGCCACCTCGCGCGTCTGCGCCGACTCGGCGGGCAGGCGCCGCGAGATCACCTTCGAGACCCCGTTCGCGCCCATCGAGACGCCGTAGAGCGAGTCGGCGGCCTCCATCGTGCGCTTCTGATGGGTGATGACGATGAACTGGGCGCGCTCCGAGTAGCGGCGCAGCAGCGCCAGGAAGCGGTCCAGGTTGAGGTCGTCTAGCGCCGCCTCGACCTCGTCGAGGATGTAGAAGGGGCACGGCCGGGCGAGGAATACGGCGAACAGGAAAGCGAGCGCAGTCATCGACTTCTCGCCGCCGGAGAGCAGCGACAGGCGCTTCGTCGACTTGCCGGCGGGCGTGATCTCGATCTCCACGCCAGGCAGCTGCTGTTCCTCGCGGGCGAGCAGCTCGGCCTCCGCCTCGGCCTCGGCCGCCTCCTCGAACGCATCGGACCCCTCCGCGGCGTCGGCCGGCGGGTTCGCTCCGCCGAGCACGGGGCTCGGCGTGCGCTCCTCCTCGACCAGGCGCAGCGCGCCGCTGCCCCCCGGGAACACGTCGCCGACGAGCTCGCTGAAGTTGCGCGCCGCGGCCGCGAAGGTCTGCTCGAAGGTCTCCTCGATCTGTCGGTCGGTCTCGCGGATCACGCCGCGCAGCTCGCGAAGCGCCGACTCGAGGTCGCCGCGCTGGACCTCGAGCTCCTCGACGTGCGCGAGCGCCTGTCCGTATTCCTCCTGCGCGAGCGGGTTCACCGGCCCGAGCAGCTCGCGCCTGCGTCCGAGGCGCGCAAGGCGCTCGTGCAGCGCCTGCTCCTCCTCCTGCGAAAGCGGCGACTCGTCCTCGTCGGGCTCGCCCGCCCGCTCGTGCGCGTCAGGGTGCGCCCGCCAGGGTGTGCCCGTGAGGGTGCGCCCGCCAGGATGTGCCGTTCAGGATGTCCTTCCGGAGGGAGGGGGCCGGATCCGAGCCGCTCTGCGATGCCGGCGAGCTCGAGCTCGGCCTCCGCGAGCAGGTCGCGAACCCGTTGCGCGGCCACCTCGGCCTCGGTGACCGTCTCGCCGGCGGCGCGCAGCTCGGTTTGGATCTCGGACTCCCGCGCCGCGCACGACCTCAGCTCGCTCGTCATCTGCTCGCCCGCTCGGCGGTCCTCCTCGAGCGCGGCCTCGAGCACGCCCACGCGCGTCTGCACGACCTCGCCCGCCCCGAGCAGCGCGGCGGCAAGACGCTCGGCGAGGGGCGCCGCGGCCCTGTCGGCGGCGTGCTGAGCCTGCAGTCGCCGCGCGCGCGCACGACGCTCGCGAAGCTCCTGCTCGCGTCGCTCAGCGACCCGGCGCTCGGCCGCGAGCTCGCCCTCGATCTCGGCGATCCGCACCGCCAGCGGGCCGTGGGCGGGCGCCTCGCGGCGCTGGTTCAGCAACCAGGCCGTCCGTCGCAGCGCCTCGCCGGCCTCGAGGCATGCGCGCTCGGCATCGCGCGCGCCCGCCGCCGCGCCGGCGACACCGTCCTCGGCGACGCGCAGCTCGCCCTCGGCGCACGCACAGGCGCCCGCGGCGTCGTGCTCGGAGGCCGCCGCGATCTCGACCGCCGCGATCAGGCGGTCGCGCTCGTTGCGCCGCGCGAGCACGCGCTCGCTGCCGCCCTCGGCGAGCTGGCGCACCTCGCCCGAGGACGCAAACCACACCCGTCCGGCGCGCGTGGCGGCGATCCCCCGGAACTCGCCGGGCAGCTCGCCCAGACGCTCGACGACCCACGCATCGGCGAGCAGGCGCCGCGCGAGCCCCATCGCCGCGGGCGAGCCCGAGAGCTGGTCGAGGAGCCTCACGGCCCCCGGCGCCGGCGCGCACGGCGGTGCCTGTGCGCCCGCCTGCTCGTGCCCGTCAGGGTGCTCGCCTGCGTGTGCCCGTGAGGGTATGCCCTCCAGGGTGCGCCCGTCAGGGTGTCCTTCCGAAGGAAGGGCGGCGAGCTGCTCGCGCGAGGCCCTCACCAGCGCCGCGCCGCCATCGGGCCCGGCGCCGTCCAGCACGGCGTCGGCGCCCGCGATGTCCTCGACCAGCACCGCCTCCAGGCGGCCACCCAGCGCCGCGGCCAGCGCAAGCTCGTAGCCGTCCTGCACGCGCAGCTCCTCGCCGAGCGCACTCGCCGGCTCCGATCCCCGCCCGGCGAGACGCGGATGGGCACGTAGGTACTGGTTGACAGCCGCCAGCGCCCCGCCGACGCGCTCGGACTCGCGGCGCGCCTCCTGCGCGGCTCGCTGGGCCTCGCGCAGCCTCGCGCGCGCGCCCTCCGCCTGGCGGTCGGCCAGGGCGAGCGCCTCGCGGGCTGCCGCCAGCGCTGCCTCGGCGTCCGCCTGCGCCGCGGCCTGGCGCTCGTGCTCTGCCTCGAGCTCGACGCTCTCCTGCGCGAGCTCGCGCTGCTGGGCGCCGCGCAGCTCCGCCAGCTCGGCCTCCAACGCCGCCATCTGCTCCCGCGCCTCGGCCTGCCCGCCGACCGGGTCGCTCACGGCCGCTCCCACGCCCGCCGGCCTGCCTGCTTGCCTGCTTGCCTGTTTGCCTGCCTGTGCCCGCGAGGGTGCGCCCGCCAGGGTGTGCCCTTCAGGGTGCTCGCCGAGCTCCTCGAGCTCGCGCTGCACCCGCTCGATCCGGCGCGCGAGCGTCTGCGCAACGCCGGCCACCTGCTCGCCACGCAGGCCAAGCCGCTCGCGGGCAGAGCGCGCGTCGTAGACCGCCTTCGCGCGGGCGTCGTGGCGCTCGGCGCGCTCGGACAGCGCTCGCTCGGCGGCGCCGCGGCGCTGCACCGTCTCGCTGAGCCGCGCCTCGATCAGCTCCCGTTGCTCCCGCGCGCGGGCTGCGCGCTCCTGCGCACCCTCGAGCTCCGCGCGGCGCGTCCGCACGGCTTCGCCCGCGAGTCGTATGCGCACCTGGAGCATCTGCAGCTCCAGCCGCTCGTGCAGGTCGGCCGCTTCGGCCTGGCGCTTGAGCGGGCGCAGGCGCGTACGCGCCTCGCGCTCGACGTCGAGAGCGCGGTCGAGGTTCTCCTCGGTGCGCTCGAGCTTCAGCTGCGCGCGCCGGCGGCGCTTGCGGTGCTTCCCCAGTCCCGCCGCCTCCTCGATCAGCATCCGCCGCTCACGCGGTTTCGAGGTCACGATCGCATCGACGCGGCCCTGCGATATGACCGAATGGCTCTCCTTGCCGAGGCCCGTATCGGAGAGCACCTCGATCACGTCGGTGAGGCGACAGCGCGCCCCGTTGAGGCTGTAGCCACCCTCGCCGTTGCGGTCGAGCCGCCGCACGACCGAGATCTCGCTGAGCGGCAGGTCGACGGTGCCGTCGCTGTTGTCGAGCACTATCTCGACTTCGGCCGAGCTGCGCGGCTGCACCCCGCGTCCGCCACCGAAGATCACATCCTGCATCGACTGCCCGCGGACGGCCAGCGGGGACTGCTCGCCCATCGCCCACAGCACGGCGTCGGTGACGTTGGACTTGCCCGACCCGTTCGGACCCACGACCACGCTAACGCCCGCGCCGAAGTCCAGGCGCGTGCGCTCCGGGAACGACTTGAAGCCCTTCAGCGTGATCGACTTCAGCCGCACCGGCTGCACCCGCCGTGCTCGACGTCTAGCTCTCGAGCTGCTCGACCGTCGCCCGCGCGGCCTCCTGCTCGGCGTGCTTCTTGCTCCTGCCGGTGCCGCTCCCCGCCGGTTGCCCGTCGACGCGCGCGGTCACCGTGTAGGTGCGCTCGTGCGGCGGGCCATCCTCCCCGGTGACCTCGTAGGTGACCGTCGCGCCACGACGCGCGAGCAGCTCCTGCAGCGCCGACTTGAAGTCCACCGGGTTCTCGAGCGCCCCCTCGATCTCCGGTGCGAAAGCCTCGACCACAGCCTCCGCGGTGCGCTCGTAACCGGCGTGCAGGTAGCAGGCCCCGATCACGGCCTCGATCACGGAGGCGAGCACGCGCTCGGTGCCGACCAGCGCCACGGCGCTCTCGCGCACTCCCGCCGGCGCGGCCGCGCGCAGTCTCTCGGGCAGCGCGAGCCGCTCGGCCACCGCCCTGCACGAGGGCCCAGAGACCGCCTGCGCGCGGATCTTCGTGAGCCTCCCCGCGCCGAAGCGCTCCGCCTCCAGGCGCGGGTAGAGGTAGGCGGTCACCGCCAGCGCAAGCACGCTGTCGCCGAGGAACGCCAGCCGCGCGTAGGAGTCGCTGCGGCGCTCGCTCCAGGACGCGTGTGTGAATACCTGCCGGGCCAGATCGTCCGGCAGCTCGTCGAGCAGCTCGGCGAGCAGCATCATCGCTCCGCATTTGCCGTCCCGTGGTCGAGCACGAACTCGACCGCCTGACCTACGGTGAGGATCTGCGCGGCCTGCTCGTCGGACATGCTCACCCCATACGTGTCCTCGAGCTCCTGCACGAGCGTGTAGAGGTCCAGCGAGTCCGCCTCGAGGTCCTCCTTGAAGCGCGTGCCCGTGCCGATCGCTTCGGGGTCCACGTCGAGTTCATCGGCGAGGTGCGCGCGGATCAGCGCGAAGACCTCCTCGCGACTCAGCGCGCTCATCGCTGGCTGCGCGTCACTTCACGCACGCATTCGCGCGCGGACGGGACAGGCACGGCGAGCACGGCCGCTGGCGAGAGGCTCCTCATGCTGTACCGGGCAGGCTAGCGTCCGCGACGGACAGCGGCGCGCGCTTGAGCGCGCCGGCCTGCGCGAGCGCGAGATGCGTCTGCCCGACGATGTCCTCGCGAGCCCCGCGCTCGGCCCGCAGGATCGCCTGCGCGAACCCGTTGCGCGTGAAGCGGCCGTGCGGCACGACCCCCAGGCGCCTGAGCCCGAGCAGGTAGGCGCCACCTGATCGCTCGGGGTCGATCTCGTCGCGGAAGGAGCGCAGCGCGGGCGCCAGCAGCAGGCCGCCGACCTTTGCGCGCATCGAGGACATGGCGGCGTCGCGGATCGCACCGAGCATCGTCTGCGAGACCGCCTCCATCAGCTTGAGCGCGATGTTCCCGGTGAAGCCGTCGGTGACGATCACGTCGGCGACGCCGCCGACGACGTCGTCACCCTCGACGTTGCCGACGAACGCGAAGGCCTCCAAACCCTCCTCGGCGCGCTGCCTGAGCTCCGCGTGCGCTTCGAGCACGAGCGCGCTGCCACGAGCGTCCTCCTCGCCGTTGGAGAGCAGGCCCACGCGCGGACGCGGGATCTCCAGCACGATCCGCGCCAGCGCGGCGCCCATGAACGCGAACTGGACGATGTGCTCGCGGCGGGCCTCCGCGTTGGCGCCCACGTCGAGCAGCGTCACCGGCGACCCCGGCACCGGCACCGGCAGAGCGAGCGCCGGGCGGTAGATGCCCCGCGCGCGCTTGATGTTGAAAGACGCCGCCGCAAGCGCCGCACCGGTCCCGCCGGCGCATACGAGCGCCTGCGCGCGATCCTCGGCGACGGCGCGGGCGGCCTGCACGATCGAGGCCTCGGGCGTTGTGCGCGCGGCCTGCACGGGGTCGCTCGCCTTCGCGATCGACAGCGGCGCGTCGACGACCTGTACGGCGGCCGGCAGCTCGCCGAGATCCGCCGCCGGGCCGAAGAGGAGCACGCGCGCGCCGTGCTCGGCTGCGAGCGCGGCGCCGGCTGCGACCTCCGCCGGCCCCAGGTCGGCGCCGTTGGCGTCCACCGCCACGACCGGACGCGGCGAGTCTGACCGCACGGGGTCCGCGCGGACGGAGCCGGGCGGCTGCGTCACCGCGTGCTAGGCGTCGTCGTGGTCGTGACCGTGCTCGTGCGCGCCCTGCGCCACGACCTCGCGGCCGGCATAGGTGCCGCACACCGGGCACACACGGTGCGGCCGGCGCGGGCTGTGGCACTGGGGGCACGCGTTCACGGCGGGCGTGCCGATCTTGTGCTGCGCGCGCCGCTTGGCGGTGCGGCTGTGCGACTGCTTTTTCTTGGGGACTGCCATAGGTTCGGGAAGGCTACCATCCCGCGGGCGGCCTACTGGAGGCGCAGCTCGCGCAGCTTGGCCCAGCGGGGGTCGGGCGCGCGCTCGTGGTGATGCTCGGGCCCGGCCTCGTTGAGGTCGGTCGCGCACACCGGGCACAGGCCGAGGCAGTCCTCGCGGCAGAGGACCTTCGGCGGCATCGCCAGGGCGAACGCGTCGCGCGCCCACGCGCCGAGGTCGAGCGTCTCATCGTGCACGTAGGGGCTCTCGAGCTCGGCATCGCCTTGGGCCCCGCGGCCGCCGGGCCGGTCTACCTCCCGGGCCACCACCTCGACGGTCGGAGAGGCGTCCTTCAGGCAGCGCATGCACGGACCCGCGACCGCGGCCGAGAAGCGCAGGAGGAGCGCGTAGCCCCCGCCCATCATGCGCGAGACCTCGAGCTGCACCGGCACGCGTTCGGGCTCGGCCGCGTACGTCTCGCTGCCGAGCACGATCGGCTCGATCGTGGTCTGCAGGGACAGCCGCCGGCCCTCCCCCGCGCTGAGGCGAAGGCCCGCGAGATCGAACTCATCCGCCATCGGACCCATGCCTCCAGGCTAGCGGGCGCGGCGGCCTGCCCAGCCCCCGGCGGCCTTGCCTAGGCAGCGTCGGCGAGCTCGCGCTTGAGGATCTTGCCCGTGGCGTTGCGGGGCAGCTCGGCGAGGAAGATCACCTCGCGCGGAACCTTGTAGCGGGCGAGATTCCGCCTCACGTAGGTCTTCACGTCGTCCTCCGTCAGCTGCGCGCCGTTGCGTGTCACGACAAAGGCCCGCAGCCGCTGACCGAACTCGGTGTCGAGCACGCCGACGACGGCGACCTCTTCGATCTCGCCGTGGTCGGCGAGCAGGTCCTCGACCTCGCGCGGGAACACGTTCTCGCCGCCGCTGACAATCATTTCGTCGTCACGGCCGTCCACGAACAGACGTCCGTCGGCGTCCATGTGCCCGACGTCGCCCGTGCTCATCAGGCCGCCGATCATCTCCTTGCCGCCGCCGCCCGTATAGCCGTCGAACATCAGCTCGTTGCCCACGAAGATCCTGCCGGTGTGGCCGATCGGGACCTCGCGCCCGTCGCCGTCGAGCAGCTTCACGGTCGTGCCGATCGGCGGGCGCCCCGCGGTGCCCGGCGCCGCCCGCAGATCCTCGGGCGTGGCGATCGTCGCCCACGCGACCTCGGTCGAGCCGTAGAGGTTGTAGAGAACCTCGCCGAAGGCGTCCATCGCGCGTGTGGCCAGCTCGCCGGGCAACGCCGAACCGCTGAGGGCGATCACGCGCAGGCAGTCCAGTTCGTAGCGCGAGAGCACGTCGGGACCGAGGTCGAGGATCCGCTGCAGCATCACCGGCACCAGGACGAGCGTGTCGGCGCGATGCTGGGCGACCCCCCGCAGCGTCTGCTCGGGGTCGAACCTCCGCTGGAGCACGAGCGTGGAGGCGAGCGGAAGCGCGAGCGTGAAGTGGGCAAAGCCCCACGAGTGGAACATCGGAGCCGCGATCAGCGTCACGCCGCGGGCGCGCAGCGGGATCTTCGAGAACAGCGCCGCGACGGGCTCGAGCGAGTCGGGCTGCTTGCGGTTGGCGCCTTTGGGCGTGCCCGTCGTTCCCGAGGTGAGGATCACGACCCGCCCTTTCTCCTGCGGCGGCGAGAGCGCGGCGTCGCTGCTGGCCCCCTCGAGGTCCTCCAGGCGCGGATCCGGCAGCGCCTGGCCGGAGTCGATCCAGGAGACGAAGCGTTTGCGCCCGGAGGCGCCGTCGGCGACAAGCCCGGCGAACTCCTCGTCGTAGATCACCGCGACGGGCCGCTCGCGTCCCAGCACGTCGCTGATCTGAGGCGCAGCGAAGGCCGTGTTGAGGTACAGCGCGCTCGCGCCCAGCTTGGAGCAGGCGACGGTCGCCTCGACGAAGCCGCGATGGTTGCGCGCCATGATCGCCACTCCGTCCTGTTCGCGGACGCCCGCCTCGGCGAGCCCGCGGGCGAGCGCGTTCGTGCGGCGGTGAACCGCCTCGAAGGTCAGCGCGCCGTGCTCATCGACGAGCGCCGTGCGATCGGGATAACGTGCGGCGGCGCCCTCGTAGGCGGCGGCCGGGGTAGGCCCCCAGCGGCGCAGCGCGGCCAGCGAGCGCAGCGTTCGATCCGGGCGCGAGGGCGCGAACATACCCGTCGCCAGCAGCGTCCTCGCGACCCGCGCCCGGTACAGCGTGCGATCGGTGTCCACCGTCTGACCCTACTGAAAAAGCCCCGCGCGCCGGCTGCCAGGCCGGCACCGCCGGCGATCGCTCGCTAGCCGACCTCGGCGGGTTCGTCCTTGCCCTGCAGCCGCTCCCGCCCGCGCTGCACCGCGGCGATGAACTTCGACAGGTTCACCTCGAGGGTGTTGAGGATCTCGTCGGCGTAGTCCTCGGCTCCGAGCCTGATCTCGCGCTCGCGCGCGCGTGCGTCCTCGACGATGTCCTCGGCCGCCCGCTCGGCCTGCTTGGTGACCTCCTCCTCGCCGATCAGGCGCTCCTGGCGATCGCGCGCGTCCTTGATGATCCGCTCGGCCTCCTTCTTAGCCTCGGCGAGCATCTCCTGGCGCTCCTTGACGATCCAGCGCGCCTGCTTGATCTCCTCGGGGATCGTCGCGCGCATCTGGTCGAGGATGTCGTAGATCTCCTCCTTGTCCACGCGCACCGAATCGCTCAGCGGGATCGTCTTGGCGTTGTGCACCAGGTCGTCGAGCTTGTCTATGAGTACGAGGACGTCCATCTAGCATCGACCCCCGCGCGGCCGGTGGTTGCTGTGTACGCTGTGGTCGGGCCTCGGGCGGTGCTCGTGCATTTCGTAAGCGACTTCCATTTCGTCAGCGTTTGAGCTCTTCCTGCAAGCGCCGGGCCACCTCGTCGGGCACGAGATCATCGATCTTGCCGCCAAACGTGGCGAGCTCCTTGACGCCGCTTGATGACAGGAAACTGTACTGCGGGCTGGCCATCAGGTAGACGGACTCGATCTCGGGATCCTGACGGCGGTTGAGCTGGTTCATCTCGAGCTCGTACTCGAAGTCCGAGATCGCGCGCAGCCCCTTGACGATCGCACGCGCGCCGACGCTGCGCGCGAAGTCGACCACGAGCGTCGAGAAGGGCTCCACGCGCACTCCCTCGAGGTCGGCGACGGCGCGCTCAATGAAGCCGACTCGGTCCTCGATCCCGAACAGCGCGCTGCTCTTTCGCACGGAGCGGTTGACGACCGCGACCACGACCTCGTCGTAGAGACCTGCCGCGCGGCGGATGACGTCGAGGTGGCCGTTGGTGACCGGGTCATAAGTGCCCGGACAGACGGCGATCGAGTGGGCGGCTGGGGTCATGGCTGGCGGTAGATCGTGATCGTGGTGTCGCCGTAGAGCCGGTGGCGTTCGATGTCCGCGTCGAGCTCGAGCGCGGCGCGTCGATCGCTCTCGACGACGATGCGGGCTCCGAGTGTGAGCAGCGGCGGCAGCGCCGTCGAGAGCTCCGCGCCCCAGGCGCCCGCCTGGCTGTAGGGGGGGTCGATGAAGATGAGATCGTATGTCTCTCGGCGCTTGCGCGCGCTCTGCAGGGCCGCGAGGGCCTCGGCGCGGCGCACCTCGGCGAGCTCTGGACCCAGCCCGAGCGCGTCGAGATTGGCCTGCAGCACGCGCGCGGCGGGCGTGTGACGCTCGACGAAGACAGCGCGCGCGGCCCCCCGCGAGAGCGCCTCGATGCCGAGCGCTCCGGTCCCCGCGAAGAGGTCGAGCACGCGTGCCTCGGCGACGCCGTCGAGGATGCTGAAGAGGGCCTCGCGGACGCGGTCGGAGGTCGGCCGGGTCGCTCGCCCGGCGGGAGCCTTCAGGCGCCTGCCACCGAGGCTTCCTGCGATCACGCGCATGGGGGCCACGCTATCGGCCCCCACACGCCCTAGGCCGGGATCGGGGCGAGCGCCTGCTCGCCGGCGTGCGCGCGCAGGGCGTCGCCCAGCAGCGCGTGCTCCGGGGCGCAGAGCTCGGGATCGGCGGCGATGATCGCCTCGGCGTGGGCGCGCGCGCTCTCGAGCAGCTCGGCGTCCTGCGGCAGGCGCGCGACCCTCATCTCGCCGGCGAGACCGGACTGGCGCGTGCCGAGCAGCTCGCCCTCTTTGCGCAGCCGAAGATCGATCTCCGCGAGCTCGAATCCGTCGCCGTGCTCGGCCAGCGCTCGCAGTCGCGCCGAGCCGCCGGCGTCGGCGGGACCGGCAAGGAAGCAGACCGCGGGGTGCTCGCCGCGTCCCACGCGGCCGCGCAGCTGGTGCAGCTGCGAGATCCCGAAACGCTCGGGGTTCTCGATCAGCATCACGGTCGCGTTCGTCACGTCGATGCCGACCTCGATCACGGTAGTCGCGACGAGCACCTGCGCGCGCCCGGCTGCGAACGCCGCCATCGCCTCCTGCTTCTCCCGCGTGGGCATCGCGCCGTGCAGGAGCGCGAGCTCGTAGCCGGCGAGCTCCCCGCGCTGCAGGCGGACGAGCTCGGCGGTCGCGGCACGCAGCGGCGGCTCGCCCGCCTGCTTGTGCCCTTCAGGGTGCTTGTGCCCTTCAGGGTGCTTGTGCCCTTCAGGGTGCTCTTCCGAAGGGAGGAGCGCCGTCTCCAGTCCCCGTTCGTTCGTCTGCTGCTCCTCCTCGTCGATCAGCGGGCAGACCACGTACGCCTGGCGGCCCTGCGCCAGCTCGGCGCGCAGATGCTCATAGGCAGCGGCACGCGCCTGCTCGCCGGCGACGAGGCGCGTATCGATCGGCTTGCGCCCGTGGGGCAACTCACGCAGCGTGATCGTGTCCAGGTCGCCGTAGCGCGCGAGCGCCAGCGTCCTGGGTATCGGCGTCGCGGTCATGTGTAGGGCGTGCGGCGGGCGTCCCGGAGTGCGGCCCTCGAGCGCCGCGCGCTGGCGCACGCCGAAGCGGTGCTGCTCGTCGATGACGGCCACCGCGAGGCTCGCGAAGCGGACATCCGGCTCGATCAGGGCGTGCGTGCCGACGACGATCGCGAGCTCGCCGCTGGCGAGCTTGCCGAGCGTGTCGCCGCGCCTGCTCGCAGGGGTGGAGCCGGACAGCAGGGCCAGCGCGAGCGGCTCGTCCGCGAGCAGGCGCTGGATCGTCGCGAAGTGCTGTTCGGCGAGCGTCTCGGTCGGCGCCATCAAGGCCGCCTGGTGGCCGTGCTCGACCGCGCGCAGCATCGCGTACAGCGCCACCACGGTCTTGCCGCTGCCCACCTCGCCCATCAGCAGGCGCTGCATCGGCCGGGGCCGCGCGAGATCGCGCTCGAGAACGGCGATCGCCCGGCGCTGGTCGCCGGTGGGCGCGAACGGCAGGCAGCGTGTCAGCCAGCGCTCGCTCAGCGTGCCGGGTCGGTCGAGCACGGGCGCTCCCGTTACCGCGCTGCGCCGCGCGCGGCGACCGAGAAACACGAGCTGGGAGAGCAGCAGCTCCTCGAAGGCCAGTCGCCGGCGAGCCGTGCCCCGCTGCCCCGGCTCGCCTGGGAAGTGCATGGCGGCCAGGGCCGAGGCGCGGTCGGACAGGCGCTCTTGGGCGCGCAGCAGTGCCGGCAGCCGCTCGGGGACGTCGTGCAGCGCCTCTCGCAGCCCCGCCACGAGGGAGACGATCTGCGTCGAGGAGATGCCATCGGCCGCCGGGTAGTGCGCGATCTCGGCGCGCTCGCCCTCCTGCACCGGCAGCTCGGCCTCGGACTCGGCCGCGAGCGCGTGATGGGAGACGCGAAATCCGCCGCGCCCGTCGGCCTTGCCGGCGAGCAGCAGACGCGAGCCGGGCGCATAGCGCTCCACGAGCCACGGCTGGTTGAAGAACGTCGCGCGCATCGTCGCGGTGTGGTCGAACACGGTCGCGTGCACGAGCGGGCGCATGCCGCGCCTGCGCACCGGCCGCGCGGCGATCGCCCGCACCTGCACGTTTACGGTCGCCACCTCGCCGGCCGCCAGCCCGGCGACCGTGCGCGCCGGTCGGCTCTCGCTCGGAAGGTGCTCAAGCAGGTCGCCGACGGTCTGCAGGCGCAGTGCCTGCAGACCGTCGGCCATCCTGCGACTGGGCGGCGCCAGCGGCATGTGAAGGCGCGATGGCGCGGGCCAGCGAAGCGGGGCGCCGCTCAGCTCCGAGACGCCGAGCGGCCGCGAGGACGCAAAGGCGCTCGCACCTTCGCGTGGGATCGGGCGCGCCGGCGGCGGGAGGGGCTCGCGTCTTTGGTGCGTGCTCGCGGGCATCCTCGCGGCAATCATCGTGCGCGAGCCGGTCGTAACTGGGTCCCGACCCGCCGCGCCGCGGGGCTAAACCCCGGTCGCGTCACTCGGCCGAGAGCAGCCACCAGTACGCGCCCTGGCCGCCGTGGCGCAGCTCGAGCTCGATCTCGCCGTTGAGCATCCCCCGCACCTCCTCCAGCGCCAACGGCGCCTGATCGCCCTCGAGCACGCTGATCAGCTCAGGTGCCTCGCCCTCGCCGCGGGCGAGCTCGTCCAGAACCGCGCGCAGCGTCTCGCGCGGGTTGCCCCAGGCGTGCACGCAGTCCTCGATGAAGCCCACGGCCTCGCCGCTGCGGAAGCGCCCCTGCGGGTCATCGCGCGCCGCCTCCGCCACGGCGCCGGTGCGCACGTGCTCGACGACCTCCGAGACGGCCTGGCTGTTCTCCTCGATCGAGCGATCGAACGCCAGCGCGAGCGCCGCCGCGAGACCGGCCTGCTGGCTGGTCGTCGCGACGACGAGGACCTGCTTGTCAGACAGCCGCGCCGCGTGTTCGGCCGCCATGATCACGTTCGCGCTGTTGGTCAGCAGCACGACCTCCTCGGTTGGCACCTCGTGGATCCCTGCCAGCAGGTCATAGGTGGAGGGGTTCAGCGTGGGGCCTCCGTCGATCGTGTGCACGCCGAGCTCGATGAACATCGCGGCCAGCCCCGCCCCGCTGACCACGGCGACCGCGCCGCAGCGCGAGGCATTCGGCGCCTCGACCTCCGCCGAGGAGCGAGCGGCCTCGACAGGGGCAACAAACGCCGCAGGAGTCAGCAGCGCGGCAGAGGCGCCGTTCTCGCTCATCCGCGCATCGCGCTCGGCAATCTGCATCTTCATGTCGGCGACGTCCAGGCGCGAGACCTCGCCCACGTCGGCGAAGACCGCCGTCGCGAGCGCGGGGTCATCGGTGTGGAGGTGGACCTTCAACGTCTCCTCGTCACCCACTACGAGCACCGAGTCGCCGAGCTCCTCCAGCGGCGCGATGAAGCTGTGTGGCTGCAGGCCCATTCCGGTGACCGCGAAGTTGGTGCAGAAGCGGTAGGTGCCGGACGTATGCTCGGGGTGCGTGATCCGGGCGGGCGCGTGATGATCGAGCGGCGGCGGCTCTTCGCCGCGCAGCGCGGCCACCACCCCCGCGAAGATGATCGTCAGCCCGTATCCGCCGGCATCCACAACCCCCGCCTCGCGCAGCGCGGCGAGCAGCTCCGGTCCGCGCCTCACCGACTCCTGGCCGGCCTGGACCGCGCGCTCGAGCGCGAGCGCGATCGCCTGGTCCTGCTCGCGGGGCGCGGTCGTCGGTTCCAGGCGCGGGTTCTCGGTGCTGTGCGCGACGTCGGTGACGATCTGATGAGCCATCTCGCGGGCGACCGTGAGAATCGTGCCCTCGGCCGGTTCGCGCACGGAGGAGTAGGCACGGTCGGCGGCGTGCGAGAGCGCGGCGCCGATCAGCGGCGCGTCGATCAGCTGGCCCGGACGGCTGACGAGCTCCTCGGCCGCGCCGCGGATCAGCTGCGAGAGGATCACGCCCGAGTTTCCGCGCGCGCCGAGCAGCGCCGCGCGCGCGACGAGATGCACGATCTCCTCGCGGCCGATCTCGTCGATCGTGCGCTGTCCCCCGTCGAGCAGGCGGTCGAGCTCGGCCAGCACCGCGCGCAGCGTCAGGGCCATGTTGTCGCCGGTGTCGCCGTCGGCGACCGGGAACACGTTGAGGTCGTTGACCTCCTGACGGCGCGATTCCAGATGCGCCAGCGAGCCCGCGACCGCGGCGCGAAAGCGGACCAGGTTCGTATCGCTCACTGGCACACCTCTATCAACTCGACCCACCCCTGTGCGCGCCGCCGGCCTGCCGCATTGACGCGGGCTCGGCGGGCGCGAAGCCAGGCGCCTGCGCCTTCCCATGGGAAGGACATGCGGACGCGCCGGCTCAGAGAGCCTTCGTAACCTTGCCCGCTTTTAGGCAGCGTGTGCACACGTACACGCGCCGCGGCGCCTTGCCAACCATGATCCGAACCTTCTGCAGGTTCGGATCGAAGCGTCGCTTGGTGGCGACCATCGAATGGCTGCGGCTCTGGCCGAACGAGGGACCCTTTCCGCAGCAGTGACACACCTTGGCCATCGGCGCAGTCTAGCCGCTCGCTTGCCGTTCGGGTTCCGAAGGGAGGGCGAGCTGAGCGCGAAGCGCAGCCATCGACACGACCGCCTCCGCGGCGTGGCGTCCCTGATCGCGCTTGCCGCCACCCGAGCGGGCGAGCGCCTGCTCCATCGTCGCACACGTCAGCACACCGAACGCGCACGGCACGCCGGTCTCCAGCTGCACCCGCATCACGCCGCTGGCGGTCTCGGCGCAGACGTAGTCGTAGTGATCGGTCTCGCCTCTGATCACCGCTCCCAGGCACGCCACGCCGGCGAAGCGACCCGAGCGGGCGGCGTAGCTAGCCGCCAGCGGCAGCTCGAACGCCCCCGGCACGTCCAGCACCGCCACCTGCTCGTGGCCGTGCTCGGCGAAGCATGCCAGCGCGCCCGCGAGGAGCCTCTCAGCGAGATCGGCGTAGAAGCGCGCCACCGCGACCGCGAAGCCGTTGGTCATGCTCCGCCGCTCCTCCCCTCCCCTTCGCGCGCCTGCGTGCGCCCGCGTGTCCTCCGGGAGGGAGGGCCAGGGTGTCCTTCCGCAGGGGGGGCCTGATTGCGCCCGTCAGGATCTCCTTCCGACGGAACGGCGGCCCCCTGGTCGGCGGGGAGATCGGCGCGAGCATCGGCTGCGGGCGGCTGCTCGTAGCGGCGCGCGCGCCGAGAGCGCAGCAGCTCCTCGTCGAGATTCAGGCCCTGGTGGTGGAGCGTGTGGCCCATCCGCTCGGCCTTCGTTCGCAGATAGCTGGCGTTGTGCTCGTTGGGTGCGTGCTCGATCGGGATCTGTCCGCTGACGGACAGGCCGTAGCCCTCCAGGCCGCGGATCTTCTTCGGGTTGTTGGTGAGAATCCTGATCGAGGAGAGGCCCAGGTCGACGAGGATCTGGGCCCCGATCCCGTAGTCGCGCAGATCGGCGGGCAGCCCGAGGCGCTCGTTCGCCTCGACGGTGTCGAGGCCGTCCTCCTGCAGGCGATACGCGCGCAGCTTGTTCAGCAGTCCGATCCCGCGACCCTCCTGGGAGAGGTAGAGCAGCACGCCCCGCCCCTCGCGCTCGATCATCGAGAGCGCCGATTCCAGCTGCTCGCCGCAGTCGCAGCGCAGCGAGTGGAAGACGTCTCCGGTGAGGCACTCCGAGTGCACCCGCACGAGCACGTCCTGCTCGCCCGCGATATCGCCCTTGACGAGAGCCACATGGTGCTTGTCGTCGACGAGCGAGCGATAGCCGACGGCCTCGAAGTCGCCGAACGTCGTCGGCAGCCGCGTCGAGACGACCCGCTCCACCAGCTTGTCGTGACGTCGCCGATAGGCGATCAGATCGGCGACGGTCACCAGGCAGAGGCCATGCCGAGCGCAGTACTCGAGGAGTTCGGGGACACGCGCCATCGTCCCGTCGTCGTTCATCACCTCACAGATCACGCCCGCAGGATTCAGGCCGGCCAGGCGCGTCAGGTCAACGGCGGCCTCCGTCTGGCCGGCCCGCTCGAGCACGCCTCCGGAGCGGCTCTTGAGCGGAAACACGTGCCCTGGCTGAACGAGGTCCCGCGGCCGGCTCTCAGGATCGATCGCGACCTGGATCGTGTGCGCTCGATCGTGGGCCGAGATGCCGGTCGTGACGCCCTCGCGCGCCTCGATCGAGACCGTAAACGGCGTCTCGAACTTGGACTCGTTCTTGGCCGCCATCAGATCGAGCCCGAGTTCGTCGCAGCGCTCGGGGGTTAGCGACAGGCAGATCAGCCCGCGACCCTCTTTGGCCATGAAGTTGATCGCATCCGGCGTCGCGAACTGCGCGGCGAGCGTCAGATCCCCCTCGTTCTCCCGATCCTCGTCGTCGCAGACGACGACCATGCGACCCTCGCGGATCTCCTCGATCGCGCGCTCGATCGTGGCGAACGGCGTGGCGGTGCCTGTTCGGCTCATGTGCGGACCTCCAGCAGTCGCTCGATGTGCTTTGCGAGCACGTCGACCTCGACATTGACTACAGCGCCCGCTCCGACCCCTCCGAGGTTCGTGCGTTCGAGCGTCTCCGGGATCAGCGACACCGCGAACGCGCCTGGCAACAGCGAGCTGACCGTGAGGCTCACGCCGTCGAGCGCAACAGACCCCTTCTCGACCAGGTAGCGCTCGAGCGGCTCCTCGACGGCGACCTCGAGCACGCGCGCGAAGCCTTCCTCGCGCACCGCACGGACGACGCCCGTGCCGTCGACGTGCCCCTGCACGAAGTGCCCTCCGAGGCGATCCGCGGGGCGCAGCGGCAGCTCGAGGTTGACCGTCGAGCCCTCCTCCAGGGCGCCGAGCGAGGAGCGCGCGAGCGTCTCGTGCATCGCCTGTGCGTCGAATGCGGACGGCGCGACCGCCGTGGCGGTCAGGCACACGCCGTTGACGGCGACCGAGTCTCCCTGCCGCAGCTCGGCCGCGAGCGGGCTCTCGATCGTCAGCACGGCGCCGTCCCGATCGCGAGCCAGCGCGCGCACGCGCCCGACGCCGCCGATCAAGCCGGTGAACACGGCACCGCCCTCGGCCGCATAATGCCCATCACGCGCCCAGCCTCACCACTCGCGCAGTCGCGCCGAGATCAGCAGGTCTTCGCCGATCGACTCGCAGCCGAAGCTGATCGCGTGCAGCGCCTCTGAGATGCGCTCGACGCCTTCGCCCTCTAGCGGGTCGCGGGCGGCGCTGCCACCGAGCAGCAGCGGCGCGAGGAACAGCCGCAGTTCGTCGATCTCGCCGGCGTCGAGGAACGCCCCTGCCAGGTGCGGCCCGCCCTCGAGCAGCACGGAGGAGACGCCGAGCGCGCCGAGCTGATCGAGACCCGAACGCACGCGCGCGGGCTCGTGTTCGCCGGTCGCCACCAGCACCTGGGCACCGGCCGCTTCGAGCGCGTCGATGTCTGCGCGGGCGGCTGCGCGCGAGATGATCACCGTGAGCGGGATCTCGCTCGCGGCGAGCGCCAGCTGCGAGCTCGGCGCAAGCCGTGCAAGCGAGTCGAAGACCACCCGCCGCGGCTGCGATTCGGGCTCGGCCGGCAAGCCGGCGGGGCGCGCGGTCAGCTGCGGATCGTCCGCGAGCGCCGTGCCGATCCCGACGACGACCGCATCGACCGAGGCGCGCCAGCGGTGCGCGAGGTCGCGGCTGGCCTCGCCGCTGATCCACTTCGAGTCGCCGCTGCGCGTGGCGACCTTGCCGTCGAGCGTCATCGCCGACTTGAACAGCACCCACGGGCGCCCAACGTGCGCGTGCTTGCGAAACGCCTGGTTGAGCAGGCGCGCGCTCGCCGCGAGCGCGTCGTTGGCCAGCACGACCTCCACGCCCTCGTCGCGGAGGATGCCGAGGCTGCGACCGGAGGCCTTCTCCGTGGGGTCGTCGGAGGCGATCACCACACGCCTGATGCCCGCCTGCAGGATCGCGTCGGTGCAGGGCGGCGTCTTGCCCTCGTGGCAGCACGGCTCCAGCGACACATACAGGGTCGCGCCGCCGAGCTCGGCCAGCCCGCACGCCTCGATCGCGTTGACCTCCGCGTGGGCGCCGCCGTAGCGTTCGTGCCAGCCCTCGCCGAGGACCGTTCCGTCGCGTGCGATCACCGCGCCGACGACAGGGTTCGGCTTAACCGCGCCCGCGCCGTTGGCGGCGAGCTCGATGGCACGCGCAAGGTGCTCGCTGTCAACGTCATTCAGGTCCGGCATCGCGCTTCCAGGATATCCGCGGCCGATCGCGCCGTCCCGCGCGCTAGGAGCACCTGCCGCCGTGCAGGCGGTAGATCGTGATCTCTGGGCCGGGCCGCTCGTAGGCAAGCGGGTAGTAGTCGAAGCTCCAGTCGAAGTTGAACGCGACGGGGCCGTGTCCGCGCCGGTAGGGCGAGGCCCGGAAGACGACCTGGCCCTGCCGGGCGAGGGCGCGGTAGTAGGCGACGGCGAGCGGGACCGCCTGCGGGTCGGCGAACGCGCGCCCGGCCTGAGTCGATCCGCTCAGCACCCAGCAGTATCTGTTGCGCTCGTAGTAGCTGATCAGCGCCGGCGCGAGCGTGCGCACGTAGTCCTCGATCGTGAGCTCGTGACCGGGCACCGACTCGAGCGCTCCCCCCACACCGATACGAGGAACCAGCGACGGGTACTTGACCCAGCGCGGCCGGTTGGAGGCCGTCGACGTGCCGGGGCGGGTTTCGTTGGCCCATTCGTCGGGCGAGACGGGCTCGGCGACGATCGGCGAGCCGGCCGGCACGTGGGCTAGCATCCAGCGCCGCGCGATCGCGCGCGTGTCCGAGCGCGAGAGCACCAGTCCGCTGTGCACGCTGTAGATGAGCCCCTGCGCCAGCAGCGCGACGACGACGAGCGCGGCGGCGGCCAGCGACACACGCACGCCCATGCCGCGCCCCCGAGCCAGAGCGGCGAGCACGCGCATCGCGAAGAAGGCGGCGAGCAGGCACAGGATCGGGAAGATCGGCAGCAGCCAGCGCCCGAAGTAGCGTCCCTGCGTGCCCATGAAGATGATGAACAGGACCGGCGCCGGCACGAGCAGCCAGCCGAGCCGGCGCTCGGAGCGCCAGATCGTTAGCGCGCCCCCGAGCGCGGCAAGCGCCGGCACCCAGCCGAGGCCCCAGGTCAGCGACCACAGGTAGTAGAGGAGCCCGCCCTGGCGCGGAGCGCCGAGCTTGCCCTGCGGTTCGGCGGAGAGCGTGGATTGGCGCACGAGTTCGGCGTGAAAGCTGCTGTAGTCGAGGACGGCATAGGGATTGGCGATCAGGAACGCCGCTATCGCACACGCGCCGGCCAGGGGCACGCCGAGCAGGGCGCGACGGGCCAGCGCCGGGTCATCCTCCAGGTAGCGCGAGACCGCCGCGGCGAGGTACGGCAGGAGCACGATCCCCGCGGTGTACTTGGTCGCGCAGGCGAGCCCAAGGCCGATGCCGGCGAGCGCGTGGTCGCGCATGCGTCCGCGGCGCAGCACGCCGGAACTGCCGAGCAGCGAGAGCGTCAGCGGCGCGAGCGTGGGGACGTCGTTGAGTGCGAGATGGGCGTAGAAGACCGGCAGGAACGCGACCGCCTCGATCGCGGTCGCCAGCAGCGCCGTTGCGCGCCCGAACAGCCGCTCGCCCGTCGCGTAGAGCAGCCACAGCGCAGCCGTGCCGAGCAAGGCCGCCGCGACGCGGGCGAGCGTGTAGAGCTCCTGCGGGTAAAGCCGGTAGGCGCGCACGACCGCGGCGCCGCTCCCGAACCAGATCACGTAGAGGAAGTGCAGCAGGTACGTGAAGGCCGGGGGGTTGGCGAAGTAGTGGGGGTTGAGCGTGCCTTCCTGGAACATGCGCACGGCGTGCGGGACGAAGTGGTCCGCCTCGTCGGCGTTGTAGGCGAACGGCAGCCCCTGACGCACACCCCACAGCCGCAGCGCCAGCCCGACCCCGAGCACCGTCGCCAGCCCCGCCCAGGCCAGCGCCCTGGCGCGCCCGACCCGCAGCCGCGGGGACTCGACGCGTGCGCGCTCGGGCGTCTCAGCAGTTCGCATACACCGCGTAGTAGCGGCTCGTGTAGACGCGTTTAAAGCCGCTCAGCGGGACCTGGTCGCGCGGGTCGTCGCCGACGTCGACGATCGCCTCGATGAAGACCGCGCTCCCCAGCGGGTAGACCGCCACGCTTCCCGCGCGGATGCGGTCCTCGAGGCGGTGGGCGCCCTTTGCCACGTCGGAACGAGCCTCGCTGCGCGCGACGATGTTGTGCTGCCCAACGCTGTCGAGGATCCAGCGCGCATCCGGAATCAGCTTATTGTTCGGCAGCGACAGCAGCGGGCAGCGACGCAGCTGGGCGCGGACCTGGCGCGAGGCGAGCGCCGCCGCGAGGCCCTTGTGGAAGTCCTCGTGGTATTCGAGCGTCGTGCGGAGATTCGAGAGGCTGAGGGTGCTCGCGGCCTGCAAGGCGCCGAAGACGACGAGCGCGCTAGCGCCCGCAAGCCAGACCCGCCGCACGGCCGTGCCGGGACGCAACATCGACCAGCCGCCGATCGCGACGGCGCAGAAGGGAAGCAGCATCGTCGCCGCGCCGAGCAGGTAGCGGTCGACGACCGACGCGCCCACTGCACCCTCTGCGAGGTAGACCAAGAGCATCAGCGCCAGCGCCGCCAGCGGCACGAGCGCCCGTCGTGGAGCCATCCACAGCGCCAGCGGGATCCCGACCAGGCCGCCGAGGACGACCGGCAGCTTGTCGATGCGCACGCTGTAGGTCCAGACCGACGCGACGACGCTCGTGAACCCCTGCGTGCGTTCGAGTTCCTGCGCCAGGCCGGCCGTCGCGGTGAGCGAGTAGAGGGGATTGCCGGTGACGATCGCGTCCATCGCGGCCCACAGGAGCGGCGCGCTGAGGGCGAGCGCGAGGTAGACGAGCCGCGTGCGGTTATCCGCCCGCCAGGAGCACCACAGCCAGTAGGCGCCGCTCAGCACCCACGCGTCGGGGCGCAGTAGCCCCGCGGCCGCCAGCAGCGCGAACACGGCCGCGCCGCGTCGCGGGCGCTCCACCTCAAGCGCGACCGCCCACACGATCAGCGCGACGTAGGTGATGTCGAGATAGCCCTGGGCGGCGAGGTTCTCGACGTAGAAGCGGCTGAGGACGAGCAGCGCCGCGGCGAAGCCGACCACGGGCCCGAAGCACAGGCGCCCGAGCCGATAGGAGCCTGCCACGAGCGCGACAAACGACACGATCGAGCCAAGCACGACCAGACGCGCCCCGCCCTGCCCGAACAGCGAGCAGAACACCCCGAAGAGGATCGCCAGCGGGTGCTCGGTGGGGGCGCGATAGACGCTGAAGTCCGGGAGGTGCAGATGGAGCAGGTCGCGCCCCCACAACAGCGCGTAGAACGAGTCGTAGGTGGGATAGGTCGGAAACGCGAAGTAGCCGACCAGCGCGCCCACGCACATCGCGGCGAAGCCGATACGGGCCCACGTGGCCGCCGGCACGGCACGCAGCCGCGCCAGCCGGATCGTGCCCGGGCGCCGCCGGGTGGACATCGCGCTTTCCATCAAGCCTTGGCGTCGTGGCCGGCACCGGCGCCGGGGTGAGGCGGGCTCGACACATGGCGCCAAGACCGTGACCTGCGCTTTGGGATACTGCCGGATGCCAAGTCTAGGCAATCGCAGCCGATGAAGCTCATCATCCAGATCCCCTGCTTCAACGAGGCAGAGCAGCTCCCGCAGACGCTTTCGGACCTTCCGCGCGAGGTCGCCGGCTTCGACAGCGTCGAGTTGCTCGTCATCGACGACGGCTCCACGGACCGTACGATCGCGGTCGCGCGCGAGCTGGGCGTCGATCACCTCGTGCGCCTGACGAACAACAAGGGCCTGGCCGCTGGCTTCCAGGCCGGGATCGACACGGCCCTGAAGCTCGGCGCCGACGTGATCGTCAACACCGACGCCGACAACCAGTACTACGGCCCCGACGTCGCGCGACTCGTCGAGCCGATCCTGCAGGGACGCGCGGACATGGTCATCGGCGACCGCGAGGTCGGAGGCATCGAGCACTTCTCGACGCTGAAGAAGGCGCTACAGCGACTCGGCTCGTGGGTCGTGCGCCAGGCCTCCTCGACGTCGGTGCCGGACACCACGTCGGGCTTTCGCGCCTACAACCGCGAGGCTGCGATCCAGATGATGGTTGTCTCGAAGTTCACCTACACGCTCGAGACGATCATCCAGGCGGGCAAGCTGCTCGTCGCGGTGGATCACGTGCCCGTGCGCACGAACGCCTCCACGCGCGAGTCGCGGCTGTTCCCCTCGATGGGCGCCTACGTCCGCCGCAACGCGATCTCGATCTTCCGCATCTACTCGCAGTACGAGCCGCTGCGCGTGTTCTGGAGCCTCGCGCTCGTGATCGGCCTGGCCGCCGTCGCCGTCTGGATCCGCTTCGCGGTCGCCTACGCGGAAGGCAACGGCAAGGGCCACGTGCAATCGCTGATCCTCGGCGCGGTGCTGTTCATCGCCGCCGTCGTGCTGTGGGCGCTCGGCGTGATCGGCGACCTGCTCGCGGCCCAGCGCGTGATGACCCAGCGCACGTTCGAGCGCGTGAGGCGGATCGAGCTGGAGCTCGGCGTGGCGCCCTCCCACTACGAGCCGGGAACGCCCGCCAAGAGCCTGCACGACCCTCCCGAGGGCGCCCCGCTGGTGTCGGGCGGGCCGCGGGGCGAGCCCCGCGAGCGCAGCGGCGGTGAGGCGGTGCGACTGTGAGCGGCGTCACCGTGTCCAAGGACGGCGTCGTCACGGGCAACACGTACGACAAGTACGGCTCGCACAACCCGGTAGTGCGGCGCCTGATGGCGGGCTTTCAGAGCTCGCTCGACGAGCTCTTCGCCGCCGCGGCGCCGCGCTCGCTGCTCGACGTCGGCTGTGGCGAGGGCGTGCTCGTACACGACTGGGCTGGGCGCCTGGGAGACGGACGCGTCGTGGGCGTGGACCTCGAGGAGGAGTCCATCCAGGCGGGCTGGGCCGAGCGCCGGGCGCCCAACCTCGAGTATCGCGTGGTGGCGTCCGCCGACCTCCCGTTCGCCGAGAACGAGTTCGACCTCGCAACCGCGATCGAGGTGCTCGAGCACCTCCCCGACCCCGAGCACACGCTCGCCGAGATGGCGCGCTGCGCCGAGCGGCACCTCCTGGTCTCGGTGCCGCGCGAGCCACTGTGGCGAATGCTCAACATGGCCCGCGGCGCGTACTGGTCCTCGCTGGGCAACACGCCTGGCCACCTCAACCACTGGTCGAGGAGGTCCTTCGCGGAGCTGCTCTCACGTCACGGCGAGATAGTCGCCGTGCGATCGCCGTTCCCCTGGACGATGTTGCTTGTCCGCCTCTAGCGTCTCGTCCGGCCGCTCCACGGGATCATACGGTCGCGGCGCGCGCATCCTCTCGATCGGGATCGCCTCGACGGGGCTACTGACGTTCGCCTACTTCTCGATCGCCAGCCACGTCCTGGAAAGCGCCGCCGCCAAGCGCATCGACGTGCTCTGGTCGGTGATGTTCGTGATCATCTCGGTGATCTATCGGCCGATCGAACAGCTGCTCTCGCGCACGATCGCCGAACGCCGGGCGCGCGGCCAGGCGGCGCACTCGCTGCGCGTGCCGATGGCGATCCAGGCGACGTTCGCGCTGATCTTCCTGGTCGCGGCGCTCGCATTCCACGAACGGCTCATCAACAACGTCTTCGAAGGCGAAACGGCGCTCTACGCGGTGCTCGTCGTCGGCACCCTCGCCTACGCCGCCAGCTACTTCGCCCGCGGCTGGCTCGCCGGTCACCAGCGCTTCGGGCTGTTCGGCGGGCTCGTGCTGATGGAGTCGATCTCGCGCCTGTGCTTCGCGGTGGCGGTCGCGATCGGGCTGGCCAGCGGGGAGACGGCCGTGGCCCTTGGCATCGCGGCGGCGCCGTTCGTCTCGCTGGTGGTCGTGCCCGCGGCGTTCGCGCGCCGCGGCGGCGCGGCGATCCGGCGGGACGCGGAAATCGCGGAGGCGCCGCTGACGGTCGACGAGGCCGACGCGGCGCTCGCGGGGCCGGGGACCGAGGGCGTGCAGGAGGCGGCCGCCCACGATCAGCTCTCGCTGCGTCGCGGCGGGGGCTTCGCGATCTGGGTCTCGGGCATCATGCTCTCGGAGCAGACGCTGCTGAACGCAGCCGTGCTGACCGTGGACGCGACGGCGCTCAACAGGGCCCTCGCCGGGATCGTGTTCAACGTGCTGCTCATAGCGCGCGCGCCGCTGCAGCTCTTCCAGGCGATCCAGACCTCGCTCCTCCCTCACCTGTCTGGGCTCGAGGCGACCGCGGGCCACGAGGCCTTCGCGCGCGCCATCCGCGTGACGGTGCTCGCGATCGCGGCCTTCACGGCCGTCGTCGTGATCGGGCTGTTCCTCGTCGGGCCCTACTTCCTGCGCCACATCCTCTTCGGGCAGGACTACGTCTACCACCGCCTGGGCCTGGTCCTGATCGGCGTGGGCATGGGCCTGCACCTCACCTCCGGCGCGCTCAACCAGGCGGCTCTGGCGCGGGACCGCGCGGGCGCCGCCGCCGGGTGCTGGCTGCTCACAGCGGCGCTGTTCGTGGCCTGGATGTTCCTCCCCGCGATCAGCGACCAGCTGCTGCGCGCCGAGGTGGGCTACGCAGGCGCCACCGCGCTGTTGGCCGTCACGCTGATCGTCCTCTACCGGCGCGGCTCGCAAGCGCCCGCACGCGCAACCCCGACGCGGGCACCGGCGGGCTAGCGCTCACCCGGTGGGCGCTAACGTACGCGAGCGCCGCCTACTCGCCGCGTGCGAGCGCTTGCGCGATCGCGCCGTAGGCCTCGCCGGGATCGTCGGCCGTGAAGATCGCCGACCCGGCGACGAACAGGTTCGCGCCGACCCGCCTGCAGGCGGGCGCCGTGTGGGGGTCGATGCCGCCGTCGACCTCGACGGCGACGCGCTCGGAGAGGAGTTGGCGCACACGCGGGAGCTTGCTAAGGGAATGCTCGATGAAGGGCTGACCGCCCCAGCCCGGATTCACGGTCATGCAGAGCGCGAGATCGATCGCGTCGTCGAGGTCCCGCAGCGCCTCGGCCGGCGTTCCCGGGTTGATCGCAACGCCGACGCCGGCCCCGCCCTCGCGAATCAGGTTGGCCGCGTAGGCGACGTGCGGTGTTGACTCGGCGTGGATCGTCACCGAGCCCGCGCCGGCACGCACGAAATCCTCTACGTGCCGCTCGGGACGCTCGATCATCAGATGCACGTCGAGCAGCCCACCCACCGCGCCGACCTGCTCGGCGAGGGCCGCCACGATCAGCGAGCCGACGGTGATCGGCGGTACGAAGTGCCCATCCATCACGTCCACGTGGATCATCCGCGCGCCCGCCGCGAGCACCTCGCCGACCTGCTCGCGCAGGCGCCCGAAGTCCGCCGAGAGGATCGAGGGCGCCACGTTCACCTCGCGCAGGAGCGCGAGCGGCGCGGCCTCCCTCCCCTCGGAAGGACCGGCGCTCCCTTCGGAAGGACCGGCGCGCGCTCCTGCGCGGGCGCTCATACGGCCTGCAGCATCGAGTCGCCGCAGTTGTTGCACTTCATGATCGCGGTGGAGGACATGCGCACGATCGTCGAGTGCTCGCCGCAGTTGGGGCAGACCGACGTCAGCTCGAACCGACGCAGGCAGTACACGCAGCGGTAGCGGCCGGGAAGGTTCGTCGGCCGCAGCCAAGGCTCGCCGCAGTTCGGGCACTGCGGGCCGAGGTCGACGGCGGGCTTGGCCTGCGAATCCTGCTGTGGCTCACCCTCCACGTCTCACTCCCTATGCAGTCTGGCGATGAAGAAGCCGGCGGTATCGTCGCGGTGCGGCAACGTCTGCACGAAGCCGCAGCTCTCCCCGGAGCCCATGCCGAGCGGGCCCTCCGCGCGAAGCCGTGTGGCGAGATCGTCGACGCGAAATTCGGGGTTCGAGTCCAGGAAGGCGGCGATCAGGCGCTCATTCTCGGTCGTTGAGATCGTGCAGGTAGAGTAGACAAGCACGCCACCCGGACGTAGTACCTCCGCCGCGGCGGCCAGGATTTCGGCGCCCGCGGCGGCCATCTGGGGGATTGACTGCGGTGTCATGCGCCAGCGCAGGTCGGGGTGCGCCTGCAGCGTGCCGAGCCCCGAGCAGGGCGGATCGACGAGCACACGGTCAAACGCGCGGCGGCCCGCATCCCCTTCCGAAGGGAGGGGCCGCCGCGCGTCGGCCACCTCGACGCGGACGTTGCCGGCGCCGAGCCGCTGCGCGGTGCGCGCCAGCGTGCCCGCGCGCGTGCGGTTGCGCTCCACGGCGACGACCTCGCCCTCGCCCGCCATCAGCGCCGCGAGGTGCGTGGTCTTCCCGCCCGGCGCAGCGCACAGATCGAGCACGCGCTCGCCCGGTTCGGGCGCGAGCGCACGCCCGACGAGCATCGCCGCGCGCGACTGCGCGATCAACGCTCCCGATTGCCACAGCGGCGAGCCGTGCACGTCGAAGGGCTCATCGAGCACGATCGCCTCGGGCAGGCGCGGGTCTCCGTGGCTGGCGACCGGAAGCGCGGCGGCGACGGCGACGGCCTCACCCACGAGCGTGTTCGCGCGCAGCGCCGTCTCGCTCGGCTCGTTGTCGACGGCCATCAGCGCGCGCGCCTGCTCGGCTCCGAGCTCCTCCCACCACAGCTCCGCGAGCCAGCGCGGATGGGAGTGCCTAAGCGCCGCCTGCTCTGCGGTTGCCTCGCCGAGGCCGCCGAGCAGCTTCGGCGCCCCGTCGCGTACGGCGCGTCGCAGCACCGCGTTGACCAGTGCGTGACCCGCGCGCGCGTTCTCCTTGGCGAGCTGCACGGCGTCCGCCACGACGGCATAGCCAGGGGCACCGCTCGTGTAGAGGAGCTCGTACAGGCCCAGCCGCAGCGCCTGCAGAACCGGCGGATCCAGCCGCTGCACCGGACGCTCGGCGAGCCCTTCGATCACGTGGTCGAGCGTCGCCCGCCGCTGCACCGCGCCGTAGGAGAGGCGCATCGCCAGTGCGCGGTCGCGCGAGTCCAGGCTCCGGGCCGCCGCCCGCAGCGCCTCATCGCAATAGGCGCCCTGCTCGAAGACGCGACGCAGGACCGCGTAGGCGCATACGCGGGCGGGCGCGACGCGGCTCGGGGCTGCCTGGCTCCTACCGTCGGGCATCGGCTAACCGCTTCTGACCCACGCCTCGGGGGCGATCGCCCGCGCCAGGTCAGCTGCCAGACGCTCGGCCTCGGGCTCGGTGAGCGTGGCGATTGTGACGCGTATCGCCGAGGGGCCCGCCCCGAGCCGGTAGGGCGCGCCGGGCGCCACGACCCAGCCGCGCTGGAGCAGCGCCCCGAGCACGCCGGCCTCGTCATCGACCGGAATCCACACGTTCAGCCCCGAGGCGCCGTGCGCGCGAACGCCGTGCGCACGCAGACAGGCGAGCAGGCACGCCCGCCGCGCGGTGTAGGTGTCTCGCGCCAGCGCCACCTGGTCTTCGAGCCCCGGATCGCTCCACAGCTCGAGCACGAGCGCCTGTAGCAGGTGGCTGACCCAGCCGGGCCCGCACTGCTGGCGGCCCTGTACGCGCGCGACGGTCTGCTCGTCGCCGGCCAACACCGCGAGCCGCAGATCGGGGCCTAGCGCCTTGGCCACCGAGCGCGTCGCCGCCCAGCGCTCTCGCCCGGTCACCGCGGTATGGAGCTCGCTCCCGGCGACCGATCCGAGGTGATCGTCCTCGATCAGCAGCGTCTGCGGCGCCGCGTCCAGCACGCGGCACAGCTCGCGCGCCCGATCGGCGTCGTGCGCAGCCCCCGTGGGGTTCTGTCCCCGCGGCGTCGTGATCGCCGCGCAGGCGCCGCGCTGCAGCGCTCCCGCGAGCGCGTCCGGGAGCATCCCGCGATCGTCGATCGCGACCGGCTCGAGCGCGAGCCCGAGCGCCCTCAGCAGGTCATAGAGGGCGGCATAGCCCGGGCTCTCGACGGCCACGCGGTCGCCCGGACGGAGGTGCGCCTGAAGCACCCGCTCGATCCCGTCGAGGGCACCGCTTACGACGCACAGCGATCGCACGGGTATCCCGTCCGCACGCAGCTGCTCTGTGGCGAGGCGCTCGAGCTCTCCCATCACGGGCCTCTCGCCGTAGAGTCGCGCGGGTGCCGCGAGCCTGGCGAGCGCGTCCGCGAGGTCCGGCAGCAGCTCGGGATCGGGGTTGCCGCGGGAGAGGTCGCGTGCGCCGCGCGGCACCGGCAGCGGCGCGCGCAGCGAGCCGATCGGAGGCCCCGAGCCGATGTGCGTGCCCCGACGCGGCTCGGTCACGACGACGCCGCGCCTGCGCAGCTCGGCGAGTGCGGCCGCGATCGTAACCGGGCTGAGACCGACGTCGGCGGCCAGTCGCCTCACCGACGGCAGGCGCTCGCCCGGCGCGAGCACGCCCTCGGCGACCGCGGTCTCGACGTTGCGGACCAGCTCCGACGCGCTGGCGGCCTCGATCCGATACTGTTCCAGCTCAGACATGGATCTGTACTATGGCAGAGAGGAGGGAGACGTGTCGGCAGCAGCAGAGCCAGCCTCCGAGCGCGTGCGCCTGAGGCGCAAGCGCGAACGCGGCAGCTACGATCGCGAGAGCATCGACGCGATCCTCGACGAGGCGCTGGTAGCGCATCTGGGGATCGCCGACGAGCAGGGCCAGCCGTTCGTGATCCCGACCCTGCACGCGCGCGACGGCGACGTCGTCTACTGCCACGGCTCGGTCGCCAGCCGCACCGTCAAGGCGCTCGCCGCGGGCGCACCGGCGTGCCTGACGGTGTCACTGATCGACGGCCTCGTGTTGGCGCGCTCGGCTATGCACCACTCCGTCAACTACCGCTCGGCGATGCTGCTCGGGCGTGCCCGCCCGCTCACGAGTGAAGCGGACAAGCTCGCGGCGGCGGAGGCGATCGTCGAACACATCGTTCCCGGCCGCTGGAGCGAGGTGCGACCGCCGACCGAGAACGAGCTGAAGGCCACCGCGATCCTGGCGATGCCGATCGAGGAGGCCTCCGTAAAGGTTCGCCTGGGAGGACCGATCGACGACGAGGAGGACTACGCGCTGCACGCATGGGCGGGCGTGATCCCGCTGCGCACGAGCGCCGGCAAGCCCGAGCCCGACGATTGCCTCGCGGGGCCGATCCCGGTGCCGGCCTATGCGAGCGCCTATGGGCGCCCGCCCGGCCGACCGCGCAGGTAGGCGCTCGCCTCCATCGGACGGCCACCCGGCGGCTGCACGGTGAGGAGCTCGAGCGTCCCGGGACGGCAGGCCAGCAGCAGGCGACCGTCGCGCACGTGCAGGCCGTGCTCGGACCCGGGCTCCGGATCCACGAGCGTCGCGCGCTCGACCCCGAGCATCGATCCGTCGCCGAGCGCGACGCGCGCGCCGATGTGGGGTTGGAGCGCGCGGACGAGGCGCTCGAGCTCGAGCGCCGGGCGCAGCGGATCGAGAAGTCGGTCGGCGGCGGCGATCTTCTCGGCATAGGTGACCCCGTCCTCGGGCTGCTCGACGCACGGCGGCGACTCCGTCAGAGCACGCAACAACAGTGTCCCCCCGAGTAGGGCCAATCGCTCGGCAAGCGATCCGTAGGTGTCCTGCGCAGCAACCGGCTCAGCCTCGGCCAGGCACACGGGTCCGCTGTCCAGACCCGCGGTGAGGCGCATGATCGAGACGCCGCTCTGGGCGTCGCCAGCCATGATCGCGCGCTCGATCGGCGCCGCGCCCCGCCAGCGCGGGAGCAGCGAGGGGTGCACGTTGAGGATCTCGTGGTCGCTCAGCAGCGGCTCCTTGATGAGCGCGCCGAACGCGCATACGACCACCGTCTGGCGCGAAGCCGCGGCACAAGCGGGCCCCGCGCCGACGGGCTGCTCCGCTGGTGCGCCGCCCTCGCTGTGCGCGGCGGCGCCCGCGATCAGCCGCCGCGCCGCGGCGTCGTTGACGCTCTCGGGCTGGGCCAGCGCCAGCCCGAGCTCCCGCGCGCGCACAGCCACGGGTGGCGCCGTCAGGCGGCGTCCGCGACCGCTGGGGCGGTCGGGACGGGTGACCACGAGCGCCGGGCGGAACTCGAGGCTCTCGGACAGGCGCGTCAGCACCGCTGCCGCGAAGTCCGAGGTGCCGAGGAAGACGATCGCCATGAGCCTGCCCGCTTGCCTGTGCCCGTGAGGGTGCCTGTACCCGTGAGCGTGCTTGTGCCCGTGAGGGTATGCCTTCAGGGTGCGGCCGCGACCGCTAGGCGCCGTTGGCCCCCTCCCGTGCCTCGCGCATCGCGCGCATCGCCTCCTTGCGCGCCTGGCGGGATATCCGGTCGAGGATGAGAACGCCGTCGAGATGGTCGATCTCGTGCTGGATCACCCGCGCACGGAGCCCCTCGGCCTCGATCTCCAGCGGCTCGCCGGCGGCATCGTGCGCGCTCACGCGCACGCTCATCGGGCGCTCGACCTCGACATGCACGCCGGGCAGGCTCAGGCATCCCTCTTCCGCGACCTCGAGCTCGTCGCTCGTCCACCGCACGATCGGATTCACGAGCGCGGTCAGCGGGTCCTCCTCGAACGCCTTGTAGACGAGCATCCGGTGCAGCACACCGAGCTGCGTGGCGGCGAGGCCGATCCCGAAAGCATCCTGCATCAGCTCGCCCATGCGCCGCGCCTCCTCCTGCAGGCGCTCGTCGAAGCGCTCCACGGGCAGGGCGGTGGCGCGCAGCACCGGGTCGCCGAACTTGCGCACGAGCGCCAGCGCCGCGTCACGCCGGGCGCGCGTCTCGGGATCTAGCTCGGCGACCGTTGGCGCATCCTCGGCGCCCTCGACCTCTACGGGGTCCTGGGGCTCGCCGAGGCCGTGCGGCTGCTCGGCGACGCCGTGCGGCTGCTCGGCGGCTGCGGGCGCCGCCGCGTCCTGAGGCTCCCCCCTTTCGGAAGGAAGGACGGGCGGCGCGTCCTGCAGGCTTGGCTTCTCGGCACTCATCGAGGCCCAGTTTAGGGCCGGCCGGCGACGCGCCGGGCGCGCCCGAGACGCACCGCGAGCAGCTGCGGGGCGGCGCCCACCGCGCCCTCCAGCGTCACCGTCAATCGCCCTGCCAGGTGTCCGTGCGCGAGCGCCAGCAGCGAGCGCCCCTCGCGATCCAGATGGATCGCGATCGTCGCATGGGCACCTCCGGCGATGTCGAACGTCGCCGAGCCGAGCGTCACATGGCGGCGGTGACCTACGCCGACGCGGGCGAGGGCCGTGAGCACGACCCGTCCCCTGCAGCGAGCGCTTCCCCGGCAGGCGAGCTCCAGCTCCGCGGTGCGACCGGCGCGGACCGCGAGCATGCGCGAGCGCAGCGTCAGCGGCGAACGTTCCGAGACGAGGGAGCCGGCGGGAACGAGGCCGGGGCCGGTGGAGGTCGAGCGCGGCGTCGCTTCGCTCGGCGTCGGTCGCGGGGGTCGTGTCGCGAGGGCTGCATCAACGCCTCCGACGACCTGGCCGGCCGCCAGCGAGACCGGGTTGGCTTCGGAGAACAGGTTGTGCCCGTCGTAGACCTGGAGCGTGTAGCCGGCCGCGGCGAAGAAGAGGTCGTAGGAGCCGGCGCCGAGGGCGTCGATCGCGTATTCGCCCGCTGCGCCGCTGGTGGTGCAGCCGATATGGCCGATCAGGGCTTCGCTGCCGACGCCCAGCGCGCAGACAGTCGCGGCGGGGATCGGAGCGCCGCCCGCGCCTGCGCTGACCCTGCCGGAGATCTCGCCCCCTCGTTCCAGCGTCGCGTCGATGCCGGTCACCGCCCCCCCGGAGGCGACCGCGACCTTCTTCGCAGCCGCTTCCGTCTGCGCGTCTTCATAGGCCTCTGCCACGTAGTTGGGGTGCGAGGCGCTGATGGCGCCCTGGAGGAAGCTCGCGGGAGGGTTGAAGATGACCCAGTAGCTCGCCGGAGCCAGGCCGGCGATCGTGTATGCGCCACTGCTGCTCGTGGTCGCGCACGTCGGCGGCGCTTCGGGAGGTTCTTCTTCTTCGTTCGCGACGGGGGGCGGCGGCATCTCCGCGCAGACCTGTATGCCGGCCAGAGGCGTATGCGTGGTGACTTCGGTGAGGACTCCCGCGATCGAACCGGGTGCTTCGGCGGCGAGCGCGGGAGCAGCCGCACCGAGGAGCACCGCGGCCGCGGCCGCGCTGGCGGCGAGAAGGCGGCGTGGGCGGACGCGCACCGCGCTCAGCCTTTGTGGTGGTGCGCCTTCGGCGCGTGAAGCGTGACGGTCGCCTGGGAGGTGTGGCTGTCGCCCTGCGAATCGTGCGCCAACACGATCGCGAGCGCGCGCAGCGAGTGGCTATGTGAGCTCCCGAGCAATCTGCGCGCCTTCACCGAGAGGCGGAGCTTCACCGTCCCTGCATGGCCGCCGGCGGCGCTGAACGAAGCCGAGGCGAGCGTCAGGACTTTCTTCCTCGCAGTAGAGCGTGCGCTCGCGTTCACGGCGCCCAGCGTGCGCAAGGTGACGCTCCCGTCACAAACGCTCTCCCCGGCGGGACAGGTCACCTGCACGGTCACCCAGCCGCTCGCGCTGACCTGAAGCGAGGTGCTCGCGAGCTGCGCGTCGGGCACGGGCGGCGTGCCAGAGCCGCTGAAGGCCGCGGCGCCGTGCGAGCCCCCGACGGGCGGGCTCACGGACGGGGGCGCAACCACGTGCACGGTCTGTTCGCTGACGGCGCTCGCGAGCCCGTAGCTGTCAGTCACCTTCAGGCTGAGCGTGTAGCTGCCGGGCGCGGCGTAGGTGTGCGTGGGATTGGCGGTGGCGGTGGCGGCGCCGGCGCTACCGTCGCCCCACGCCCAGGACCATCCCGCGATCGTGCCGCCGGGATAGGGATCGCTCGAGGAGGCCGAGCTGAACGCCGCCGGCACGCCGGCGAGGATCGTCGCGGGCGGCGTTGCCACCGCAGTCGGGAACACGGGCTGGAAGGCCGAGATCCCGTTGGGCGTGCCCACGCCCGTGGGCCCGTCGAGGCCCACACGCGCGTCGCACGAGCTTGTGCCTTCGCAGTCGAGCGTGGCCCCGGATGCAACGTTAGGTTCACCGCAGGCGAGCTTGGGTTGGGCGGCGCAGATCCCGTCGCCGCCCTGCGTGACGTCGTAGAGCGCGGCCGCGTCGCCGAGGCGGCCGTAGAGCGCGAGCGCCGGATACGGAAGCCCGTTCGCGCCGCCCGCCAGCGCGTACAGGCCGGCGATGATCGGCGCGCTAAGCGAGGTGCCGCCGAACGTCTCCCAGGGGTGTTTTTCGAAGCTTTCTCTGATTTTTTTGCATTCGGGTTCTTTGGTGCAGAAGTTGTAGTTGTCGTACACGTCGAAGCCGGTGGCCGGGTCGGCGTCGGCGGAGACGTCGGCCGACAGCCGTTTCCCTCCGCAGCCCGTGGAAGCCCAACCGGCCGCCGAGCTCTGCCATGGCTGGGCAGGGAAGAGCGTGCTGCAGCCGCTGCCGTCGACATAGCCGGCCGGGAATTCTTTTGGTGGGTAGGGGCCGTCGTCGTTCCACACCGTCTCTTCTTCGCGCGTTCCGCTTCCGTTCAGGTGCAGCGAGGTGCCGCCGACCGACACGACCGACGGCAGCGAGGCCGGCGCGTTGGGCATGTCGGGAAGTTCGAACGGTTCGAGTTCGAAGGGGAACAGCAGGTAGTTCCAGTCGTCATAGCCGTAATCGCCGGTGGCGGCGGTGACGACGATGCCGGGGTGCCTGTAGGCGGCTTCGTTGTAAGCGGCTTCTTCATACACCAGGCCGATCTCGGGCCCTCCGTAGGAGTTGGAGATCTCTGTCGCGCCGAGCGCCGCGGCCTCGTTGGCGGCCTTGGCGAGGTCGTGGTAGGCGGAACTGGTGGCCTCGACGAGCAGGATCTTGCAGCCGTTGCACACCGCGCGCACCGTCTCCACATCCAGCGAGATCTCCTCCGACCAGCCTTCTTCGTCCTTCGGAGGGAGGTTTTCGACTTCTTCGCTGCCTTCCTCGTTGACCTTCCTGAAGCAGCTGTCGGCTTTCGTGCATTCGCCGAGTTTGTATTCGGTGTCGAATTTGGCGAGGCCTTCTTCGATCTTGGGGTCGTCGTAGGCGTCTATCAGCGCCACCGTCTGGCCCGCGCCGCCGGCCGGCGAGAAGCCGTAGGCGCTCGCGAGGTCTGCCGGCGTGAAGCCTTCCGCGGGACCCTTGGTGTAGGCGCCGCCACCGATCGTGTAGGGCACCACGCCACGGCTCGCAGCATCGGCGGCTCTCACGGGCGTGCGCACGAGCGCGAAGCAGGTCGCGCTGCCGGGCGGCGCGGGCGCGCACGCCGGGCGGATCGTCGCGTAGCGGGTGCGCCGGGGTGCAGGTGAGCTCGCAGCCGCCGCCGGCGAAGCGATCAGGCAGACAACGAGCAGCACAGCAAGCGCCGTCGACCTCATCCCCAGCTCACCTCCATGTGATCAGCCCCCAAATCGCGGAAGCGAGAAAGTACCAGATGCCGGAACCCCGACTCCAGCGCTGGGCGATCGCGCGCGCTACTGCGGATCAACGTCGACGCTGAAGCTCACACCGGCGTGCGCGCGCTGCAGCGCCGCCGCGTGGACCGCCTCGCCCACCGCCCTCACGGCCGGGCGGCGCTCGTCGGTCTTGACGACGAGCACCTGGCGCTCGCGTCCACGCAGGCGAAACAGCGCCGCCGGCCCGAGCACCTCGGCGCCCGGCAGCGATCCCGCGAGCGCCTCGCGGACGGCGCGAGCGGCAGCGTGCGCCGGCGCGCCGCGCTGCGCGGCGAAGACGACGCGCACCAGGTGAGAGAAGGGCGGGTAGCGGAGCGCGCGACGGCGCGCCAGCTCGCCCGCGAGGAAACCGGCGCTGTCGTGCGCGGCGGCGTGCACGATCGCCCGCGCGCGGGGGGCGATCGTCTGCACGAGAACGCCGCCCTCGCCGCCGCGCCCAACGCGGCCTGCGAGCTGTGCGATGAGGGCGAACGTGCGCTCGTCGGCGCGGAAGTCGGGGAACCTCAGCGTCGCGTCGGCGTCCAGCACGACGCCCAGGCGCACGTCGGGGAAGTCGTGGCCCTTGGCGACCATCTGGGTGCCTATGAGCACGCCGCGCTCGGTTGCCTCGAAGCGGCTGAGCAGCTCCGCCACGCCCTCCCCAACGCCGGCGTTGGCGGCGTCGAGCTCCTCGCCGCCGGTGCCGGGCGGGCGGGCGACGACGTCGGCGTCGAGCCTGAAGACCGGGAAGGCGCCGTCGTCGAAGACGGCCGCGAGGTCGTGCTGGAGGCGTTCGGTGCCGGCGCCGTGGCGCGCCACCGACGTCGAGGCGCAGCTGCTGCAGCGCTCCGGCGCGGGCTCGCGGTGGCCGCAGTGGTGGCAGGCCAGGTAGCCGCCATCACGGTGCAGGACGAGCGCGACGTCGCAGTCGGGGCAGCTCCACACCTGCCCGCACAAGCGGCAGGAGAGGAAGTTCGACCACCCGCGGCGGTTGAGCAGCACGATCGCCTTGCCCCCGCCGGCGCGCACGGCGGCGAGGGCGGTTGCCGTGTGCGGGTGCAGGCCCTGCGCCTGGCCGCGCATGTCGAGGATGCGGACCGGAGGAAGGCGCCGCCCGTCTACCCGCCGGGCGAGCACGGCGGCCGGCGTGCTCAGCACCGTCTCCGGGCGCGGCGTGGCGGTGCCGAGCAGCAGCAGGGCACCGCACGCCCGGGCGCGCTCGGCGGCGACGTCGCGCGCGTCGTAGCGGGGGTCGCCCTCGTGCTTGTAGGAGGGGTCATGCTCCTCGTCGACGACGACGAGGCCGAGACGTGCAACGGGCGCGAACACCGCCGAGCGCGGCCCGACGCATACGCGCGCGGCGCCTTCGCGCAGCCGCCGCCACTCTCCGTAGCGCTGGGCGGCGGTCATCTGCGAATGCAGCACGGCGACGGTCTCGCCGAAGCGCTCGATGAAGCGCGCCACGATCTGGGGCGTGAGGGCGATCTCGGGCACGAGCACGATCGCGCCGCGGTCGCGCTGCAGGGCCGCGGCGGCCGCGCGCAGGTAGATCTCCGTCTTTCCCGAGCCCGTCACGCCATGCAGCAGGTGGCGCTCGTGGCGCTCTGCCGACAGCGCGTCGAGCAGCGGCGCGAGCGCCTCGCGCTGGTCGCTCGTGAGCTCGGGAACCCCTGCTCCGCGAGCTCCGACGGCGACGTGGCGCAGCGCCCGCTTTGACCCGACGCGGCGGCCGCTCAGCCTGCGCGCAGCGCCCGGGGGCAGCACGAGCGCCAGCGCGCGCGAGATCGTCGAGCAGTATTCGAGCGCGATCCATTCCGCGAGCGCGACCAGCTCGACGGGAACGCCCAGCTCGAGAGCGCGCAGCGGCGCGAGCAGCTTCTCCTCGGCGACCTCGCTGCTGTCGGCGAGCCCCACCACGACCCCCAGGACCTCGCGGCGACCGAAGGGCACGACGAGCATCGAGCCGACCTCCACGCCGTGCTCGCGCAGCTCCTGCGGCAGCCGGTAGTCGAACGGCCCGCGCAACGCGCGGGCCGTTGTCATCGGCTGCACCTGGGCGATCGTGCTCACCGCCCTGACCCTAGAGCGCCTCCCGGTCAGAGACCGGCGGCGCTGCGAAGCGCCTGCGCCTTGTCGGTGCGCTCCCACGTGAAGTCGTGGTCTTCGCGTCCGAAGTGGCCGTAGGCGGCGGTCTTCTGGTAGATCGGCCGGTGTAGCTTGAGCTCCTCGCGGAACGCGCCCGGGCGCAGGTCGAAGACCTCGTCCACCGCACGCGCGATCGTGCCGCGCGTGATCCCGTCGGCCTCGGTGCCGAACGTCTCCACCATCACCGAGACCGGGTGCGCGACGCCGATCGCGTACGCGACCTGGACCTCGGCGCGATCCGCGAGCCCCGCGGCGACGATGTTCTTGGCCACCCAGCGCGCGGCGTAGGCGGCGGAGCGGTCGACCTTCGAGGGGTCCTTGCCGGAGAACGCTCCGCCGCCGTGGCGCGCCATGCCGCCGTAGGTGTCGACGATGATCTTGCGCCCGGTCAGGCCGCAGTCGCCCATCGGGCCGCCGATCACGAAGCGTCCGGTCGGGTTCACGAGGAAGTTGCGCACGAGCTTCTTCTCCTCGTAGAGGTCGGCGGGCAGGACCGGCCGAAGCACGTGCTCGATCAGGTCGGGCTTGATCAGCGCCTCGCTGTCGATGCCGTCGGCGTGCTGCGTGGAGATCAGGATCTTCTCGATCTCGACCGGGCGGCCCCCGGCGTAGCGAACGGTCACCTGCGTCTTGCCGTCGGGGCGCAGGTAGGGGATCACCTCCCCCTTGCGCACCTCCGAGAGGCGCTTGGCGAGCTTGTGCGCGAGCGAGATCGGCAGCGGCATCAGCTCCTCGGTCTCGTTCGTGGCGTAGCCGAACATCATCCCCTGGTCCCCCGCACCGGCGACGTCGAGCTCGTCCTCGTCGGCGGGATCGTGGCGCGTCTCGTAGGCCGCGTCGACCCCCTGGGCGATGTCCGGAGACTGCTTGTCGATCGCGTTCAGGACCGCGCAGGTGTCGCAGTCGAAGCCATAGGCGGCGTCGTCGTAGCCGATCCGGCGGATCGTCTCGCGAGCGATCTCCTGGATATCGACATACGTGTCCGTGGAGATCTCGCCGGAGACGACGACGAGGCCGGTGTTGACGAGCGTCTCGCAGGCGACTCGGCCGTAGGGGTCATCGCTCAGCACCGCGTCGAGAACTCCGTCGGAGATCTGGTCGGCGATCTTGTCTGGATGCCCCTCGGTGACCGACTCGGAGGTGAACAGGAACTCGTTATCGGGAAGATCGTTCATGGGTGGCGGTGTCAGCTCCAGGGTTTGGGATGCCCGCCCGGGGCGCCTGGCGGCGCATGGCGGGCTCGAAAGTCGCAGAAGTCTACGCGGCGCGAGCGCGTCCGCGCTGTCCGCGCTCCACGAAGTCGATAATCAGCGGCACGCCGTCGAGCGCGTAGCGGGCGCGCAGGCGGTTCTCGAGGAAGTAGGCGTAGTCGCGCGTCACGCGCGCCCGCGAGTTGACCTGGATCGCGAAGCGCGGCGGGCGCTGCCCGATCTGGGTCATGTAGAGCAGTTTCAGGCGGTGCTGGCTGGAGCCGCTGCGGGTGCCCACCGGCGGCTGGCGCGCCTGCACGGCCTCGGCCAGGAAGCGGTTGAGCTCCGGGGTGGGGATCCTTCCGGACATGCGGTCGCCGAGCGCGATCGCCTCGCTCAGCAGGCGCGCGACGTGGCGGCCTGTCTTGGCGCTAGCCGTGAGCACGCGCGGGCGCAGTCGCAGCTTCTCGGCCACCCGCCCGCGCTCATGCTCGAGGTCCAGGCGGCGCCCGCCGTCGGCCTCGATCTGCTCCTGCAGGTCCCACTTGTTGAGTATGATCGTGGTGGCGCAACCGGCCTTCATCGCCAGCTCGGCGATGCGCAGATCCTGCGAGGTGACGCCGTCGGTGGCGTCGCAGACCACGAGCGCGACGTCGGCGCGCTCTGCAGCCCGCTGGGAGCGCAGCGCCGTGTAGTACTCGACCGAGTCGGCGACCTTCGACTGGCGCCGCATCCCGGCCGTGTCGATCAGGACCAGCCGGCGGTCCCCGACCATCAGCGGCATGTCGATCGCGTCACGCGTGGTGCCGGCGAGCTCGGAGACGATCACGCGCTCCTCGCCGAGGAAGCGGTTGACGAGCGAGGACTTGCCCACGTTCGGCCTGCCGATCACGGCGAGGCGCACGGTGTCCTGCTCGGGCTCCTCCTCGCCTGGCGGCAGCAGCTCCACGATGCGGTCGAGCAGGTCGCCGGAGCCGAGGCCCTGGGACGCGGAGACCGCGATCGGCTCACCGAGACCGAGCCGGTGAAAGTCGGCCGCCAACGGAAGGTCCGCGACTCCGTCGCACTTGTTGGCGGCCACGATCGTGGGCAGCGGCGAGCGGCGCAGCAGGTCGGCCATCTCCTCGTCGCCCGGACGCAGCCCGGCCCGGGCATCCACGACGAGCACCGCCACCTGCGCGTCGGCGAGCCCCGCACGCGCCTGGTCGCGGATCGAGCCGGCGAGCGGGTCCTCGTCCTCGAAGTCCACGCCGCCGGTGTCGATCAGCTTGAACTGGCGCCCGTTCCACTCGCAGTCGAGCTCGTTGCGGTCGCGCGTGATGCCCGGCCGCTCGTGCACGACCGCCTCGCGCGTGCCCGCGAGGCGGTTGATCAGCGAGGACTTGCCCACGTTGGGATAGCCGACAACGGCGACCTTCATCAGGCCAGTATGCCCGCGCGGGCGCCGCTCTCCGGCGAGCGCACCGCGTGTACTCCCGACGGGAGGGCCCGCCGGCCCGGCTCAGGGCGGGCGCGCCAGCCCGGCGATCCGCTCCACGGCCTGCTCTACCGTCATTTGGCTCGTGTCAAGCGTAAGCGCGCCATCTGCCGCGCGCAGCGGGCTGTGCGCGCGCTCGCGGTCGCGCGCGTCGCGGAGGGACTGCTCGGCGAGCACCCCCTGCACGTCTGCGCCCAGCTGCGCCGCGCGACGGCGCGCGCGGGCGAGCGGCTCGGCCGTGAGGAACACCTTCAGCTGCGCGTCGGGCGCGACGATAGTGCCGATGTCGCGGCCCTCGGCCACCCAGTCGCCCTCCGACAGCAGCGCCCTCTGGCGGACGACGAGCGCCGCCCGCACGCGCTGCCGGACCGCGACGCGGGAGGCCGCCTCGCTCACCTCGGGCGTGCGGATCGCCGCCGTTACGTCGCGGCCGTCGAGCAGCACGCGCGGATCCTCCCCCGGCGAGGGAGCGAGCAGCCGGATGTCGGCCCGCTCCGCGAGCGCTCCGGGGTCCTCCTCGGGGCTCGCGAGCGACATCAGCGCCACGGCCCTGTACATCGCACCGCTGTCCAGGTAGGTGAAGCCAATCCGGCGGGCCAGCCCGCGCGCGACCGTGGACTTCCCCGCACCGGCCGGACCGTCGATCGCTATGACCATCGCGGGTCGTCGCTCATTCCAGAGATTGGAGATCCTCCACGAACCCCGGGTAGGAAACCGCGGCTGCGTCCATCCCCCGCACCTCCACCCCCTCGCGCGAGGCGAGGCCGGCGACGGCGCCCATCATCGCCATGCGGTGGTCGCCGTGGGCGTCGATCGTGCCGCCTCTCAGGCCGCCGTCTCCGCGCACGCTGAAGCCGTCGTCGCTCGCCTCGATGTCGGCGCCAAGCCCGCGCAGGCCCTCGACCACGCCGGCGATGCGGTCGGACTCCTTCATCCGCAGCTCGCCGGCGCCGCGCACGATCGTCTCCCCCTCTGCAAAGCAGCCGAGCAGCGCCACCAGCGGTAGCTCGTCGATCGCCAGCGGCACCTCCTCACGCTCGACGACCGTGCCCTCCAGCGAGCCGTGCGCGACGTCGAGATCGCTCGTCGGCTCGGTCGCTGAGATCGCTTGCTGGGGCTCCTCGAGGTCGCCGAGCACGATGCCCTTCATGCGCCGCACGATGCGCATGAATCCGGTGCGCGTCCAGTTGACGCCCACGTCGCTGATCAGCAGTCGAGAGCCGGGCACGAGCACCCCGGCAGCGATCAGGAAGGCCGCCGAGCTCGGGTCTCCGGGAACGGTGACGCTCCCCAGCGCGAGCTCGTCGGTGTTCCCGACCGAGACGCGCGTGCCCGAGCGCGTGATGCTCACGCCGGCGCGCAGGAGCATGCGCTCGGTGTGGTCGCGGCTGCGCGCGGGCTCGTTGACTGTCGTCGTGCCCTCCGCGGCGAGCGCCGCCAAGAGCACGCAAGACTTTACCTGGGCGCTGGCGAGCGCCATCTCGTAGTCGATCGACCGCAAGCGGGCGCCGTGTACGACCAGCGGCGGCAGGCGCCCCTCGGCGGCCTCCAGGTGAGCGCCCATCCGCCGCAGCGGCTCGGCGATTCGATCCACGGGACGCCTGCGGATCGACTCGTCGCCGTCGAGCGTGAAGGTGCGACCCTCCTGCGCCGCGAGCCAGCCGGGAAGCAGGCGCAGCAGGGTGCCCGCGTTGCCGACGTCGATCGGGAGCCCGGGCTCGCGCGCCTCGCGCAGGCCGGTGCCGCGCACGACCACCTCGCCGTCGCGCTGCTCCACGAGCGCTCCCAGCGCCTGGACGGCGTCGAGCGTGGAGGTCGTGTCGGCGGCCTGCAGGTAGCGCTCGATACGCACCGGTTCGGAGGACATCGCGCCGAGCAGCGCGGCGCGATGGGAGATCGACTTGTCTGCCGGCGGGCGCACCTGTCCGCTGAGGGCGCGGGCCGGCTCGAAACGGATGTTTCGCGCGCTCACGCCCGACACCTGGGAGCGTTCGGGCGGGCGCCGCCCTCGCGCGCACTCACGCCGCCACCACGGGGAAGCCGAGATCGGCGATCAGCTCACGCGCGCGCTCGGCCTGCTCTGCCCCGCCGACCCACAGCGCCACGACGCCCTGGCGGTTGTCCTCGGAGGGCGACAGCGCCATGTCGGCGATGTTCACGCCGGCGCGCCCGAGCGCGAGCGCGATCTCGGCGATCACGCCGGGGCGGTTGGGCACCGAGGCGCGCAGCTCGGTGATCGAATCCCCTCCCACGCCGCCGACGAGACCTGCTCCGAGCAGCGCGTCACGATCTGCGCGGGCGGCATCGTTCCAGCCCACGACCGCATCCGCGTCGGCGCTGTCGAGCATCGCCCGCACCCCGACAAGGCGCCCGACGAGCTCGTCCAGCGCTGCGATCAGGGCATCGCGATTGGACAGGTATATGTCGGTCCAGATCGCGCTGTTGGAGCCCGCCACGCGCGTCGCGTCGCGGAAGCTCGGCCCGACGGCCGGCAGGCGCTCGGGGCCGTCGCCGCCGAGCACCGCAACGGCCTGCGCGGCGAGCAAGTTGGCGAGCACGTGCGGCAGCTGCGAGACGCAGGCCATCACGCGATCGTGGGTCTCGGCGTCGATCGCGGTCGGGCGCGCGCCGAGGCTGCTGAGCAGACGGTGCAGGCGCTCGTAGAGGACGCCCGCGGTTTTCCCCGTCGCCGGCGTCAGATACCAGGTCGCGCCGTCGAAGAGATCCTCGCGCGCGTGCTCGACGCCAGCGCTCTCGGCCCCGGCGAGGGGATGCCCGCCGATGAAGCGCTCGTCCGCGCAGGCGTCCGCGACGACGCGCTTGGTCGAGCCGACGTCGCTGACCACGCAATCGGCGCCCGCCGCCGCGAGGGCCTCGGCGACGGCGCCGGGCAGCGCGCCGACAGGGGCCGCGGCGAACACGACCTCCGCGTCGCGGACGGCCTCGGACACGCTCGCGGCGCGCTCGTCGATCGCTCCGAGCGCGAGCGCTCGCGCGCCCACGTCGGGGTCGGGGTCGTAGCCGCGCACCTGCGCACCGCTGCGGGCACGGGCCGCCAGGCCGATCGACCCGCCGATCAGCCCGAGGCCGAGGATCGCGACCCTCAAAGAGCCGGCTCCCGCGGGCCGCGGCTGCGGGGTTGCTCGCTCGCCCTCCCCGCAGAAGGACGCGCGGCCGCGGCCTGCGCTGCCATCAGACCGCGCTCAGCGCCTTTCCCGCGAGCGCAGCGGCGCGTTCGACTTCGGCGGCGTAGTTGGCAAAATCGTCCGCGCGCAGCGCCTGCGGTCCGTCGCAGATCGCCTCGTCGGGGTTCGGATGCACCTCGACGATGATCCCGTCGGCACCGACGGCGGCGGCGGCGAGCGACAGCGGGCCGACGAGATCGCGCCGCCCGGCGGCGTGGCTCGGGTCGACGATCACGGGCAGGTGCGTGAGCTCCTTGAGCACCGGCACGGCCATCAGATCGAGCGTGAAGCGGTAGGCCGTCTCGAACGTGCGGATGCCCCGCTCGCAGAGGATCACGTTGGGGTTGCCTTCCTTGAGGATGTACTCGGCCGCCATCAGCAGCTCATCCAGCGTCGAGGAGAGCCCCCGCTTGAGCAGCGCGGGCCGGCCCGAGCGGCCGATCTCGGCCAGCAGCGGGTAGTTCTGCATGTTGCGGGCGCCGATCTGCACGACGTCGGCGACCTCGAGGACCGCGTCGAGGTCACGCATGTCCATCAGCTCGGTGACGATCGGCAGGCCGGTCTCGGCCTTGGCCTCCGCGAGCAACCGCAGCCCCTCCTGCCCGAGCCCCTGGAAGGCGTAGGGGGAGGTGCGCGGCTTGTACGCGCCCCCGCGGAGCAGCGTCGCGCCGCCGTCGCGCACCGCGCGCGCGGTCTCGAGCGTCTGCTCGCGAGACTCGACCGTGCACGGCCCGGCGATCAGCGCGAAGTGCTCGCCCCCAACCGGGCGCCCGTCGATGTCGAGCACCGTGCGCTCGCCGTGCGTCATCTGCGCGGAGGCGAGCTTGTAGGGCTTGAGGATCGCGACGACGCGATCGACGCCAGGCTGGCCCTCGAGGCCGAGGCTCGCAACGCTCGCGTCCTGCTCGACGTCGCCGATCGCTCCGATCACCGTCACGCGCGCCCCGGAGCTGCGGTGGGCGCGCGCGCCGGCACGCTCGATCTTGTTGATGACCGCGCCGACCTGGTCCTCGGTCGCGGTCTCCTTCATGACGATCATCATCTACTCATCCTTTCGATACGCCTGGGCATGTTAGAGGTGCTGCGTGCCCACCTGTGTGGGCCGTGAGGGGCGCGTGCGCGCCCGCTGGGATGGCGCTTGGTCCCCGCCGCGGGGACCCGGTGCGGCCGCTGGCATCCACTCACGAACGGATGCCGGCCGGAGCGCCTAGCTAAATCGCCAGGCGTAGCGCAGCGACCAGGTGACTGGCGTATAAGGCGTGTGAACTGTGGCAGCCGGTCTGCTCATGGTCGCTCTTGATGTTTGTAGCAGACAATCGACACGCGGTCCAGTGTGATCGGCGGGCTTGCGCCCGATCCAGTTCAGAGCAGCTGCGCGAGCGCGTCGAGGAAACGTGCGTTCTCCTCGGGCAGGCCGTAGGTGACGCGCATTGCGGGAACCTCGCTGCCGAGCGCCATGCCGCTGCGCACGAGCACTCCGCGCTCGGTGAGTCCGTCGAGGATCGCCTGCTCGTCGCGTTCTTGCCCGAGCAGCACCCAGCAGAAGTTCGCCTGCGAGTCGGCGACCTCGAGGCCGAGCGCCTGCAGGCGCTCCCCGACCGAGATCCGCTCGGCGACCGTGCGGGTGACGCGGTCGAGGACCGCGTCACCGTGCGCGAGCGCCTCCGTCGCGGCGGCCTGGGCGAGGGCGTTGCAGAAGAACGGCTGGCGGACCTGGTCGAGCGCGCGCGGGAGCTCCTCCGAGCCGCAGAGCGCGAAGCCGACCCGCAGCCCGCAGAGGCCATGGACCTTCGAGAAGGTGCGCAGCAGCACGAGGTTGGGATGCGTGTCCAGGAGCGCGAGCGAAGCGTCGGGGTCCTCGATCAGGTTGAACTCGCAGTAGGCCTCATCGACGATCACGCAGACATGGCGCGGGATCTCCGCGAGGAAGGCGGCGATGTCCGCGAGCGCCACGGCGGTGCTGCTGGGGTTGTTGGGGTTGCACACGATCACCAGGCGCGTGGCGACCGTCACCTCCCTGAGCATCGCCGGGAGGTCGTGGCGATGCCGATCGTCGAGTGCCACGGTGACCGCGCGCGCTCCCGATGCCGCCGCGAGGTGCGGGTAGACCGAGAACGAGGGCCACGCATAGAGCAGCTCGGCGCCCGGCTCGAGCAGCGCCTCCCCGGCGGCGAGCAGGATGTCGCAGGACCCGTTGCCGATCGCGATCCGCTCGGCCGGCAGCTCGTAGCGCTTGGAGAGGCGCTGGCGCAGGAGCGCGTTGGTCGGGTCGGGATAGCGGTTGAGGCCCCCGAGCGCGTGCTCGATCGCCTCCCGCACCGCGGGCAGCGGCGGGAACGGCGACTCGTTGCTGGCAAGTCGCACGAGCGACTCCTGGGCGTAGCCGCCTGCCGCGGGGTAGACGGGGATCCGCCGGATGCGCTCGGAGAACTCGATCGCCATGTGTCTATTCTGCCGCGCACCGCCGCCGGTGGCCGCGCGGCTACTGCGCTGCGTTGAGGTCAGCGCGCAGGGCGCGCGCCTCGCCGAGGTAGACGTGGGCCGGAACGTGGTCCTCGGGGGCGTGGTAGTGGATCAGGACCCGGATCACCGCGCGCATCGAGCCGGGCACCGGTATCTCGCGCGCGCACAGCAGCGGCACGGCGTCGTAGCCGAGCGTGCGCGCGGCTACGGCGGGGAACTCGGCGTCGAGGTCCTCGGTGGCGGTGAAGATGCAGGAGACGACCCGCTCGGGGGCGAGCTCGTTGCGGGCCATGATCTCCTGCAGCAGTCTCCTCGTGGCCTCGAGGATCTCGGCTGCGTCGTTGCGCTCGACGCTCACCGCGCCGCGCAGCGCGAACAGTCGCATCGTTCGATTCTCTCAGAGCGCCGAGCGCAGACGCTCGACCTCGCGCGCGCTCAGGCGGCGGTGGGCCCCTGGCAGCAGGTCGCCGAGGCGCAGCGCGCCGAAGCCGACGCGCTCGAGCTCGAGCACCGGGTGGCCGACGGCCGCGCACATCCGGCGCACCTGGCGGTTTCGCCCCTCGTGGATCGTCACCTCGATCTCCTGCGGCCCGACGCGGCGCACCCTCGCCGGCGCCGTGGGGCCGTCCTCGAGCTCGACGCCGCGGCGCAGGCGGCGCAGGACGCCGCCGCCGATCGGCGGCCGCGCGAGCTTGGCGCGGTAGGTCTTCGGTACCTCGTAGCGGGGGTGGGTGAGCCGGTTGGCGAGCTCGCCGTCGTTCGTGAGCAGGATCAGGCCGCTGCTGTCGGCGTCCAGGCGCCCGACCGGGTAGAGACGCAGGCCGGTGTCGGGCACGAGCTCGAGCACGGTCGCGCGGCCGTGCGTGTCGCGGGCGGTCGAGAGCACCCCGACCGGCTTGTTGACCGCGTAGAGCACGCGCGGCTCGGGTCCGGCGAGGGGACGGCCGTCCAGCGCGACCTCCGCGCCGGGGCCCACATCGAGTGCGGGGTCGCTCGCGGCCCGACCGTCGACGGATACGCGTCCCGCGGCGATCAGCGTCTCGGCGGCGCGGCGCGAGGCGACGCCCGCGTGGGCGAGGTACTTCACGAGGCGCATGGCCGCGGCCGGTGGAGATGGCGCATGGGATGCAACCATAGGCCCGCCGCGCACCATGGACCTGCAACTGCTCAACGACACGCTCGCCGCTCGCGGGGAGCCCCCCTTCCGGGCCCGCCAGGTGTGGCGGTGGGCCGCCGGCGGCGCACAGGGCTTTGCCGAGATGACCGACCTGCCGGCCGCCCTGCGCGAAGCGCTCGCCGACGAGCTGCCGTTCTCGAGCCTTGCGCTGCGGCGCGAGCAGCGCTCGCGCGATGGCACCGTGAAGGCGCTCTTCGAGACCTCGGACGGGCGCCCCGTGGAGGCCGTTCTGATGCGCTACCGAGACCCTCCGGGTGGTGGCGCCGGCCGGCGCTCGGTGTGCCTGTCCTCGCAGTCGGGCTGCCCGCTCACGTGCCGCTTCTGCGCAACCGGCTCGATGCGCTTCGGCCGCAACCTGAGCGCGTCGGAGATCGTCGACCAGGCGCTGCACTTCCGCCGCACCGAAGCGATCGATCATTGCGTCTTCATGGGCATGGGCGAGCCGATGTTGAACCTCGACGAGGTGCTCGCCGCGTGCGAGCGCCTGCCGGAGGTGGGCATCACGCATAGGCGCACCACGATCTCTACGGTCGGCTGGATTCCGGGGATCGAAGCGCTCGCCGAGTGCGGGATGCCGCTAAGGCTCGCGCTCTCGCTGCACGCGCCCGAGGACGCGCTGCGCTCGCAGCTGATGCCCGTCAACGAGCGCTACCCGCTCGCGGACGTGGTGGCGGCGGCGCGCGCCTTCTACGCGCGCCGGCGCAGGCGCGTGTTCGTGGAGTACGTGATGCTCGCTGGCGTCAACGACCGCTATGAGCAAGCGCTCGCGCTCGCCGAGCTGCTCGCGCCGCCCGACGACGAGCGCGGTGGCGGCCCTTCCGGAGGACAAGCGCCGTTCAAGGTCAACCTGATCCCCTTCAATCCCTCCCCCGGCGAGGGCCCCGGCGCCTTCCGCGGCTCGAGCCGGGAGTCGATCGCAGCCTTCCGCCAGGTGCTGGTAGCGAACGGTGTGCCGGCGACGGTGAGGCTCACTCGCGGGCGCGACATCGCGGCGGCCTGCGGCCAGCTCGCGGCTGGCTAGGTGTAGTTCCCAAAGACGTTGGTCAGCCGTGACGCGGGCGGTTGGTGGCTGAGGGAGCCGTGTGGTCGCCTGAAGTTGTAGCGCTCGAGATAGAGCGGGAGCGCCGCGGCTCGCTCGAGTGAGCTGCCGTAGATC